>PNNH01000112.1 GCA_013824165.1 Methylibium sp. | reverse complement strand
CAATTGATGCACGCCTGATTGCACGAACGCGCTTCCCGCAAGGGGGCGCGTTTTTTTCGTAGGAGAGACTCGTATGAAACGCAATATTCTTGCTTCCGCGACCTTGGGCGCTGCCGCGCTGCTGGTCGGATCGCTGCCGAACGGCGGGCTGGGCATGATGCAAGCCCAGGCGCAGGCCGATACCGTGCGTGCCGAAGTCGGCAAGCACCTGAAGGACGCGGCCGCGCTGATCAAGGGTGGCAAGTTCAAGGAAGCCTTGGCCAAGGTGCGTGACGCCGAAGGCGTGGCCAATCGGACGGCGGCGGAGAACAACGCGATCGAGGGCACGCGTTTCTCGGCTGCGATGGGCGTGAGCGATGCTGACTCGATGGCTAAGGCGTTTGAAGCCCTCAAGGCGGGCGGCAAGCTGGCTGGCGCACAGCAGCTTCAATACATGGAAGCCATCGCGGGCACCTATCTGCGCGCAGGCAATGGTGCCAAGGCGCTGGACTGGTCCAACAAGTACTTTGCCGCGGGTGGCAACAGCCCCACGATGAAGACGGTGCAGACCCAGGCTCAGTTGCGCTCCGGTGATATGGGCGCTGTCCTGAAGGACACGCTGGCCGAAGTGCAGGCCGATGAAAAGGCCGGCAAGACGCCCAGCCAGGACAAGCTGAATCTGCTGCTGTACGCGGCCAACAAGAAGGGCGATGCGGCGGCTGAATCGCTGGCGACCGAGAAGCTGCTGAACTACTACCCGCGTAAGGAACTCTGGGCCCAAATCCTGGGTGGCCTGCCGCAGCGCAAGGGCTTCGCGCCGCGTTTTGGCCTGGATGTCTACCGCCTCAAGCTCGCGACCGGCAATATGCGCGGCGCGGATGACTATATGGAGATGGCTCAGCTGGCCGCTCAGGCTGGCTTTCCCGAAGAGGGCAAGCAGGTCGTCGAGAAGGGTTTGGCGGCGAACGTGCTTGGCCAAGGTGCTGAGGGTGCGCGCCACAAGCGTCTGCTAGACCTGATGGTCAAGAAGATTGGCGAAGCCAAGGCAGCAGAGCCGGAAGCGCTGAAGGCGGCCAATTCCTCGAAGGCCGGCGACGACCTGGTGAAGCTGGGTCTGGCCAAGACCTTCCGAGGCGAAGGCGCCGAAGGCGTCAAGTTGATCCAGGCCGGCATCGCCAAGGGCAACCTCAAGCGCGCCGATGATGCCCATCTGTATCTGGGCCTGGCTCAGTTCAACGCCGGCGACACCGCCAAGGCGCAGCAGAGCTGGCGTGCCGCCAAGGGCGCAGACGGCTCGGGCGAGCTGGCTCGTCTGTGGAGCATCCACTCGCGCAGCGCCAAGAAGTAAGGCTGGGCCGCAGCTGCGGCGCAGAAAAAAAACGGCCTCCTAGTGAGGCCGTTCTTCATCAGGGGCGCGTCGCTTCCGTGATCACTTCGGCGCCAGACGGATCGCGCCGTCCAGACGGATCACCTCACCGTTCAGCATGTCGTTGGTGATGATCTGGTGCACCAGCTTGGCATAGTCCTCGGGCTTGCCCAGGCGCGAAGGGAAGGGCACGTTGGCCGCCAGAGCGTCCTGCACCTCCTGGGGCATGCCGAACAGCATCGGTGTGCCGAAGATGCCGGGGGCGATGGTCATGTTGCGGATGCCGTTGCGGGCCAGGTCACGCGCGATCGGCAGGGTCATGCCCACCACACCGCCCTTGGAGGCGGCGTAGGCAGCCTGGCCGATCTGGCCGTCGTAGGCCGCGACCGAGGCGGTCGAGATCAGCACGCCGCGCTCGCCAGTGGACTCCGGATCGTTTTTGCTCATCGCTTCTGCCGCCAAGCGGATCATGTTGAAGCTGCCAATCAGGTTCACATTGATCACCTTGGCAAAGGTGGCCAGCGGATGAGCGCCTTCCTTGCCCACGGTCTTGACGGCCGGTGCAATGCCGGCGCAGTTGACCAGGCCCATCAGCTTGCCCAGCGAGCTGGCCTTCGCGACCACGGCCTGGCCATCGGCTTCCTGGCTGACGTCAGCTTTGACGAAGGCGCCGCCCAGTTCCTTGGCCAGTGCCTCGCCGCGCTCGACCTGCAGGTCGGCGATCACGACGGTCGCGCCTTCGCGTGCCAGCATGCGGGCGGTGCCTTCGCCCAATCCCGAGGCCCCGCCGGTGACGATGAATACTTTGCCTGCGATGTCCATGGCTTTGTCTCTCCTGTTTGGATTACGTTGACGTAAACGTCAATTGTCGAACAAAAAGAAGGCCGCTGAACAGCGGCCCGGACGTGCTGTGCTTGCGGCCTCAGCTCAGTGCTGCGAGGGCGCGTGCGGTGATCTCATCGACGTTGCCGATGCCTTCTATGCGGCGGTACTGCGGCGCCTGCGCGTCGCCACTCGCGGCCCAGCTGGAGTAGTAGTCCACCAGTGGACGCGTCTGGGCCGAATAGACCTCCAGGCGCTTCTTGACAGTCTCTTCCTTGTCGTCGTCGCGCTGGATCAGGTCTTCGCCCGTGGCGTCATCCTTGCCTTCGACTTTGGGCGGGTTGAACTTGACGTGGTAGGTGCGGCCGGAAGCCGGGTGCGAGCGGCGACCGCTCATGCGCTCGATGATGGCATCGAAGGGAACGTCGATCTCCAGCACGAAGTCCAGCTTGACGCCGGCCGCCTTCATCGCGTCGGCTTGCGGAATGGTGCGGGGAAAACCGTCGAACAGGAAGCCCTTGCTGCAGTCCGGCTGGGCGATGCGTTCCTTGACCAGGCTGATGATCAGGTCGTCGCTGACCAGTCCACCGGACTTCATCACGGCGTCGGCCTGCAATCCCAGCGGCGTGCCGGCCTTGACAGCTGCGCGCAGCATGTCGCCGGTCGAGATTTGCGGGATGCCGAATTTCTGGCAGATGTAGGCGGCTTGGGTGCCCTTGCCGGCGCCAGGGGCGCCCAGAAGAATCAATCGCACGAGGTCTCCTCAGTTCTAAAAATCTGGCCAGGACGTGCTTGACGCCGCCCTTGCATACTGCGGGCGAGGATAGCATGGCAAGGCTGGCACACAGCTGACGCCAGGCGGCACTGCGACGGGTCTGGGCCCCTGAGCGGGCAGCCCTGCGGGGCCATCTCAGGCGCTGTTGCGCAGCAGGGCCCGGACCCGCTCCAGATCGTCCGGTGTGTCCACGCCGGGGCCGGGGCGTTCCGGGCTGATGTGAACGGCGATGCGCTCGCCGTGCCAGAGCACGCGCAACTGCTCCAGTGACTCGATCTGCTCCAGCGGGCTGGCCTGCAGGCCTGGGAAGCGGCGCAGAAAGCCGGCGTGGTAGGCATACAGCCCGACATGGCGCAAGGCACTGCCGGGCTGCGGGGTGGCCGCACCGGCGTCGCGCCACCAGGGGATGGGGGCGCGCGAGAAATAAAGGGCGGTGCCGCGCGCATCGGTCACCAGCTTGACCACATTCGGGTTGGCGAAATCGGTCGCGTCGTCCAGCGCATGGGCCACCGTGCTCATCACGCAGTCGGGGCGGGCGCGCAACTGCGCAGCGCAAGCGTCAATCATCGACGGGGCGATCAGCGGCTCGTCACCTTGCACATTGACCACCACATCCTGCCCGTCCAGGCCCAACTGCTGGCAGGCTTCAGCCAGGCGGTCACTGCCCGAGACATGGTCGGCGCGGGTCAATACCGCCTGCACGCCATGGGCTGCGCAGGCGGCCAGCACTTCCTGTGAATCGCTGGCCACGACCACCTGGCTGGCGCCGGACTGCGCCGCGCGCTGCGCCACGCGCACGATCATGGGCCGGCCTTCAAGATCGGCCAGCGGCTTGTTGGGCAGACGGGTCGAGGCCAGCCGTGCCGGGATCAGAACGGTGAAGCTCATGTCGGCATGGGCTGGGTTTCAGGCGCTGACGCATCGAGAGAGCGGGCCTCGTGCTCCAGCATCACCGGAATGTCGTCGCGCACCGGAAAGGCCAGCCTGTCGGCATGGCAGATCAGTTCGCGGCCGTGCTCTTCGCTGCGTTGGTGTTCCAGTGGGCTCTTGCAGAGGGGGCAGACCAGCATCTCCAGCAGTCGGTTGTCCATGATGTCTTTAGGTCCAGGTTGGGCCGGCTTTTAGGCCGGGCTTGTATGCGTGCGTTTGTCGGGAAGCCCCGGCAACTGTGCCAGCAAGGCGCGGCCGAAGCTTGGTTCGGGCAGAAAGTCTAGCGCCACCACCCAGACCTGCACGCGGCCCATGCGCTCAGGGCGCAGCTTGACCGCGTCTTTCTCGGTGATCAGCAGGGTCGCCGTGTCGGCCGGCCAGGGCAGTTCGGCGTAGTCATGGTGGTCGGGCAGGGGCATTGGCAGGATCGTCAGGCCCTGCTCGCGGAGCATCGTGAAGAATCGCTCGGGCCGCGCCAGTCCGGCTGCTGCCAGCAGCGGACGGCCGCGCAGGGCCTGTAGCGCGTCTGCTTGTGCTGGACGGCCGGCCCACCAATCGGCCAGGCTGACGGCGCCCGCCAGCCGGCGCTGAGCTAGGTGCCCGGGCAGCGGCGTGCTGGCTGTCGGCGCGTTGTACAGAACCAGTTGCGGCTCGCCGCTGAGTCGCCGGTCCTGGCGCAGCGGCCCGGCCGGCAGCAGGCGGCCGTTGCCCAAGCCGCGCTCGTCGAACACCAGCACGCTGAGCGCACGCGGCAGGCGCCAGTGCTGTAGGCCGTCATCGCTGATCAGCAGCTGCGTGAGTGGGTAGGCGGCCAGCAGCGTTTGTGCAGCGGCGACACGGTCCCGTCCGACGGCGACCGGCACGCCGCTGCGCAGATGGATCAGCAGCGGCTCGTCACCGACCTCCGCGGCACTGCTGGCTCGGCTGACCAGGCTGACCAGGCTGCAGCCTTCAGCGCTGCCGCCATAGCCGCGCGAGATGACACCGACGCGGTAGCCTTGCCCTTGCAGAAGCTGCAGCAGCGCCAGCGTGGTGGGTGTCTTGCCGGCACCGCCGACGATCCAGTTGCCGACCACGATGACCGGCACCGGTAGGCTGGCCGTGCGGAGCCAGCCCAGCCGGTACAGCGCAGCACGCAGCCGCGTGATCAGTCCGAACAGGGCGCCCAGCGGGCGCAAGGCCTGCGCCAGCACGCCGCCGTGCTGCCAAGCCGACTGCAGCGCAGCCTGCAGGCGCCCGTGCTCTTGCATCTCAGGGGTTGGTCTTGCTCTGCGCGGCAAAGGTCAGGCGTGGCAGGCCGGCACGGCGTGCCGCATCCATCACGTTGACCACTGACTGATGAGCCGCCGATGCGTCTGCCGAGATGATGACCATGGTGTCGGGCTGACCGTTCGCAGCACTGCGCAGCGCAGCCGCCAACAGTTCAGGTGCGCGGCCTTCCACCGGCTGCCGGTTGATCGTGTAGCGGCCATCAGCCGAGACGGCCACGACGATCTCGCGCGGCCGCTCCTTCAGGCTCTCCGCATCGGCCACCGGCAGGGTGACCTGCAGCTCGGTGAACTTCGAGTAGGTGGTCGACATCATCAGGAAGATCAGCACCACCAGAAGCACGTCGATGAAGGCGATCAGATTGATCTCCGGCTCTTCGGCCTTGTGCTGACGGAACTTCATCGCCTCAACCCCGACGCGAATTCTGGCCGACTTGCGCGGAGGCGGCCACGGAGGCTGCTCCCGGCGCTGCCTGCGTGAAGCGGGTCAGGTGGCTCATGAAGCGTTCGCTGGCCTGCTCCAGTTCCAGCACATAGCCTTCGACGCGGCCGCGGAAGTAGCGGTAGCACATCAGCGAAGGGATCGCGACGATCAGGCCGAAAGCGGTGTTGTAGAGAGCGATAGAGATTCCATGCGCCAGCTGGGTCGGGTTGCCGCCGGTCGGGCTCTGGCTGCCGAAGATCTCGATCATGCCGACGACCGTGCCCAACAGTCCGAGCAGCGGCGCGGCTGTGGCGATGGTGCCCAGGGTGTTGAGGTAGCGCTCCAGCTGGTGGATGGCGGCGCGGCCGGCCAGCTCAAAGGTCTGGCGCAGGCGAGCATCGGTGATGCGCGGGTCGGCGATGACGGCCCGCAGGCCGCTGGCCAGCAGTTGACCGAGCACCGAGTTGTCGGCGAGCTTGTTGACGATGTCCGCGTTGGGCAGGTTGTTGCTGGTGACACTCAGCACCTCATCCAGCAGCGTCGGTGGTGCAATCCGCGCAGCGCGCAAGCTGGCAAAACGCTCGAACACCAGGGCCAGGGCCACAACGGAGCACAGCAGAAGCGGCCAGATCGGCCAGCCGGCGGCTTGTATGATCGAAAACAAGGGCTCCCCTCCAATCGCTGAGGCAAGGCCCGGCCGAAGGGCTCGGGCTGCGCGCGATTATGGCCTGAACCGGTGAGTGCTTTTCATGACAGCACGGCGCTCTGAACGGGCTAACCCGTGGGGCGGAAAACAATCCACTTCCGCTGTGGATAACTTTGTGGGCAAGCTGCATTGACGCTGCGCTGGCGCACGGAAAATCAAGCACTTCGACAGATTGCTGCATTTTTGAGCATGGAAAAACACTTGAAAAACAAGAGCTTGTGTGCCTGTGACAGACCTGTGACGGCGCTGATGGGCTGCAAACCCAGCATTCATGCGGCTGTGGAGTTCTCGGGCCGCGCCAGGCCTGGGTTTGCGCGTGGTTGAGCCCTTCAAGCCCGCGCCAAATCGAGTCGTCTGGGGCGTCGAGGGCCTGCTCAAGGCGGTGGCTGATGCGCTTCAGGCGCGCTTTGCCAGTTGCACGGTGCAGGGCGAGCTGGGCAGCTTCATGCGTGCCGCCAGTGGGCACTGCTACTTCAACCTCAAGGATGCAGAGACTGGCGCCGCCAGCCTGCGCTGCGCGATGTTCCGACGTGCGGCAAGCCTGCTGGACTTCGCGCCGGGCGATGGCCAGTTGGTCGAGCTGCGCGGCCGGCTTGCCGTGTACGAGCCCCGCGGCGAGCTGCAGTTCGTGGTCGAGTCGATGCGGCGTGCCGGCGCGGGCGCCTTGTACGAGCAGTTCCTGCGACTGCGTGCCAAGCTGGAGGGCGAGGGCTTGTTTGCTGCCGAGCGCAAGCGGGCCCTGCCAGGCTTTCCGCGCCGACTCGGCGTCATCACCTCGACGGCGGGTGCCGCCTTGCACGATGTGCTGACGGCGCTGGCGCGCCGCGCGCCGCAGGTGGAGGTCGTCATCTATCCCAGCCTGGTCCAGGGCGATCAGGCGCCTGCTGCACTGGTGCAGGCATTGCGTGCGGCCAATGCGCGGGCCGAAGTCGATGCTTTGCTGCTGTGTCGCGGTGGCGGTTCGCTCGAAGACTTGTGGGCCTTCAACGATGAGCGGGTGGTGCGGGCGGTGGCCGAATCCGCCCTGCCGGTGATCTGCGGGGTCGGCCATGAGACCGATGTGACGCTGTCCGACCTGGCCGCCGATCTGCGGGCGCCGACGCCCACCGCCGCGGCCGAGCTCGCAGCGCCGGCTCAGGCGGGCGAACTTGAGCGGCTGCGCATGCTGGCCGCGGCATTGAGCCGTCGCGTGGATCAGCGGCTGGACAACTTGGCGCAGCGCCTGGACCGGGCCGCACTCCGGCTCGCCCGGCCCAGCGATGCGCTGGCCCGCCAGCGCCGACTGCTGGACCTGCTGGCCCAACGTCGGGGTCAGGCCTTGCCTCGGGTGCTGGAGCGCCAGCCCATGCGGCTGGATCAGTTGGCGCAGCGCCAAGATCGAGCCCTGCAAGTGGGCTTGCAGGCGCAGTGCAGGCGCGTCGATGCCTTGCAGGCACGCTTGCAGGCGCTGGACCCGCGGCGCGTGCTGGCGCGCGGCTATGCCTGGTTGGACGATGGTTCCGGACGCGCGCTGACCACGGTGGCTCAGCTTGAAGTCGGGGCGCAAGTGCATGCGGTGCTAGTCGACGGGGAGGCACAAATGCAGGTACTCGCCACGCAGCCAGGGCTTTCCTGAAGCTGCCTACAATCGCCGCCGGTGATGCAATAACCCAAACCCGTTGAAGAGGAGTTGACATGGAACACACCCTGCCCGCACTGCCCTATGCCAAGGATGCCCTGGCACCGCACTACAGCGCTGAGACGCTGGAGTTCCACCACGGCAAGCATCACAACGCTTATGTGGTGAACCTGAACAATCTGCAGAAGGGCACCGAGTTCGAGACCATGTCGCTGGAAGACATCGTCAAGAAGAGCAGCGGCGGCATCTACAACAACGCAGCCCAGATCTGGAACCACACCTTCTTCTGGAACTGCATGAAGCCCAATGGCGGCGGCGCACCCACTGGCGCTCTGGCCGACGCGATCAATGCCAAGTGGGGCAGCTACGACGCTTTCAAGGAAGCCTTCACCAAGAGCGCCGTCGGCAACTTCGGTTCCGGCTGGACCTGGCTGGTGAAGAAGGCCGACGGTTCGGTGGACATCGTCAACACGGGCGCGGCCGGCACGCCGCTGACCACCGCTGACAAGGCGCTGCTGACGGTCGACGTGTGGGAGCATGCCTACTACATCGACTACCGCAACCTGCGCCCCAAGTTTGTCGAAGCTTTCCTGAACCATCTGGTGAACTGGGAGTTCGCGCAGGCCAACTTCGCCTGAAGCGTTTTCTTTCCTTGCCGCTTCGAAGGCCGGTTGCGACCGGCCTTTTTCGCGTCCGCAACTGCTGTGAATGCCTTTCATGCGAATCCTCCTGGTCGAAGACGATCCGGCCCTGAGCCTGGGTGTGGCCCGCGCGCTGGAACGCGAGGGTTGGCGAGTTGACTTGCTGGTTGATGGTCGTCAGGCCTGCGCCCCCGGGCTGATCGAGCAATTCGATCTGGCGGTGCTCGATCTGGGCCTGCCCGGGCTCGATGGCATGAGCGTGCTGCGTCAATGGCGCAGCCAGGGTGCCCGTCTGCCGGTGCTGCTGTTGACGGCGCGCGACGAGCTGCGCGATCGCGTTGCGGGGCTCAATGCGGGTGCGGACGACTACCTGGTCAAGCCCTTCGACCTGAGTGAGCTGATTGCGCGCCTGCGGGCGCTTAAGCGGCGCGCCCAGGGGCGGGTGAGCGAGACCCTGCAGGTGGGCGAGTTGCTGATGGATCTGGAGCATCGTGAACTCAGCCACCGCGGCGAGCCGGTGCGGCTGAGCCCGCGCGAGTTCGCGCTGACCGAGATGCTGATGCAGCGTGTCGGTCGCGTGGTGGGCAAGGAAGCGATCGTCGCGCGCTTGTCCAGCTGGGAAGCCGATTTCAGCGAGAACTCGGTCGAGGTCTATGTGCACCGGCTGCGCAAGCGCTTCTGCTCGCTGGGCGTGGCCATCCGAACGGTGCGCGGCTTTGGCTATGTGCTGGAGGCCTGCGAGGCCAGGCCGCTTGACGGCATCACCGACGATGAAGTCTGAAAAGCGCGCCAGCAGCCTGCGGCGCCAGCTGCTGACGCCGCTGTTGTGGATCTGGCTGCTGGGCATGAGTGCGGCGGCGCTCGGCGCCTACAGCCTGTCGCGCAGCAGTGCGAATGCCGCCTTCGATCGCAGCCTGCAGGACGAGGCTGGGGCTTTGGCGGCCAAGATCATCTGGACCGACCGAGGCCCGCTGCTCGACATGAGCCGCCAGACCCTGGAGCTGCTGACCTGGGACAGCACCGAGCGCAACAGCTTTGCCGTGCTTGACGAGCGTGGCCATGTGCTGGCGGGTGAGTCCGGCCTGCCGCGACCAGATCTGCGGCACAACAGCTTTGCCCGTCCGGTGCTGTTCGATGGTGCGATGGTGGGTGAGCCGGTGCGCGGCGCGATGTTTTCGCTGACTTCCCCCATGCTGGATCGATCAGTCTCCATCGTGGTCGTGGAAACACGGCACAAGCGTGACCGTCTGGTGCGCGATGTGCTTATGGCGATGGCGCTGCCGACGCTGGCGCTCGGGCTGCTGACGTTTGCCCTGCTGGCCTGGGGTGTGCGTCGCGGCCTGCAGCCGCTGCGCGAGGTGGCGCGCGAGGTGGCAAGGCGAGCCCCCAGCGATCTGAGGCCGCTGCCCACCGATGGCGTGCCGGCCGAAGCGCAGCCCTTGATCGAGCGCATCAACAGTCTGCTGCTCGAGGTGACGGACTCCATTGATCGGCAGCGCCGCTTTGTGGCCGATGCTGCGCATCAGTTGCGCACGCCGGTGGCCGGCCTGCGCGTGCTGGCCCAGGAGCTGATGCTAGAGCTGCGCCAGCAGGGCAGGGACAGTGAGGCGCAGCTTCAGCCGCTGGTCGCCGCCATGCTGAAATCCAGCGACCGGCTGGCGCGCCTGATCGGGCAGCTGCTGAGCCTGGTCCGTTCGCAAGGCAGTATGGCGCTGGAGGCCGAGGCGTTTCATCAGGACCTGCGGCCGCTGTTGCGCGAGGCCGCCGAGCCCCTGGCACTGCAGGCTGCGCGCAAGGGCCGCAGCCTGGTGCTCGACATGCCGGATGTTCCGGTGATGGCCTTCGCCCACTCAGTGTGGCTGGGGGAGGCGCTCAGCAACGCCCTGGACAATGCCTTGCGCTATGGCGGGCCGCACATCTGCCTGCGCCTGGTCGATGAGTCGGGCGGCGCGCGCATCGAGATCGAGGATGACGGCCCGGGTGTGGCCGCGGCTGATCTGGGCCGTCTGGCCGAGCCCTTCTGGCGGGGCGAGCGAGCCGACACGCGCAGCGACGGCGGGTCGGGCTTGGGGCTGGCGATCGCCTACGAGATCGTCACGCGACTGGGCGGCCGCTGGACCGCCCAGACCCGGCCTGAGCTGGCCGGCTTTCGGCTGGTGTGGCAGCTGCCAGCCTGAGGGCCAGTCAGGGCCAGGGGCCGCCGCTTAGCTTGGATCCCGCCTTGAGACCGCGCTTGGCGAACCAGCCTTGGTTCATCTCCAGCGCATAGCGAACCGGCTTGGCCGAGCAATGTGAGGCGTCAGACATCGGCTGCATTTCGGCGATGTTGACGATGCTGCCGTCATCGCTGATGAAGGCGATAGACAGCGGCAACAAGGTGTTGCGCATCCAGAAGCACTGCTGGCTGGGCGCCTCGAAGATGAAGAGCATGCCGTTGTTGACGGGCATGCTGCGCCGATGCATCAGGCCGATCGCGCGCTGCTGGTCGTTCTGGGCCACTTCGGCCTGGATCAAATGCATGCCGGCGCGCAGCTGCGTCACTGGCAGTCGCTGCGGCTCGCCCGCAGGCTGGGCCTGGGCGGCGCCCAACATCAGCAAGACAAAGGCCAGCAAGGCGAGCCGAATGGGTTGAGTCTTGATATGGATCATGTCGCACTGAGGGGGGTGGCCCTAGATTATGGGCTCAGAAGAATCTGCCTTGCCTCGCCTGCCCATGACTGCTTCCGCCCTTCCTTTCACTGCGCCGTCTGCCCAGGGCGGCAGCGCGGAAGTGATCGACGACAGCCAGGCTCAGGCGGGGTTCAGCCAGCAGCTCAGCGAGCTTGAGTCCCTGTCGCAACTGCGCGTGGCAGGCATGCATTGCGCGGCCTGCGCCGGAATTATCGAGCGGGCCTTGCTGGGCCAGCCCGGGGTGCTGGACGCCCAGGTCAATTCAGCGGCTGAGCGGCTGCAACTGCGCTGGAACCCGCGTGAGACGCGCCTGAGCAGCTTGCTGGCGGCCGTGGAGCGCGCCGGCTACCAGGCGGTGCCTGACCTGGCGGCACCGGCCCGGCTGCTGCGCGAGCGCGAGCATCGGCGTGCCATGTGGCGCCTGTTCGTCGCCAGCTTCCTGATGATGCAGGTGATGATGCTGGCCTGGCCGATTTACGTGGCCGAGCCGGGTGAAATGAGCGCTGACCTGCGCAATCTGCTGAACTGGGGCTCCTGGGTGCTGAGCCTGCCGGTGCTGTTCTTCTCGGCAGGCCCCTTTTTCAGCGCTGCCTGGGCGCAACTGCGTCAGCGTCGGCTGGGCATGGATGTGCCGGTGAGCCTGGGCATCCTGGTGACCTTCATCGCCAGCAGTGGTGCCACCTTCGATCCAGACGGTGTGTTCGGGCATGAGGTCTACTTTGATTCGCTGACGATGTTCGTCAGCTTCCTGTTGGGCGGGCGCTACCTGGAGTTGCGGGCACGCCATCGGGTGGCGCGTGAGCTTGAGCGGGCCACGGCTGGTTTGCCGGAATCGGTGGAACGCATCGAGGCAGATGGATCGGTCTCCCGCTTGAGCCCGACGCAGCTGCGGGTGGGCGACCTCTTGCGCGTGCCGGCAGGGCAGGCATTTCCGGCGGACGGACTGATCGAGCAGGGTGAGACCGCGGCCGACGAGGCCCTGCTCAGCGGTGAGTCCCAGCCGGTGCTGAAGAAGCTGGGCGATACGGCGATTGCAGGCAGTGTCAATCTGGTCGCGCCGGTGCTGCTGCGGGTGCAGCGCCTGGGCGATGACACCCGCTTCGAGGCCATCGTCCGCCTGATGCGCAGCGCATTGACGCAGCGCCCGCAAGCCCTGCGCATGGCCGATCGCGTGGCCGGCCCGTTCTTGTGGGTGGTGCTGGCGCTGGCGCTTGGCGGCGCCCTGGTGTGGAGCCAGATCGATCCTTCGCGTGCGGTTTGGGTGGCGGTGTCGGTGCTGATCGTGACCTGCCCCTGCGCCCTGTCGCTGGCGGCGCCCTCAGCCTGGCTCAGCGCGGCCGGGGCGCTGGCGCAGCGCGGCGTGCTGCTGGCCCGGCTGGATCTGCTGGAGACGCTGGCCCGTGTCGACACCGTGGTGCTGGACAAGACCGGCACCTTGACTGAAGAACGCATGCGGTTGCTGCAGAGCTGGCCGGTGCTGACGCCGCAGGACCCGCTGCTGCGCCAAGCCGCGGCGCTGGCGGCGCAGTCGCGCCATGTGTTTGCGCGTGCGCTCGCGGCGCATTGCCCGGTGCCTGAGGACGAGGTGCAGGCCTGGCGCGAGGTGCGCGAGCTGCCTGGGCGTGGGCTTGAGGCCGTGGCTGCCGATGGCAGGCTCTGGCGCCTGGGCTCGGCCGCGTGGGTCGCGGGCGAGGGCGCGACCGTGGAGCACCCCGAGGCGCAGCTGGTTTTCGGCCGCGCAGGCGAGCCGCAGCTGCATCTGCAGTTCGGCGAAGTCCTGCGCGAGGATGCGCGTGAAGCGGTGCAGCAGTTGCGGCACCAAGGACTGCGCACCTTGCTGCTGTCGGGCGACACGGCTGAGCGCGCCAGCGCCATCGCGGCAGCGGCCGGCATTGATGAAGCGCGCGGCGGCGCAAGCCCGGAGGACAAGCTGGCAGCAGTCGCTGCACTGCAGGCCGAGGGCCATTGTGTACTGATGGTGGGCGATGGCATCAATGACGCGCCAGTGCTGGCCCGTGCCGACGCCAGCCTGGCCATGGGGCAGGGGGCCTTGATCGCGCGTGTTCAGGCGGATGGGGTGGTGCTGTCAGCGCGGCTGACCGACATCGCCCTGCTGCGCGAGCACGCGCTGCGCACCCGGCGCGTGATCCGTCAGAACCTCGGCTGGGCGGCTACCTACAACGCCGCATGCATTCCCCTGGCGTTGCTGGGCTGGCTGCCGCCCTGGGCGGCAGGCCTGGGCATGGCGCTCAGCTCGCTGTTCGTGATCCTCAACGCCATGAGTCTGGCCCGTCTGCCGGTGCCGGCTCAGCCCTGATTGCCGCCCATGGACATTCTTTATCTGCTGATCCCGCTCTCGGTTGTTTTGGTGCTGGCCATCGTCGGCGTCTTCGGTTGGGCCATCCACAGTGGCCAGCTGGACGATCTGGAGCGCGAAGGCGACCGCATTTTCGACGAGGAGCCGGCTGGGGTTGACCGCGATCAAGTCCGGCAGCCGAACGGCAGCTGAGAATTTCCTCCACTGGTTTAAGAACATCTAGCAAGGAGCGTTTCAATGGCAAGTGTTGCAATGCCGAGCGGGCCGGCGGGGCCCGTGTATGAAGACGGCGTGGTACGAGCCTTTGCTCTGGCCGCCGTCCTCTGGGGCGTCGTGGGCATGCTGGTCGGCGTGATCATCGCTGCACAGCTGACCTGGCCCGAACTCAATCTGGGCATCCCATGGCTGAGCTACGGGCGCTTGCGTCCGCTGCACACCAATGCGGTGATCTTTGCTTTCGGCGGTTGCACGCTGTTCGCAACGGCTTACCACGTGGTTCAGCGCACCGGCCAGACGCGCCTGTTCGCGCCGGCCTTGGCTTGGTTCACGTTCTGGGGCTGGCAACTGGTCATCCTGCTGGCAGCCATTACGCTGCCGATGGGCCTGACCAGCGGCAAGGAGTATGCCGAGCTGGAGTGGCCGATCGACATCCTGATCACGCTGGTGTGGGTCAGCTATGCGATCGTGTTCTTTGGCACGGTGGGTACCCGCAAGGTGCGTCACATCTATGTGGCCAACTGGTTCTTCGGCGCCTTCATCATCGCTGTGGCCTTGCTGCACCTGGTCAATAGTGCTGCCATCCCTGTCAGCCTGACCAAGAGCTACTCGGCTTACGCTGGTGTGCAGGACGCGATGGTGCAATGGTGGTACGGCCACAATGCCGTGGGCTTCTTCCTGACGGCGGGCTTCCTGGGCATGATGTACTACTACATCCCCAAGCAGGCGGGCCGTCCGGTGTACAGCTATCGCCTGTCCATCGTGCACTTCTGGGCCCTGATCTTCACGTATATGTGGGCGGGCCCACACCATCTGCACTACACCGCGCTGCCTGACTGGGCGCAGAGCGTGGGCATGGTGTTCTCGCTGGTGCTGCTGGCACCGAGCTGGGGCGGCATGATCAACGGCATCATGACCCTGTCGGGTGCCTGGCACAAGCTGCGCGATGACCCGATCCTGAAGTTCCTGATCGTCTCGCTGTCCTTCTACGGCATGTCGACCTTCGAGGGTCCGATGATGTCAATCAAGACCGTGAACGCGCTGTCGCACTACACGGACTGGACCGTCGGCCACGTGCACTCCGGTGCTCTGGGCTGGGTGGGCCTGATCTCGATGGGCGCGCTGTACCACCTGATCCCGCGCATGTTCGGCCGCACCGAGATGTACTCGAAGCGCGCCATTGAACTGCACTTCTGGGTGGCGACTCTGGGCATCGTGCTCTACATCGCCGCGATGTGGATCGCCGGTGTGATGCAGGGCCTGATGTGGCGCGCTGTGAATCCGGACGGCACGCTGGTCTATACCTTTGTTGAGAGCGTGAAGGCGACCTACCCGTTCTATGTGATCCGTTTGGCCGGCGGTCTGCTGTACCTCGGCGGCATGCTGATCATGGGCTGGAACGTCATCAAGACCGTGCAGGCTGGCAAGGCTGTGCCGGTGCGCATTCCTGCCGTCGTGGCCCACGCTTGAACTGAGGGAGCAATAACATGGCAAACAAGCATGTGGGTGGTCACGAGAAGATCGAGACCAACAACTTCCTGATGATCGTGCTGGTGCTGCTGACCGTTCTGGTCGGTGGCATCGTGGAGATCGTGCCGCTGTTCTTCCAGCGCTCGACCACGCAGGCGGTCGAAGGCCTCAAGCCCTATACGCCGCTGCAACTGGCCGGTCGGGACGTCTATATCCGGGAGGGCTGCTACAACTGCCACTCGCAGATGATCCGCCCCTTCCGCGCCGAGACGCTGCGCTACGGCCACTATTCGACAGCGGGTGAGTTCGTCTACGACCACCCCTTCCAGTGGGGCTCGAAGCGCACCGGTCCGGACCTGCACCGCGTAGGTGGCAAGTACAGCGATGAATGGCATCGCATCCACCTGATCAATCCGCGTGATCTGGTGCCCGAGTCCAATATGCCGGCCTACCCGTGGCTGGCGACGGCCAAGCTCAACCCCGATGACATGGCCCCCAAGTTGAAGGCGCTGCGTGTCGTGGGCGTGCCCTACAGCGACGCCGACGTTGCAGGTGCCGCTGAGGCGGTCAAGGGTCGCACCGAAATGGATGCGGTGATTGCTTACCTGCAGGTGCTCGGCACCGCCGTGAAGTAAGGAGCTCTCATGGACGTCAATGAACTGAGATCCCTCGTCACGGTGCTGCTGCTTGTGATGTTCCTGGCCATCGTCGCCTGGACCTACAGCAAGAAGCGCGCAGCGAGCTTTGATGAATGTGCGGCCCTGCCGCTGCACGGCGACTCCGAGGCCGATTCGGCCGAGGCTTCGAGGAGGATGCAATGAGTGACTTTTTCTCCAATGGCTGGTCGCTGTTTGTCGCGGCGGCCACCGTTCTCGGTCTGGTGCTCTGCTTGGTCCTGCTGATCATCGCCAGCCGCCGCAAGGTGATGGCGAACGACAACACGACCGGTCACGTCTGGGATGAGGACCTGAAGGAAATGAACAACCCGCTGCCGCGCTGGTGGATGGGCTTGTTCGTGCTGACGGTGGTCTTCGCCGGCATCTATCTGGCCATGTATCCCGGGTTGGGCAGCATGCAAGGCAGCCTGAAGTGGAGCAGCACCGGCCAGTACGAGGCCGAGCAGGCCAAGGCCAAGGCCGCCCTGACCGAGGTCTATGCCCGCTTCGCTGCCATGCCGGCTGCCGAGATGGCCAAGAACGACCAGGCCATGGGTATCGGCGAGCGGCTGTTTGCCAACAACTGCGCCACCTGCCACGGTTCGGATGCCAAGGGCAGCAAGGGCTTCCCCAACCTCACCGACGGTGACTGGCTGTGGGGTGGTTCGCATGAGGCCATCATGGAAACGATCGCCAAGGGACGCAATGGCGTGATGCCGCCCATGGGTGCCGCAGTGGGTGGTCCCGAGGATGTGCGCAACGTTGCCAACTATGTGTTGAGTCTCTCGATCAGCCCGCACAACTCGATTGCAGCCCAACTCGGCAAGTCCAAGTTTGGTGCCTGCGCCGCTTGCCACGGCGCCGACGGCAAGGGCAACCAGGCCTTGGGCGCACCCAACCTGACCGACAAGGTCTGGCTGCATGGCTGGGGCGAAGAGACGATCATCGCCATGATCAACGGTGGTAAGAACAACATGATGCCGGCCCATGCCGAGCGCCTGAGCCCTGAGCAGGTGCGTGTGCTGGCGGCCTATGTCTGGAGCCTTTCGCAGCGCACCGGTACGGCCGTCGCATCCAACTGAAGCCATCGATGAGTAGCAGTCCCCAGGGTTCCCAGGTCGCGGCGGCGGATGACGCCTCCGCACAGGTGGTGTCGCTGTACCAGGCGCAGAAGAAGATCTACGCGCGCGCGGTCAGTGGATGGTTCGCCACCTGGCGCTGGGCTCTGGTGTGGCTCACTCAGCTCTTGTTCTATTGCCTGCCCTGGTTCGACTGGGGCAACCGTCAGATCGTCCTGTTCGATCTGGGTGCCCGCCGTTTCTACATCTTCGGCTTGGTGCTCTATCCGCAGGACTTCATCTACCTGACAGCGCTGCTGCTGATTTCAGCCTACGCGCTGTTCCTCTTTACTGCGGTGGCAGGGCGTCTGTGGTGTGGCTATGCCTGTCCGCAGACGGTTTACACCGAGATCTTCATGTGGATCGAACGCAAGTTCGAAGGCGACCGCGCAGCCCGCATGAAGCTGGATGCCGGACCCTGGACGCTGGAAAAGCTCTGGCGCAAGGGCGGCAAGCAGGTGGCCTGGATCGCGCTGGCGCTGTGGACCGGCTTCACCTTCGTCGGCTACTTCACGCCTATCAAGACGCTGACGCTTGAAGTCGCCGGGCTGGCCCTGGGTCCCTGGGAACTGTTCTGGGTGCTGTTCTATGGCCTGGCCACTTATGGCTTTGCCGGCCATATGCGTGAGCAGGTCTGCAAGTACATGTGCCCCTATGCGCGCTTCCAGAGCGCCATGTTCGACAAGGACACGCTGATCATCAGCTACGACGCCGAGCGTGGTGAGCCGAGAGGCGCGCGCGGCAAGAAGGCCGACCCCAAGGCCCTGGGCCTGGGTTCGTGCATTGATTGCAATCTGTGCGTGCACGTCTGCCCGACGGGCATCGACATCCGCAAAGGGTTGCAGTACGAGTGCATTGGCTGCGCGGCCTGCATCGATGTGTGCAATGGCGTGATGGACAAGATGGGTTATGCGCCCGGCCTGATCCGCTATGACACGCAGAACGGCCTGCAGCAGCACCTGAGCAAGACGCAGTTGTTGCGCCGCTTGTTCCGCCCGCGTGTGCTGGTCTACACCGCCATCTTGTTCATCATCTGTGCGGCTCTGCTGGCCAGCTTGTTGATGCGCACGCCCTTCAAGGTGGATGTGGTCCGTGACCGTGCTTCCCTGGCGAGGCTGGTGGAAGATGGCTACATCGAGAATGTCTACCGGCTGCAAGTCATGAACGCCACGGAGGTGGATCACCACTTCACCATCACGGCTTCCGGCTTGCCGGGTCTGACGCTGAGCCGCAGCATGGCTGTGGACGTGGCTCCTGCCGAAGGTCGCTGGGTGTCGGTGGCGTTGCGGCTGCCGCCCGAGAGTGCAGCCAAGGCAGGCACCGGCGCGCATGAGATCCACTTCCGTATCGAGCGCCGGGGACCTGCCGGCGCAAGCCCTGACTACACGATCGAAGAGAAATCAACCTTCGTCGTTCCACGCTGATCAAGGAGACACCAATGACGCAGACCCCGAACGAATCCGGCACCCAGCGCTGGTGGACTGAACGCATGATGTGGCTGGTGGTCGGCGGCCCGCTGGCGGTGGTGGTGGCCAGCTTCGTGACGCTGGGGCTCGCCTTGAAGTACCCGGACCCGGTGCTCGATACATCCGCCCGCAAGATTTCAGCCGAGAGTGCCGATGTGCGTGCGATGCAGCCTGCGGGCAAGGCGCGCAACCACGCGGCGACAGGCGGGCAATGAGCGCGCTGCAGGACACTGCAAGCGAGTCGCAGCCACCGCCGACGCGGCGCGCGCGGCTGTTGATGGTGGCGCTGTGGCCGGCGTTTGTGATGGCAGGCGTGATGGAAGCGCTGGTGTTTGCGCTTGTTGATCCGGCCGACTTGCGCTGGGCGGCCGGCATGCATCTGGACATGCCCAATGCGGCCGTCTACACCATCGCCTTTCTGCTGTTCTGGAGCATCATCTCCATCGCAGCAGGAATCGCGGCCTTGCTGGCCAGCACACCGCCAGCCGAGAGTCTGCGGGACTGAGCCGCAGGGCGCCGAGAAGGCCGGATCGTGCTCGGCAGCCTCAGCAGGCGCCGTTGCTGCTGTTGACCAGCCGCTCCAGACCGGATTGATCCAGGATGGTGATCTGGCGCTGCTTCACCTCGAGCAGGCCTTCGTCCTGAAAGCGAGAGAAGGTCCGACTGACCGTTTCCAGCTTGAGGCCGAGATAGCTGCCGATTTCCTCGCGCGTCATGCGCAGCACCAGGCTAGAGGCGGAGAAGCCGCGGGCCTGCAGGCGCTGGGTGAGGTTCAGCAAAAAGGCGGCCAGTCGCTCTTCCGCGCGCATGCTGCCGAGCAGCAGCATCACGCCATGGTCGCGCACGATCTCGCGGCTCATGATCTTGTGGAACTGGTGCTGCAGGTCGGTGAACTCGCGCGACAGCTCTTCCAACTGTTCATAGGGAATCACGCAGACCTGCGAGTCCTCCAGCGCCACGGCGTCGCAGGAGTGGCGGTCGTTGCTGATGCCGTCGAGGCCCAGCAGCTCACCTGCCATCTGGAATCCCGTGACCTGGTCGCGGCCGTCCTCGGACGAGACGCAAGTCTTGAAGAAGCCGGTACGAACCGCATAGAGCGACTGAAAGCTGTCGCCGGTGCGAAACAGGGTGTCGCCACGCGAGACGGTGCGGCGCGTTGCGACCAAGTTGTCCAACTGGTCAAGATTGCTTTTGGACAGGCCGACCGGCAGGCACAGTTCGCGCAAATTGCAGCTCGAACAGGCGACCTTGAACGGTTCGATCTTGATGGGTGCGTTGGTGCTCATGCCGCGCATTATGGTCTGCCCCCTGCAACTGCTTTTGCTCAATGCTGAATCAGACGCGGTGGACGTTGTTTGGGGTGTGAACATGATGCTCCTCAATTCCAGGCGCATTGTTGCCGTCCCAAACCCGAGCTAGCTTGACTCAGATCAACCAGCCCCGGCTGGAGCTTGGCACAGTCACCGCCATGACTGCAAGCATTTCCCTGACGCCCGCTGGCGTTGACGAGGCGCTGTTGCGCCGCTTTGACGTCGCAGGGCCTCGCTATACCTCCTACCCGACGGCAGACCGCTTCGTCGAGGCGTTTACTGTTCAGCAGTACGAGCAGGCGCTTGTACAGCGCGGCACAGGCTCGCAGGTGGGGGGCGGCGCGCCCTTGTCCCTCTATGTGCATGTGCCGTTCTGCGAGTCAGTCTGCTATTACTGTGCCTGCAACAAGGTCATCACCAAGCACCATGAGCGGGCCGGCGAGTACCTGGATGCGCTGGCAGTCGAGGTGGCGCTGACCCGTGAACGGCTCGGTCGGCAGGAGTCCGTGTCCCAGCTGCATTTCGGCGGCGGCTCACCGACCTTTTTGAGTGACGCTGAACTGACCCGTGTCATGCAGGACATTCAGCAGCACTTCAAGCTGGCTCCGGGTGCCGAAGTCTCGATCGAGGTGGATCCGCGCACGGTCACCCGCGAGCGCCTCCAGCATCTGCGTCAGCTCGGTTTCAATCGCCTGAGTTTCGGCGTCCAGGACTTCGATCCTGACGTGCAGAAGGCCGTGCATCGCTTGCAGAGCCATGAGAGTGTGGCCTTGCTGATGAGCGAGGCGAGGGCCCTGGGCTTCGAGTCGACCAATGTTGATCTGATCTACGGCCTGCCTCAGCAGACGCCCGAGTCCTTTGCCCGCACCATCGCCCAAGTTGCGGCCCTCAGGCCGGACCGCATTGCGCTCTATGGCTACGCCCACTTGCCGCAGCGCTTCAAGCCGCAGCGCCGGATTGATGCCACACGCCTGCCGGCGGCGGCCGACAAGCTGCACATGCTGTCGGGTGCCATCAGTGGTTTCCTCGGACACGGCTATGTCTACATCGGCATGGACCACTTTGCCCTGCCCACCGACTCGCTTGCGGTTGCCAAGCGGCAAGGACGCCTGCATCGGAACTTCCAGGGCTACAGCACGCAGCCAGATTGCGACTTGATCGGCCTGGGCGTCTCGTCGATCGGGCGTGTCGGCGCGACCTACAGCCAGAACGCCAAGACGCTGCCCGAGTACTACGACGCACTGCGCCAGCGTCAGTTGCCGATTGTTCGTGGCCTTGCGCTCAATCGGGATGATCTGGTCCGGCGCGCGATGATCATGGCGCTGATGTGCCAGGGGCGGGTGGAGTTCGAGTCCATCGAACTGGCTCATCTGATCAAGGTGAAGGATTATTTCCGCGCCGAGATCGAACAGCTGCAGGGGCTCGCAGAGGCCGGGCTGGTTGAACTCCTTCCAGGATCAATCGAGGTCACAGCCAAGGGTTGGTTCTTCGTTCGCGCGGTGGCGATGGTTTTTGATCGATACCTCCAAGCGGACAGGACGCGGGAAAAGTTTTCCCGCATCATCTAAGGCCTGGATTGCCGCGTCTGCGGTGCATATCGAGAGGGACGGAATCTGCAGATGGACCTTGCTCTTGCCGGATCGGCCCTGCTGATGGGCTTGGCCGGATCACCGCACTGCGTGGCCATGTGCGGGCCGGCGGCGGCGGCATGCGGCCGCAACGGCCACGGCTCGATGGGGGCATTCCAGTTCGGGCGCGTGCTCAGCTACTCGCTGGGCGGTGCCATTGCGGCAGCCAGCGTCGGCGCACTGGCTTGGCTCGGCGGTGCTGCAGGCTGGCTCAGGCCGCTCTGGCTGCTGGTCCATTGCGCAGCACTGCTGCTCGGGCTCTATCTGCTGGTCTTTGCCCGGCAGCCGGCTTGGTTGAGCCAGCTCGGGCAGCAGGTCGGCTCGGCCACGCTGGCGGTGCCAGGGGCTGGGCGGGTCGTGCTGTCGGCGCCGGCCCGCTCGGGCCTGATAGGACTGGCTTGGGTCGCCTGGCCCTGCGGGCTGCTGCAGTCGGCCCTGCTGACGGCCGGCCTGGCCAGCGGAGCGGCGGCCGGCGCGCTGGTGATGGCCAGCTTTGCCATCGCCTCGGGCTTGGGCTTGGTGCTCGGCCCGAGCCTGCTGCTGAAGGCGATCGGCGTGCGAGGCATGGCCTGGGCGGTTCGTCTGGCCGGCTTGGCCCTGGTGAGCGCTTCTGGCTGGGCCATGGGGCATGGCGTGTGGGTACAGATTGCCGCGATCTGCGGGCTGCCGTCCTGACAGGCCGCCGAAGGCGAAGACTTGTATAAGACTGGGTCCGCAGCGCGGCACGCCTGTCTTAGAATCCCCGCTCTAATCCTCCTCTATACGCCTGCTTGTTTGGCCGATCTGGATACCCCATGACTACTCAGCAACCGACCATCATCTACACCCTGACCGACGAAGCGCCGCTGCTGGCGACCGCGTCGTTCCTGCCCATCGTGCGCGCCTTTGTGGCGCCTGCAGGCGTGAATGTGGAGACGAGCGACATCTCGGTGGCGGGCCGTGTGCTGGGTCAGTTCCCGGAATGCCTGCGCGAGGATCAGCGCGTGCCCGACCATTTGTCCGAACTGGGCAAGCTCACGCTCAAGCCTGCAGCCAACATCATCAAGTTGCCCAACATCAGTGCCTCAGTGGCGCAGCTGAAGGCTGCCATCAAGGAACTGCAAGGCAAGGGTTATCCGATTCCTGACTATCCGGAAGCGCCACAGACCGAAGAGGAGAAGGACATCCGCGCGCGCTACAACAAGTGCGTGGGCAGCGCGGTGAACCCGGTGCTGCGCGAAGGCAACTCCGACCGCCGTGCACCCAAGGCGGTCAAGGAATACGCACGCAAGAACCCGCACAGCATGGCGGACTGGAGCCAGGCGTCGCGCTCACATGTCTCGCACATGCACAGTGGCGACTTCTATCACGGCGAAAAGTCGATGACGCTGGATCGCGCTCGCAACGTCAAGATGGAGCTGATCACCAAGAGCGGCAAGACCATCGTGCTGAAGCCCAAGGTTGCCCTGCTGGACCGCGAGGTGATCGACAGCATGTTCATGAGCAAGAAGGCGCTGCTGGACTTCTATGAGAAGGAAATCGAGGATGCTCGCCGGACCGGCGTGATGTTCTCGCTGCACGTCAAGGCCACGATGATGAAGGTCTCGCACCCCATCGTGTTCGGCCACTGCGTCAAGATCTTCTACCGCGAGGCCTTCGAGAAGCACGGTGCGCTGTTCCAGCAGCTGGGCATCAACGTCAACAACGGCATGGTCGATCTCTACAACAAGATCGCCACGCTGCCGCAAAGCAAGCAGGACGAGATCAAGCGCGACCTGCACGCCTGTCACGAGCACAGGCCAGAGCTCGCCATGGTCGATTCGGCCAAAGGCATCACGAATTTCCATTCGCCCAACGACATCATTGTCGACGCCTCGATGCCGGCCATGATCCGCAACGGCGGCCAGATGTGGGGCGCCGATGGTCGCCTGAAGGACGTCAAGGCTGTGATGCCCGAGTCGACTTTCGCCCGCATCTACCAGGAGATGATCAACTTCTGCAAGTGGCACGGCGCCTTTGACCCGAAGACCATGGGCACGGTGCCCAATGTCGGTCTGATGGCACAACAGGCCGAGGAATACGGTTCGCACGACAAGACCTTCGAGATCCCCGAGGCCGGCACGGCCAACATCACCGACCTGGACACCGGCGAGGTACTGATGAGCCAGGAGGTCGAGCAGGGTGACATCTGGCGCATGTGCCAGTGCAAGGACGCGGCGATCCGCGACTGGGTCAAGCTGGCCGTCAACCGTGCGCGCAACTCGGGCATGCCGGTCGTGTTCTGGCTGGACCAGTACCGTCCGCATGAGGCGCAGCTGATCACCAAGGTCAAGATGTACCTGCACGAGCACAACACCTCGGGCCTGGACATCCAGATCATGAGTCAGGTGCGGGCGATGCGTTACACGCTGGAGCGCGTGATCCGTGGCCTGGATACCATCAGCGCCACCGGCAACATCCTGCGCGACTACCTGACCGACCTGTTCCCCATCATGGAGTTGGGCACCTCGGCCAAGATGCTGTCCATCGTGCCGCTGATGGCCGGCGGTGGCATGTACGAGACCGGTGCTGGCGGCTCGGCGCCCAAGCATGTGCAGCAGCTGGTCGAGGAAAACCACCTGCGCTGGGACTCGCTGGGTGAGTTCCTCGCCCTGGCCGTCAGCCTGGAAGACCTGGGCCTGAAGAACAACAACCCTAAGGCCAAGCTGCTGGCCAAGACGCTGGACTCGGCCACAGGGCAGCTGCTGGATAACAACAAGAATCCCAGCCCCAAGACCGGGCAGCTGGATAACCGCGGCAGCCAGTTCTATCTGGCGCTCTATTGGGCTCAGGCTCTGGCGACACAGACCGACGACGCCAAGCTCGCCGCCAGCTTCGCGCCGCTCGCCAAGGCATTGGCTGAGAACGAGGCCAGCATCGTTGCCGAACTCGCTGCCGTGCAGGGCAAACCGGTGGATATTGGCGGCTACTACATGCCTGACATGGCCAAGCTGGAGGCTGCGATGCGCCCCAGCGCGACCTTCAACGCCGCGCTGGCCTCGGTCGCTGCCTGAACGCCTGCAGCCCACCGATGAGGCTGGCCCCTGGGCCAGCCGTCTCTTGGGTGGCCTGCACCGATACTGTTTGACCTTTTTCGAAAGACTCCCCTATGTACCAGCACATCAAGGTTCCTGAGCAGGGCGGCAAGATCACCGTCAACCCGGACATGTCGCTCAATGTGCCGGACGAGCCCATCATTCCCTTCATTGAGGGGGATGGCACCGGGCTGGACATCACGCCGGTGATGATCAAGGTGGTGGATGCCGCCGTGGCCAAGGCCTATGGTGGCAAGCGCACGATCCGCTGGATGGAGGTGTTTGCTGGCGAGAAGGCCACCCGGGTGTATGGCCCTGATGTGTGGCTGCCTGCCGAGACCCTCGACGCGCTGCGCGATTACGTGGTCTCGATCAAGGGTCCGCTGACCACGCCCGTAGGCGGCGGCATCCGTTCCCTGAATGTGGCGCTGCGCCAGGAGCTGGATCTGTATGTCTGCCTGCGTCCGGTGCAGTACTTCAAGGGCGTGCCCTCGCCCTTGAAGGAACCCGAGAAGACCAATATGGTCATCTTCCGCGAGAACTCGGAAGACATCTACGCTGGCATCGAGTATGAGGCCGAGAGCGACAAGGCCAAGAAGCTGATCAAGTTCCTGCAAGAGGAAATGGGCGTCAAGAAGATCCGCTTCCCGAACACCTCGGGCATCGGCATCAAGCCCGTCTCGCGTGAGGGCACCGAGCGCCTGGTGCGCAAGGCCATCCAATACGCGATTGACAATGACAAGCCCAGCGTCACCATCGTGCACAAGGGCAACATCATGAAGTACACCGAAGGTGGCTTCCGTGACTGGGCCTATGCGCTGGCGCAGAAGGAGTTTGGCGCCGAATTGATCGACGGCGGTCCCTGGTGCAAGCTGGTCAACCCGAAGACCGGCAAGGGCATCACGATCAAGGATTCGATCGCTGATGCCTTCCTACAGCAGATCCTGCTGCGTCCGGCCGAGTACTCGGTAGTGGCCACGCTGAACCTGAACGGCGACTACATCTCCGACGCGCTGGCCGCTCAGGTCGGCGGCATCGGCATCGCTCCGGGTGCGAATCTG
>PNNH01000053.1 GCA_013824165.1 Methylibium sp. | reverse complement strand
CGTGAACGCAGTGCTGGCCGGCAAGGGCAACTACGGCTTCAATGCCGCCAACGACACCTATGGCGACATGATCGAAATGGGTATCCTGGACCCGACCAAGGTGACCCGCACCGCGCTGCAGAACGCTGCTTCGGTCTCCTCGCTGATGCTGACGACCGAGTGCATGGTCGCTGAATCGCCGAAGGAAGAAGCAGCCGGCGGCGGCATGCCTGGCGGCATGGGCGGCATGGGCGGCATGGGCATGGACATGTAAGTCCGGTCCGAGCAGTTTTTTGCTCAATGAAGGGGTCGTCGAAAGACGACCCCTTTTTTCATGCGGCAGCCGTTCGATAATCGGCCCGATTCCTTCGCCAGGGTTCAGCCCCAATCGCTCATGGCCTCCGCCCCTTCGCTGCAGTCCCTTGTCGACGACGCCCTCGTCCTCCTGCCCACATTGGCGCGCCGCATCGTCGACGAGACGCTGGGTGAGCTGAGACGCCGCCCGCAATACCACCACCTGTTCGAGACCTGGCAGCGCCAGAGTGCGCGCCTGACCATGGCCCTCGAAGCCACCCTCAGCCCGATGCTGCAGGCGGCGGCCCAGGGCCGGGATCCACTGCACCTGGGTGGCAGCAAGGGAACGCAGGCGCTGAGCCTGGTTGACGAGACCCAGGCCCTGCGCGATGTGGCGATCGCCCACGCGGCCAAGGCCATTGAGGACCAGAGCCGTGCCGAGCTGCATCAGCTGGGCAATTTCTTTGCCGCGCTGCGCGGCATCGCGCGGCCGCGCAAGAACGAGAACCCGCTGCGCGCAGAGCTGTTTGCCCACGGCTTCTATGAAGTGCTGCAAGCCATGCCGCTCGACCCGCAGACGGCCTACTCCCTGGTGCAGGTGGCAGCCGCCCCGCTGGCCCAGAGCATGCAGCTGCTGTATGCCAACCTGTGTGAACAGCTGCGTCAGGCCGAACTGAGTCAGCTCGTGTCCAGCCACGCGGCCAGCCATGCCGAGGACCTGCAGCAACTGCGCCGCGCGAAATCAAGCGACGAGCTGGGTATTTTCATGCTCACCCAGCCCGCCACGCTGGACGGCTTGTCACGCCGGGTCGATGCGCTGAACTCGCGCCCCCAGGCCCTCAACAGCGAACCGGCTCCGCTGCTGGGGCCAGCCTCGCTGGCGCCCGGCAAGGATTTGCTGAGCCGGCTCTACGACCAGATCCTGGTGGACCCGCATCTGCCAGCCCCGGTGAAAGCCCGGCTAGCCAGACTGCAGGTGGCGGTGTCGCGACTGGCCATGGTGGATCTCAGCCTGCTGCGCCGCCAGGACCATCCGGCCTGGCTGCTGCTGAACCGCGTGGCCGCCCATGGGATGGGTTTCGAGCGTGGTGATGATGGCCATCTGCAGGCCTTTCTGAGCTTCCTCGACGAGCAGATCGAACAGCTGGTCAGCCAGCCCCAGCCGAGCGCTGCGCTTTTTCAGCAGGCGCAGTCGGCGGTGCGCGACTTCATCGCCCAGCAGGCCGTCCAGCGCAGCGCGCCCAACACACAGGCGCTGGCGGTACTGGAGCGTGAACAGATGCGCAACTCCTGGCGCGTGCTCGTCAAAGAGCAGATCAGCGCACAGCTGGCTGAAGCCGCCGGCACGGCCGAGATCAGCAAGGTGCTGCATGCCTTCCTGCGCAGCGTATGGGTCGACGTGATCGTCGACGCGATGGTTCAACAAGGACGCGAATCGTCCGCAGCCCAGACCCATATCGAGCTGGTCGACGCCCTCCTCACCAGCCTGCAGCCGCCTGCCGGCAGCGCCGAGCGGGAACGGCTGCGCCGCATGCTGCCAGGCCTGGTGCAGCAGCTGGAGCGCGGCATGGACGCCGTGGGGCTGGCGCAGGACAAGCGCCGCTTGCTGCTCGATGACCTGATGCAACTGCACGGCCGGCTGCTGCTCGGACCCGCCACGCCGACGCCAGCTCCAGAACGGATGGCGGCCGCGCCGCGCGAGCTCAGCCCCGAGGAGCAGACCCGGCGCATGCTGGCCGAGCGTGAGTCGCTGCTGCCCAGCGGCTTTTTCCAGACCCGCATCGATCGCGCCGTGCTGCCGACCGTGCCGCTGCCGCTGCAGGCCGAGACACAGCGCGAAGCGGTCGAAACCTGGATGGAACAGCTGCAGCTCGGCACCTGGTATCACATGTTCGTGCAGAGTGAATGGATCACCGCTCAGATCACCTGGATCAGCGAGAACAGTCAGATCTTCCACTTCGTCGGCCAGGACAGCGCGCAACAGCACACCCTCACCCGAGGCGCCATCGAGCAGTTGCTGGCCAACGGCCTGATCGCCCACATCGACGAGCAGAGCCTTGTGCAGCGTGCCATCGAACAGCTGATGCACACCCTGGATGACGCGCCCTGAACGGCCCCGGCGCGCCGCGCTGACGCTGCTCTGGCTGGCGCTGCTGACGCCAGCAGCGCAGGCGCAGCAGACTGCTCCGGCCCCCGCTGAGGCCCGCCCGAAGCTGGGCCTGGTGCTGTCGGGCGGCGGCGCGCGCGGCCTGGCCCATATCGGCGTGCTCAAGGTGCTGGAGCGCGAGCGCATCCCCGTCGACATGATCACGGGCACCTCGATGGGCGCCATCATCGGCGGCCTCCATGCCAGCGGACTGTCGGCCACGGAGCTGGAGCGGGAGCTGGTCGCCGTCTCCTGGTCGGAGGTATTCGCCACGCGCGTGGATCGGCAACTGCTGTCGCAGCGGCGCAAGGAGGAGGACTTCGAGTTCTCGCCGGCGATCGAGCTGGGCATGCGCCGCGGCGAGATCCTGGCGCCGCAAGGCACCCTGTCCAGTCGCGGCCTGGAGCTGCTACTGCGCCGCTTCACCTTGCCGGTCAGCCGGGTCGAGCGTTTTGACGACCTGCCCACGCCGTTTCGCGCCGTGGCCACCGATATGGAAGGCGGCGGCCAGGTCGTTGTCGACCGTGGCGATCTCGCGCTCGCGATGCGTTCCAGCATGAGCGTGCCCGGCGTCTTCGCGCCCACCGAATGGCAGGGTCGCATCCTCGGCGACGGTGGCCTGGTCAACAACCTGCCGGTCGACGTCGCGCGCAGCCTGGGTGCCGAGGTGCTGGTGGCGGTCAACGTCGGCACACCGCTGGCCGGGCGCGACAGCCTGTCCTCGCTGGTCGGACTGACGGCGCAGATGATCAACATCCTGACCGAGCAGAATGTGCAGCGCAGCATCGCCAGCCTGTGGGCACAGGATGTGCTGATCACGCCCGAGCTGGGCAAGCTCACGTCCGGCGACTTTGATCGCAGCCGCGAGTTCATCGCCGCCGGCGAGCGCGCCGCCGAGGCCTTGCTGCAACGGCTGCGTCCCTTTGCGGTTCCGCCCGAGGACTACGCACGCTGGCAATTGACGCGCCGCCATCCCAACCCACAGACGCCACGCCTGGCCGCCGTCGTGCTGGAGGGCAGCGAGCAGACCCATCCCGAGCGTTTCAAGGCACAGCTGGCATCTACAGCCGGGCAAGCGTTCAGCGCGGAGCGCGCCGAGCGTGACATGCGACTGCTGGCTTCGTCGGGCGACTATGTGCGCGTGGACTACCACGTCGAGCAGCGCCAGAGCGGCGACACGCTGGTATTCACGATGGAGGACAAGCCCTGGGGGCCCAACTACTTCCGCATCGGGCTGGACCTGAGCACCGACTTCTCCGGAGACAGCGCCTTCAACCTGCGCATCAGCCACAACCGCCACTGGCTCACTCCCAGCGGCACCGAATGGCGCAACCAACTGACCATTGGCCAGACGCCCCGGCTGTACTGCGAGCTCTACCAGCCGCTGACCCTGAAGATCGGCCAGTCGGCGGACTGGTTCCTGTCCGCCTGGGGTGAGCTGGATCGGCGCCGCATCAACCTGTACGACCAGGCTGGCGAGGGCCGCAACATTGCGCGCCTGGGACGTTCTGGCAGCAGCCTCGGCCTCGACCTCGGCCAGCCCTGGGGCAATTTCGGCGAACTGCGCCTGGGCCTGGTGCATCAGGGCTGGCGCGTCACGCCGGAGCTGCTGTCGGCCGAGCTGCCGCAGGGCATTGCCAGCCAGACCTGGCGCGAAACCGGCCTGCGCCTCAAGGCGGTGATCGATCAGCTCGACTACGCCAACTTCCCTCAGCGCGGCTACCGGCTGGCGCTGGACGCGCTTGCGGGCCACCAGTCGGGCGCCGGCACGCACAGGGCCGAGATCAACCGCATCGAGATGCAGGCCACCGGTGTCAGGAGCTGGGGGGCGCACACCGTGAACCTCAATCTGCGCGCGCTGCACGCCAAGCAACCCGAGACTTCGGCGCAAGGGCCCTACACGCTGGGCGGCTTCCATCAACTCTCGGGCTATCAGCCGGGACAACTCAACGGCAACACCTTGCTGTTCAGCCGTGCCACCTACTACATGCGCCTGCGCGAGACGCCGATGCTGACGCGCGGCCTCATGGTCGGCGGCTCGCTGGAAGCCGGCAACGCATGGGATCGAAGGAAGTCCGCCTCGCTGGGCGACCTGCGCTGGGCAGGCAGCTTCTTCATCGGTGCGGACACCGGCATCGGGCCCATGTACCTGGGCGTGGGCCACGCCCCCAAGGGCGGCACCGAGCTCTACTTGTTCATCGGCCGGCCGTGAGGAAACCCTCGATGAGGCTGGCCACCCGCACCGGCTGCTGATGCACGATCCAGTGCCCGGCGTCGGGCACGCGCGCCAGCTGCAGCTGCGGCACAAAGCGCTCCAGGCCGTCCAGCAGCACCGGCAGCAGCGCATGATCCTGCTCGCCCCAGATCACCAGCGTGGGCAGCGTCACCGTGACGAATTCCGGCGCGAAGTTCAGCGCTGCAGCGGCCGGATCGGCAGCGGTGGCCGGCCGCATCGGCGAGGCCCGGTAGTAGTTCAGCGGGCCTGTCAGGCCATGCGCCCACTGCGCGCGGTAGCGCTGGCGCAGCGCCTCATCCAGCCAAGGCGCCCGGCCATCGGGACCATTGAAGAAGGGCCACAGGCGCGCATAGTCGTTCTCGGCCAGCAGCGCTTCGGCGTCAGCACGGCAGAAGAAGTTCATGTACTCGCTGGCCGCCTGCTGCGCCGCGTCATGCTGCAAGGCGTGCAAGAAGGTGCCGGGATGCGGCGAGTTGATGATGACCAGCCGCCGTATCAGCTCGGGCCGCTGCACCGCCAGATTCCAGGCCACCGCGCCCCCCCAGTCGTGCGCGATCAGCGCCTCCAGCGGCCCGTCGCCGGTCTGCTCGATCAGCGCCACCAGATCGGCCACCAGATGCTTGGCGCGGTAGGCCGAGACCTCGGCTGGCGCGCTGCTGTCGCCGTAGCCGCGCAGATCAGGTGCGATGCAGCGCCAGCGCCGGCCCAGTCGCTGCAGCATGTCGTCCCAGATGAAGGCGCCTTCAGGAAAGCCATGCAGCAGCAGCAAGCGCGGCGCATCGGCCGGGCCGCTGGCGCGGCAGGACAGGCTGATGCCATGCGGCAGCGCCAGCTTGAATGTCTCGATCATCATCAGCCCTCCAGCATGCGGGGGCCGAGTATGGCGGCGCAGGGCTGCGCCGCCCTGTCACGCCGGCGACGGCTCGGGGGGCGGAATTTCCCCCATCTGCGGCGCAGGCGGTGCGCTGTGCACCCAGTCGTGCAGGATGTGGGCCACATCGGCCACGCCCTGCTTCTTCAGGGCCGAGAACAGCGTGACCGAGATATCGGCCTCCTCGGTCGCCAGCTCGCCGAGGAATTCCTGGCAGGTCGCCAGCGCGGCGTTGGCTTCCTTGCGGTTGAGCTTGTCGGCCTTGGTCAGCAGCACCAGCAGGCGCACCGAGCCATTGGCGACGCGGGCGGCGACGAAGTCGAGCAGCTGCTTGTCCAGATCGGTCAGTCCCAGGCGCGAATCGACCATCAGCACCACGCCCGAAAGGCTGCGGCGCAGTTCCAGATAGTCGGCCATCACCTTCTGCCAGCGCAGCTTGGCCGAGCGGGCCACCGCCGCATAGCCGTAACCCGGCAGGTCGGCGAACAAGGCGTCGGCTGCATCCTTCGGGCCCAGCTCGAACAGGTTGATGTGCTGGGTTCGGCCCGGAGTCTTGGATGCGAAGGCCAGACGTTTCTGCTGGGCCAGCGTGTTGATGGCGGTCGACTTGCCCGCGTTGGATCGGCCGACGAAGGCGATCTCGGGCAATTCGGTCACCGGCAGGTGCACCAGCTGGCTGGCGGTGGTCAGGAATCGCGCAGTGTGGGTCCATGCCAACACCGTCTTGTCCGAGGGTGCCTCCATGGGTGCGGGCGTCTCGGACGCCTGGACTGGCGACGTATTCGGAGTGGTGTTGGTCATGAAGCTACCGGGCTGGAGGAATTGCCATTGTAAAATCTCCGAGTTGCGCTTACCGAACCCAAAAAACTCATGAAGACTGCCGCTTTCCTGTTGTCGGGCCTTTTGTTCGCTGCCACAGCTGGCGCCGCTGGAACCCAGGCCCCGGCCAAGGTCGACCTGGTCAAAGGCCAGGCAATCGCCACGCAGGTCTGTGTGGCCTGCCACACCGCCGACGGTTCGCGCGGCAGCCCGGCCAATCCGATCCTCGCCGGCCAGCACGCTGACTATCTGGTCAAGCAGCTGGTCGAGTTCAAGGAGGGCAAGCGCAAGAACGCCGTGATGAGCGGCATGGTGGCTGCGCTGACGCCGGAAGACATGAAGAACGTCGCCGCCTTCTACGCCTCCAAGACGGCCAAGCCCGGCTTTGCCAAGGACAAGACCCTGGTTGCACTGGGCGAGAAGATCTACCGCGGCGGCATCGCCGACCGCGCCATCCCCGCCTGCGCGTCCTGCCACAGCCCGAATGGCGCCGGCCTGCCGGCCCAGTATCCCCGCCTTGCTGGCCAGCACAGCGACTACACCGAGCTGCAGTTGAACACCTTCCGCAGCGGCGCACGTGCCAATAACGCGCCGATGGTGGCCATTGCCGCCAAGATGAATGATCGCGAGATCAAGGCCGTCTCAGACTACATCGCCGGCCTGCGCTGATGAGCGGCCGGGCATAGCCCCGGCGCACACAGCCTTGACTCTGAAGGCAAGCTGAATGGCCGGTGCTCTGCTCCGGCCATTTTTTTTCGCCGCACCCCACTGCCGGCTCGAAGCCACAATCTGCCACCATGTCTGAGTCCGTCCTGCCGCAAGAAGCTCCCTCGCCGCCGCCTACCAGCCCGACGCAGGATTCGCCACGCCGCACCAGCGCGTGGCGCGAGCTCTACGAGCTGTTTTCGTCGATGCGCTTCGCGATTGCGCTGTTGACCGTGATCTGCATCGCCTCGGTGATCGGCACCGTGGTCAAGCAGCGCGAACCGCTGAACAACTACGTCAACCAGTTCGGCCCCTTCTGGTCCGAGGCGCTGGCCAAGCTCGACATCTATACCGTCTACAGCGCTTGGTGGTTCCTGCTGATCCTGGCCTTCCTGGTGCTATCCACCAGCCTTTGCATCGCCCGCAACACGCCCAAGATCATTGCGGACCTGAAGAGCTACAAGGAGCATGTGCGCGAGAGCTCGCTGCAGGCCTTCCCGCACAAGGCGCTGGGCCATCTGCCCATGCCGCCGGAGCAGGCGATGAGCCAGATCTCTGCGCTGCTGGACAGCGAAGGCTGGAAAGCGCGCGCGCAGGCGCGCGAGCGCGGCACCATGATCGCGGCGCGCAAGGGCACGGCCAACAAGATCGGCTATTTGGCAGCGCACTCGTCCATCGTGCTGATCTGTCTGGGCGGCCTGTTTGACGGCGATCTGATCGTGCGTGCGCTGATGTGGGCGCAGGACAAGACCATCTACCAGGGCGGCGGCCTGGTCAGCGAGGTCAAGCCCGAACATCGCCTCGGCCCGGGCAACCCCAGCTTCCGTGGCAACCTGATGGTGCCGGAAGGTGGCCGTGCCGCCACTGCCATCCTGTCCATGCCCGACGGCGTGGTGCTGCAGGACCTGCCCTTTGATGTCGAGCTCAAGAAGTTCATCGTCGAGTACTACGACACCGGCATGCCCAAGCTGTTCGCCAGCGAAATCTCGATCCGCGACCATGAGACCGGCGAGGTAAGCCAGGCCCTGGTCAAGGTCAACGAGCCGGCCTTCCATCGTGGCGTGGCGATCTATCAGAGCAGCTTCGATGATGGCGGTTCGCAGCTCAAGCTGCGTGCGCAGCCGCTCAAGAGCCACGCGCCGGCCTTCGACATCGAAGGCATCGTCGGCGGCTCGACCTCGCTCAGCAACGGTGACGAGAAGCTGACGCTGGAATTCAGCGGCCTGCGCATCATCAACGTCGAGAACATGAGCAAGACCGAAACCGGCACCGACGTGCGCAAGGTGGATCTGGTCGCCTCGCTCGACAAGCACCTGGGCAGCGGCGCCAAGCCCCCCGGCGACAAGAAGCTGCAGAACGTCGGCCCCTCGGTGAGCTACAAGCTGCGTGATGCCAGCGGTCAGGCGCGTGAGTACAACAACTACATGGTGCCGGTGGAGCTGGACGGTCAGCGAGTCTTCCTGGCCGGCGTGCGCGACACCCCGGCCGAGTCCTACCGTTACCTGCGCATCCCGGTCGACGACCAGGGCGAGATGCAGGGCTGGCTGCATCTGCGCCAAGCCCTGTCCGATGCCGGCATGCGAGAGCGCGCGGCCGATCGCTATGCCGCCATGGCAGCCCCGGAAGACAAGCCGGAGATGCGACCCCAGCTCAAGGCCACGGCCCTGCGCGCGCTGAGCCTGTTCGCCGGCGCCGAAGGCGTCAAACCGGGCTCGGTCGGCGAGCTTGGCGGACTGCCGGCGCTGTCGCAATTCATCGAAAGCGAAGTGCCCGAGGCCGAACGTGCCCGCGTCTCCGAGGTGCTGCTGCGCATTCTCAACGGTGGCTTGTTCGAGCTTTACAAGATCACCCGCCAGCAAGCTGGCCAGCCCATGCCCGAGCCGAGTGCGGCAACGCAGACTTTCATGACGCAGGCCGTGCTGGCCTTGTCGGACAGCATGTTCTACCCCGCGCCAGTGCTGCTGCAGCTGGCAGATTTCAAGCAGATCCAGGCCAGCGTGTTCCAGGTGGCGCGTGCGCCGGGCCAGAAGCTGGTCTATCTGGGCGCGGTGCTGCTGATCATCGGCGTGTTCGCGATGCTCTACATCAAGGAGCGCCGCTTGTGGATCTGGCTGGAGCCGGTCCAGAATGGCACGCGCTTGCGCATGGCCCTGTCCAGCACCCGCAACTCGCTGGACACCGATAGCGAATTCGAGCGCCTGAAGAAGGCGGTACTGAAGGACGACGAGACATGAACGCTGCCACCAACACTGTGACGCCGAGCATCAGCCTGGGTCGACGTGGCCTCCTGGCCACGCGCACGGCAAGCGATTGGCTGTTCGCCCTACTGCTCGTGCTGGGCGCCGGCTATGCCTTCTCGCGCTACAGCGCGTCGATGGACGTCTACGAAAAGGGCATCCTCGCCTTTTCCGTGCCCTCGCTGATCGCGCTGGGCTGGTTCTGGCGGCCGCTGCGCCTGCTGTCGGTGCTGGTCGGCGCCGCCAGCCTGCTGGCGATCCAGCTCTATCTGCGCCAGACCGATGGCTTCGGCGCCGACCTGGCCGCCGCTGACAATGTTTTCCTGCTGAAGTACGCCCTGTCCAGCCAGAGTGCCATCCTGTGGATGAGCCTGCTGTTCTTCATGAGCACGCTGTTCTACTGGGGCGGTTTCTTCAGCAAGCGCGATGCCGGCAACGACAGCGTGGCCGAGCACATCGGCACGCGGCTGGCCTGGGGCGCTGTTTTCATGGCCCTGGTCGGCACCATGGTGCGTTGGTACGAGAGCCACCAGATCGCGCCTGATATCGGCCATATCCCGGTCAGCAACCTCTACGAAGTGTTCGTGATGTTCGCGTGGATGACCACGCTGATGTACCTCTACTACGAGCAGCGTTTCAAGACTCGCGCCCTGGGTGCGTGGGTGATGCTGGTGGTCAGCGCCTCGGTGGCCTTCCTGCTCTGGTACACGGTGGCGCGCGGCGCCCACGAGATCCAGCCGCTGGTTCCGGCCCTGCAGAGCTGGTGGATGAAGATCCACGTGCCGGCCAACTTCGTCGGCTACGGCACCTTTGCGATGGCTGCGATGGTGGCCCTTGCCTATCTGCTGAAGACCGCCACGCCGCGTGCGCTCGTGATCGGCCTGATCGGTGTGCCAGGTGCGCTGGTGGCCATCCTGCTGGCCTTCCGTTTCGGCATGACGACGACGCCCGAGATCGCATCCGGCCTGGAAGGCTGGGCGCGCAAGATGGGCGGCGTCTTCATTTTCCTGAGCGCCTGCGTGGCGCTGCGCGGCAAGCTGACGGCACGCCTGCCCTCGCTGGCCGTGCTGGATGACCTGATGTACAAGGCCATCGCGCTGGGCTTTGCCTTCTTCACGATTGCCACCATCCTGGGCGCCTTCTGGGCCGCCGAGGCCTGGGGCGGCTACTGGAGCTGGGACCCCAAGGAAACCTGGGCCCTGATCGTCTGGCTCAACTACGCCGCCTGGCTGCACATGCGCCTGATGAAGGGCTTGCGCGGCGTGGTGGCCTCCTGGTGGGCGCTGGTCGGCCTGCTGGTCACCACCTTCGCCTTCCTGGGCGTGAACATGTTCCTGTCGGGCCTGCACTCCTACGGCACGCTGTAAACATCACGCCTGTGCGCCGCGCACTTGCCGTCTTGCTGTGGCTGATGGCCGGCGTGCTGCCGGCGCACGCCAGCACGCTGCGCATCGCCACCGGAGAGTTGCCGCCCTATGCCACGGCATCGCGTCCGGACCAGGGCGTGGCCCTGCAGATCGTGCGGCGCGCCTTCGAGCTGGCGGGTCATGAGGTCAGCTACCACTTCCTGCCCTGGTCGCGCGCGCAGCAGGAAACGCTGGCCGGACGCTGGGATGCCACCGCCTACTGGGGCGCCTCGGAGCAGCGCCGGCGCGACTTCCTGCTCAGCGACAACGTGCTCACCGAGCAATGGGTGATCGTGCACCGGCGCGACATCACGCTGGACTGGCGCAACCTCGCCGACCTGAAACCCTGGCGCATCGGCGTGATCCGCGACTACACCTACACGCCGGAGTTCTGGGCCTTGGTGAAGGCCGGCACGCTGCAGACCGACCACACGCCCGACGATCTGCTGGGCCTGCGCAAGCTGCTGGCGGGTCGCATCGATCTGATCCCGATGGAACGCAATGTGGCCTGCGACCTGCTGTCGCGCCACTTCAGCAATACTGAAGCCGCGCGCCTGTCCGCCCACCCGCGCTTGCTGACGGACAGCTTCACGACCCACCTGATGTTGCCGCCCCAACTGCCGGCCAGCCGGCCCTTGCTGGAGGCCTTCAATCGCGGCCTGGCAAGCCTCAAGGCCTCGGGCGAGCACGCGCGCATCCTGGCCTCGGTGCGCTGCCCGCGCGACTGGAACAACAGCGCCAAGAACCCCTGAGCGCGAGGCTTTCGCAGCGCCTCCAGCGAGCGCGGCGCAGATGACGTAAGGTTCAGCAGCCTGAAGCGACTGATGCTCTTACCTTTCCGGAGAACCCCATGACTAAGCCCTCGCTGCGCCCGGCAGACGCGCCCAAGCCCTCGGAAGTCACGCCGCGCTCCGTGGTGGAACAACGCCGAGATTGGCTGCGCCTGATGGCGGGCGCTGCCGCCGGCACCACGCTGGCGGGCTGGGCGGGGCGCGAGGCGATGGCACAAGGCCAGAACGCCAAGCTGGCCGCCATCAAGAGCGCCGTGCCGGGCGCGCTGACGATGGAAAAGCTCACCAGCTATCAAGACGCCACCACCTACAACAACTTCTACGAGTTCGGCACCGACAAGAGCGACCCGGCGCGCGCCGCCGGCGCGCTGAAGACCCGCCCCTGGAGCGTCGCGGTCGAAGGCGAAGTCAACAAGCCCGGCGTGTTCGACCTTGACGCGCTGCTCAAGCTCGCACCGATGGAAGAACGCATCTACCGCCTGCGCTGCGTCGAAGGCTGGTCGATGGTGATCCCCTGGATCGGCTGGTCGCTGGCCGAGCTGATCAAGAAGGTGGAGCCCAACAGCCGCGCCAAGTACGTCGAGTTCGTGACGCTGGCCGACCGTGCGCAGATGCCGGGGCTGCGCTCGGGTGTGCTGGACTGGCCCTATGTCGAAGGCCTGCGCATCGATGAGGCCATGCACCCGCTGACGCTGCTGGCCTTCGGCATGTATGGCGAGCTGATGCCCAAGCAGAACGGCGCGCCGCTGCGCCTGGTGGTGCCCTGGAAGTACGGCTTCAAATCGGCCAAGTCCCTGGTCAAGATCCGCTTCGTCGAGCGCGAGCCGGTCAGCAGCTGGACGCGTGCCGCGCCGCAGGAGTACGGTTTCTACTCCAATGTGAACCCCAAGGTCGACCACCCGCGCTGGAGCCAGGCGACTGAGCGCCGCATTGGCGAGGACGGCCTGTTCGCAAAGAAGCGCCCGACACTGATGTTCAACGGCTACGAAGCCCAGGTGGGCCAGCTCTACGCCGGCATGGACCTGAAGAAACTCTACTGAGCATGCAACGTGCCGTCTCGGGCTGGCTGCTGCATCCGGCGGCCAAGCCGCTGCTGTTCCTGCTCTGCCTGGCGCCGCTGGCCAGCCTGGTTTGGGGGGCAGTCGCGCAGACGCTGGGCGCCAATCCGGCCGAGGCGCTGATCCGGGGCTTGGGCGACTGGACGCTGCGCCTGCTGTGGCTGACGCTGGCCATCACGCCGCTGCGCCAGCTTGCCGGGCTGCCGGCCTTGCTGCGCTTTCGGCGCATGCTGGGCGTGTTCGCCTTTGCCTACGCCAGCCTGCATCTGCTGGCCTATGGCTGGCTGGACATGGGGCTGGACCCCGGCGACATCCTGCGCGACATCGCCAAGCGCCCCTTCATCCTGATGGGCTTCAGCGCCTGGCTGCTGATGCTGCCGCTGGCGGCCACCAGCTTCAACCGCGCGATCAAGGCCCTGGGCGGCAAACGCTGGCAGGCGCTGCATCGGCTGGTATATCTGCTGGCGCTGGTGGCACTCGCGCATTTCATCTGGATGCGCGCCGGCAAGAACGACTTTGCCGAGCCGGCGATCTACGGCGCCCTGCTCGGCACGCTGCTGGGCTGGCGGCTGTGGCGCCGCTGGCAGGACTCTCGTCGCTGAAGAGCAGCCTCAGGGCTTGCTCGGTCCGCGTCCGATGTGCTTGTCCAAGAACTTCAGCATGGTCTCCGCGAGCTCGATCTCGTTCTCCAGCAGGCCGAATCCATGCCCCTCATCAGCCTTGATCATCAGGATCTCTGGCGCCTTGCCGGCCTTCTTCAGCGCCGACACCATCAGGTCGGTCTGCTCCAGGGGCGTGCGTCTGTCCGCTGCGCCGGCATAGATGAATAGCGGAATGGCCGAGCGCTCGGCATGGCGGGCTGGCGACACCTCGTGGGCAGGCGCCCATTCATCGCCCTTCACGCCCAGCATGCGCTTCCAGAACTCCACTGCCGACTTGCTGCGATGAAAGTCCGTCTGCGTCGACAGCAGCTGCCGCTGCATGTCGCTGACCACCAGACCCGCGATGCCGCACTTGAAGGTGTCAGCCGAGCGGATCGAGGCCCACAAGGTGGCATAGCCGCCATAGCTGGCACCGCTGATGCAAATCCGTCCTGCATCAGCGAAGCCCTGCTCGATGGCCCAGCGCGCAGCGTCCTCATGATCGTCCGACATCTTGCGGCCGATCTCGCCGAAGCCGGCGTCAAAGATGCGGCCACCGAGTCCCGGCGTCACGCGGAAATTGGGTAGCACCACGGCATAGCCACGCGAGGCCAGCAGCTGCGCCTCGATCACGCCATAGCCCGACAGCGCGCCCCAGACATCGGCCCTGACATGCGGGCCGCCGTGCACATGCACCACCGTCGGCAGCTTCTGCCCCGGCTGGTAGTTCTGCGGCAAAAAGTAGAAGGACGGGATCTCCAGGCCATCGCGAGTCTTCAGCAGAAAGGCGCGCATCGCCACCAAATGCCGCTCGTCCAGCGCGCGGCGCGACTTCAGCAAGGGCTTGAGTGTCTTCTCCTGCTCGTCATAGAGGTGATAGCTGGCCGGATGGCGATCGCTTTGCGCCGTCACCAGCACGCGGCTCGTGCTGCTGCGCTGCAACGTGACGACCTGATCCTTGAACACGCCCTGCATCGCCTTGTGCAGCGCCGCGTAGTCCGGGTCGAAGTAGCTGACCTGCAGCTGGTCGGCATTGATACTCACGCCCACCAGTTCGCGCGAGTTGGGATCGCGCAGCAGGCGTGCCTCACTGACGTCAAAGCGCGGATGCCCCACCAGCATCTCGCCGACCTGCTTGGTCTCGACGTCGAAGAAGAAGTAAGCCGGCGTGCGTCGACCCGCGCTGCTGCGCACGATGAGGTTGCGCTTGTCCGGGGCAAAGCCCACCGGCGTCCAGCCGCGCTTGCGCTGTTCGAAATCGAAGCGCGCGATCTCTCGCCACGGCCCGTCAAGGCTGTCGCGGATCAGCACCGACGTGACCAGCTCGCGTTCGGACACATCCTCCTTGTCGTGTACCACAGCCAGACGGGGCACCAGATCGCGGTCCAGCACCCAGCGGGCCACATGGCCCGGCTTGTCCATGGTCAGCAGCTCGCGCCGGCCGCTGATCAGGTCGACGCGGTAGATGTCTTCGCGCCAGGTGCGCTGGGCGCCGCCGGCAATGATCTGCGTGCTCGAGCCCGGCACCGTGCCGTAGTAAGTCAGATCCCGGTAGCCGATCTGGCCTTCGCTCGCCTGTTCGGCCACGGTGCCGTTGAGCTTGCGGTAGCCGCTGCCGTCCGCACGCACCGCGAACAGGCCCCCACCATCGCCCAGGAACACGCCGGTCGGGCTGTCCAGCGTGCCCAGCGTGAAGACCAGGAACTCGGAGCCCACCCAGTTGTAGCTCACCACGTCGTAGACGCTCATCGCGGTGACAGCCCTCGCCTTGTTGGTCGCAAGGTCCAGCACCATCAAGTTGCGCTTACCCTTAAGCGGCGACAGCGCAGCCAGGTAGCGCCCATCCGGCGAAATCGTCACCTGGGTGAAATCTGGCGGACTGACATAGGCAGCCACTGGCGCTGGCTCGCCCGCTGGCGCCGCCACACTGGCTGCGCCGCCGAGCGCCGCCGTCAAACCCATTGCAGCCTGCAGCACGCAGGCCATCATCCAGACACGCCGAGCGCGTGCTCTGATCGTGATGTTCATCTTCGCTGATCCTCCCTGGACTCATCAAACCATTACTCCCGGCGACGGCCTCTCTTGGCAGGAGGCTGGGCGCCGGCGCGCAAGTATCCCCGAGGCGGCCCGAGTTCCACCCTGGGACAATCCGCCCTTTGCGAGCACGCCGGAGCCGCCAAAGCCCGGCCAGGGATAATCGCGAGCTCTCTTCTCTGCCACCCCATGGACAGCAAACCCGAAGCCTCTTCGCCGCGCAGCAGCGGCCTGCACGACATCATCGTGACCCTGCCGGTCGCGGCGATCGTGGGGCTGAGCCTGTTCGTGCTGCTGGCGATGGCCGCAGCGATCGGTCTGCTGCTCAAAGGCCCGGAAAGCCTGCAAGGCCCGGCCGGCCAGATGCTGGTGGTGCTGCTGCCGATGCTGTTCGCGGTGGCAGCCGCCATCGGCATCCGTCGCACTTCGACCCGGCAGATCGATGAACTGGTGGCGCGCTTCCTGGAGCGCACCGTACAGGACCGCCTGCAACTGGCCTGCCGCGACCATGCCCGCAACGGCTACCCATTCAGCCGGGCCGACCTGGTGCGCAGTGCCGGCGGACGCTCTTATGTGAGCTACAAGCTGGACTGGGCCGACGGCTGCGCCGAAGCCGCGCGCGTCGATGTGAAGATGAATGTCTTCAATATCGAGCTGGTTGCCGAGCTGCTCATCAACGTCCGTGCACTGGGCCAGCCGCCACAAGCCGGCGCCGAGTTCGTCGACCGCAGCAATCTGCACCGCATTCAGGAGCACCCGCTGCTCAGGCGCTTCCACGGCAGCCTGCAGGGTGCGATCGAGGAAGGCTATGCCATCCGCATCGGCATCCATCCAGAAGGCGAAGAGCGGCTGCGGCTGCAGTTCTCGCTGCGCCAGAAGATGCAGGAGCATTTCCTGGCCTCGCCCTATCTGAAGCGCTACTTCGCCGAAGACCTGGCCATTGCCGTCGGCGTGATCTACAACGAGCTGCGCGACAGCGGGCTGCAAGCCCGTTCGCGACTGGAAAGCGCCTGATGACGTCGCCAGCCTTGCATGACGTGCTGATCATCGGCGGCGGCCCGGCCGGCTGCAGCGCCGCATCGTGGCTGAGCCAGCTGGGCCTGCGCACGGCGATCATCGAGAGGGCCCCGCAGTTGTGCCACAGCCTGCGGGACTTCGGCTTCGAGCAGGACTGGCTGCTGGGTGCGCCGGGGCAGAGTCTGGCATCAATGGGTGAGCACTTCGCACGCCATACCGAGCAGTTGGCAGGCGTGCAGCGGCTGTTGGGCCGCAGCGCCAGCCACATCGATTGGTCAGCCGCCGGCTGGCAGCTGCAGCTCGACGATGGCCAGCGCCTGGGCGCCCGTGCCCTGCTGCTGGCCACCGGACTGACGCCGCTGCGGCCCGAGCCGTTCTTCCCTGGCGGACCCAGCGGCTCGCCGGTGATGGATGCGCTGAGCTTGACCCAAGGCCGCGCCGATCTGGCACCCGGCCGCGTGCTGCTGCTGGGCGGCGGCGACAACGCGATGGAGAACGCGCTCTATCTGCATGCTCGCGGCCACCAAGTGACGCTGTGGTCGCGCAGCGACTGGCGTGCGCAGCAGGCGCTACAGGAGCGCCTGAGCGCAGAAGGCGCGGCCATCGTGCAAAGGCCGCACTGCCCGATGCCGACCGCGCTGCGCGTCGACGGCGCGCAGATCGTCGTCAGCTCCAAGGATTTCGGCGAGGAGCGCTACGACCATGTCGCTGCGCTCCTCGGCTACGTGCCCGAACCTTCGGCCTGGCTGCTGGTGGGTGATGCGCTGCAACGGGCCGGCATCACCGCTCCCTCGCATCCCTGGCGCGACGAGCCGCGCTTCGCGCCACTGGGCCTGTTCGTCGCCGGCGACGCCAGCAGCCGCCAGCACCCCTGCGTACAGACCGCTCTCGGCGACGGCGTGGTGGCCGCCAAGCAGATCGAATCCTTCCTGAGGCCGGCCAAAGAAGGCCAGCCCACGCCGGCCCTGCGCCGCAACAACCGACAGATCATCCACATCAGCGGCCTGCGCTTCGGCGCCAACCTGGGCGTGCTGGACTTCGAACGCGAAGGCCCGCAGCCCATCCAGGTGGATGCAGAGGTGAATCTGGGCGCGCAGACCATCGTCTCGCGCGATGCCGACATCGGCCATGTGCTGGACTACCGCCGCGTGCGCCAGATCATCATCGACGAGTGCACCGCCGAACACACCGATCTTCTCGAAGCCCTGCTGGGCAAGCTCTGCACGCGGCTGATGAAGCTCAGCGGCGTGGCCGGCGTGCGCATCAAGGTGACCAAGCTTGAAATCTTTCCCGACTGCCAAGTCGCCATCAGCGCCGAATGCGGCCAATGGTGAACCCGAGGTGAACACGCCATGACGACGACCGATACCCTGCCCCCCGAAACTGCCGAGCACGCCGCTGACCAGGCCGCTGAGCTCAAGGCCGCAGAAAAAAAGGCGGCGCACGAGATCAACAAGCTCTCCAAGCGCCTGCATCGCCAGGTCGGCCAGGCCATCAGCGACTTCAACATGATCGAGGACGGCGACAAGGTGATGGTCTGCCTGTCGGGCGGCAAGGACAGCTATTCGCTGCTGGACATCCTGATCAACCTGAAGCAGCGCGCACCGATCAAGTTCGACATCGTCGCGGTCAACCTCGATCAGAAGCAGCCGGGCTTCCCCGAGGAAGTGCTGCCGGCCTACCTGAAGAGCGTCGGCGTGGACTTCCACATCGAGAACCAGGACACCTACTCGATCGTCAAGAAGCTGGTACCCGAGGGCAAGACCACCTGTTCGCTGTGCTCGCGCCTGCGCCGCGGCATCCTCTACCGCGTGGCTGGTGAACTAGGCGCCACCAAGATCGCGCTGGGTCACCACCGTGACGACATCGTCGTCACTCTGCTGCTGAACATGTTCTTCGGCAGCCGCATGAAGGGCATGCCGCCCAAGCTGGTCAGCGATGACGGCAAGAACGTCGTCATCCGCCCGCTGGCCTATGTGGCCGAAGACGATCTGGTGCGCTGGGCTGCGCACCGCGAGTTCCCGATCATTCCTTGCAACCTGTGCGGTAGCCAGGAGAACCTGCAGCGCGTGCAGGTCAAGGCCATGATCCGCGAGTGGGACAAGAAATACCCGGGCCGGGTCGAGAACATGTTCACCGCGATGAGCAATATCGTGCCCTCGCACATGATGGACCGCGATCTATTCCCCTTCACCACCATCAAGGCCAGCGGCCAGCCCGAGCCGGATGGCGACATCGCCTTCGACGAAGCCGAGGACTGCGGCAGTACGCCCTCAACCGCCAAGTCCGTCATCCGCCTCCACCGCGACGTTGACTGAGCCCGCGCACGCGACCCGGAAGGGCCGTGTGGCTGGCGAAGGCCGCCCGGCGAGGCAGAACGGCTGAGCCCCCTGCTTTGCAAGGGACAGGCGAGCTGGGTACAGAATAGGGTCTCCAAGGAGGCCCAAAATGAAACGACGTCTTGCCCTTCTCAGCCTGAGCGCCGTGGCGCTGGCCAGCCTGAGCGCTTGCAGCGGCATCTACACCATCAGCGCCGAGGTGCGCAGCTTCGGCAACTGGCCGGCAGGCCGCGCGCCGGGCAGCTACGCCTTCGAGCGCCTGCCCTCGCAGCAGCAGAGACAGGACCAGGGTCGCCAGGAGCAGATCGAGGCCCAGGCCCGCCTCGCGCTGGAGAAAGCAGGCTTCAAGCCCGCAGCCGATGCCAAGACGGCGGACATCATCGTGTCGGTCGGCGTGCGCATCAGCGCGCAGGACCGCGCGCCCTGGGACGACCCGCTGTGGTGGCGCTGGCACGGCAGCATCTACCACTGGCGCTACGGCCGGCTGAGCCCGCCCTTCGGCTTCGAGAGTGAACGCCGCTATGACCGCGAGGTGGCCCTGCTGCTGCGTGATCGTGTCAGCAGCGAGCCGCTGTATGAAGCCCGCGCCAGCAATGACGGACTGTCGCGCGGTGACGCCGAGCTGGTCGGCGCGCTGTTCGAGGCCGCGCTGAGCGACTTCCCGAAGACTCGCCCTGATGCCCACGATGTGAGCGTGCAGCGCAGCCGCTGAGCGGGCTCAAACAACCCTTGCCAGCGCGCGCTGATAATCGCGGCTTCTCAACCGACGTCGCGACAACAAACGCTATGGCGCTGAACATCGTCATCATGGCCGCGGGCAAGGGCACCCGCATGAAGTCAGCCCTGCCCAAGGTGCTGCAAAAGCTGGCTGGACGGGCGCTGCTGCAGCATGTGCTGGACCGCACCGCGCCTCTGCAGGCGGCCCAGCGCATCATCATCACCGGCCATGGCGCTGAACAGGTCGAGTCCGCGATGGCCGCCAGCGCTGCTGATTTCGTGCGCCAGATGCCTCAACTGGGCACTGGCCATGCGATCCAGCAGACGGTGCCGCTGCTGCCCGCCTCGGGCACCACCTTGATCCTCAGCGGCGACACGCCCCTGATCACCGCCGAAACCACGCGGCGGCTGGTCGAGGGCTGTGCCGGCGAGAAGCTGGTGCTGCTGACCATCGACTACAGCGACCCCACGGGCTATGGCCGCATCGTGCGCGAGGGCGAGGCCGTCAAGGCCATCGTCGAGCACAAGGACGCCAGCGCCGAGCAGCGGCAGATTCGCGAGTGCTACACCGGCGTAATGGCCGTGCCCACCGCGCAACTCAAGCGCTGGGTCATGGCACTGAACAACAACAATGCTCAGGGCGAGTTCTACCTGACGGACATCGTCGCAATGGCGGTGGCCGAAGGCCTGCCGGTGCTGGGCGTGAAGACCGCGGACGAGACCGAGGTGCTGGGCGTCAACAGCCCGATGCAGTTGGCCGACCTGGAGCGTCGCTTCCAGCGCCAGCAGGCTGATGCGCTAATGGAAGCCGGCGTGCGCCTGGCTGACCCGGCCCGATTCGACCTGCGCGGCGATCTGGTCTGTGGGCAAGACGTCGAGATCGACGTCAACTGCATCTTCGAGGGCCGTGTCGAGCTGGGCAACGATGTGCGCATTGGCGCCAACTGCGTGATCCGCAACGCGCGCATCGCCGCCGGTGCGTGCATCCACGAGTTCACCCATATCGACGGCGAGTCGCTCGGCGTCAGCGTCGGCGAAGGCGCGTTGATCGGCCCGTTCGCGCGCCTGCGCCCCGGCGCTCAGCTGGGCGCCGAAGTGCACATCGGCAACTTCGTCGAAGTGAAGAACTCAACGCTTGCCAAGGGCGCCAAGGCCAACCATCTAGCCTATCTGGGTGACGCCACCGTGGGCGAGCGCGTCAACTATGGCGCCGGTTCGATCACCGCCAACTACGACGGTGCCAACAAGCACCGCACCGTGATCGGTGCCGACGTGCATGTGGGCTCCAATTGCGTGCTGGTGGCGCCGGTCGAGATTGGTGCCGGCGCGACGATTGGCGGCGGCTCGACCATCACCAAACCGGTCGCGGCCGGGGAACTGGCTGTGGCGCGCGGCAAACAGGTGAGCATCAGCGGCTGGACCCGCCCGGCCAAGAAGCGCTGAAAGCTCGGCAAGCCGGGGCAGATCGGGAATAATTCACAGCGCGGGCCGAATCGGCGCGGCAGGCTCCCTGAACAGGGGACTGCGCCGGACGGTGGCGATCTCTAGCATGCGCCTGAGGTTTCGATTGTTGTTGAAAGCACCAGATGGCGACCAAGACACCCGAGTTGTTTCAAGGGCCCGAAGCGGTGACGCCTGACAGCGCCTGGCCGGCAGCGGAGCCCATGGCGTCGCCCCCTACCGAGGCCGAGCGTGCGGCTGCGCTGGAGCAGCTGGCGCTTTACCACGCCCGCTGCGAGGACGCGGCCAGCGCCTGCTGGTATCTGTGCCGCAGCCTGGGCGCCGCGCGCCAGCTGACCCCCGACGAACCGGGTCTGGAACTGCTGTTCGAATTGCTCGGCGCCTTGGCGGACTTGCCGGCCGAAGTGGCCGCGGCGCCCACGCCGCCCGCTCAGGGTGAGGCCGATGGCCTGGGCGTGTTCGAGCTCTGCCAGCAGCTCGAAGCCGCGCGCGAACTCAGCCAGCAGGCCTGGGCCGAGCGCGAGGACGAAGGCATGGTCGAAATCCAGACGCCAGCACCGGTGGCGGCGCTGCTGCACTGATTTCAGAAACTAGGTATCGCCTGGTCAGCGCCGTACTGCAGCCAGTTGCGCGCCGAATAGCGGCTGCTCGCATCCGTCACGTGCAGCGTATAAGCGTGGCGTGACTTAGCCGAACGGTTGGCCGCGCTGTAATGCGGCAGCAGGCCGTGGAACAGCACCAAAGCCCCCGCCTCCACCTCCAGCGGCACCGCCAGCTCGGTCGTGCTGGGCCAGGGCGTGTCGTCCAACGTCTCCATCCAGGCCCGCCGGCTTTCCCGCACAAAGCGCTCGCGCAGCACGCCACGCGCGCCGCGGTGTCCACCAGGCTCAGCCCACAGGCAGCCGTTGTCGCGCGTGGCGTCTTCCAGCGCAAACCAGAAGGTCGTCACCGTGATCGGGTCGGTCTCGAAGAAGCTGGCGTCCTGGTGCCAGCGAACCTCGCCGCCGATGCCGGGTTGCTTGAAGATGTACATCGACTGCCAGACCTGCGGATGCTCCAGGCCCACGTCACGCGCCAGCGCCGCCAGCTCAGGCCCGCTGGAGAAGGCACGGAACACCGGGTCCTGCGCATGCATCGCATGGCCAATCTTGTTGATCGACAAGGCTTTGCCCTGGCGCAGCGCGCCACGCTCATCGAAGGCTTCCTCCTCGAAGAAGCAGCGCATCTTGTCGCCGGAGTCGAGGAAGTAGTCGTCGACCTTGCGGTCCTGCTCCTGGGTAGAAAAGATCGAGCGCTGCTCGCCGGGGTCGAAGGCCTCAACCATCGCTTCGGCACGCGCCCGCAGCGCAGCGATGGCGTCGGCCTTCTTGAAGCCTGGCAACACCAGGAAACCTTGCTCGGCATAGGCCTGCTTCTGTGACTCGGTCAGCATGTTTCGGGAACTCTGGGTGGGTTTGGCGCATTGTGTCATCGCACCTGCACAGGCATGCTGGACGCTCATGACATCGGAGCGTTCCCATGAAAATTCTCAAGATTGCGACTGGCGCCGTGGTGGCGCTGGCGCTGCTTCTGGCGCTCGGCGGCTTGCTGCTATCGCCAAAGTTCAGCGTCACCCGCACGGTGCAAATCCAGGCCCCTGCCGAGCAGGTCTACGCGCTGGTGGCCAATCCCCGGCACTGGAAGCTGTGGAGTGTCTGGAACCAACGCGATCCCGCCATGCAGATCGAATACAGCGGGCCGGAGTCGGGCGCTGGGGCGGCCTGGGCCTGGAAGAGCGCCAGCGAAGGTGACGGCAAGATGAGCTTCACCGCTGCAGAACCTGGCCAGTTGCTAGCTTACGACCTGTACTTCCCCGATTTCGGCACCACCTCGAAGGGCGAGTTGCGCATGAAACCCAGCGGCCAAGGAACCGAAGTGGTCTGGAGTATGGATGGAGACATGGGCGCCAACCCGCTGTTCCGCTGGCTGGCGTTGTTCAGCGACCGCATGGTCGGGCCGGACTTCGAGGCCGGGCTGGCCAGGCTCAAGGCCCTGGCTGAAAAGCGTTGAGCGCCCGTCCTGTTGCCTGTTTTTCAGGCAAGCCAGCCATTTCCCAATGCTGACAGGCACTTGGCGCATCTGTCGCAAGCTTGCGCACCTGCTTATCCACAGCCGCTGGGGATAGCGGCCTCACTCGACGCCGAACAGCGCCGCCCCATTGCCCCAGGCAATGCGTCGCGCCTGCTCAGGCGGCAGATCGCCCAGCCACGCGCGCGCTTCCTGCATCAGGCCCTCGTAGTACTGCCAGCGCTGATTGACCCAGGTGTCAGAGCCGATCATGAAGCGCGTGCTGTGCTGCATCAGCAGCGCACGCCAGTCAGCGCTCAGGCGACCACTGCCGTCGGTCAGGCCAGGCCGGTAGGACAACTCGCCCATCAGCGCAGGATAACGCTGCAGCAGAGCGCGCACCCGCTCCACCGGCGTGCCGCCAATGCCGGTGTGTGCCCAGACCAGGCGCGCCTGCGGCGCATGCGTCATCAGCTTGTCGATCGCCACATCGTCGACATGGGCCAGCACCACCAGGCCCCTTTCAGCCGCCAGCTGCATCAGCTGGCGCGCCACCGGCCCGTCCGCGTTGGCGCTGTCGTAGAGATGGAACTCGCCGATGCCGCGATAGGGGCCGGCTGGCGTGCCGCGCTTGAGTTCATCCAGCACCATTTGGTAGATGCTCGGATCGGCAAACCAGCTGTTGTAGTCGGCCCGGTTGCGATACAGGCGAATGAAGGGCACGACGCGCACACCGGCCGCCGCCGTGGCCTCGCGCGCCGCGGCCAAAGTCTGCGTGCCGTCGTTGGGCCGGCTGTTGGCAACGATGGCGCGCACACCGCTGCGCTGCATGCGGCCCAGCACATCGGCCAAGGGGTGCGGCTGCTGGGCTTCCTCGTTGTAGTGCAGGTGCGCGTCGAACAAGGGGCCAACATAGGCTTGCTGCTGTGCCCGCAGCGGCGACGCCGCAAGTGCCAGCAGCAAAAGCGAAAGCGCCAGGCCGGAACGGCGCTGGCGCCAAGACCGGCACTCAGGCAGGCGGGCGATGCTCATGGCTGGCGATCATACGGCTCACACGCGAGACCGACAGGCCCAGCTCCCTGGCCAGCGCCGTCATCGTGACACCGCCTTGCGTGTGAGCCAGATACAGCGCCTCGCTGCGCGAGCGGTCCTCGCGCCGCCAGCTCGCCAGGCTCGTTCCAGGGGGACGCTGCCGTGGCGCAGGCGCGCCGCCCTGGGCCAACATGCGGGCCGCAAAGGCTTCGTCACCCAGAAATATCTGATGGCGCAGATGCGCCCAGATGTCCAGATCCGGCTCAGCCGCCAGGAGCCGTGCATAGCGGTCAGCCGCCCGGCGGCGGTCGGCCGCGCTGCGCAACTCTCTGCTCAGCAGATGGCTGAGCAGCCCGTCCACATCAAGCCAAGGCGGCGCCTCAGACGCACCGATGTGGGCGCCCTGGCTGTGCCATGGCCAATCCGCGCCACGACGCACCAGCCTCAAGCGCTGCGCGCTGAGATCCACATAGCGGCAGGCATCCAGCAGCAGGTTCTCGCGGTCGACAAGGGTCGCCTTGAAGCGCCCCTGGAACACCGCACCACGACGGCCATGGCGACGGTTGAACGCCTGGGTATAGACACCGTTGAGGTGGCGCATCAGGCGCGACAGATTGGCCTGGCGCGTGAACAGCAGCAACTGGTAGTGATCGTTCGCCAGGCTGAAGGCCAAGGCCTGGGCATCGAAGCGTCGCAGCGCCCGGCTCAGCAAATCAAGCATCAGCGCCCGGTCAATGTCGTCGACGAACACGCGACTGCCCAGCGGCGACTGGGACGCCACATGGTAGACGGCGCCTGCGAATTCGATGCGTGGGGGTCTGGCCATGCAAAAAGTTAGGCGATCGCGGCCCGAATGGCAAGGACTGACCCCAAGCGGCCGCGTCCTGTTCATGAGGTACAAACCGATCTCGCACAACTCCAGATGAAACTCCGCCTATGGCCTCCAGCCTGCTTGCCCTGCTCGACGACATCACCACGGTGCTGGACGATGTCGCTGTGCTCAGCAAAGTCGCCGCCAAGAAGACCAGCGGGGTGCTGGGCGACGACCTGGCCCTCAATGCCCAGCAGGTCAGCGGGGTCAGTGCCGATCGGGAGTTGCCCGTCGTCTGGGCGGTCGCCAAGGGCTCGCTGCTGAACAAGGCCATCCTGGTTCCAGCGGCGCTGCTGATCAGCGCCTTCGCACCCTGGGCCATCACGCCGCTGCTGATGCTGGGCGGCGCCTTCCTGTGCTTCGAGGGCTTCGAAAAGCTGGCGCACAAATTCCTGCATCGCGCCGAGCAGATCGAAGCTGAGCGCCAGGCGCTGAGCCAGGCCGTTGCGGACCCGGCGGTCGATCTGGTGGCCTTCGAGCGCGACAAGATCCGCGGCGCCGTGCGCACCGACTTCATCCTGTCGGCCGAGATCATTGCGATCACCTTGGGCACCGTGGCCGACAGCAACTTTACGACCCGCCTTATCGTGCTGTCCGGCATGGCCCTGGTGATGACGGTCGGCGTCTACGGCTTCGTCGCCGGCATCGTCAAGCTCGACGACCTGGGCCTGTACTTGAGCCGCCAGCGCAGCGCGCTGCAGCAGCGCATCGGCCGCGCCGTTCTGGCGGCTGCACCCTGGTTGATGAAGGCGCTTTCAGTGCTCGGCACCGCGGCGATGTTCCTGGTGGGCGGCGGCATCCTGACGCATGGCCTGCCGATGCTTCACGAGCTCATCCTCCAGCTGAGCGCCGGCATCGCCACTGGCCTGCTGAAGGACCTGTTCGCGTTGCTGGCCGACG
>PNNH01000070.1 GCA_013824165.1 Methylibium sp. | reverse complement strand
TGGACGCGCTGGCGCCGCTGTTCCCGGCCGAGGAAGGCTGGCGTTTTACCTGGGGCGCCGCCACCCGCTGGTATGTCGCCCATCCGGATCTGGCCGGCCAGACCAGCGCCAGCCTGGACCGCGTCATCAACCGCAATGTCGACCCGTGGATGCCCGAAACCCGCCTGCTGCGCCGCCTGCAGAACGAGTTGCAGATGCTGCTGCACCGTCTGCCGCTGAACGAGCAGCGTGAGGCACGAGGCGCGCTGGCGCTGAACTCGGTGTGGATTTCCGGCTGCGGCCAGGCGCTGCCGCGCCAGCCGGACGTGGCGCTGCAGCTGGACAGCCGCCTGCGCGAACCGCTGCTGACGCAGGACTGGGCCACCTGGCGCGAAGCCTGGCAGGCGCTGGACGCCGGGCCGGTGCGGGCGCTGCTGGACGCCCATCAGGCCGGCACGCCGGTGGCACTGACCCTGTGCGGCGAGCGCAGCGCACAGCGCTGGGAAAGCCGCCCGCGCAGCGGCCTGGCGCGCCTGTGGCAGCGTCTGAGCGCGCCGCGTGCCGACATCGCCAGCACATTGGCAGCCCTATGAGCCAGCCCCACCCGCAACTGATCACCCGCGATGCCCCGCCGCGCGCCGTCTGGGCGCTGGAGCAGGCCGGCCTGTCCCCGCTGCTGGCGCGCCTGTTCGCGGCCCGCGGCGTACGCAGTGCCGATGAGCTTGACGACAGCCTGGCACGGCTGCTACCGCCAGAAGGGCTGAAAGGCATAGATGCGGCGGCCACGCTGCTGGCCGACACGCTGCAGCGCGGCGCGCGCATCTGCATCGTGGCCGACTACGACTGCGACGGCGCCACCGCCTGCGCGGTAATGCTGCGCGGTCTGCGCATGCTGGGAGCAAAACCTGGCAGCGTGGACTATGTGGTGCCCGACCGCGCGGTGCATGGCTACGGCCTGACACCCGCGATCGTCGACCTGGCGCTGCCCCAGCAGCCCGCGCTGCTGGTGACGGTGGACAACGGCATTGCCAGCCTGGCGGGCGTGGCTCATGCCAAGGCCCTCGGCCTGCAGGTGCTGGTGACCGACCACCACCTGCCCGCGCTGGTGGATGAACGCATCGAGCTGCCTGCGGCGGATGCCCTGGTCAACCCCAGCCAGCCCGGCTGCAAGTTCGCCAGCAAGAACCTGGCCGGCGTCGGCGTGGCCTTCTACGTGCTGCTGGCCCTGCGCGGCGAGCTGCGCCGGCGCGGCGTCTTCGATGCCGCCACGCAGCCCAGGCTGGATGCCCTGCTGGACCTGGTCGCGCTCGGCACCGTGGCCGACGTCGTCAAGCTCGACGCCAACAACCGGCGCCTGGTGGCGCAAGGCCTGCGTCGCATGCGCGCCGGCCGCATGCAGCCTGGTGTGGCGGCGCTGTTCAGCGCTGCCGGCCGCGATGCCACGCGCGCCACGGGCTTTGACCTGGGCTTTGCACTGGGGCCACGCGTCAACGCCGCCGGACGGCTGTCCGACATGACGCTGGGCATCGAATGCCTGACCACCGATGACAGCACGCGCGCGCTGGAGCTGGCGCGCCAGCTCGATGCCATCAACCGCGAGCGCCGCGAGATCGAGGCCGGCATGCGCGAGCAGGCCGAGTTCAAGCTCGATCAACTGCTCAGCGATCCCGCGCTGGGCGGCGACCCGCCGCCGGCACTGGCGCTGTACGAGCCCGAGTTCCACGAAGGCGTGGTCGGCATCGTCGCGTCGCGGCTGAAAGACCGGCTGCACCGGCCGACCTTTGTGTTCGCGCGCGGCGCGGACGGGCAGCTGAAGGGCTCGGGCCGCTCCATCAACGGCTTTCATCTGCGCGATGCACTGGACCTGGTGTCCAAGCGCCACCCCGATCTGCTGAAGAAGTTTGGTGGCCACGCGATGGCAGCCGGCTGCACGCTGGCCGACGACGGCTTCGAGCGCTTCAACGCCGCGCTGCAGCAGGTGGCCGGCGAATGGCTCGACGAGGCCACGCTCACGCGCACGCTGCGCACCGACGGCCCGCTGCCGCCCGAGGCTTTCACGCCGGCCGCCGTGGCCGAGCTGGAGTCCCAGGTCTGGGGCCAGGCCTTCGAGGCGCCGCTGTTCTGTGACGAGGTGCAGGTGCTGTCGCAGCGCATCGTCGGCGAGCGTCATCTGAAGCTGCGCCTGAAGGCACCGGGCGGGCTGCAGCGCGACGCGATCTGGTTCGGTCATATCGATCCGCTGCCCGACACCGCGCGCCTGGCCTACCGCCTGAGCCTGGACGAATACCAGGGCCAGCAGCGGGTGCAGATGGTGGTGGAAGCGCTGGCCGAAGCGGGATCGTGACTGATGTCACGGCGGGCCAGCGAGAGCCGGCTGCTGTAACGGGGCTGACATCTTCGCTGCCAAGAATCGTGCCGGAGCGAACTGCGCTCGTCGCCGGCGCCCCTGCGCCGCACACCCGATGGCTCCCCAACTTGCGCACAACGCTGCCCCTCTGTTCGACCGGCTCGATGCTCTGATCAGCCGCGCCGAGTTCGACATCCACTTCCAGCCGCTGGTCGACATCGAACGCGCCAGCATCCTCGGCTACGAGGCCTTGACGCGCGGCCCGGCGGATTCCGCGCTGCACTCGCCGCTGGTGCTGTTCGAGACCGCGGCGCTGGCCGGGCGCCTGGTCGAGCTGGAGCGCCTGGTCGTGCGCAGCGCGCTGCGCCGCTTTCGCGAGCTCTGCCTGCCGGGACAGCTCTTCCTAAATCTGACCGCCGACACCCTGCTGGCCGCCGAGGGCCGCACCGACCAGATCGCGGCCGAATTCGCCGCGCTGGACATGCCGCCGTCGCGCGTGGTGATCGAGATCACCGAGACCCGCCCCATCCTGCAGCCCGAACGCCTGAGCCAGACCTTGCTGGGGCTGCGCCGCCATGGCTTCGTCGTCGCGCTGGACGATCTCGGCGAAGGCTTCGCCAGCCTGAAGCGCTGGATGGACATCCGGCCCGACTACGTCAAGATCGACCGCCACTTCATCGACGGCATCGCGCAGGAGCCACTGAAGCAGCAGTTCGTGCGTTCCATCCTGGAGATGGCCGCCTCCAGCGGCTGCAGCGTGATCGCCGAAGGCCTGGAGCAGCACAGCGACCTGCACGTGCTGAAGCGCCTGGGCGTGACGATCTGCCAGGGCTATCTGCTGGCGCGGCCGGCGCCGGTACCGCGCTCCCACCTTCGCCCCGAGATCAGCGCGCTGCTGTGCGATGAAGCGCAGCCCCGCCGCGCCAATCAGGCCTTCCAGCCACCAGTGGCAATCACCACGGCGGCGCAGCTGGCCCGGCGCGGTCCGACGGTGACGGCCGACGTCAAGGCGCAGGCCGTGGTCGACATGTTCACCTCCAACGAGCAGCTCTACGCCATGCCGGTGCTGGACGCCGCCAAGCGCCCGATCGGCATCCTGCGTTCGCTGCAGGTGCTCAAGCGCAGCAGCGAGCGCTTCTTCCGCGAGATCCAGGCCCGCCGCAGCTGTGTGGAACTGCTGGACCGGCAGGCCCTGGTGTTTGATGTCTCGACCAGCCTGCGCGAGATGAGCGAAGCCATTGCCAATCTGGACGACCGGCTGATGGTGGACGGCTTCATCGTCACCCGCGACGGCGAGTACTTCGGCTCGGGCCGCACCTCGGACCTGCTGAAGGCGGTCTCCGACCTGCAGGTCTGCAGCGCCCGCTATGCCAATCCGCTGACCCAGCTGCCCGGTAACGTGCCGATCGACCATCACCTCGACACCCTGGTGGCGGAGGGGCAGAGCTTCGTGGTCGCGGCATGGGACCTCGACAACTTCAAGCCCTTCAACGACATCTACGGCTACCACCGGGGCGACGAGCTGATCAAGTTCACCGCGCAGACGCTGACTGAGGCGGCCGACCCGCAGCTGGACTTCGTCGGCCACATCGGCGGCGACGACTTCCTGATGGTGCTGGGCTCCGCCGACTGGCCGAAGCGCCTGCAGGCCATCTGCGCGGCCTTCGACGCTGGCGTGCGCAGCTTCTTCAGCCCCGAGCACATTCGCAGCGGCGGCTACGTCACGCTGAACCGCCAGAACCAGGCCTTGTTCACGCCACTGCCAACGCTCAGCGCCGGCGTGCTGTGTGCGCGTGCCGGCCAGTTCGAAGGTGCACACCAGATCTCGGCTGCGCTGGCCGAGCCCAAGCGCATCGCCAAGAGCGACAGCGGCCCGAGCCGCTTCTTTGTCGAGCGCCGCCAGCCACCCGACGCGACCCGGGCGCCAGCAGCCCTTGGCGCCCTGGGGGTGGAGGCTGCCGCCTAGAATCACGGCGTGAACCTCGACATCTGCACCAACGCTGACCTGCACTGCCACTCCACCGTCTCGGACGGCACGATGGCGCCCGAGGCCCTGGCGATGCGCGCCAAGGCCAATGGTGTGGAACTCTGGGCCTTGACCGATCACGACGAGGTCGGCGGCCAGCAGCGCGCACTGGAAGCCGCGCTGGATCAGGGCATGGCCTATCTGACCGGCTGCGAGATCTCGGTCACCTTCGCCGGCAAGGTGGTGCACATCGTCGGCCTAGGCTTCGACCACCGCAATCAGCAGATGATCGACGGCCTGCGCGCCACCCGCGGCGGCCGCGAACTGCGCGCCCGCGAGATGGCGGCCGGTCTGGCCCAGGTGGGCATCAAGGGCGCCTACGAGGGCGCGCTGCACTATGTGGGCAATCCCGAGGCGATCTCGCGCACGCATTTCGCCCGCTTCCTGGTGGAGGCCGGCCATTGCAGCGATGTGCCCGAGGTGTTCCGCCGCTTCCTGACTGAGGGCAAGCCGGGCTTCGTCGAGCACAAATGGGCCAGGCTGGGTGATGCGCTGCGCTGGATCCGGGAAGCCGGAGGCATCGCCGTGATCGCCCACCCGGCGCGCTATGGCTTCACGCCCACCGAGGAATACGCGCTGTTCACTGAGTTCATCGCCCATGGCGGGCGCGGCGTCGAGGTGGTGACCGGCAGCCACACCGCCGCCGAGGCAGTGAAGTACGCCGACACCGCGCTGGAGTTCGGCCTGCTGGCCTCGCGTGGATCCGACTTCCACAGCCCGGAAGAAAGTCACACCGATCTGGGCCGCCTGCCGGCCTTGCCGGGTCGGCTGGAGCCGGTCTGGCAGGCGCTGGCGGCCCGCGTGCATCAGCCCGCTTGAGCAAGGCGCCAATGCCCGCATCCGTCCAGCCCGGTCAGCGTCCGGCGCTGGGCATCCTGCTGATCCTGCTGATGGCGGCCTGCTTCGCCTCGATGGACAGCAGCATCCGCTACCTCGGCGGTTTCCTGCCCGTGCTGATCATTCTGTGGGCGCGCTACAGCTTCCAGGCGCTGACGATGGCGGTCTGGCTCGGTCTGCAGACCCTGCGCGGCCGCACAGGTCAGTTCCGGGCCGCGCATCCGCGCTTCCAGCTCGCCCGCGGCCTGCTGCTGCTGGCCACCAGCGCGATGAGCTTCTACGGCGTGCAGTACATGCCGGTGGCCGAGTTCACCGCCATCAATATGCTGACGCCGGTGTTGGTGACCCTGCTGGCCGCGCTACTGCTGCACGAAAACGTGTCGCGCCTGCGCTGGGCGCTGGTGATCGGCGGCTTCGCCGGCGCGCTGATCGTGATCCGGCCCGGCAGCGGCCTGTTCGGCTGGGCGGTGCTGTTTCCGCTGGCGGGTGCGCTGACCTATGCCAGCTTCCAGATCCTGACCGCCAAGCTGGCGGCGCTGGAGAGCCCCTACACCACGCACTTCTACACCGGCCTGACCGGCGCGCTGCTGCTGAGCGCGCTGCTGGCGCTGCTGCCGCTGGACCTGATCGGCACGCTGCGCGCGGCCAGCGCCGGGCAGCTGGGCTTGCTGGCGCTGATCGGCCTGCTCGGCACGCTGGGCCACCTGCTGCTGATCCTGGCCCTGGGCATGGCACCGACCGGCACGCTGATGCCTTTTGTCTATGTGCAGATCGGCGTGGCGGCCTTCATCGGCTGGCTGGCCTTCGACCATGTGCCGGACAGCATCGCCTGGCTGGGCATGGCCGTGGTCTCGGCCTGCGGCGCGGCATCGGCTTGGCTGAACGTGCGCCGTGCGCAGCGCGACGCGGCCTCGCCGGTTGCGCTGGACACCATCGCCGACTGACAACAACAGCGCCGCTGGGCGACGCTTAAACGGCCGCAAATGCAGCCACAATTCAGCCATGGCACAGCGCTTCGAAGTCCACCCCGACAACCCGCAGGCCCGCTTCCTGAAGCAGGCGGCGCAGATTCTCGACAAGGGCGGCATCGCCGCCATCCCCACCGATTCCAGCTACGCCCTGGTCTGCCACCTGGACGACAAGGCGGCGGCCGAGAATCTGCGGCGCATCCGCGGCGTGGACGACAAGCACCACCTGACCCTGCTGTGCCGCGACCTGAGCGAACTCGCCAGCTACGCGCGCGTGGATAACAAGCAGTTCCGCCTGATCAAGAATGCCACGCCGGGGCCCTTCACCTTCATCCTGGAAGCCACCAAGGAAGTGCCGCGCCGCGTCTCGCACCCGTCACGCCGCACCATCGGCCTGCGAGTGCCGGATCACCGGGTGACGCAGGATCTGCTGGCCCTGCTGGGCCAGCCGCTGCTGGCCACCACGCTGATTCCGCCCGGCGAAAGCGAGCCGCTCAACGACCCGGACGACATCGCAGAGCGCTATGACAAGCTGCTGCAAGTGGTCGTCGACGCCGGCGCCTGCCCGCTGCAGCCCACCACCGTGGTGGACATGACGGGCGACGAGGCCGAAGTCGTGCGCCTGGGCCGCGGCGACCCGGCGCTGCTGGGGCTTTAGCAGCTCCGGCCACGGCCGCGCGGCTTGGGTCATCGCCCTGTGCTGAGCCCTGGCAAGCCCAGGGCAATCTGTTCTATTCATGCACCTCCTGTCGGGCGGACTGCCGAGTGTTCGGCTGTCTGCCTTGCGGGCCATCGCCTGGCCTGCCACCCGGCCCCGGGCTGCTGAGCTTCCTGCGCTGATTCGCTGCGCTACCGGCACGCCGGATCTCATCCGCCGAATGGCCGAGCGCGAGCCGCGATAACGCGGAACATGGCGTGATAACCCGAAGGAATAGCACGCCCTGGGAGTATTCGCTGCAGGCATATCTGCTATGCGGCAGGGCCGCTAGGTGGGGTCTGGAATCGTCGCCAGAATCCGCGCAAACCAAACGGCCCGGCCTCGACCGGAGCCCTCAGCAACAAGCCTGGAGACAAGGCCCGATGAATGCTCTGACCCGACGCGCAGCGGCTTTGCTGCTGCTCACTTTGACCGCCAGCAGCTTTGCACAAACGCCCGCCGGCTATCCCAACCGTCCGGTCAAGCTGATGGTCGGCTACAGCCCCGGCGGCGCGGTCGACCTGATCGCCCGCACGCTGGCCCAGCCCATCGCTGCGAGCTTCGGCCAGCAGGTTCTGGTCGAGAACAAGGCCGGCGCCGGCACCAATATCGCGATGCGCGCGCTGATCGACAGCGCGCCCGATGGCTACACGCTGATGCTGGCCGCCAATGCGCTGGCGGCCAACCCGAGCCTGTATCAACCCGCGCCGTTCGATGTGGCGCGCGACATCACGCCAATTGCGCTGGTGGGGCGGGTACCTGTGGTGCTGGCCGCGAATCCGCAGGCACAGATCCCCGACTTCGCCACCTTGCTGGCCAAGGCCAAGGCCAGCCCGGGCACCATCACCTATGGCTCGCCCGGCAACGGCGCCACGCCGCACCTGGCCACCGAGCTGCTCGAAAGTGCCGCCGGCATCAAGCTGAACCATGTGCCCTACAAAGGCGGCGCCCAGGCCATGAACGATGTTGTCGCGGGCCACATCCAGCTGGTGGCGGTGAATGCGCTGGAGGTGCTGCCCCATGTGCGCGCCGGCAAGCTGCGCGTGCTGGGGGTGTTCAGCAACAAGCGCTCGGCGCTGTTCCCCGAAGTACCAACCATTGCCGAGTCGGGTTTCGCGGGCTTCGAGTCCTCTGTCTGGTACGGCCTGATCGGGCCGGCCAGGATGCCCGAGCCCCTGGTGACCCGCCTGCATCAGGAGGTGCAGCGTGCACTGGCCACACCCGAGCTGCGCGAGCGCCTGAGCGCCGCCGGCGGCGAAGTGCTGCCGGGCTCGCGTGCGATGTTTGCCGAGCTTGTGGCGAGCGAGAAGCTGCGCTACGAGCGCCTGATCCGCGCCGCGCAGATCAAGCCGGACTGAGGGGCGCCTCGATGACAACGATCTTCAGCCCGCAGCGGCGCCTGCTCGCTGCGCTGCTGGGCTGCGCGCTCCTTGCCGCTTGCGCGACACCGGCAGTACCCGGCGACAAGGCAGCGCAAGCGCTCAACCCTGCGCCAGCGGCAGTGCAGCAAAGCCTGGCACCGAGCGGCACGCTGCGCGTCGGCGTCTATCCCGGCAGCCCGACCTCGCTGGTGCTGCAGGACGGACAGGAGCGCGGCCTCACGCTCGAGCTGGGTCAGGAACTGGCCCGTCAGATCGGCCGCCCGGTGCAGCTGCAGCGCTACCAGCGCGTCGCCCAGGTGGTGGACGCGGTGCAGCGCGGCGAGGTCGACATGACGATCACCAATGCCACCGCCGCGCGTGCCGCGCTGGTGGACTTCAGCCCGCCCGTGGTCCGCCTGGGCCTGGGCCTGCTGGTGCTGCCGGCCAGCCCGATCCAGCGCCTGGCTGATATGGACCGGCCCGGCATGCGCATCGGCGTCAGCGAAGGCAGCAGTTCGCAGGCTGCATTGGGCCGGCAACTGAAGCAGGCACGCCTGGTGGCAGCGCCCTCGCTGAAGGAAGCGGCCGAGATGCTGCGCGCCGGTAGCCTGGACGCTTTCGCCACAAACCAGGCCATCCTGTTCGAGATGGCTGATGGCCTGGCCGGTGCGCGCGTGCTGGATGAGCGCTGGGGCCAGGAGACACTGGCCATCGCCGTGCCCAAGGGCCGCGCCGAAGTCCTGCCCTGGCTGGGCGAGTTCGTGCAATGGGCCGGCCGCGCAGGGCGCGTCGAGCAGGCGGCCCGGCGCGCCGGCCTGCGCGGCACGCTGCCGCCCGAGACCGCCGAGCCGCGCCCGACCCGGCCCTGATCGATGAACAACAAGCAATCCCCTGGAGACGCCCTGATGCCTGACCACCCCGCTTTGGATTCGCTGCGCCGCCAGCTGCTGCTGGCCGCAATCGGCACCGCCGCCTTGCCCACCGCCTGGGCCCAGCAAAGCAAGACCCTGCGCGTGATCGTGCCCTTTCCGCCGGGCGGCACCACCGACATCTTGGCGCGCGCCGTTGGCGCCAAGCTGGCGCAGTCGCAGGGCCAGGCCTTGCTGATCGATAACAAGCCCGGTGCCGGCGGTTCACTCGGGGCGACCGAAGCGGCCAAGGCCGAGGCCGATGGCAACACCTTGCTGATGGGCCATATCGGCACGCTGGCGGTCAACCCTTCGCTGTATCCCAAGCTGGGATATGACCCGCTGAAGAGCTTCACGCCGGTGGCTTGGGTGGCCCGCGTGCCCAATGTGCTGGTGGTCAATGCCAATACGCCGGTGAAGAACTTCAAGGAGTTCCTGGCCTATGCCCGCGCCCGGCCCGGCAAGCTCAGCTATTCCTCGGGCGGCAACGGCAGCGCGGCCCACATCAGTTTCGAGTACCTGAAGCTGAAGACCCAGATCTTCATGCTGCACATTCCCTACCGCGGCACGGCGCCGTCGATCAATGACCTGATCGGCGGCCAGGTGGACGCCACTTTCACCGGCGCGCCCACGGTGCTGACGCATATCCGCTCGGGCAAGCTGCGGGCGCTGGCAGTCTCCAGCCCGCAACGCCTGGCCGCGCTGCCAGATGTGCCCACCGTGGCAGAGAGCGGCTACCCCGGCTTCGAGGCCGACCAGTGGTATGGCTTCGTCGCACCGGCCGCCACGCCTGCCGCCGTGGTGGCGCGTCTGAATGCCGCGATCAACAAGGCGCTGCAGGACCCGGGTGTGGCACAGCAGCTCGCCGCCGAAGGCGCGATCGCGACGCCGACCAGCCCCAAGGCCTATGGCGATCTGATCGCCAAGGAGATTCCTCGTTGGGCCGAGGTGATCCGGGCCGGCAATGTCAGGCCTGACTGAAATCCTCTGAAGGAGGCATGCGATGAACGCACTCAAGACCCTTCTCACTCTGACACTGGCCACCGCGGCGGCCTGGGCCTCGGCACAGAGCGCGGCACAGGCCAAGGTCGAAGTCACATGGCTGGGCCAGGCGGCCTTCAAGATCGTGTCGCCGGGCGGCAAGACCATCATCACTGACCCCTGGCTGCGCATGAACCCGCTGACGCCGCCCGAGTACAAGCAGCTCGAGAAGCTCGGCAAGGTCGATGTGCTACTGGTTACGCATGGACACTGGGACCATTTCGCTGATGCGCCAGCGCTGGCGCTGATGCATGACACACCGATCCGTGCGCCAGGCGGCCTGAACCAGTCCGCGACGACGCTGGGGCTGCTGCCGGCCAAGCTGCTGCCGCGCATGAACAAGGGCGGTACGGTCATGCCGGTGCCGGGCATCAAGATCACGGCCGTGCGCGCCGAGCATTCGTCCGAGCTGGTCTGGCGCAACCCGGCCACCGACAAGGACGAGACCCATGTGGGCGGCGAAGCGATCGGCTGGATCATCGAGCTGGAGAACGGCTTTCGCATCTACCACGCCGGTGACACCGCGCTGTTCGGCGACATGCGGCTAATCGGCGAGCGCTACAAGCCGGATCTGGCGCTGCTGCCGATCGGCGGCAACTTCACGATGGACCCGGTCGATGCCGCCTATGCCGTCACCGACATGCTCAAGCCTCGTTATGTGATCCCGATGCACTACGGCGCCAACCCGCTGGCCAAGGGCACGCCCAAGGAATTCACCGATGCCCTGGGCAGCGGCCACGCGGTGAAGGTGATCGTCGCCACGCCAGGCCAGACCCACAGCTTCTAACCCCCCAACCGCAGTCCAAGCCGCCGGCACGCAAGCCCGGCTGAGCCGCTGCATGCCCTGATGACAACAACGATGGAGACACAACCATGACAAAGAACTGCACACGCCGCCTGATCACCTCGGGCAGCAGCGCACTGCTGCTCGCTGCCAGCACCCTGGCCGGCGCCCAGACCGCCCCTGCCGCCAGCACGGTGACGATCTACGGCCTGGTCGATGCCGCGATGCGCCAGGCCAACAATGCCAGCGCCAATCGCGGCACGCTGCGCAGCATGGATGACGGCATCTTCACCGGCAGCCGGCTGGGCTTTCGCGGCCGCGAGGATCTGGGCGGTGGGCTGAGCGCCGTATTCACGATGGAGTCCGGCTTCGAGCCCGGCAGCGGCACCTCGCTGCAGGGCACGCCGACGGCCGACTACGGCCAGAACCAGGCCAATCCGCGCTTCTGGGGCCGCGAGATCCACATCGGCCTGCGCAGCCAGACCTGGGGCCTGACGGCGGGCCGCCAGTACACGCTGGCGCACAGCATCGCGGCGCGCTTCCAGCCGCTGGGCAATCCCAACAGCACCGCGCACTCGCTGTTCAGCAGTCATCACATCGCACGCCAGGACAATGTGCTGCGCATGGACCTGCGCGCGGCCGGCATCGAATTCAGCGCTACCCACACGGCAGGCGAAGTGCCGGGCAGCAGCGCCAATGGCGCTTTCGCGCTGGGGGCCAGCTATGCCACGCCAACGCTGGCGGTGGGCGCCTATGTGCAGCAGATGGAGAACCTGGCCGGCAACGAGAAGCGCAAGATCATCGGCGCCGGCGGCAACTACAAGTTCAGCAGCTCGCTGCAGCTGTTTGGCGGCCTGATGCAGCGCGACTCGGAAGTCAGCGCCCAAGTCAACAAGGCCTGGACCGCCGGGCTCAACTACGAGTTGAGCCCGGCCATCACGCTGAGCCTGGCGCATTACAACGACCGCCAGAGCGGCACTGCGGCGCTGGCCGGCAAGCGGCAGGTCAGCTGGGTCACGGCCAACTATCGTTTCTCCAAGCGCAGCGATGTCTATGCGGTGCTGGACGAGAACAAGGTCGACGGCGGCTATGCCAAGCCCGCCTTCATGGGCACCAAGGGCTCGCAGACCGGCATCGTGCTGGGCCTGCGCCACCGTTTCTGATGTTGGAGATTGCACCGATGTTCAAGCCCCCTGCATCGCGCCGCAGCGCGCTGGCCGCGCTCGTGCTGGCCGCCTGTACCGGCAGCGCCATCGCGCAAGCCAGCTTCCCGGAACGGCCGATCACGCTGCTGGTGCCCTTCGGCGCCGGCGGCATCGCCGACGTGACGGCGCGCGCGGTTGCCGAGTCGATGAGCAAGACGCTCGGCCAGCCCATCGTTGTCGAGAACAAGCCCAGCGCCGGCAGCATCGTGGCCTCTCAGGCCGCTGCCACGTCCAAGCCCGACGGCCACACGCTGCTGCTGATCAGCAATGCCAATGCCGTCAGCGTCAATCTGTTCAAGAAGCTGCCCTATGACGTGCAGAAGGACCTGCTGCCGGTGTCCACGCTGGGCTATTTCGACCTGGGGGTCTTCACCGCGGCCAAGTCGCGCTACAGCACGCTCAAGCAGGTGATCGATGCCGGCCGCGCCAGCCCGGGCAAGCTGAGCATCGGCACCATCGCGGTCGGCAGCACCCAGCATCTGGCGGCCAAGCTGTTCGAGGCCGAGGCCGGCATCGACGCGCTGATCGTGCCCTACAAGAGCTCACCCGCCGTGCTGATGGGTCTGCTGGGTGGAGAGATCGACCTGGCGGTCGAGATCCTCGGACCGATGCTGAGCCAGACCAGCTCCGGCGCCGTGCGTGCGCTGGCAATCAGCGCCGACAAGCGCGCAACGGCGCTGCCGGAGGTGCCGACCGCCGCACAGGCCGGCCTGCCGAACTACCGCGTGGCGTCCTGGAACGCCATCGCGGTGCCAGCCGCCACGCCGGCGCCGGTGGTTGAGCGGCTCAACCGCGCGATCCGCGAGGCCCTGGCCTCACCGGCGGTGCAGGCCAAGCTGGAGAAAGCCGGCATGCGCTACCAGGCCAGCACGCCGGCCGAGGCGCAGGCCCTGCTGGGCGGCGAGATCAAGCGCTGGGGCGAGGTGATACGCCGGGCCAAGATCGAGCTGGAGTGAGCACGCAGCCCCTCGGTTAGCGGCCTTGCAGCAGCTCGACGATGCGCGGGCGGTCGAAGCCGATCACCGTGTGATCGCGCACCACGAAGGTGGGCGTACCGCGCGCGCCGCGTGCCTGGTATTCGGCCATGCAGGCGCCGTCGCGCTCGACCAGACATTCGCGGAACGGCACCTGCTGCTCGCTCAGCCAGGCATGGGCGCGCTTGCAGAACACGCAGGTCTCGGACGAGATCATCAGGATGTCGCCCGGCCGGGCCAGCGCGCGCAGCTGCTCGGCTTGCGCATCGGCCTGCCGGCCACCGGCCCATTGGCTAAGGCCCACGAAGCCCAGCACCAGGGCAAGCAGCACCCACAGGTCCTTGCGAAACAGCAGGGCTGCGGTGGCGGGCTTTGGCTTTGGCTTCGTCGTCATGCCGGCGATCTTAGGCCGGCACGCGGTAATCGCTGGGGCCCATCAGGTCGATGCCGCAGGCCAGGCCTTCGGCCCAGTCTATGAATTCCTTCACCGCCGCGCCGGCCATCGGTGCGCCGTGCTGCGGCACGATCATCGCGATGTCCAGTTCGCGCACCATCGCCGCCCACAGGCGCAGCACCTTATTGCTGACCATGTAGCGGCGGTGGAAGGCCTCCATGCGCGGCAGATGTTCGCGCAGGCGGGTCACCGGCTTCGCTGGATCCAGGCCCACGCCCAGCGAAGCACCCAGATCGCCCGAGAACAAGATCTTGCTGATCGGGTCGTAGAACTGGAAATTGCCCTCGGCGTGCAGAAAGTGCGCCGGCAGCGCCCACAGCTCGAAGGCATCGCCCGGCTCGCCCAGGCGCAGCCGCGCACCGGCATCCGGCAGGCCGACGATGCGACCGAGCGTCTTGCCCGGCTTGCAGAAATGCGGCACGAAACGTTCCCAGACCCGGGAGATGTAGACCTTGGCGCTGCTGGTGGTCGTCATCCAGCGGTCTAGCGAGGCAATGATGTCCGGGTCGGCATGCGAGGCCAGGATGGCCGACAGCTTGTGCGGCGCCAGATGCTGGCTGAGCCCCAGGTAGAGCTCGTTGTAGGCCAGGTTGCCGCCCGGGTCGAGGATGGCGCCGGTGGCACCGTGCACCAGCATGAACTGGTTGCTCTGCACCGCCTCGCCGCCCTCCTCGGCATGCAGATCGGAAAACATCAGGCACAGATGGCGCCCTTGGCGGAACAGCTCGATGGACATGGCGCCTTGCGCTCCCTGATTGCTGAGGAGCCGCCAATGTAGGGATTTAGGCGCCGCTGCGGCTTGCTTTCGGTCAATCGGGTCGCAGGCACTGCGGCCAAGAAGTGCACACAAGCCCGCTTGACAGCATTGTTTACACGCGTAATCATTCAGTCGTTTACACACGTAATCGGAGACGCCATGCAGATCAGCGATGCCGAAGCCTTGGTGATGGAGGTGCTGTGGGAGCGCAGCCCGCAGAGCACCGAAGAGATTGCTCAGACCCTGCAGGAGCGGCAGGACTGGCAGCTCCCCACCATCAAGACCCTGCTCAACCGCCTGCTCAACAAGGGCGCGCTCAGTGCCGAGAAGGACGGCCGCCGCTACCTCTACAGCCCGGTGCTGAAGCGCGCGGACTGGGTGGCTGAGCAAAGCAGCAGCCTGGTCGACCGTCTCTTCGGCGGCCGCATCGCACCGCTGGTGGCGCAGTTCTCCTCCGAGCGCAAGCTCACGCCGGCCGACCTGGCGGCGCTCAAGAAACTGATCAGGGAGTATGAGAATGATTGATACCCAAGCTCTCCAGGTGCTGCAACTGCTGTGGCGCCTGACCTTGCTCCTGAGCCTGGCCACGCTGTTGCTGGCGCTTGTGCGTCCTCTGCTGCTGGCACGCCTTGGCGCGTCGGCCACTTACATGGCCTGGCTGCTGGTGCCGATGCTGATGTTGAGCCCGTTGCTGCCCGAGCTGCCGCAGCAAGGCCTGACCCTACCGATCCAGCCCGATGTTGCACCAACGACGGCGGCAATCACCTCTGCGCCGGAACCAGTGCTGACGCGAGCCGCCGCCCCGGCTATCGCGCCCGCCCTGCTGCTGCTCTGGTTGACCGGCATGCTGGCGCTCGCCCTGCTGATGGCGCAGCGCCAGCGCCGCTTCACGGCGCAGTTGCGCCTTGAAGGGGGCAACTGGCGTGCACCGGCCGGCAGCAGTCCGGCCATGCTCGGACTCTGGCGCCCAAGGCTGGTGTTGCCGCAAGACTTCGAACGGCGCTTCAGTGCCGAAGAGCAGCGGCTGATCCTGGCCCATGAGGGCGTTCATGCAAGCCGCCGCGACAACGCCTGGAACCTGCTGGCAGCGGCACTGCTGGTGCTGCAGTGGTTCAACCCATTGGCCTGGTGGGCCCTGTGGCGCATGCGCGCAGACCAGGAGCTGGCCTGCGATGCGGCCGTCTCGAACCGGCATGGCGACTTGTTCGCGAAGCACTATCTCACCGCGCTGCTGAAGTCCTGCCACGATCAGCCCATGCCTGTGCTCGTCAACGGCTGGGGCGCGCAGCACCCCGTGCTGGAGCGGGCCCGCATGCTGGGCCGGCATCGCCGCAGCGCCCGCCAACGGCGTCTGGGCGCGCTGGCTGCTATGGCGCTGTGCGCTGGCGCGACCGTGCTGGCCCGCGCGGCCCAACCCGCAGCCCCTCTGGAAGCCGAGATTACTCAAGCGACCGGACCGGGCGAGTTGGGCGTGACCGTTCACCTGGACGTCATGCAGGGCGGAGAAGCCTGGCAGCACCGGCAGCTCCTCATGCCGCTGCCGCCGCACTATCCCGTGACTGGACACCAAGGGATTCGACTGAATGCGAAGCAAGGCGACTGGTGCCTGGGCGTGCTGCTTTACGGCTTCCCCGATGGCAGCATCCGCCCGATGGCCGAGTTGATGGATGCACGCTGCCAGACCTCGCTGACTCCATTGAGCGAGGTCCCGGTCGGTGCCGATCATCTGGATCTGGCTGCCAAGCTGCAGGGTCAGGACTTGCTGACGAAGATCCGCGTTCAATGGGGCAGCGCTGCGGATCCCCGCATCGCCGCCGTGACCCAGCGGCAGCAGCCCTCTGCCGAACAGCTGGCTGAACAACGCGCGCACATTGCCAGCCAGCTCAACAGCCGACGCGCCCTTGACGAAGCCTGGCAGCGCGCACGCAGCGATGCCGCTCCGGCCATGCCAGCGCAGCCTGCGCCACCCGCCCCATCCCCGGCCGCCATTCCAGCGCCCCCCCTGCCCCCGGCAGCGCCGCGCGGCCCGGCGGGCATAGCCCCACCGCCAGCCCCACCCGCCGTGCCTGCCGAGCGCACAGGCGCTGGCTCGCCGGAAGCGGCCGCAATCTCGGCCAGCGCCGCAGCGCCCATCCGCGTGGCGCTGGCGCTGGAGTTCGAGGAGCGCCAAGGCGAGCGCAAGCAGTCGATCAAGGCCCAGCCCACGCTCGTGCTGAACCCAGGCAGCACCGGGACACTACGAGTGGATGTTGGCGACAAGCCCGGCCCCGGCAGCGAGGCCGACCAGGAGCAACTGGAAGTCAGCTTGAGCCTGCGCGAGCTCGGCGACGAGAAAATCGCCATCGAAGCGCAGCTGCGCCTGCTGAAGTCCGGGGAGATCATCGCCAAGCCGCGCCTGATCACCAGGAACGGCGTGAAGGCGCGGATCGAGACGGTGCGCGACAAAGGCCCTGAGGGCTCACGCTTCATCCGCCTGGATGTGCTGCCGACTGTGCTGGCCGGCCAAGCGCCGCCGCAGTGAGACGGGAGGCGCCCTGGTGAAGCGCCAGAGCGCTCAGCCTGGCCGCGCCAGAGGCGGCCAGTGGACAGCGCGCAGGCGCTGTCCACTGGCCGGGCTCAGACCGCCGCGGTGACGACGATCTCGATCTTCCACTCCGGCTTGGCCAGGTCAGCCTTCACCGTGGCGCGCGGCGGCGTGTGGCCGGCCACGACCCAGGCTTCCCAGACCGCGTTCATCGCGGCGAAATCGGACAGGTCCTTGATGAAGATCTGCGCGCGCAGGATCTTGCTCTTGTCGCTGCCGGCGCGGGCCAGCAGTGCGTCGATCGAGGCCAGCACCTGCTGGGTCTGGCCAGTGATGTCCTGGCTGCCGTCTTCGGCGATCTGGCCGGCCAGATAGACGGTGCCGTTGTGCACGGCCATCTCGGACATGCGGGCGCCGACGTCAAAACGCTGGATGCTGGAGCTCATTGCTTCTTGCCTTTGGGTTTGGAATCGTGGTGGTGCGAATGGCCATGCGGCTTGGGGCCGACGCCATGCGGATGCTTCTTGCTGCTGCCGGCCGGCGGCGTGGCTGTTGCTGCAGCGCCGGATTTCTGCCCGATCTTGCTTTCGGTGCCGTTGAGCAGCTTCTTGATATTGGCCTCATGCCGCCAGATCAGCAGCAGGGCCATGATGCCGGCCGTCAGCACGATGGGGCTCATGCCCCAGATCAGCATCTGATAGAAAGGCGCGAACACCGCCGCGACCATCGCAGCCAGCGAGGAATAGCGCGAGAAGTAGGCAATGATCAGCCAGCTCGCCAGCGTGGCCGCACCCAGCAGCGGGTTCAGCGCCAGCAGCACGCCGGCCGCGGTGGCCACGCCCTTGCCGCCCTCGAACTTGAAGAAAACCGGCCACAGATGGCCCAGGAACGCACCCAGGCCGACCATCGCAGCGGTGCCTTCGCCCAGGCCCAGCGGTGCGCCCCACAGCACCACCGCCAGCACCGGCAGATAACCCTTCAGCGCGTCGAAGACCAGGGTCAGTATGGCGGCCAGCTTGTTGCCGGAACGCAGCACATTGGTGGCGCCCGGATTGCCCGAGCCATAGCTGCGCGGATCGGACAGGCCCATCACACGGCTGATGATGACGGCGAACGACAGCGAGCCGATGAGGTAGCCGGCCAGTGCGGCCAGCAAGGGGTAGAGGGTGTCTTGCATGGGGCGCTATTCTGCCCGGATGGCGCACTGCACCGGCCGGGCTTGCAACAGCTGCGTCAGAACCTGCGGCGAGATGCCCACCAGATAGCCGCGCCGCCCGCCATTGATGCAGATGCGCTCCAGCGCCAGGATGCCGGATTCAACAAATACCGGCATCACTTTGCGTGTGCCAAACGGCGAGGTGCCACCGACCATATAGCCGCTGTGGCGCTGCGCGACATCGGGCTTGCAGGGCTCGACCTTCTTGCAGGGAATCTGCCGCGCCAGCTCCTTCAGGCTGACCTGGCAGTCGCCATGCATCAGCACGATCAGCGGCTGCGCCTTTTCGTCCTGCATCACCAGGGTCTTGACCACCTCATGCTCGGGCACGCCGAGCTGGCGCGAGCTCTCGGCCGTGCCGCCATGCTCGACATAATCGTAGACATGCTCGGTGAAGGCCACCTTGTGCTGGCGCAGCAGTTGGGTGGCCGGGGTCTCGCTGACATGGGCGTGGTTCTTCTTCGACATGAGGGTGGATTTTCCCTCATGCCGAAGCCCCAGACCGGCGCAGCCTCAGGCGGCCTGGCGACGGCGGCGCGCAGCGCCCGTGCCCATCACACCAAGCAAGCCCAGACCCAGCAAAGCCACCGTGGCTGGCTCGGAGACCGGGTAGGCCGCATTCACCGCCGCGCGCGCCAGATCAGGGTTGTTGCTGAAGATGCCGTCGACGCCATAGCCCAGGATGGTGGCGTAGCTCTTGCCCGAGGCACCCATCAGCGCATCGGTGGTCAGCGTGTAGGCATGCACCAGCAGGCCGGCCGCATGCAGCTGATCGACGCAGGCCTGGTTCATATTGGCGATGCTCGTGCCCACACCGTCGGCAATGGTCTTGATGGTGGCCGCGTTGGCACCAGCCGTCTGGCAGTCGGTGATCAGATAGGCCACCGGCAAGTCGTTGAGGTTGTTGGCGCCGTCGTTCAGGTAGCGCACCACCGTCGCATCGAAGGATTGCAGGAAGACGTTGTTGTGCTGACCGTTGAAGAAGCCCTGGTACTTGGGGTCGCGTAACTGGGCCAGCATGGCCGCAGCCATGGCCAGGTTGTAGCTATCGTTGCCACTGATCGTCTTGATCTCCGGATAGACGCCAATGATGGTGCCATCGGCCTTGTAGAGGCTGTAAGCGTAGTCCAGCACGTCGCCGAAAGTGGCGATGTCGAAGCGGTCGCTGCTGCTGTAGTAGCCATTGCCCGCCTTGGAGTAGCCGGCGGTGCCCACTTCGTCCCCTCGCGAGGTCGCCTGCAAGGCCAGCACCTGCGCCAAAGTCAGGCTGTCGATATTGGTATTGCTGGTGGCGCTAGTGGTGTTCCGCAGATTGCGGTCATGGCGCGCGACCAGCTGGCCATCGGCCGTCATGAACAGGTCCGGCTCGATGAAGTCCGCGCCCATGCCGACCGCCAGACGATACGAGGCCATGGTCGACTCTGGCAGATAGGCGCTGGCACCGCGGTGGGCGATCACCAGGGGACGCTCCACCAGCGGGCCGGCTTGGGCAGCAAGGGGGGCGATCAGGGTGCCAGCGGCGATCAGGCTGGCAAGAATCGGGGCAAATTTCATGGTGATATCCACAGGAGTGAGTTGACGGCGATGCCTGGCCTCACGGCGTGTCGGGGCCAGCAATGCGTGAATTACTTCACACCGATGTGATCCACCCGTGACAGCGGCATGACGATGAGCCGCACAGCGCACAAAGCGCTGTGCCCGTCAGCCCGCCCTGCCGCGGCCCAGCGGCCGCAGCCGCCGCCAGCCGATCACCAGCGCCGACACGCTCAAGCCCAGTCCGGCCAGACTGAAGCCCAGCATCCAGACATCCCACAATGGCCGAGTCGCCAGCAGCACCGGCAGGTCGAAGCTGTGCAGAAAGGCAAACAGCCAACGGCCTATCCTCTGGCTTGAGCTGTTGCTGTGAAGCACCGCACCACTCATGGGATCGAGGTAGACCACATGCGCGCCGGCGTCGTCGAAGCGCAGCCGCCAGACAGGCAGCGGGCGGTCTCGATGGCCACCCATGGTGTGGGCTTCGCGCGAGTAGTAATAGGCGTCGAACTCGGTCAGCAACTCAGCTTCGACGATGCGCGCCTGAGGCAGCAGGCGCTGCGCGGCCGCCATCAACAGCTGCTGCGGCAGCGCCTGTTCGCGCAGACCCTGCGCATCGAGCAGCCATTTCCCGCCTGCGCCCTGCGCCCGCACCAGCTCGACGCCGCCGACGCGAACCCACTCCAGCTCGCTCGCCTTCAGGCCACGTTCGGCCAGCTGCGCCAGCACGCGATCCGCCGCCAGCGCCGTGCCGGGCTGCAAGGCACCGCCTGCATAGGCGCGCAGATCGGGCTTGGGCGACGCGGGGTCAAAGATGCGCCACGGATTCATCGAGAACAAGCCGCTCAGCACCCAGGTCAGCGCCAGCACGCCGCCGGCCAGGCCCAGCAGATGGTGCCAGCGCATCCAGCCGGCCCGGTAAGGCGAGCGCGAGCCGCTTTTGTAGCGCCCGGTAAAGCGCCAGCGCCAGATCCCCACTAGCAGGCCGCTCGTGCCGAGCACGCCGCCGGCAACGGACAGCCAAATCACGATATCGGTCCACCAGCCATCCAGAGCCCCGCCGCGGAAAATGTAGAGCCAGTGCAGCCAGGCGCCCAGCCAGCCCCAGCTGCGCTCGGTCAGCGTCGCATCGCGCACCACCTCGCCAGTGACGCTGCTGAGATAGAGCCAGCGCCCTTCGGCGTCGCCCTCCAGCGCCACACGGTGCAGCGGCCGATGCGCGTCCAGCGCGCGCGAGTGGGTCCAGGCATCCTCCTGCACTTCGCCCTCGTAGCGCGGCCGCGGCCCACCGCCGAAGTGGCGGGCCGCCGCGATGGCCTGTTCGGCCGTCATGCTGGCCACACGCTGCCCGCTCAGCGCATCCACGGCGGCCAGGGCCTTGCGCCCATCGCCAAAGATGTAGCGCGGCTGGCCCGCCACCGAGCTGAGTCGCCACTGACTCGGCGCCTTCAGCCCGGAGGCCTGGATCGCTTCATCCAGCGACACGCAGCAGCCCTGCCTTGCCAGTGGCGCCAAGCCCGCCAGGCGCTCTTGCGTCGTCAGCTTGGGATAGCCGACGTACAGCATCACCATGCCCGAGAGGAACCAGAGCAGCATCACCAGCGCCAAGGCGATGCCGCTCCAGCGGTGCAGCAGATACAGCCAGCGCTTCATGGTCAGAAGGCCCAGTCGATGCTGGCCTGGACGCTGCGCGGCGCACCCAGGTAAGGCAGGCTGGCGCTCACCGTCGCCGCATAGACCCGGTCGGTCAGATTGTCGACCCGCGCCTTCAGCGTGGTGTTGCGATCCAGCTTCAGCGTGGCCTGGGCGCCCAGCAGGTGGTAGGCACCATCCCACAGCGTGTTGGCCGTGTTGCCGAATCGGCGGCCCACATAGCGCCAATCAAGGCCCAGGCCCAGGGTGTCGAGCGGCTGCCAGTTGATCCAGGCGCCGGCCACCCAGGTCGGCACGTTCGGCGGCGTATTGCCCGCGCGCGAAACCGCGCTGGTGCCACTGCTCTCGACGAAGTTCTCGTAGCGGGCCTTGGTATAAGCCAGCTGCGCCTGCAGGTTCCAGCGCTGCGCTGGCTGCCAGCCCGCCGTCAGCTCGACGCCCTGGCTGCTCTGCTCTCCGATCGGGATCACCCGCGTGCGGTCCGCCGGGTCGGTCATCGAGAGGTTCTTGCGCCGGATCTCATACAAGGCCAGCGTGGCCTGGCCGCGGCCCTGGTCGAAGCCGAGCTTGGAGCCCACTTCGAACTGTCGGCCGCGCGTCAGGTCGAAATCCCGCAGTGCCGAGAAGCCCGCCGTGGCAAGCAGGCCCGAGGGCGGGTCCGCCGCGGTGCTGGCCTGTGCATAGACCTGCCAGTCCTTGCTGATGTCCTTCACCAGCCCCAGGCGGCCGGTCATCGGCGTGAAGCGGGTGGTGAACAGCGCCGGGTTGGTGGCGGTGACGGTGCGGTGGTTGCGAACATCCAGGCTGATGCGATCCCAGCGCAGCGCGCTCACCAGCGCATAGCCGCCGCCCAGCACGGTGCGGTTCTCGGCAAACAGCGCCAGGCTGCGCAACAGATTGGTGGCTCCCGGCGCATAGCCGCTGCTCATGCCCGGCAACTGGTAGAACAACAGCTCGGCCGGGAGCGTGGCGCTGGTGGTGTCGAACGGTCCGCTGACCGAGCGCGGGAATCGTGTCTGGCGGTTGTAGCTCCAATCCAGACCTGCGGCGAAGTCGGAGCGCCGGCCCGCCAGCATGCCGCTGTGGCTCAGCTCGCTGCGGCTGCCCCACACCTGCTGGTCATGGCGCTGCAGCAGAGCTTCGCTGCGTTGCACCTGCGTGTTGGCATTGCGCAGCGTGTAGACCTCCAGGTTCTCGAAATCACGCAGCGCGTCGTAGTGATAGAGCGTATGGGTGAATCGGGTCTTGGGCGCGAGCTGCCACTCGGTGATCGAGCGCAGCCAGCGCACATCCTGCTCGTAGCGGCCATCCAACACGTTGTAGTTGATGCCCAGCAAGGCCGGGTTGAACTGCAATTCACCGCTCACCGTGCCGTCAGCCGCGCGCTGCATCGGCGTGCCCCAGTAGGGACGGCTGACCTTCTCATGCTGCGTCTCCAGGGCCAGTGTGTGCGAGAGCGCAGGCGTGAGGCGGGCGCGCCATGAGGCCGCGACCTGATGCGCCTCGCGGTCAGCGCCCTGCGTCCACAAGGCGCCGTCGCTGCGCGCCGCATCCAGCCGCAGCACATGCCGGCCATCGGCCAGGCTGCGCTGCAGACCGAGCGCCACTTGCGGTCGGTCACCGACCGCAAAGCGCAGGCGGCTGTTGTCTCCGCTGGCGTCGGCCAGCTTGGTGATCACATTGATGCTGCCGCCCACTGCGCCGGAGCCGTTCAGGAAGCTTGAGGCGCCGCCAATGGCTTCCACGCGCTCCACGATCCAGCTCTCCACCGGCCGTGCGGCAATCGCGTCGTACTGGACCGAAATGCCGTTGTAGAGCTGGGCCAGGCTGGACGCGCCGAAGCCGCGGTAGAAGACCGAGCCGGGTGAGCCCGGCTGGGCGGAGAAGCTGACGCCCGGCACGCTCTTCAGAATGTCCTGCGTGTCGACGGCGCCGCGCGCCTCAATCGTGGAGCGGTCGACCACGCTGACGCTGGCCGGCGTCTCGCGCAAGCTCAGGCCCAGGCGCGAGCTGCTGCCGGCATCGGCGTCCAGCCCGGTCTGGGCAGCATGGCCGGTGACCAACACGGCCTCCAGCGAGGCCTTGCTGTCGCTCTTGCTGGTGTCTTTCTTGTTGTCTTGCTGGGCGAGTGCGGCGGAGCTGGCCAGGGCCAGGCAGGCCAGGCTCAACAGGGAGTGGCGGAAATTCATGATGATGAGATGGGCTCAGGCTTGCGCCGGCGCGAAGAGGTGCCCTCGAACGCACGGCGCTCAGGCCGTGTCAGCCATGACACGGCCCTGGAAACAATAAAACGGGGGAAGAAGTCGAGCGGGCGTCAGACCGTCGGCGGGCCGCGCGCCTGGGCGCTCTGCCAGACGGCCAGAAGGCGTGGCGCCTGCCAGAAGGCCAGCGGCCGCATCGCACGACCGGCGGGCAGATCCAGGTGCAAACCTTGCTGACCCGGCGCCCAATGCTGGACGCCGGCAGGGTTGAGGCAGTCCGGGCAATGTTCGCCCCAGGCTGAGCCCTGCTTGCTCTTGTCGGCGCCGAGTTGCAGCGGCGCAAATGGATCGGCCTTCAGCTCGGCCGACTCCAGCTTCAGCCAGCTGCTACCTTGCGCAGTACAGACCTCCACCCACAAGCTGCCCGAACGGGACTGCAGCGCATGGGCAAGACCTGGCACCAGGGCCGCCCACAGCAACGCAAGCACGGCCAGGACGGCCACGCGGCGTTGCAGGATGGTGGGCATGCGCATGGCTGCCGATTCTACGGGGCGCCAGCTCAGCGCGCCGACTCCGGCAAACCGAAGATGCGATCAAACGCCCAGGTGAATCCGATCGCGTAGAAAAAGAAAAACACCAACACCGCCAGGTCGGCCAGAAAGGCCTGCCACAGCGAGATCTGCAGCCACCAGGCCATCGGTGGCACCAGCAGCAGCACCAGGCCGCCCTCGAAACCGAGGCCGTGCAGCAGGCGCCGCTGCGGGCTGCGGCCCTTGACGCTCTGGCGCGCTTCCCAGCGCTCGAACCAGCCGTTGAAGACATAGTTCCACAGCAGCGCGATGGTCGACATCAGCAGCGCCAGCCCCAGCGCCGAACCCAGACCTTCATCAAACAGCCAGCCCAGCGTCGGGCCGACAACGGCCACGGCGATGGCTTCGTAGAGCAGCGCCTGGACGACGCGACGGGTTCGGGGTGTCATGCCGCGCCCCCTTCACTGCGCCGGGTCGCGGATCTCCCAGCGGATCTTGTCGATCTCGGCCAGCAGCTCCGGGGCCAGCGTCGTTCCCCAGGCATCGATGTTCTCGTCCAGCTGGGCCTGGCTGGTGACACCGATGATGGTGGAGGCCACGCACCAGCGCGTGTAGCACCAGGCCAGCGCCATATGCGTGGGCGTCAGGCCATGGGCGCGTGCCAGCGCGTTGTAGCGCTGCGCGGCGGCCAGCGATTCAGGGCGCGCCCAGCGCTGCTTCTTGAAGCTCTCGAACACCGACAGGCGGCCGCGCTGCGCCGGGTCCAGCAGGCCCTGCGCGTCGTACTTGCCGGTCAGCGTGCCGAAGCCCAGCGGCGAATAGGCCAGCAGGCCCACGCCGTGGCGGTGCAGCGCCTCGTCCAGGCCGTTGTCGACCACCCGGTTGACCAGCGAATAGGGGTTCTGTACCGAGACGATGCGCGGCAGGCCGTGCTGTTCGGCCAGGCGGATGAACTCGCCCACTCCATAGGGCGTCTCGTTGGACAGGCCGATTTGGCGCACCTTGCCAGCGCGCACCAGCTGCTGCAGTGCTTCAAGCTGCTCGTGCATGCCGGTGACGGGTTGGTCCTTGGCGGGGTCGAAATACAGGCCGCCGAACATAGGCACATGGCGGTTCGGCCAGTGGATCTGGTAGAGGTCGATCACCTCGGTCTGTAGGCGCCGCAGGCTGTCCTCGCAGGCCTGCACGATGTCCTGCGCGCGCAGGTCGGCGCTGCCTTCGCGGATCCAGTTGTAGCCGCGCGCCGGCCCCGCCACCTTGGTTGCCAGCACGATCTTGTGGCGCAGGCCCGGCCGCGCCGCCAGCCAGCGACCAATGAAGCTCTCGGTGACGGTGAAGGTGTCGGCGCGGGCCGGCACCGGGTACATCTCGGCGGTGTCGATGAAGTTGATGCCACGCGCCACGGCGTGGTCAAGCAGCGCGTGGGTGGCGGCTTCGTCCACCTGTTCGCCAAAGGTCATGGTGCCCAGGCAGATGGGGCTGACGCTCAGGTCCGAGCGTCCGAGAGTGGTGTTTTGCATTGCGGCGGGTCCTGCTCCAGGTCAGCCGGCAGTTTGCCCCAGAAGACGAGAATGAAAAGATGTACATCGCACCGACGTTTTTCCTGAACCGCAGGCGCCACGGCGCGGCGGAGCTGTTCCGCGGGCTGGGCGCCCTCTTCCTCACACTGGCCTGCCTCAGCAGCCAGGCGGCCGGCCCGCTGGCGGTGCCTGCACCCGAGCTCTCCCACTGGTTCGACACCAGCGGCCGCCCCAACGCGCAGGCGCGCCTGGCCCTGGCCCTGCTGGCCGATGCACCCAGCCATGGCCTGGTGGCCGAGGATTACCAGACGCCCGCCCTGGCCCAACTGATGGAGCAGGCCGACCGCGAGCCTCTGCCGGATGGCGTCCGCCAGAGCCGGCTCGCGCAGGCGCTGACGGCGGCGCTGCAGCGCTATCTGCGTGATCTACACCAGGGGCGGCTGGACCCGCGCCAGGTGCACCATGATTTCGAGCCCCCAGCCCGCAATGGATTCGACGCCGAGGTCCTGCTGGCGAGCGCCCT
>PNNH01000082.1 GCA_013824165.1 Methylibium sp. | reverse complement strand
GGGCGGCGATGAGCTCAACCGCGTCGTCAAGGGTCGCAACTATGGCTGGCCTGTGATCACCTATGGCGAGAACTACGGCGGTGGCAAGATCGGTGCCGGCCTGACCGCCCAGGAGGGCATGGAGCAGCCGGTGGCGCACTGGGTGCCGTCGATCGCACCGTCCGGGCTGAGCTGGCTGAACAGCGCGCGCTATGGCGCCGAGTGGCAGGGCAGCTTCTTCATCGGCGCACTGAAGTTCCGCCACCTGGAGCGGGTCAAGGTGAGCGCCGGCGAGGCGCCACTGGTGCAGGCCCGCGGCAAGGTGATCGACGATGTCGGCCGCCTGCGCGATGTGCGCGAAGGGCCGGACGGCCTGCTGTACCTGCTCACCGAGAACCCGGGCCGCGTGCTGCGGGTGTCGCCCCCAGCCCCCTGATCGAGCGACCCTGACGGGCTGCGGCCCGCGCCGCCACTGTCCAAACTGCAGGCAGTGCCTGTTCTGCGGACAAGCCTGGGCTGCTGAACGTCTGAAATCCGGACAGATCAGCGGCTCGCGCTGCGCTCAAACGTGCACTGACCTCCGCCGCCTGCCCTGTGCTGGCGCATCCCCTCATGGTTTGCACCAGGGCGGGGCTTTCAGGCATGGCTCTTGCGCCACTGCTGTCACAAAGCGCCCGGCTCAGCACGGGTTGCACAGCCCAGCAGGAGACATCGACACCATGCCGCATCAGCACCACGCCAGCGGGCCCTCCCCCGGCCCCTGAGCCCCAGCGCCGGCGCATTGCCGCGCCCACCCCCACGGATCTCGCCTTTTCGCGCTTCCGGCCTTGCAGGCCGGCGGGTCGAACTCGGCCTGACGACAAGAAGACTGAAAAAGAACTGTTCCGACCCCCTGCCTTCGACGGAGACCACACGATGAGCACAACAAGCCCGCACCGCTTCACCCGCCTCGGCCTGGCCCTGGCCGCCGCCTTCTCGCTGCACGGTCTGGCGGCCGCGCAGACTGCCGCCCCGGCCAAGGCCGACGACACGAGCAAGGCCGAGGTCACCGCGCTGGAAACCGTCACCGTGACGGCGCGCCGCCGCGAGGAAAGCCTGCGCGATGTGCCGGTGGCCGTCACCGCGCTGAGCGGCGCCAAGCTGGAAAGCCTGAACGTGCGCAACCTGGGCGATCTGCAGGGCCAGGTGCCCAGCCTCACCGTCTACGCTGCGCGCGGCAGCAACACCACGCTGACCACCTTCATCCGCGGCGTCGGCCAGGCCGATCCGCTGTGGGGCGTGGATGCCGGCGTCGGCATCTACCTGGATGACGTCTACATTGCGCGTCCGCAGGGTGCGCTGCTGGAGGTGTTCGATACCGAGCGCATCGAGGTGCTGCGCGGGCCGCAGGGCACGCTGTATGGCAAGAACACCATCGGCGGCGCGGTCAAGTACGTCTCGCGCAAGCTGGGCACGCAGACCGAGGGCTCGGCCTCGCTGGCGATCGGCAACTACGGCCAGGCCAACGGCCGGCTGGCCGTGGGCGGCGCCAGCAGCGATGGCCAGTGGCGCGGCCGCTTGGTAGTGGCCAGCCTGAGCCGCGACGGCTACGGCAAGAACCTGGCCGATGGCAGCGATGTGTCTGACCAGGACACCCAAGCCGGCCGAGTGCAAGTGGGCTTCTTTCCCACCGGCTCGCCGCTGACCGTGCAGCTGAGCGCGGACGCGACCCATGACGGCTCGAACATGCGCGGCTTCCAGCGCCTGGCCAGCAACCTCTGGGACCCGGCCAAGACGCCCGCCTCCAGCAGCCGCTACGACATCAACACCGGCATGGCCAACGCCAACAAGACCGACAGCAGCGGCTATGCGCTGACGGCCACCTGGCAACTCAATGAAGCCTGGGCCGCCAAGTACGTGCATGCCTACCGCGACAGCGACACCGCCACCGCGATCGACTTCGACGGCCTGCCGGGCAAGATTGCCGATGTGCGCGCCAGCTACATCGACCACTCGCGCAGCAACGAGCTGCAGCTCAGCTTCGACGGCGGCGCCAGCCACTCCGGCGTGCTGGGCGTCTACCACTTCGACGGTCAGGCCGGCGGCAGCGTGGCCAGCACCTTCATCGCCGGCACGCCCTTCCAGTCCTTCGGCGTCACCGGCGGCACGGTCTACACCACCGGCAAGGCGGCCTACGGCGACTGGAGCTGGCGCCTGACGCCGCAACTGGGCGTCAGCGCCGGCCTGCGCTACACGCAGGAGACCAAGCGCGCCGTGGTGTTGAACCAGGCCTTCGCCAACGACAGCTTCAGCACGCCGATCGCTACGCTGTCCAATTTCGACAAGAGCCGCAGCGTCAGCAACACCGCGCCCAAGCTCTCGCTGGACTACAAGGCCAGCGCCAGCACCAATCTCTACGCCACAGTCTCGCGCGGCTTCAAGTCGGGCGGCTACAACGTGCGCGCCAATGTGCTCGCGGTGCCGGCCTCGGCCAAGCCCTTCGAGGACGAGGTGCTGGATTCGCTGGAACTCGGCGCCAAGATGGTGCTGGACCAGGGCCGGCTGGAGCTCAACACCGCCGTCTTCCACAACAACTACAAGAACGTGCAGCTGTCGGTGTTCACCTCCTACACGCAGCCCAACGGCCAGCAAGGCTTCTTCGGTGACTTCACCAACGCCGGCCGCGCCAATGTGAACGGCGCGGAGTTGGAATTCATCTGGCGCCCCAGCACAAGCTGGACCTTGAGCGGCAATCTGGCAGCGCTGGACGCCAAGTACAAGGAGTACCTGGACCGCGGCGTCAACGTGGCCAGCCAGAAGAAGTTCACCAACACGCCCAAGTTCCAGGGCGCGCTGAACGTGGAGCATCGCGCGACCCCGGCCTTCGGCGGCGTGCTGCGCACACGGGTCGGCATCAGCCATCGCACCAAGGTCTACCCGACCACGGACCTGAGCGAGGCGATCGCTCAGGACAGCTACAGCCTGCTGTCGGCCGGCGTGATCTGGGAGCGCGACCGCAGCCTGAGCTTCGCGCTGCAGGGCAGCAACCTGACCAACAAGGCCTACCGCACCGATGGCTACAACATCCCGGCGCTGGGCATCCTGACCGGCTACTACGGTGCACCGCGTCAGATCACGGCCAGCGTGAACTACCGGTTCTGAGCAAGGACCGAGCCTTGCCGTACCCGAGGCGGATACAGCCTTCGCCAGGCACAGACAGTCCTCAGGACTGTCTGTGCCCGGGCTCAGTGCCTGCGCACAAGGCGACGCCTTGCGAAGGCCTCGGCGCCTGCAAGCGCCGAGGCTGAGCGAGCTCACTGCCATGCCCCTGGCCCCAGCGCCTCAGGGCGGCCCCGCAGTCGCGGGGCCGCAGCGCACTGCTACATTGACGCGGCTTCCGGCTCCCACACGACCGATGTCCGCAGTCGCCCCGCCCGTCACGCTGATCCCCGAGCTGCCCTTCGATGCCGAGGGCGTGCTGCGCATGGCCGCGCAGTCGCTGTTCGACGCGCTGGCGCAGGCGGCCGAAGGCATGATGGTGGTGGACCGCAACCACCGCATCGTCTGGATCAGCGCCGGCTACAAGCGCTTCCTGCCCGCGCTGGGTTTCGGCAGCGAGACCGAGTTCGTCGGCCGCCCGGTCGAGGAGGTGGTGCCCAACACCATGATGGCCGAGGTGATCGAGACCGGCCGGCCGATGCTGGTGGATCTGCTGACCAACAAGGCCGGCACCTTCCTGGTCAGCCGCCTGCCGCTGCGCAACGAAGCCGGCGAGGTGATCGGCGCGCTGGGCCTGGTGCTGCTGGACCATCCCGAAACCAATATGCAGCCGCTGATCACCAAGTTCGGCCGGCTGCAGCGCGAGCTGGACGAGGCAAGGCGCGAGCTGGCGGCCGAGCAGGTGAAGAACCGCCGCTCCAAGTACACCATCACCAGCTTCATCGGCAGCAGCCCGGCGGCGCTGGAGGTCAAGCGCCAAGCACGGCGCGTGGCGCAGACCGACTCCACCGTGCTGCTGCTGGGCGAAACCGGCACCGGCAAGGAGCTGCTGGCGCATGCCATCCACGCGGCCTCGCAGCGCGCCCACAAGTCGCTGGTCAGCGTCAATATCGCGGCCGTGCCCGACACGCTGCTTGAGGCCGAGTTCTTCGGCGTGGCGCCGGGCGCCTACACCGGTGCCGACCGCAAGGGCCGCGACGGCAAGTTCAAGCTGGCCGATGGCGGCACGCTGTTTCTCGACGAGATCGGCGACATGCCGTTGCCGCTGCAGAGCAAGCTCTTGCGCGTGCTGCAGGAGCAGGAGCTGGAGCCGCTGGGCAGCAACACGGTGACGCCGGTGGATGTGCGCGTGATCGCCGCCACCAGCCGCGATCTGGCGGCCATGGTGGCAGCCGGCGAGTTCCGCGCCGACCTCTATTACCGTCTCAATGTGCTGCCGCTGCGCGTGCCGCCGCTGCGCGAGCGCATCGAGGACATCGAGGCCTTGGCCGATGCACTGGGCGAGGACATCGCGCGGCGCAGCGGCATGCCGCAAAAGCTGCTGAGCCCGGGCGCGCTGGACTGGCTGATGCAACGCCGTTGGCCCGGCAATATCCGCGAGCTGCGCAACACGCTGGAACAGGCCAGCCTGATGAGCGACGAGATGCAGCTGACGGAGAACAGCTTCGATGCGGCCGCCAGCCCGGCCCCGTCCTCAGCGTCGGCGCCGGCTGCAGCCCGGCCGGCGCAGTCGCCTCAGCCGTCTGGCACCGAGCTGGCGACGGCCGCGGATCTGGGACAGATCCGCCCCCTGCCCGAGCGCATCGAGGCGCTGGAGCGCGACGCCATCGCGCAGGCCCTGCGCCTGACGGCCGGCAACCGCATGGCTGCCGCCCGGCTGCTGCAGATCTCGCGCGCCTCTCTGTACGAGCGCCTGGCGCGCTGGCCCGATCTCGGCCAATCGTGAACTAGTGGCGGAAACGCCTTCTATATTTGTCGATCCTAATTTAAGCATTCGTGCAATAAATGCATTGATTGCCCACCCCATTTGGGCGGACAGTCGGACATCCGCTCGGCCTTGCTGGGTGGCACTTGTTCGCCGTGCGCGACGCTTCCTTCGATCGATACAAGGAGACAAGCATGGGCAAGTTGATGTTGGCGACCCGTCTGCGCCTGGCCGTACTGGCGGTGGTGTTGGGCTTCGTGGCCCTGGTGGTGGTGCTGGAGCTCCGGGCTGCAGACAGCCTGCTGGGCGTGAAGATGCTGACCACGCTGGAACAGGTCAAGTTGGGCGAGAAGATCGCCCGCGAGCATTACGACAAGGCGCGCGCCGGCGCCATGAGCGAGGCCGATGCCAAGGCAGCGGCGGCCGCCGCGATCGGCAAGATCCGCTACTCGGGCGGCGAATACCTGTGGATCAACGACATGGGTCCGGCCATGGTGATGCACCCGATCCGCCCCGACCTGAACGGCAAGGATCTCACTGGCAACAAGGACCCCAAGGGCAAGGCGCTGTTCGTCGAGATGGTGGCGACCGTGAAGGCCAGCGGAGCCGGCTATGTGGACTATATGTGGCCCAAGCCCGGCTCCAAGGAGCCGGAACCCAAGCGCTCCTTCGTGCAGGGCTTCGCGCCCTGGGGCTGGGTGATCGGCTCGGGCGTCTACATCGACGACGTCAACGCGGTGGCAAGCAAGGACGCCAGCTTTGCGCTGATCATCGTGCTGATCGCCGGCGGCCTGGCCATGCTGGGGGTCGAGCTGTTCGTGCGCGGCCTGCGCCGCCGCCTCAGCAGCATGCGCGATGTGATGCACGCGGTGGCCGAGGGCGATCTGCGGGCGCGCATCGAAGCCGGCCCGCCTGATGAGCTGGGCCTGGTGCTGCGCGAGGTGATCGCGATGCAGACCCGGCTGACCGACCTGGTGCGGGCGATCCGCGAGGCCACCGAATCGATCGGCATCGCCTCGGGCGAAGTGGCGCAGGGCAGCCAGGACCTATCGGCCCGCACCGAGCAGGCCGCGGCCAATCTGCAGCAGACGGCTGCCTCGATGCAGGAGCTGACGGGCCAGGTGCAGCAAGCTTCGCAAGCCGCTGACCAGACCCGCCAGCTGGCTGATACCGCTGCCGGTCAGGCCCGCGGGGGCGCGCAGGTGATGAGTCAGGTCGTGCAGACCATGGACGGCATCGCCGCCTCCAGCCGCAAGATCTCGGACATCATCACCGTGATCGATGGCGTGGCCTTCCAGACCAATATCCTGGCGCTGAATGCCGCCGTCGAAGCAGCGCGCGCTGGCGAGCAGGGCCGCGGCTTTGCGGTGGTGGCCTCCGAAGTGCGCGCGCTTGCACAGCGCTCGGCACAGGCCGCCAAGGAGATCAAGCAGCTGATCATGGAGTCGGTGGAGCGGGTCAATGCCGGCAGCCAGCAGGTCGGCCGCGCCGGCGACTCGATGAACGACATCCTGGCCGCCGTGCAGCGGGTCACCACCACGGTGGGCGAGATCAGCCAGACCAGTGCCGGCCAGTCGGATGGCATCGCGCAGGTCAATGTGGCGATGGTCAATCTGGACGGCATGACGCAGCAGAACGCGGCGCTGGTGGAGCAGACCGCCGCCGCCGCCGAGGCGCTGAAGCAGCAGGCCCAGATGCTCAACGCCACCGTTGACGTGTTCAAGATTCAGGCAGCCTGAAGCGCTGATTCGTCTGGATTTCAGGCAGCGCCTGGAATCCAGACAGCGACTTGCCCATCGCTCAGCGCGAGGCTGTGAGGCTGCGCAGCTGCAGCGTTTGCATCAGCCCCGCTTTTGGGGCGTTTTCCTGGGGTTTTCACCAAGCTGGTGCACGCGGGCATGGGGCTTGCGTGAGTGAGGATCAGCGCTCGCCCTCACGCCGCCAAAACACAAGGCGATGGCGCGGGACGCCCTCGCCAGACAACACCAGGAGACCTCCCATCATGATGATGACGAAGCATTGGCTCGCCCTGAGCGGCGTGGCAGCCGCCACCAGCCTGCTGCTCGCCGCCACCCCGGCACTCGCCCAGGGTGCCGGCAGCGGCAAGGAAATCCGCATCGCCCATGTCTACAGCAAGACCGGGCCGCTGGAAGCCTACGGCAAGCAGACCGCCACCGGTTTCCTGATGGGGCTGGACTACGCCACCGGCGGCACCATGACGGTGGCTGGCCGCAAGCTGGTGGTGATCGAGAAGGACGACCAGGGCAAGCCCGATGTGGGCAAGAGCCTGCTGGCCACCGCCTATGGCGACGACAAGGCCGACATCGCCGTCGGCCCGACCTCCTCCGGCGTGGCGCTGGCGATGCTGCCGGTGGCCGAGGAGTACAAGAAGATCCTGATGGTGGAGCCGGCCGTGGCCGACTCGATCACCGGCGACAAGTGGAACAAGTACATCTTCCGCACTGGCCGCAACTCTTCGCAGGACGCCATCTCCAACGCGGTGGCGCTGGACAAGCCGGGCACCACCATCGCCACGCTGGCGCAGGACTATGCCTTCGGCCGTGACGGCGTCAAGGCCTTCAAGGACGCGATCAAGAAGGCCAAGATCGTCCACGAGGAATACCTGCCGACGACCACCACCGACTTCACCGCCGGTGCACAGCGCCTGATCGACAAGCTCAAGGACCAGCCGGGCCGCAAGGTGATCTTCATCATCTGGGCCGGCGCGGGCAACCCCTTCAAGATCGCCGATCTGGATTTGAAGCGCCATGGCATCGAGATTTCATCGGGCGGCAACATCCTGCCGGCGATGACGGCCTACAAGCAGTTCCCGGGCATGGAAGGCGCGAGTTATTACTACTTCGGCATGCCCAAGAACCCGGTCAACGAGTGGCTGGTGGCCAACCACTACAAGCAGTTCAAGGCACCGCCGGACTTCTTCACCGCCGGCGGCATGAGCGCGGCGATTGCCATCGTCGAGGCGCTGAAGAAGACGGGCGGCGACACCAACACCAACAAGCTGATCAAGACCATGGAAGGCATGAGCTTCGAGACGCCCAAGGGGAAGATGACGTTCCGCCCGGAAGACCATCAGGCGATGCAGTCGATGTATCACTTCAAGATCAAGGTGGATCCGGCGTTTGCGTGGGGTGTGCCGGAGCTGGTTCGCGAGATCAAGCCTGAGGAAATGCAGGTTCCCATCCGCAACCGTCGCTGATCGTTCGGCTACTGCGCGACTGCCTGGCGTCGTTGCGGGTCCTTCCGCGAATCCTCACGTACAGGAAGTGCGTTCCGGTTCGCGGATCCGCCCGCGCCTAGCCAGGCAGCCGCTCGCTACGCCTCGGGCTCTGGAAGCCCTCCTCCTTTGACTGCTTTGCCGTGCTCGAAACCAAAAACCTCACCATCCGCTTCGGCGGGCATGTGGCGGTGGACCATGTGTCCTGCGCCTTCACGCCCGGCACGCTGACGGCCATCGTCGGACCGAATGGCGCGGGCAAGACGACTTACTTCAACCTGATCTCGGGCCAGCTGCGCGCCAGCGAGGGTCAGGTCTTGCTGGATGGCGAGGATCTGACGCGCCTGCCGGCGCCGCTGCGCACACGCCGGGGCCTGGGGCGGGCCTTCCAGCTGACCCAGCTGTTTCCGCACCTCACGGTGCTGGAAAACGTGCGGCTGGCAGTGCAGGCGCGGCGCGGCGTAGGCTTGCGCATGCTGTCGGTCTGGCTGAAGCACAAGGATCTGCTGGACGAGGCGCGGCACATCGTCGAGCGGGTGCGTCTGGCCGACAAGGCCACGGCCATCGCCGCCAGCCTGCCGCATGGCGACCAGCGCAAGCTCGAAGTGGCGATGCTGATCGCGCTCGATCCCAAGGTCTATATGTTCGACGAACCCACGGCCGGCATGAGCGTGGACGAGGTGCCGGTGATCCTGGATCTGATCCGCGAACTGAAGGCCAAGCGCGAGCACACCATCCTGCTGGTCGAACACAAGATGGACGTGGTGCGCGAGCTGGCCGACCGCATCATCGTGCTGCACAACGGCCAGCTGGTGGCTGACGGCGAACCGGCCACGGTAATCGCCTCGCCGGTGGTGCAGAACGCCTATCTCGGCCTGGCTGCCGAAGAGGAGGCCACGGCATGATGACGACGCCCAGCCCCAAGAATTTGCTCAGCCTGCAGGGCGTGCACACGCATATCGGCGCGTATCACATCCTGCATGGCGTCGACCTCGCGGTGCCCGAGGGCCAGCTGACCATGCTGCTGGGCCGCAACGGTGCCGGCAAGACCACCACGCTGCGCACCATCATGGGCTTGTGGCCGGCCAGCCAGGGTCAGGTGATGTTCGACGGCCAGCCGATCCACGGCCGCGCCACGCCCGACATCGCGCAGCTCGGCATCGCTTATGTACCTGAGAGCATGGGCATCTTCGCCGACCTCACCGTGGCTGAGAACCTGCTGCTGGCCGCGCGCCAGGCCAAGGGCCTGAAGGATCTCGACAGCCAGCGCCTGGAATGGCTGTTCAGCCTGTTCCCGGCGCTGAAGAAGTTCTGGCTCTATCCAGCCGGCAAGCTCAGCGGCGGGCAGAAGCAGATGCTGGCGATTGCCCGCGCCATGATCGAGCCGCGCCGTCTGCTGCTGATCGACGAGCCCAGCAAGGGCCTGGCGCCAGCCATCATCCGCAACCTGATCGAGGCGCTGAGCGAGCTGAAGAAGGGCGCGCAGCAGACCACCATCCTGCTGGTCGAGCAGAACTTCATGGTGGCCCGGGCGCTGGGCGACCAGGTCGCGGTGATGGACGACGGCCGCGTCGTGCACGCCGGCCCCATGCGCGAACTCGCCGAAGACGAAGCGCTGCAACAACGCCTGCTGGGCCTGAGCCTGGCAGCGCATCAATGAGGCAGATCATGAGCGCCGCAAGCACCAGCTCCACCAGTTCCAGCGCCGCCGCCGCGGCCGCCGCCATCCCCAAGGCCCAGTTCGACTACATCCCACTGCTGTTGCTGGCTGCCCTGCCCCTGCTGGCCTGGCCGCTGATCGGCAGCTCCAGCACCTGGGCCACGCTGACGCTGGCCGGGCTGGCGATGGGCCTGATCGTCTTCATCATTGCCTCAGGCCTGACCCTGGTGTTCGGCCTGATGGACGTGATGAATTTCGGCCACGGCGTCTTCATCGCCTTAGGCGCTTTCATGACCACCACGGTGCTGGCCGCAATGAGCGGCTACACCGAGAGCCCGCTCCTGCTGGCCAATCTGTTCGCGGTGGCGGTGGCCGCCGTGGTCGGCATGTCGGTGGCCGGCGCGGTGGGCCTGGTGTTCGAGCGTGTGCTGGTGCGCCCCGCCTACGGCCTGCACCTGAAGCAGATCCTCATCACCATGGGCGGCATGATCATCGGCGAGGAGCTGATCAAGGTGATTTGGGGCGCGCAGATGGTGCCGCTGCCGCTACCTGAAGGATTGCGCGGCTCGCTGCTGCTGGGCGATGTGGCGATCGAGAAGTTCCGCCTGGTCGCCGTCTGCACCGGCCTTGCCGTGCTGGTGGCGCTGCTGTGGCTGCTCAACAAGACCAAGCTGGGCCTTTTGATCCGTGCCGGCGTGCAGGACCGCGAGATGGTGGAGAGCCTGGGCTACCGCATCAAGCGCCTGTTCGTCGCGGTCTTCGTCGGCGGCTCGGCGCTGGCCGGCCTGGGCGGCGTGATGTGGGGCCTGTACCAGCAGGGCGTCACGCCGCTGATCGGCGCGCAGGTCAATGTGCTGATCTTCATCGTCATCATCATCGGCGGCCTGGGTTCGACGCTGGGCTGCCTGGTCGGCGCGCTGCTGGTGGGGCTGATGGCCAACTACACCGGCTTTCTTGTCCCGAAAGTGGCGCTGTTCTCCAACATCGGCCTGATGGTGGCGATCCTGATGTGGCGGCCGCAAGGCCTCTATCCCGTGACCCAGCGCTGAAGCCCGGGAGACCGATTCCATGCAAGCCCTGCTCTCCCACGATCTGCCGCGCAGCAAGCTGCTGAGCCTGCTGCTGATCCTCACCGTCGCCGGCCTGGCGCTGGCGCCCTTCATCTTCCCCGGCATCAAGGCGCTCAACGTCGCGGCCAAGGTGCTGATCTTCATCGTGCTGGTGGCCAGCTACGACCTGCTGTTGGGCTACACCGGCATCGTGTCCTTCGCGCACACCATGTTCTTCGGCATCGGCGCCTATGGCATTGCGATCAGCTCCAGCCGCATGGGCCCGGGCTGGGATGCGGTGGGCCTGGGCCTGGCCGCAGCCCTAGGTCTGTCGCTGCTGCTGTCGCTGGTGATCGGCCTGTTCTCGCTGCGCGTGAAGGCGATCTTCTTCGCGATGATCACGCTGGCGGTGGCCTCGGCCTTTGTCACGCTGGCCTCGCAGCTGTCCGAGCTGACCGGCGGCGAGGACGGCCTGACCTTCAAGGTGCCCGAGGCGCTGCAGCCGGCCACAGAGTATCTGGAAGAGCCCTTCCTGGGCGCGATGATCGACGGCCGCTTCCTCAGCTACTACCTGCTGTTCTTCTCGGTGCTGGCGCTGGTGCTCTTGATGCTGCGCATCGTCAACTCGCCCTTCGGCCGCGTGCTGCAGGCGATCCGCGAGAACGAGTTCCGCGCCGAGGCCATCGGCTATCGCACGGTGGTCTACCGCACGCTGTCCAATGTGCTGGCCGCGCTGTTCGCCACCTGCGCTGGCGCGCTGCTGGCGCTGTGGCTGCGCTACAGCGGGCCGGACACCTCGATGTCCTTCGAGATCATGCTGGACATCCTGCTGATCGTCGTGATCGGCGGCATGGGCACGATCTACGGCGCGGTGATCGGCAGCGCGCTGTTCGTGCTGGCGCAGAACTATCTGCAGGACCTGATGCGCCTGGGAGAAGGTGCCGTGTCCGGCATCCCGGTGCTGTCGCAGCTGGTCTCGCCGGACCGCTGGCTGCTGTGGCTGGGCGTGCTGTTCGTGCTCTCGGTCTACCACTTCCCCACCGGCATCGTCGGCCGCCTGCGTCTGGGCGCCTTGCTGAGGAACAACAAGCATCTGCAAGAGGCCCGCCGATGAGCTCGTCCGCCTTCAGCTCCCACTACCTGCGCTGCGAAGGCCGTGAACTGCACTACACCGAGTGGGGCAGCGCGCACAGCGATGTGGTGATCGCCTGGCACGGCCTGGCGCGCACCGGCCGCGACATGGACGATCTGGCCGCGCACCTGTCGCAGCGCTACCGCGTGATCTGCCCCGACACGCTGGGCCGCGGTCTCTCCCAATGGAGCCCGCTGCCCGATGACGAGTACTGCCTGGATTTCTATGTGCGCCAGGCCACGGCCCTTGTCGACCAGCTGGGCCTGCAAAGCTTCCACTGGGTCGGCACCTCGATGGGCGGCGCCATCGGCACCGTCGCAGCGGCCACCACGCTGCGCGGCCGCATCCGCCGCCTGGTGCTCAATGACAACGGCCCCGAGCTGGCCGCGCCGGCGCTGGAGCGCATTCGCAGCTATGCCGGCAGCCCGGCGGCGTTCGACACCGTCAGCGAGCTGGAGCAGTACTTCCGCAGCGTCTACAAGCCCTATGGCTGGCTGAGCGACGCACAGTGGCGGCGCCTGACCGAGACCTCGGTGCGCCGCCTGCCGGACGGCCGCGTCACGCCCCACTATGACCCGGCCATGGTGCGCCAGTTCATCACCCGCCCCAACGACTATCTGCGCTGGGCCGAATGGGACACCTTGAGCCTGCCGGTGCTGTGCCTGCGCGGTGCGGATTCCGACCTGCTGCTGCCCGAGACCGCAGAGGCCATGCGCAGCCGCGGCCCCGCCGCGGTGGTGGTGACCATCGCCGACTGCGGCCATGCGCCGGCACTGAACGTGCCGGAGCAGTTCGCGCTGGTGGAGCGCTTCCTGGCAGCCGGCTGAGCAAAGACGGGCCCCCAGCCGCCGCCTGACTCGCCGCCTCAGCGCGGGAAAGCCAGGGCTTCGAGCCGCCTGGCGCCGGGCTACAGTCAGGGCTTCCCTGCTGTCGCGCGCCATGAACAAAGGTCCCAGTTCCGAGGTCAGCCACGGCGAGCTTGATGCCTACCGCCGCAGTTTCAGCCACCTCTTGCTGATCATCGTGATGGGCTGCGTCGCCACGCTGGTGGGCATGCAGATCGCCGAGCCGGGCTGGAGCCTTCGCAGCAGCCTGACCGTGGCGATCGCCGCGCTGACTGTCTTCAGCTACTGGTTGCTGCAGCGCTCGCTGCGCCTGGGCGCCAGCGTGGCGCTGCTGGGCCTCTGGGCGATCGCCACGACCGGCGCGCTGAGCTACAGCGGCATCCACAGTGCCAATGTGTTGATCTTTGCCTTCGTGATCGTCACCACGGGCTGGACCCTGGGCCGGCGCTGGCTGATCAGCATCACCGGCGTCACCGTGCTGATGCTGCTGGGCCTGGGCGTGGCCGAACTGAGCGGCCTGCACCTGCCACAGCCGCGCGCCTCGGTGCTGGTGGTGGGCGGCACCGTGCTGTTTTCGCTCATCGCCATCGCCTTCATGACCCTGCGGGCGTATGAAAGCTTTCGCGCCGAGCGCGACCACGGGCTGGAACTGTCGCGGCAGATGATGGAGCGCAATGCCGAGCTGGCGCAAAGCGAAGTCGATCTGAAGATGATCATCGGCCATGTGCCGGCCGGACTGGCCTCCTTCGACGCGCGCTCGCAGCTGCGCTTCGGCAACCAGCGCTATGCCGACATGTTCGGCGCCCGCCCCGAGGACCTGGTCGGCCGCCACATCAGCAGCTATGTGCCGCAGGCCGCCCTGGAGTCGCTGATGCCGGCCTGGCAGCGCAGCCTGGCAGGCGAGACCAGCCACTACCGGCGCATCAACGTCCATCCGCTGACCCAGGAAACCCGCATCATCGACGTCGAGCTGGTGCCCCAGGTCGATGCCGGCCAGGTGCAGGGACTGTTCGCCCTGATCATCGACGTGACCGAGAAAGTCGCCACCGAGCAGCGCATCCAGGAGCTCAACGCCAGCCTGGAGCTGCGCGTGCAGCAGCGCACCCAGGCCCTGGAGGCTGCGATGCAGCGCCTGCAGACGCTGCAGGACGAGCTGGCACGCAGCGAGAGCCGGGCCACCTTGAACACCCTGGTGGCCAGCATCTCGCACGAGCTGAGCACGCCGCTGAACAACGCGCAGGTGGCTGCCGAGGCGCTGCACAGCGAAGCCGGGGGCTTGCAGTCGCGCCTGGGCGGCAGCCCGATGCGCCGCTCCGAGCTGGAGGCCAGCATCGGCGCCATGGCCGAAGGCAGCGACCTGACCCTGCGTAATCTGGCGCGCGCCAACGAACTGCTGTCGAGCTTCCGCGACATCGCCAACCAGCAGGCCAGCGAGCAGCAAAGAGACTTCGACCTGGCCGAGCTGCTGGGCGAGATCCTGCAGACCCTGGCACCCACGCTGCGGCGCCAGCCGCATCAGGTGCTGCTGGACATTCCAGCGGGCTTGGTGCTGAACAGCCGGCCCGGGCCGCTCAGCCAGGTGGCGATCAACCTGATCAACAACGCGATGCTGCATGCCTTCCGGCCCGGCCAGGCCGGCTGCCTGCGCATCAGTGCCGAGCGCAGCGGCGATCAGCTGCTGCTGCGGTTCGAGGACGACGGCATCGGCATCAGCGCCGAGGTGCTGGAGCACCTGTTCGAGCCCTTCTTCACCACCCGCGCCGGCCAGGGCGGCACCGGCCTGGGGCTGAGCATCGTCGAGCACCAGGTGCGCAAGATGCTGGGTGGCCGCATCAGCGTGCGTTCAGAACCCGGGCAAGGCAGCTGCTTCGAGATCCAGATCCCGCTGGTGCTCGGCGAAGCAACCAGCCCGCCGGCGCACTAGCGCGACTCAGAGCCCCCGCACCAGGCGCACCGCCAGGCGCGTGCCCTTGGCCACATCGCTGCGCGACTCGCCATTGCCCAGATGCACGGCCCAGCCGGTGACAAAGGACTCGCTGCTGCCGCTCTCCTGCGTCCGCCCTTGCATCACATTGCCATAGGCGTAGGGGTTGACGCTGCCGGTGGGCACACTGGCCGTGCCGGACCAGTGCCAGTCGCGCAAGGCCCCGGGATAGAGCTGCGGATTCGGGCCGACCGGGCGCGCCCGGCGATCGACCAGCCGGCGCAGCTCGTTCACCCGCGGCAGCCGCCAGGCCTGCCCCTCGGCCTTGGAGCGCTGCGCGGCCGCCGCGACGGCCTGGGCATGCGACATCAGCTGCGCCTCACCGACGCAGCCCTTGCCATCCCACTGCATGCCCTCGACACAGCGCGCCCACACCAGCCGCGCCGCGCTGTCGATGACGGACAGCCCGTCCGCCGCCACTTGTGGCCTGGCAGGCGCGGCGGCTTCGGTTTCGGCAGCCCGCACAGGCGACGCCAGCGCGCCCAGCGCCAGCAGGAAGACAGCAGATCGCAAGGCAGCGGGCATGGAGAGCTTTCGTCGGGACATCGGGCCATCCTAGCCGCCCTGCGCCTGCCACAATCGCCCGGTGATGATGACGACGCCCGCCTCCGCCCCTCCGTCCCGCCTCTCGCTCTACCTGGACCTGATCCGCTGGGACCGCCCCGCCGGCTGGCTGCTGCTGCTGTGGCCCACCTTGTCGGCGCTGTGGATCGCCTCCGACGGTTGGCCGGGCTGGCATCTGCTGGCGGTCTTCGTGCTGGGCACCATCCTGATGCGCTCGGCCGGCTGCTGCATCAACGACGTGGCCGACCGCGAGTTCGACAAGCATGTGAAGCGCACCGCCCAACGCCCGGTCACGCGCGGCGCGGTGTCGGTGAAGGAAGCGCTGGGCCTGGGGGCAGGTCTTGCCTTGCTGGCCTTCGGCCTGGTGCTTTCGAGCAATGCGCCGACCATCCTGCTGTCCTTCGCCGCGCTGGCGGTGGCCATCCTCTACCCCTATGCCAAGCGCGTGGTGGCGATGCCGCAGGCGGTGCTGGGCGTGGCTTTTTCCTTCGGCATCCCGATGGCCTTCTCGGCGGCGCAGGGCGGCACCGAATGGAGCCTGGCCGCCATCAACGCCGCCGTGCCGCTGACCGCCTGGGCGCTGCTGGTCGCCAATCTGTTCTGGGTGCTGGCCTATGACACCGAGTACGCGATGGTGGACCGCGACGACGACATCCGCATCGGCATCAAGACCTCGGCGCTGACGCTGGGTCGCTTCGACGTGGCCGCCGTGATGGCCTTCTACCTGGTCTACCTGGCCGCCTGGACCTGGCTGAGCCTGCGCCTGGGCCTGGGCCGCTGGTTCCTGCTAGGCGTGGCGGCAGCGCTGCTGCAGGTGGCCTGGCACTACATGCTGATCAAGGACCGCAGCCGCGACGGCTGCTTCAAGGCCTTCCGCCAGAACCACTGGCTGGGCTTTGCGGTGTTTGCCGGCACTGTGCTGGACCTGGCGCTGCGCTGATCAGCGCGGCTTCAACAGAGCAGACAGCGCACCTGCCAGGGCCAGCGCCAGCGCCACGCAGGCGCCGCTGGGCGCATCCAGCAACCAAGACAGCAGCAAGCCGGCAGCGCAGGCCATGCCCGTGGCCGCCAGCGCCTGACCCCAGTGGCGCCCGGCCCGCATCCACAAGGCCGGCGCGATCAGGGCGGCAAAGACAACGAACAAGCCCAGCACCGGCACCACCAGACTGGCCACCAGCGCGAACGCCGCGTAGAAGAAGCGATTGCGCGCCAGCAGCGGGCGCAGCGCCAGCACAGCCAGGGCACAGCCCGCCAGCAGGGCCACCTGAGCCCAGTCGGCCCACAGCACATCGGCAGCCAGCAACTGCGACAGGCGCTCGCGGCCATGCGGGTCGGCACGCGCGGCCAGCAGCGCCAGGCTGGCCGCCGCCACATAGACCAGGCCGATCAAGGCCTCGCGTTGCGCCGGCCATTGCCGGGCCAGCCAGGCCACAAGCGCCGCGCTGACCAGCGCCCCGGCCATCGCACTGCCCTGCGTGCCCAACCAGCCCGGATGGTCGATGAAGGCCGCCGCCATCAGCGCGGCCGCCGCCGCCGCCTGCGCCACCGCCAGGTCGATGAAGACCACGCCGCGATGCAGCACCTGATGACCCAGGGGCATCAGCGCGATCAGGCCGAACACCAGCGCCAGCGCCGGCGCCAGGAACCAGGCGTCGAACAGCGCCGCGCTCATCGGCTCTTGGCCAGCGTGCCGACCAGGGCGTTCACGACCTGATCCATCCATTGCCCGAGCGCATCCGGCGCCGTCTCGTCCTCGACCGTAGCGGGCAGGATGAGGACCGGCAGACTGCTGCCGAACTGCCCGGACAGCCAGCGCCCCGGCCGCGGGTCCTGATAGCTGCTGATCACCACCGCCGCCGCCGGCTGGGCGCGCAGGGTTTCCAGCAGGCGTTGCAGATGCACCGGCGTCGGCGCCATGCCAGGCTTGGGCTCCAGATCCACCAGCTGCTGCACCCCCAGCCAGCGCCACAGATAGGCAAAGCTGCTGTGTTGCGCTGCCACGCGCTGGCCCTTGATCGGCGCGGCGCGGCGCTCCCACTCGGTGATGCGCTGGCGCCACTGCGCCTGGAAGGCCGCATGGCGCTGCGCAATTGCAGCGGCCTGCGCGGGCTGCAGCTGCTGCAGCGTCTCGCTCCAGGCCTGCGCGACTTCCAGCAACCGGCGCGGGTCGGTGTGGAAGTGCGGATTGCCCTGCTCATGCACATCACCCGCCCAGGGCGTACCGATGACGCCGGGCTGCGCATCGATCAGGCTGACATGATCTGCTGCGAAGAACATCGCTGCCGAGCTGTTGCTGACCCTGGCATTGCCGGCGCGCTGCTGCAGCACCGGCAGCCAGCCGCTCTCCAGCGCGGCGCCGCTGCAGATGGCCGCATCACTGGCGCGCAGCTGCGCGATCAGCGCCGGCCGGGCCTCGATGTGGTGCGGGTCCTGCTTGGCATGCGTGGCCACATGCAGGCGGGCCGTCGGCAGCAGCACGCGGGTCAGCGCGGCCCACTCCGGCTCGCAGGCGAAGACCGTGAACTGGGTCTGCGCCTGGGCCTGCAGGCTCGCCCCAAGCAGCAGGGCCAGGCCGATCCGCTTAGTAGCTGTGTGCACCATGGGCTCCAAAGGCCAGCACGTACTGCAGCTGCACCGAGCGCTTGGCCGGGTTCTCGAACTCGACCGCGTCGCGCTGGGTTGTGTACTGCAGGCGCACAGCCTGCATATGCGTGGGCTTCCAGGCCAGCATCAGGCTGCGCTCGCGCAGCAGGCCGCTGTGGAAGTGATCGCCATGCGGCATGCGCACGCGAAGCCAGTCGGCGCGTGCGCCGACTTCCCAGCTGGGGTTGAAGCGCCACACGGCGGCCAGCGCATTCGCCTCCTGCTTGTCGCCGGAACTGGCGTAGCGGTTCAGCCCGCTGATCTGCGCCGCCTCGAAGGTCAAGCGCAGCTGCTGATCACGGTTGTTGCCGTTGGGTGCCCACTTCCAGGTGGCGTCGACCATCCAGGTCTTGCGGCCGGTGAACTGGGCGCCATGGTGATGGTGATGCTCATGTTCGTCGGCGCCTTCCTCATGCTCATGCGCGTCTTCGAGCGCGGCTTCCCTGCGGTTGCGCAAGTGCGAGAGGCCGAGCTGCCAACTGTGCGAACGATTCAGGTCCGCGCCCATCTTCGCCACCAGCGTGGCAGCGCCGATACGACCGGGGTCGTTGGCCGCTTCGGCCACCAGCTTCTTGCCGCGGAAGACCTCCGCGCCCAGCATCAGGTAGAAGGGCGTCGGCGCGGTCCAGTTCAGGCGCAGGCCGTCATCGTTCCAGTGGCCGCCCAGGAAGGCGCGGTACAGCAGCGGACGCTCGGTGAAATCGTCAGCGTGCATGTGCTGCTGGTTCAGATAGCCGATCTGCGAGGCGAAACGCCCAACGCGCGCCTGCAGGCCGATGGGCAGCGTGGTGGTCTCCAGCCAGAACTCCTCGATGGACTTCTCCAGCTGGCCATCATGCGTCTCCAGCATGGCCACGGCGTGGCCGCGCAGGTGCGCGCCCAGCGCGCCGCTGGCGCTCAAGTCGCTATGGCCGAGTTGCAGGCCCTTGTCCCGTGCGCCCAGTTCCAGAGCGCGGCTGGTGTAGGTGGTGTCCAGCACCGCGCCAAACTGCCAGCCGGCAGCCGGCCTGGGCGCGGGCGCGCGTTCCTGCGCCAGCGCTACGCTGCTCGCCAGCAGGCCGGCTGCGGCCATCAGGGGAATTTGTAGATTTGTTTTCATGTCTGCGATGTCTTGGTGACGGCGCGTCAGCGCGTGATGCCCAGCCAGGCCAGGCCGGAAGGCACGAAGTCGAGGTTGCGGCGCGACTTGACAGCGCCGGTGCTGCTGTCCACCACCACCAGCTGGCGTGCCTGCGGGTCGCTGATGTAGAGCTCATCCTTGGCGCCGTTGGCCACGATGGCCGGCCATGGTGCGGCGGTCGGCATGCTCGGGATGACGCCCGTCACCCGGGCCAGCGGCGACCAGGCCTTGTTCTGGTGCTGGCTGAGGATCAGCGTGCCCTGGTCATCGAGCAGCGCGAAGCGCGTGCCGCTGCGATCAAAGCCATGCGCCCGGCGGATCCGCCCATCCATCCAACCCTGCGGGGTGAAGCTGCTGACCGTGCCGGCATCGCCGTCCACCGCGTAGAAGCGCGTCGTCACCACGGCCGGCGCCGCGCCTTCGGTGGCCACCCCGATGAAGTGCCCGCTGAGCCGCGGATGGCCGGCGATGGTGCCAACGCGCAGCGGCGTCAGCAACTTCTGGCCGTCGCTGACCGCCGTGGCGCTCAGGTGCTTGACCAGCAGCATGCCGTCCAGGCAGCCCGCCACGGTGTAGGCACCGGCGCTGAAGCTGCCGTGCATGCCGTTGCAGCGCGTCGGCACTTGCCGGTCGAGCCGGTACGTCGCACCTTCGCGCTGATATAGGTTCAGGTGGGTCGGCAAGGCGTCCGGCGCATCGGCAGCGCGGCTGACCACCAGCAGCTTGTTGTCGACCGGCTCGCCCAGGCCGTGGATCGGGGCACTGAGGTCCAGCGCAGCCAGGGTGCCGCCGCTGGCGATCGAGGCATCGCTGATCAGGCGCACGCCGGCGTTCTTGGCGGGCGTGGCCGTGCTGTCGCCGTCCATGAAGAAGGCGGCCTGCTTGCCAGCCTGCACGTCGTAGTGGGTCGGGCGCGAGCCGCTGAGCTTCCAGGCGACGGCCTTCGACGCCTGCTTGTAGTCATGCAGGTGATCGCCATGGTCTTCCTGCCAGATGCCCGCATCGACAAACTGCACCTGGTCCTGCAGGCGCTGCATCGCCACCGCATAGCGGCCATTCGGGCTGGCGTAGATCGCCGATGGCACATGGTCCAGCGCATGGCTGGCCTCCGTGGTGCCCGAGTCCAGATCGAGCAGGCGCAGCGTCTTGGCGTTGTTCTCGATCAGGGCCAGCCGGCCCGCGGTGTCGATGGTGGTGTTCTCGTGCTTGTCCGGGCCTTCATCGCTGTCGACGCCGCCGCCGCAGGCGGCCAGCAGCGCCGATGCCAGCAAGGCGCTGACCCAGAGAGCAGTGGGCCGGCTGGGCAAGGTGGATTTGTTGTTGGATGTCATTCGTTTCTCCTCTTTGAATCGTTGCTCGTCTTGGCAGGCGGTCCCTCAGGCCGCCGTCTCCGTCCCCGTCCACTTTGGAAAGGGGTCCGGCAGGGCCGCCCAGTGGCGGGCGCCCTTGCGTGTCTCGGTGAAGTTCAGGTGCATGGCCTTCCAGGCCTGCTCGATGGCGGCACGGTCCAGACCGCGGCCGATGAACACCACCTCGTTCATGCGGTCGCCGTGCGGCTCGCGCCAGTTGGCTTCGATCGCGCTGCGTTCAGGCGTGCCGGGCTCAGGCCAGCGTTCGCGGGCGGCGGCCGCCCACCAGCGGCCCATCGGCTCATGGGTGGCCACCTGGCCGGCTCGGCTGTAGGCCAGCACCCATTCGGGCTGGCTGGCCAGCCAGACATAGCCCTTGGCGCGCAGCAGGCCGGGCAGCGGCAGCTCCATGAACTCGGCAAAGCGCTGCGGATGCAGGGGCTCGCGGCTGCTCAGCACAAAGCTGCTGATGCCGTAGGCCTCGGTCTCCGGCAGGTGATCGCCCTCCAGGGCGCGTGCCCAGCCCGCCTGCTCGCTGGCCTGCTCGATGTCGAAACGGCCGGTGCCCAGCACGCGTTCCAGCGGCACCTGGCCCTTGACGGCTTCGACCACATCGGCGCGCGGGTTCAGCGACTTCAGCAACCCCATCAACTCCAGCCGGCGCTCGGCGCTGACCATGTCCATCTTGTTGAGCACGATCACGTCGGCAAACTCGATCTGCTCGGTCAGCAGGCCCGCCAGGCTGCGCTTGTCCTCATCGGCGGCCACCTCGCCGCGCTGCGCCAGCAGGTCGCGGCTGCTGAAGTCGGCCAGCAGGTTGTGGCCATCGACCACGGTGACCATGGTGTCGATGCGCGCCACATCGTTCAGCGACTGGCCCTGCTCATCAGCGAAGTCAAAGGTGGCCGCCACCGGCATGGGCTCGCCGATGCCGGTGCTCTCGATCAGCAGGTAGTCGAAGCGGCCTTCGGCGGCCAGGCGCCGCACTTCCAGCAGCAGGTCCTCGCGCAAGGTGCAGCAGATGCAGCCATTGCTCATCTCGACCATCTTTTCTTCGGTGCGCGACAAGGCCGCGCCCGCCTTTTCGCTGCCCTTGGCCAGCAAGGACGCGTCGATGTTGACCTCGCTCATATCGTTGACGATCACGGCCACGCGCAAGCCGTCCCGATTCGCCAGCACATGGTTCAGCAAGGTGGTCTTGCCCGCGCCCAGGAAGCCCGACATCACGGTGACCGGGAGCGGCCGCTTTGCAGCAGCCAAAAAGGTTTCGGCATCATTTCGCATTTGCTAATGATATTGCATTCTTATTAAGAATGGCGACAGCCCTCCCTGGATAATCCGAGGCCATGGAACGTTCAACCCGTCAGCGCACTGCGATCCGAGCCGCCGTCGACCGCGCAGGCCGACCCCTGCTGGCGCAGGAGATCCTTGAGTCTTCGCAGGAAGAAGTGCCGGGCATGTCGCTGGCCACGGTCTATCGCAACCTGAAGAGCCTGGTCGAGAGCGCCGAGCTGCAGGTGGTGCAGCTGCCGGGCGACAACCCGCGCTACGAGGCGGTGCATGGGCACCACCACCACTTCCAGTGCACCCATTGCGAGCGCGTGTTCGATGTGCACGCCTGCCCCGGAAACCTCGCCCGGCTGGCGCCCCCGGGTTTCAAGGTCGAGAGCCATGAGCTGACCCTCTACGGCTCCTGCCCGGATTGCCGGCAGCAGCCCTGAACTGACGCTCAGCCGCCCAGTTCGCGGTGCAGCCAGGCGCGCGCCAGCGTCCAGTCGCGCTTGACGGTGGCCAGCGAGACGCCCAGCACCTCGGCGATTTCCTCGTTCTCCAGCCCGCCGAAGAAGCGCAGTTCCACGCCCTTGGCGGCGCGAGCATCCACCAACTCGAACGCCAGCAGCGCCTCATGCACCGCCACCAGATCGCGGTCGGGTGACTGCGACAGGCCCTCCAGGCCCGACAGCGTCAGCGGCACCAACTCGGCATCGCGCTTGTCGGCGCGGCGCGCCAGCTCATGGTTGACCAGGATGCGCCGCATCATGATCGAGGCCACCGCCAGGAAATGGCCGCGATTGCGCCATTGGGTGCGGCTCTGCTCGGCCATGCGGAACCAGGCCTCGTGCGACAGCGCGGTGGCCGACAGCGTGTGGCCGGCATCCTCGCGGCGCAGATGGCCGCGCGCCAGGCGCCGCAACTCGTCATAGAGCATCGCGAACAGCTGGCTGCCCAGCGCCGAGGACGCCTCGTCGGCGTGGGCGCTGAGCCATTGGGTCACCTCACCGAGGCCGGGAAAGGCCGGCGTGGCAGCAGCGGTCGGATCGTTCACGGTGCAGGCCCTGATCTTCGAGTTAGGGGGTATGCGACGCGGCATGAGCTTTTTCGCAAGCGCCGGCGGCGTAAGCAGACAGGTAGCCCCATTCACCCAGCCTGGAGACCGACGTCATGTTCCGCACCAACCGCCCCTCACACCTGCAGCTTTCGCAGATCGCCATCCTACTCGGCAGCATGGCCTTGACGGCCTGCGGCGGCGGCGACCCTGCGGCGCCGGCACCTGCCTCCACCCCGGCACCCGCCCCGGCACCCGCCCCTGCCCCTGCCCCTGCCCCTGCCCCTGCACCGGCACCGGCACCGGCACCGGCACCAGCACCAGCACCAGCACCAGCACCAGCACCAGCACCAGCACCGGCGCCCACCGCACTGTGCGGCACGATGAAGGAACTGACCGCCTCGGCACTGACCGCTTATGAAGGCAGCTATGCCGTCAAGGTGTTCGACAGCAACTTCACCGAGCAAGGCCCGGCCACGCTGCAGTTGTCCGGCGGCGTGCTGAAGTTCATCCCCGGCAGCAGCCTGAACGGCTCCACCAGTGCCAGCGCCAGCGTGGCGGCGGTCTGCGAGAACACCAATTCAGCCGGATCTCCGATCGGTGTCATCGCCAAGATCGACAGCCAGCGCTATGTGGACTTCTTCGCGCCCGCCTTCAACGGCCTCTATGTCTCTGGCTCCGACCTCGGCAGCGCCGCCAGCAGCGGCCGCTATCTGCAGGGCACAAGCGCCAAGACAGCCGCGCCCGCACCGGCACCGGCACCAGCACCGGCACCCGCTCCTTCTCCGGCCCCCGCGCCCACCCCGGCGCCCTCGGCAGGCAATGAGTGCGCTCCGCTGGTGGCCAAGGCCGGCGATTCGGTCACCTACCGCCAGACCTCCAGCAGCGCCGGCTCGGCGCCCTACACCGTCAAGTACGACTTCGCGTCGGGCACCTTCAAGGGCGCGGCGGCTGTGGTCGGCACCGTCACCGTGAATGGCGCCACGCTGGCCCAGGCCGGTGTCGGCACGATCTACCTTGACCCGGTCACCGGCGCGGCGCTCGGCCAGGACGCCAGCAGCCCCGGCGCCAGCGACACCGTCACGAGTTATGACCCGCCCGATTGGCAGCAGCGCCTGGCCAATGCCGGCGTGGTGGGCGGCAGCAGCGGCAAGATCGCTGTCACCGCCACCATCACCGGCAAGAGCGTCACCGACGGCTTTGCCTCGCTGGGCGGCGCCACCGCACTGGTGATCAAGTACGAGTTCCTGATCAACCGCGATGCCAACGAAACCGTCAGCACCGCCGCCGGCGCCTTCGCCAACAGCTGCAAGTTCCGCGTCGAGTTCTCGCTGAAGGACTTCCAGGTGCAGGGCCCGGCATCCACCAGCCCGCTGCTGTCGATACTGTTGCCCACGCTGCAATCCAGCTTCGTGGTGCCGACCCAGGTGACGCTGTGGACCACCAACGCCGTGCCCTTCATGCTGCCCAAGAGCGTGACGGTCTCGACGCTGCCGGCCCCCACCGGCGCCATCACCAGCACGCAGGAGCTGATCGCCGTCACCAAGGCGCCGCGCTGAAGGCGCAAGCGGCCCGGTCCGGCAGCGGGCCGGGGCCGCAGCCCTTGTTTTGGTGACAAGGCCGGGGCTGTGCCCGATTGGCAAGACCTGGCACCGCTCGCACACTGAGCCCCCATGAGCTCCCCCTCCGATCTCGACTGGGTCCTCGTCCGCGCGCTGTTCGATGCCGCGCTGGCGCTACCGCCCGAGCAGCGCGAGGCGCATGTTCGCGCCAGCGGCACGGCCCCGGCCGTGCAGGCCGAGGTGCTGTCGCTGCTGGCTCACAGCACCGGCGGCGGCCAGTACGACCCCGACTTCCTGGCCGAGCCGGCCAGCGGCCCGGCGATGGCCGCCACCGCGGCGGCGGGCCAGCCCGGCCAGCGCCTGGGCGCCTGGACCCTGGTCGCGCCGCTAGGCAGCGGCGGCATGGGCGAGGTCTGGCGTGCGCGCCGCGCCGACGGCGCCTACGAGGGCGAGGCGGCGGTCAAGCTGCTCAAGCGCGGCATGGATTCGGCTGCAGTGCTGCAGCGTTTCGCGCAGGAGCGCCAGGCGCTGGCGCGGCTGGACCATGCCCATATCGCGCGCCTGTTCGATGCCGGCCTGAGCGTGCAGGGCCTGCCCTATTTCGTGATGGAGCTGGTCGAGGGCCTGCCGATCGACCAGGCCTGTGCCGGCCTGCCGCTGGAGCAGCGCCTGGCGCTGTTCCTTCAGCTGGCCGATGCCGTGGCCCACGCGCACCGCCATCTGCTGGTGCACCGCGACCTGAAGCCCGGCAATGTGCTGGTCAACCGCGACGGCCAGGTCAAGCTGCTGGACTTCGGCATCGCCAAGGCACTGGACCCGCTGGAAGACCCCGGCGCGCCCGAGCAGACGCAGGCCGGCCAGCGCCCCTTCACGCCCAGCCACGCCAGCCCGGAGCAGATCCGCGGGGAGCCGGTCTCCACCGCCACCGACGTCTATTCGCTGGGCGTGCTGCTCTACCAACTGCTGACCGGACAGCGCCCCTATGGCCGCAGCGCCACCAGCGCCGCCGAGATCGCCCGGGCGGTGCTGCAGGAGCCGGCCACGCGCCCGTCCAGCCTGAGCCCCAGCCGGCCCGACGACCCCTGGTGGCTGGCCACGCGCCAGCGCCTCAAGGGCGATCTGGACAACATCCTGCTGAAGACGCTGGAGAAGGAAGCGAGCGAGCGCTACGCCAGCGTCGACGCGCTGACGACGGATGTGCGAGCCTATCTGGCGGGTTGGCCGGTCAGCGCGCATCCGCCATCGGCTGGCTACCGCGCCGCCAAGTTCATCAGCCGGCACCGGGTCGGCAGCGCGCTGGGCACCCTGGCATTGCTGGCGGTGCTGGGCGGCACGGCCACGGCGCTGTGGCAGGCGCGCATCGCGCGCGAGCAATCGGCGCTGGCGGAGCGGCGCTTCAACGAGGTGCACCAGTTCGCGCGCACCATGCTGATCGACGTGGACACGGCGCTGCGCGACGGTCCGACGGCGGGCCGCGAAAAGCTGGTGCAAACCTCCCTGGCCTATCTGGACAAACTGCTGGCCGAGCGCCTGACGGACCAGAACCTGCTGCGCGACGTGGCCGAAGCCTTTGAGCGCATCGGCGACATCCAGGGCAACACCATGCAGTCCAATCTGGGCCGCCCGGAAGATGCCCAGCAGAGCTACGTCAAGGCCTTGGCCTCGCGAGAGGCGCTCGCCCGCCTGGCGCCGGATGACCTGAAGAACATCGCCGGCTTGAAGACCGCACACGAGCGCCTGGGCGACAACGCCCGCGCCAGGGAGAACCTGGCACAGGCGGCGCATCATTACGAGCAAGCACTGCAGCACGCGCAGGCCCTGGCCCGGGCGCAGCCCGGCGCGCTGCTGCCGGAGCTCAAGCGCATCGAGGCCGACCGCTACCTGGCCTCGGTGTACTACTGGCCGTTTCACGCCAGCCTGGGGCAGTACAGCAAGGCCCGCGCGCGTGTCGAAGCGCTGGATCGTGAGATGGATGCCCTGCTGCTCAAGCACCCCGAGCGCGATGAGGTGCTGGAAGCCTATGGCGGCCTGCTGAACCAGCT
>PNNH01000096.1 GCA_013824165.1 Methylibium sp. | reverse complement strand
GGATGAAGGTTTCCATAAGCTCGTTCTCGCTCCGGTTCGATCGCCAAGCCGCGGGCCATGTGCCGCAGGGGACGCAGGACTGGATCACTGGGCCAAAAAAAAGGCCCGCGCAAAGAAGTGCCGGGCCCGCTGAAGCTCCACAGTCCTGCGAGCTGTGGTCATTGTAGGAGTCCGGCCCTCGCGGCCTTTGTCGGGGATAACCCCCTGGCGCCGGTCGCCGTCTTCAAACGTCAGGCTGCTCGCCCTGGGCTGCGTCCTCGTTGAGGCGGCGCAATTCAGCCAGCTTCTCACCGATGCGCAATTCAAGGCCGCGCGGCACCGGGGCATAGAACTGCGTGCCCTCCAGCCCCTCCGGCAGGTATTGCTCACCGGGCACGAAGCCGCCTTCGAAGTCATGCGCATAGCGGTACTCGCGCCCATAGCCCAGGCCCTTCATCAGTTGGGTCGGCGCATTGCGCAGATGCAGCGGCACGGGGCGGCTCTGATCCTGCTTCACCAGGGCGCGAACCTGGTTGTAGGCTTTGTAGACCGCATTCGACTTGGGCGCCACGGCCAGGTAGACGACGGCCTGGGCCAGCGTCAGTTCGCCCTCGGGCGAGCCGAGCCGCTCGTAGGTCTCGGCGGCGTCCAGTGTCATTCGCAAGGCACGCGGATCGGCCAGGCCAATGTCCTCGCTGGCCATGCGAATCAGCCGGCGCGCGATGTAACGGGCATCAACGCCACCGTCCAGCATGCGCACGAACCAATAGAGCGCTGCATCCGGGTCCGAGCCGCGCACTGACTTGTGCAGCGCCGAAATCACGTCGTAGAACTGCTCGCCGCCCTTGTCATAGCGGCGCAACTGCTCGCCTAGGGCGCGCTCCAGCGCCGCCTCATCGATCTCGCTGGCGCCTTTGGGCGCCAGGCTGGCAGCCGACTCCACCGCATTGAGCAGGCGGCGCGCATCGCCATCGGCATAGGCGGCCAATCGCTCTGCGGCCGCTGCGCTGAAGGGTGGGCAGCCCAGTGTCTGCTGGCCGCGCGTGACCAGCGCCAGCAGATCCTCCTTCTCAATCGCCTTGAGCACCTGCACGGTCGCCCGCGAGAGCAGCGCCGAGTTCACTTCGAAGGACGGGTTCTCGGTGGTTGCGCCGATGAAGATGAACAGGCCGGACTCCACATGGGGCAGAAAGGCATCCTGCTGCGCCTTGTTGAAGCGGTGCACCTCGTCGACGAACACCACCGTCCGCCGCCCTTGCACGGCCACGCTCTGGGCGCGCTCGACGGCCTCGCGGATGTCCTTCACACCGCCCAGCACGGCGGAGATGCTGATGAACTGTGCATCGAAGGCCTGGGCCATCAGCCTTGCCAGGGTGGTCTTGCCTACGCCAGGCGGCCCCCACAGGATCATCGAGTGCAAACGCCCGGCCTCGAAGGCGGTGCGCAATGGCATGCCGGGGCCAAGCAGATGACGCTGACCGATGACATCGTCCAGCGTGCGCGGGCGCAGGCGCTCGGCCAGTGGCTGGTACGGGGCCGCTGGCGCGGCGCCGGCGCCGCTTGCCGCCGATGGCGCCGTCAGCTCGGGAAACAGGGAATCGGACTCGACGGAAGACATGGCCGCATTGTCGCAGCGCCCACTCAGCGCGGACCCGGGCGCAGCTGCGCCACCACGGCGGCGCTCAACTGTTCGGCCAGGCTTTGCTCAGCCACATAGACCTCGCCCAGGCCGGCCTCACGCAGCAGTCTCGCCTCGTCTTCACTGGCGGCGCGAAGCATCACACGGATGGACGGATTGAGCGCGCGCGCCGTTTCGACCATGCGCCTGGACTGCAGGCTGTCGCCGCCCGTGACCAGCAGCAGCGCCGCCCGCGCCACATGCGCCTGGATCAGCACGGCAGGTTCGGCCGCATCGCCGCAGACTGCAGCCACGCCTTGGGCACGCAGGTCTTCAACCAGCTCGCGCTGCTGCTCAGCCACAACGAAAGGCAGGCCCTGCGCCCGCAGAGCAGCGGCGACAAGGCGCCCCACGCGCCCATGCCCGACCAGCACGACCTGCCCCTGCAGACCCGCCTGATCGGTGCTGGCCGGCAGCTCGGACAGCGGATCGTCGCGCTGCTCCATCCGTCGCGCCCAGGGCGAGCGGCGCAGTATCCAGGCCTGGGCCGGCGCCAAGCCGGCGAACAGCAGCGAATTAAGCGCGATGGAGATCAGGGCGCCGGCCAGGATCAGGCTCTGCCCTTGCACCGGCAGCAAGCCCAGCGCGACGCCAAGGCCGGCCAGGATGAAGGAAAACTCACCGATCTGCGCCAGACTGGCCCCGACCGTCAGCGCCGTGTTGAGGGGATAGCGCATCAGCAGCACGAGCGCCACCGCCGCCAAGGTCTTACCGACCACGATGATGGCCACCACGGCCAGCACCTTCAAGGGCTCGTCAAGCAGCACCTGCGGGTCGAACAGCATGCCCACCGACACAAAGAACAAGACCGAGAAGGCGTCTCGCAAAGGCAGCGATTCATCGGCGGCGCGATGGCTGTACTCCGACTCGCGCATCATCATGCCGGCGAAGAAGGCGCCCAGCGCAAACGACACATCGAAGAGCAGCGCCGAACCGTAGGCCACGCCTACGGCCACCGCCACCACGCACAGCGTGAACAGCTCGCGCGAACCGGTGCCTGCCACCCACCACAGCACACGCGGGAAGACGCGACGGCCGACGACCAACATCAGGATCACGAAGGCGGCCACCTTGGCCAGCGTCAGTCCCACTGTTGCCAGCAGGCTGCCTGACGCCTCCGCGGCGCCGGCGGCTCCGGGCTGCAGCAAGCCCGCCAGCGGCGGCAGCAGGACCAGCACCAGCACCATGACGAGATCCTCGACGACCAGCCAGCCGACCGCGATCGAGCCATTGGCCGTTTCCAGCTGGCCGCGGGCCTCAAGCGCGCGCAGCAGGACCACCGTACTCGCCACCGACAGGCACAGGCCGAAGACCAGCGCGGCCCCCGCACTCCAGCCCCACCACTGCGCCAGGCCATAGCCCAGCAGCGTGGCCGCTGCAATCTGCACGAGGGCGCCGGGCACCGCGATGCGCTTGACCGCCAGCAGGTCCTGCATCGAGAAATGCAGTCCCACGCCGAACATCAGCAGCATCACGCCGATCTCAGCCAGTTGAGCGGCCAGCGCCATGTCGCCAACGAAGCCCGGTGTGGCCGGACCGATCGCAATACCGGCAAGCAGGTAGCCGACCAGCGGCGGCATGCGCAGCCGCGCGGCGACAAAACCCAGCAGCAAGGCCAGGCCGAAGCCGGCCGCCATGATCGCAATCAGATTGACGTCGTGCGGCATGGCGCGCGTCGCCTACTGTTCGATCAGATCAGCGCCCGCGGGCAGCACGAATCGAAAGCGCTCGGCCGGCAGCGGGATATTGCTGCTCACAGCGCTGAACTGCAGCAGCGAGCGCTGGCCAAAGCCGTCCAGCACATCGATTGCCGCCAGCTCCTTGCCCTTGAAGCCCACGCGCAAGTTCTGCAGCATGCCGTCGGCCTGGCGCGGCGTTGCCAGCACCCAGGACAAGCCCTGGCTGTCGGGCAGTGCCTTCAGCTCGAAGTCTCGCTCCAGGTTCGCACCGGCCAGCAATGCGGCCGGCGTGGCACCCAGCGCCTGGTCGATGCGGCGCGAGCTGGCTTGTTGCAAGTCAGGATCGTAGATCCACACCTTCTTGCCATCGGCCACGATCAGTTGCTCGAAGGGCTTGGCGTAGACGAAGCGGAACTGGTTGGGGCGCTGGAACTCAAAGCTGCCCGACGAAGTCTTCTTGCGCTTGCCGTCGGGCGCGGTGACGGTCTGCGTGAAGTCGGCGCGGCCGCTCTTCACTTCGCGGCTGAAGTCCCGCAAGGTCTGCACCGCATCGGCCCAGACCGGCGCCGCTGCCAGCGCCAACAGCAGAGGAAGGACGAGGCGCTTATTCATCACGTTTGGGAATGATCAGTTCACGGCTGCCATTGGTGGCCATGGCGCCGACAAGGCCGGATTTCTCCATCTGCTCCAGCAGGCGTGCCGCGCGGTTGTAGCCGATGCGCAGATGGCGCTGCACCAGCGAGATCGAGGCTCGGCGGTGCTGCAGCACGATGGCCACGGCCTGGTCGTACATCGGATCGGCTTCGGCATCGGCGCCGCCCGCGCCACCGGCAGCGGCATCGCCGCCTTCGCCTTCCAGTACGCCACCTTCCAGAATGCCCTCGATGTAGTTGGGCTCGCCCTGCGACTTCAGGTATTCGACGACGCGATGGACTTCCTCGTCACTGACAAACGCACCGTGCACGCGCACCGGCAGGCCGGTGCCCGAGGCCATATAGAGCATGTCGCCCATGCCCAGCAGGGCCTCTGCGCCCATCTGGTCGAGGATGGTGCGGCTGTCGATCTTGGAGCTGACCTGGAAGGACAGGCGCGTCGGGATGTTGGCCTTGATCAGGCCGGTGATGACATCCACAGAGGGGCGTTGCGTGGCCAGGATCAGGTGGATGCCGGCGGCGCGGGCCTTCTGTGCCAGACGCGCGATCAGCTCCTCGATCTTCTTTCCGACCACCATCATCAGGTCGGCCAGCTCGTCGATCACGACGACGATATGTGGCAGGCGGTCCAGCGGCTCCGGCGCCTCGGGCGTCAGGCTGAAGGGGTTGGGCAGCTTCTCGCCGCGCTCGGCCGCTTCGTCGATCTTCTTGTTGTAGCCGGCCAGATTGCGCACGCCCATCTTGGACATCAGCTTGTAGCGGCGCTCCATCTCGCCGACACACCAGTTCAGCGCGTTGGCGGCCTGCTTCATGTCGGTGACCACGGGGGCCAGCAGGTGCGGGATGCCCTCGTAGACGCTCATTTCCAGCATCTTGGGGTCGATCATGATCAGGCGCACATCGCGCGCCTCGGCCTTGTAGAGCAGGCTCAGGATCATCGCGTTGATACCGACCGACTTGCCCGAGCCGGTGGTACCCGCCACCAGACAGTGCGGCATCTTGGCCAGATCGGCCACCATGGGCGCGCCGATGATGTCCTTGCCCAGCGCCATGGTCAGCAGCGACGAAGCATCAGCATAGACCTGCGAGCCGAGAATCTCCGACAGGCGGATGGTCTGGCGCCGCGCATTGGGCAACTCCAGCGCCATGAAGTTCTTGCCAGGGATGGTCTCGACCACGCGGATGGACACCAGGCTCAGGCTGCGCGCCAGGTCCTTGGCCAGGTTGACGATCTGCGAGCCCTTCACGCCGGTGGCCGGCTCGATCTCGTAGCGCGTGATCACCGGGCCTGGCGAAGCGGCCACCACCCGCACCTCGACGCCGAAGTCCTTCAACTTCTTCTCGATCATGCGGCTGGTCATCTCCAGCGACTCGGGCGTCACCGTCTCGACACGGCCAGGCGCCGCGTCCAGCAGATCCACCTGGGGCAGCTTGGTGTCTGAGAGCTCGCTGAACAGCGGCTTCTGGCGTTCCTTGGCCACACGGGTGGACTGCGGCACTTCAACAAGCGGCGCCTCGATGACGATGGGCTTGTGCTCCTCGACGACGTGGCGCTCGACCTCGACCACCTGCTCGCGCTCCAGCGCTGCCTGCTCGCCGACGCGCTGATCCTCGGCCTTCTCACGGCGCTCCTGGAACCGCTCGCGCTGACCTTCGATCCAGGTGCCGATCAACTCTGCCACGCGCAGCCAGGAGAATCGCAAGGCCAGCGATGCACCCAGCAGCAGCCCGACGATCCACACCATGCCCGATCCGGCAAAACCCAGCACCTGCATACCCCAGGGACCGAGCGTATAGCCCAGCACACCGCCTGCATGCCCAGGCAGGCGAGTTTCAAGCGCATAGAGCCGCGACCACTCGAGGGCGCAACTCGCGGCCAGCAGCAGCAGCACCCCAGCCAGCCACAGCCCGCGTGACACGGGATTGACCGCCACGCCTGGCGCACGCAGCAAAGAAGCCAGGCTGCCCAGCCACAGCCGCAAGCCGATCAGCAGCAGCCACCAGGCCGAGAAGCCGAAGCCGAACAGCAGCAGGTCAGAGACCCAGGCGCCGACCGCGCCCACCAGATTCCGGGTCGGCGCACCACTGCCGGAGACCGAGAAGGCCGCATCGCCGCCGTTGTGGCTCAGCAAGGCCAGCATGGTCAGCAGCCACAGCAGGCCGCCGACAAGCAACCACAGCGGCGTCAGTGCGCGCGACGGCGGCTGCGGCTGCGCCGAAGCGGGCTGGCGCTTCTGGCGTTTGTAGACTTTTTCGCTGGCGCCGGCCTCATCGCCGCCCAGCAAGGAACCGAGGGGAAAACTCATGCCGCCATTGTGGCGCAGGAATGCCCGCGCCCATTCGGCCGCTCACGTCTGCACACAGCTTGCCCGCCCCGGCGGTGCCGCGTACTCAGTCGTGCAGCCGCTCCTTGATGACCACCGAGCCGTTCTCCAGCGTCTCGATCACCCCGCGCTCCTCAAGGTCCTTCATCACACGGCTGACCATCTCGCGCGAGGCACCGACGACCTTGGCCATATCCTGGCGCGAGACCTTGCCGCGGATGATCTTCAGGCCCTTCTCTTCCTCGGACATGTCGAGCAGGGTGCGCGCGACGCGACCATAGACATCCAGCAGTGCCAGCGACTCGATCTGCCGATCCGCATTGCGCAGCCGCGCCACCAACCCACGCAAGATGCCGTAGGAGAGGCTGGAACTGTCGGGCAGGCAGCGCGAGAACTCGTTGCGGCCGAGAACCAGCATGTCGGTCTGCACCTCGGCACGCACAGTGGCCGAATGGGGCTCGTTGTCGATCAGGCTCATCTCGCCGACATAGTCGCCAGGCTGGAGCACCGCCAGGATGACTTCGCGCCCCCGGGTGTCGGCTGTCAGCACACGGGCCCGTCCATTGAGCAGGATGAACAAGGCGTTTGACTTGGTGCCCTGCTCCACAACCAGCTCGCCGCGCTTGAAACGGCGCTTGACGACACTGTCCGCGATGGACTGCGCCTGATCAGTGGTCAGCCTGGAGAACAGGGGCACCCTGCGGATCAGGTCCAGATTGGACAGCATCGCCATGAATTCACTCCTCTGATTGCGGTTTTGGATTTCTGCGCTTCTTATCCCCAGCCCTGCGCCGCCGGGGGCAGATGCCTAGAATGCAGCCTATTGTGCCAACTTGGTCACGCTTTCCCATAGGGTCAAGGCCGTATGCTGCCGGCCGCAGCCCCATGTGTGCCGTGCCCGCAACCCTCTATTCCATCCCATGAGCCTCCCCACCTCCCACCACTCGCTGCTGATTCTGGGTTCCGGCCCGGCTGGATATACGGCAGCCATCTATGCGGCACGAGCCAATCTGAAGCCCACACTGCTCACTGGCATGGCCCAGGGCGGCCAGCTGATGACAACGACCGAAGTGGACAACTGGCCCGCCGATGTGATGGGCGTGCAAGGCCCCGAGCTGATGCAGCGCTTCCAGCAGCATGCCGAGCGCTTCAACACGCAGATCGTGTTCGATCACATCAACAGCGTCGATTTGTCCAAGCGCCCCTTCACGCTGACCGGCGACAGCGGCAGCTACACCTGTGATGCCCTGATCATCGCCACGGGTGCCTCGGCCAAGTACCTCGGCCTGCCCTCGGAAGAGGCCTTCATGGGCCGTGGCGTCAGCGGCTGCGCCACCTGCGACGGCTTTTTCTATCGCGAGCAGGAAGTCTGCGTCGTTGGCGGCGGCAACACTGCCGTCGAGGAAGCGCTCTATCTGTCCAACATCGCCAGCACCGTGCATCTGATTCACCGCCGCGACAAGTTCCGCGCCGAACCCATCATGATCGACAAGTTGATGGAGAAGGCTGCCAGCGGCAAGATCAAGCTGCATCTGTACAGCACGCTCGACGAAGTGCTGGGCGACCAGAGCGGCGTCACCGGCGTGCGTTTGAAGAACGTTCAGGACGGCAGCACGCAAGACCTGAAGCTGCAAGGCTGCTTCATTGCCATCGGGCATCAACCCAATACCGACATCTTCAAGGGTCAGCTGGAGATGAAGGACGGCTACATCGTCACCCGCAGCGGGCTCAACGGCTTCGCGACGATGACCAGCGTGCCCGGCGTTTTTGCCGCCGGAGATGTGCAGGACCACATCTACCGCCAAGCCATCACCAGTGCCGGTACCGGCTGCATGGCCGCGCTGGATGCACAACGCTTCCTGGAGCAAGGCGACCACTGAGCGCGCGACTAGCTGTAGAAATCCGCTATACTCGCGGGCTTTCCTGCATATAGACCATGCCTGCGCCTTGCGTGCAGTCGGACTCTCTCGGCTTGGAAGAACGGGTTACCGCCACCCTTTTGGCGAGGTGAGGCTGGTCGGGTCGAGCCGATTCCTGATGGAATCAGCATGACCCGCAAGCTGTTTGACAGTATCGGAGTGTCCTCATGGCACGCGTCTGCGAAGTCACGGGCAAGAAGCCCATGGTCGGGAACAATGTTTCCCACGCCAACAACAAAACCAAGCGCCGGTTCCTCCCGAACCTGCAATACCGTCGTTTCTGGGTCGAGAGCGAGAACCGCTGGGTTCGCCTGCGCATCAGCAATGCTGCCCTGCGCCTCATCGACAAGAAGGGCATTGAAGCTGTGCTCGCCGACCTGCGCGCGCGCGGTCAAGCCTAATCACTGACACAGGAGCGACACCATGGCATCCAAAGGCGGACGCGAGAAGATCAAGCTGGAATCCACTGCCGGCACTGGTCACTTCTACACGACCAACAAGAACAAGAAGACGACGCCCCAAAAGCTCGAATTCATGAAGTTCGATCCGAAGGCACGCAAGCACGTGCTGTACAAGGAAACCAAGCTGAAGTGATTCGGCGAAGTTCCTTGCTATAGAAAGGCCCGTCGACGACGGGCCTTTTTCATTGCACGACAGCCGGCCGCAGATCAGCGCGCCGGTGCCGTCGCAAACTCGCGCTCCAGCCACTCATCCAACATGCGGCGCTCATAGCGCAGCGGATCGGAACTCGGATAGTTCGAAATGGAGTCCAGGTAACGCATATCGCTCAGGCGCAGTTCTCCCTCGCGAATCGTCCGCTCGCTCTGATCCTTCAGCACGAAATGCACCCGCATGCTGGGCCAGGCGACACCACGCAGCACCCGCAGACGCTCTTGGTAGCGCCCCACCGGCTCAAGCTCACCAGCGAGATTGACATCCAGAATCTCAAGTAGCAGGCGCTGCTCAACACCAATGCGCTTGCCTGCCTGCTCAAGCAGATGCAAGGTGAGCAGCTTCTGCACCCGCTCCCGGTCATCGGCAGATTCCCCGGCATCAGCAAATCGCGCCGGTTCGATGAACCGCACTTCGACCTGACGGGCGCCTTCATCTTTGGGCGAGGCGGCAATGGCACCACCTGCAAGCGCCAGCCCCAGGCAAGCAAGCAAGGCAGCGCTGGCTTGTCGCCATTGGCCACCCCGAAAACCGATCGATAACGTTCCCATTCTGAGCCTCCAGACAGTTCGTTGCCGCAAGCTCAAGTATAGGTAGCCGCAATAGAAAAAGGCGCCGACATGCGGCGCCTTCGTCTCGTGGAGCAGTGCCTGACTCAGACCTGCGCAGCTCGCAAACGCATGGAGAAGGCGCGCAACTCGGCAATGCCACTCTCCTCGGCACGCTGACACCAAGCCTGCAGGTCAGCCACCAGCTGTTCTGCCGACACATTGGTGCGGGTCCACAGCTGGCGCAGTTCCTCACGCATGGTCAGCAGCTTGTCGAGCGCTGGGCTGGATGCGCGCACACTGGCGATCTGCTGTCGGTAGGCCGACGGGATGCGATCCTGGTCGCGATGCAACCAGCGCTTCGCCAGCTTGTATTGCTGCCACTGCGCGCTGTGCTGCTTGCCCTGCTCCTTCAGACGCTCCAACTCGGCCGCACAGGCGCTCTTCAGACCACGGCCGTAATTGGCCATGACTTCATAGCGATTCGCGATGATGGCTTCCAGCGTGGCCTTGTCTGCCGGCTTGATCTCGCCTTCACGCAGCTTCGGTGCAGTCTTGCGGACCTTGGCCCAGCCCAGCATCTCGAACGCACGGATGTAGCCCCAGCCAATATCGAACTCGAAGGGCTTGACCGAAAACTTGGCCGAGGTCGGGTAGGTGTGGTGGTTGTTGTGCAACTCCTCGCCACCAATCAGGATGCCCCAGGGCGACACATTGGTCGACGCGTCCTGAGCCTCGAAGTTGCGATAGCCCCAGAAGTGGCCAATGCCGTTGATGACGCCAGCCGCCCAGATCGGAATCCACGCCATTTGCACCGCCCAGATCGTCAAGCCGATGGCGCCGAACAGCGCCACGTTGATGATCAGCATCAGGCCCACACCCTGCCAGCTGTAGCGGGTATAGAGGTTCCGCTCGATCCAATCGTTGGGCACGCCATGGCTGTACTTGTCCAGCGTATCCTGATTCTTGGCCTCGGCACGGTAGAGCTCCGAGCCCTCCAGCAGCACCTTGTTGATGCCACGGGTCTGCGGGCTGTGCGGGTCCTCCTCGGTCTCGCACTTGGCGTGGTGCTTGCGGTGGATCGCCACCCACTCCTTGGTGACCATGCCGGTCGTGAGCCACAACCAGAAGCGGAAGAAGTGCGAGGGGATAGGCCCCAGATCCAGCGCGCGATGCGCCTGGGCACGGTGCAGGAAGATGGTCACCGCGGCAATGGTGATATGCGTCACCACCAAGGTGTAAGCCAAGGCCTGCCAGCCCGTCGCCCCGAGAAGGCCATGGCTCAGCCATTGCACCAGTGCGTCATGCACATTCATCAGAAAATTCATTCGGTTCTTGCCCTGCTCGATCGAGCCTGTGTTTAGGTGGGTCGCCCTAGAAAGCGCCCCGAATTGTAGGTGACGGCCTGAGCCATGCCCGAGTGCGCCACTGCGGCATTTCCCTAGGCTCGCCGCTCCCAGACTGCGGCAAAGAAGCCATCCGTCTGCTGGCGCTGCGGCCACAGGCGCAGGTAGTTGCCTTCGCAAAGATCGGCCGCGTTCTCAACATGCGCGCGCTGCAACACTTCGGCCGCAGGCAGCAGGGTGAACTCCGGATGCTTGGCCGTGAAGGCCTCGGCAATCACTTCGTTCTCAGCGTTCAGCAAGCTGCAGGTGGCATAGACCAGCCGCCCCCCCGGCTTCAGCATGCGGGCCGCGCTTTCCAGAATGGCGGCCTGCTTGACCTGCAACTCCTCGACAGCTTGCGGCGTTTGACGCCATTTCAAGTCCGGATTGCGGCGCAGCGTGCCCAGGCCTGAACATGGCGCGTCCACCAGCACCCGGTCGATCTTGCCGCTCAGGCGCTTGATGCGGTCATCCCGCTCATGCGAGATCTGCGCCGGGTAGACATTGGACAGGCCGCTGCGCGCCAGGCGCGGCTTCAGCTTCTCCAAGCGATGGCCCGACACGTCAAAGGCGTAGAGCCGTCCGGTGTTGCGCATCGCCGCGCCCAAGGCCAGCGTCTTGCCGCCGGCGCCGGCGCAGAAGTCCACCACCATCTCGCTGCGCTTGGGGTCCAGCAACAGCGCGAGCAGCTGGCTGCCCTCGTCCTGCACCTCGACCGTGCCGTTGGTGAAAACCTCCTGCTTGGACAAGGCCGGCTTGCCCTGTACGCGCAGGCCCCAGGGCGAGAACGGCGTCGGCTCGGCCGTGATGCCCGCCGCCTTGAGCGCCTGCTGCGCCTCTTCGCGCTTGGCCTTCAGGGCATTGACCCGCAGGTCCAGCGGCGCGCCTTCGTTCATCGCGGCGGCCAGGGCCCAGAACTGCTCCTCGCCCAGGCGCTGCAGAAGCGGCTCGGCCAGCCAGTCAGGCATGTTGTGGCGCAGCTTGGGCGCCAGGGAGGAGCGGTCGATGGTCTCGATCTCGGCCAGCCATTGCTGCTCCTGCGCGCTCAATGCGGGCCGCAGGAAATCGCGGCTGCCGGCCCAGGCCAGCAGCGCCAGCCGACGCTCCATCGGACCGCTGCCGGATTGCGCCAAATGCTGCAGCAGCAGGCGCTGGCGCAAGACCGCATACGTAGTCTCGGCCAGCGCATGGCGCTCGCGCTGACCCAGCTGTTTGTTCTTGCGGAAAAAAGCGGACACCAGGCCGTCGGCCGGTGCGTCGAACTTAAGCACCGCGCGCAACAGCTCGCAGCTCATATCTAGAAGGGCATTAGGATGCATGCCCCGATTATCCCAGGCTGCCCAAGCCCAGGCGCAAACGTGAACCCAGACGACGATCTACCCGCCCTGCCCGATGTCGAATGCGGCCGCTACCGCCACTACAAAGGCGGTGAATACGAGCTGATCGGCGTAGCCCGCCACAGCGAGACGCTGGAGCCGCTGGTGCTGTACCGCCCGCTCTACAACGCGTCAGGCCTGTGGGTGCGGCCGCACGCGATGTTCTTCGAAACAGTCGTCATCGACGGTGTCGCGCAGTCCCGCTTCACTCGCATCGAAGGCGTCAAAGACTGAAGGCCTGCGCCTCGTCATCCAGCTGCTGCACGCGGCCCTGGTCCACCGCCAGCCGCCCCTCGACGAACCAGCGCACCGCACGCGGATACATGCGGTGCTCCTGCGCAAGCACGCGGGCAGCCAAGGCATCGGCGTCGTCACCCGGCAGCACCGGCACCGCAGCCTGCGCCACGATCGGGCCATGGTCCAGCTGCGCGGTGACGAAGTGCACCGTGGCACCGGCGAACTTGCAGCCCATCTCCAGCGCCTTCTCGTGCGTGTGCAGGCCCGGAAACGCCGGCAGCAGCGAGGGATGGATATTGAGCATGCGGCCCTCGTAATGCGCCGTGAAGGCATTGCCGAGGATGCGCATGAAACCGGCCAGCACCAGCAGGTCGGGCGCATAGCTGTCGATCACGCGCGCCAGCTCGGCATCGAAAGCCTCTCGGCTCGCGTGCGCCTTGTGGTCGACCACGGCGGTGGCAATGCCATGGCTGGCCGCGAAGGCCAGGCCGGCAGCACCCGGCCGGTTGCTGATGACTGCCGCGATCTGCGCCGGCCAGCTTTCGGCAGCGCAGGCGCGCACGATGGCCTCCATATTCGAGCCACGGCCGGAGATCAGGATCACGATGCGTTTCATGGGCCGGCAGTGTAGCCGTGCGCCTACATACAATGCGTGCCCCACCGCCCGCCGCTGCCGATGAACCCCGAAGCCCCGCCCCCGCCCCGCCCTCGCGTGCTTTCCGGCATGCGCCCCACCGGCGCCTTGCATCTGGGCCACTACCACGGCGCGCTGAAGAACTGGGTCAGGCTGCAATCCAGCCACGACTGCTTTTTCTTCGTCGCCGACTGGCATGCGCTGACCACCAGCCGCCCGGACCGCGCCACGCTGGAGCGCAATGTCTACGACATGGTGGTCGACTGGTTGGCCGCCGGTGTCGATCCTGAACAGGCCACGCTCTTCATCCAGAGCCGCATGCCCGAGCATGCCGAGCTGTTCACGCTGCTGGCGATGAGCACGCCGCTGTCTTGGCTGGAGCGCATTCCCAGCTTCAAGGACCTGGCCGAGCGCCTGCCCGACAGCGCCAGCTACGGCCTGCTGGGCTATCCCTTGCTGCAGGCGGCTGACATCCTGATCTACAAGGCCGCGCAGGTGCCGGTCGGCGAAGACCAGCAAGCCCATGTGGAGGTCACGCGCGAAGTGGCGCGCCGCTTCAACCACCTCTACAGCCCCGAGGCGCCCATCCTCGTCGAACCCCAGGCCCTGCTGACCGAGACCGCACGCCTGCCCGGCCTGGACGGCCAGAAGATGAGCAAGAGCTACGGCAACGCGATCGCGATGCGCGAGGAGCCGGCCGTGGTGGAAGAGAAGATCCGCACCATGCCCACCGACCCGCAGCGGGCGCGCCGCGGTGATCCCGGCGAGCCTTCACATTGCCCGGTCTGGCCTCTGCACCAGCTCTACAGCGACGAAGCCACGCGCAGCTGGGCGGCACAAGGTTGCCGCAGCGCCGGCATTGGCTGCCTGGACTGCAAGCAGCCTCTGATCGAGGCCATCCAGCGCGAGCAGGCACCCTGGCGCGAACGCGCCAACGAGTACCTCGCCAATCCCAAGCAGGTGCACTGGATCGTCGAGGTCGGCACTGAGCGCGCCCGGGCAGTGGCGCGCAAGACCCTGCGCGAAGTGCGCGGCGCGATGGGCCTGTCCTACTGAGGCCGGCGCGCGTACCCATGGCCGCCATCCACATCACCGACATCGAAGCCGCCATCAACTGGTGGCGCGCCAAGAAGCCTTCGTCCGACGGCCTGGCCGCCTGCGCCGAGGTGCAGGCCCTGGCCGAGATCTACGGACGGCTGGTCTACTTCCACGACAGCGAGTGCGACGAAGAACGCTTGCCGCCATCCGCCATGGATGCCTGGCTGGCCTGGTATGCCAGCACGCCTGACGCGCCCTGCATCGCGATCTGCTCCACCAGCCAGGGCGACGCACTCTGCAAGGGCTGCGGCCGCACATTCGACGAGGTGCAGCACTGGCCCGTGCTGACGCCGACTGAAAAGCGAATCACCTGGCGCCGCATCACGCAGGAAGGTACGGCCTGGCGCTTCAACCGCTATGCCGAGCGCGCCCGCGAATCGAGCGGCATTGACCATCCTCAGGCGAGCGAAGGCAAGCGCTCGTGAGCCTGCCTCAACTCGACAGCCTGCGCCGCATCGCCCCGCTGGCCTGGCCGGTGTTCATCGGCCAGATCGCGGTGCTGGCCTTCTCCACGGTCGACACCCTGCTGCTGGCACGTTTTTCTGCCATCGATCTGGCGGCGCTGTCGGTGGGCGCGGCCTGCTACATCACGGTCTTCATCGGCCTGATGGGCGTGGTGATGGCGGTCAGCCCGATGGCCGGCCAGCTGTTTGGTGCCGGCAAGCCGCAGGAGGCCGGTGACCAGTTGCATCAGGCCGTGTGGCTGGCACTGGCGCTGACCGTGGTGGGCGAAGTGCTGCTGCTGGCGCCCGACCCCTTTCTGGCTTTGGCCCAGACCACGCCCGAGGTCGAGGCCAAGGTGCGCAGCTACCTGGCCACGCTGGGCCTGAGCCTGCCAGCTGGCCTGTTGTTCGCGGCCTACCGCGGCTTCAACACGGCGGTGTCTCGGCCCAAGATGGTGATGGTGCTGCAGCTCGGCGGCCTGCTGCTGAAGGTGCCGCTTAGCATGCTGCTGATCTATGGCTTCAGCCTGGGCGGCGCCAGCGTTCCCGCCCTGGGTGCGACCGGCGCCGCGCTGGCCACGACAGTCGTGATGTGGAGCCAGCTGATCGTGGCGCTGCTGCTGATGCGGCGTGACCCCTTCTACGCCCGCTTCGGTCTCCAGCAGGGCGGCCTGCACCCACCGCGCTGGGACGCCATCCGGCGCCAATTGCACCTGGGCGTGCCGATGGGCCTGTCCATCCTGATCGAGGTGACCGGCTTCACCTTCATGGCGATCTTCATCGCTCGCCTGGGTGCTACCGCAGCCGCTGGCCATCAACTGGCGGCCAATCTGGTGGCGCTGATGTTCATGCTGCCGATGGCGCTGGGCAATGCCACCGGCGCGCTGGTGGCGCAGCGCATTGGCGCGCGCGACTTCGCAGCGGCGCGCCGCCTCGGCTGGCATGGGCTCGAAATTGCGCTGGCAGCCGGCTTCGTGATCGGCGGCGTGATTTTTCTGCTGCGCGAGCAGGTGCTGGGCCTGTACACGCACGACACCGCCATCATTGCGGCAGCCCTGCCGCTGCTGCTGTGGGTCTGGATCTTCCACAGCGCCGATGCGGTGCAGGCGCTGGCCGCATCCGTGTTGCGCGCCCATCATGTGGCGGTGATGCCGATGGTGATCTACGCGCTCGCGATCTGGGGCATGGGCATCGGCGGCGGCTACTTCCTGGCCTATGGCGGCAGCCCCTGGGTGCCGGCCAACCTGCGCGGTGCCAGCGGCTTCTGGTCAGCGGCCACGGTCGGCTTGCTGGTCTCTGCCATCGCCTTGGCCACGCTGCTGGCTTGGATCCATCGCCAGGAGCGCCAGGAACAAGCGCCGGCGGGCTGAGCAGCCGAGCCCTCAGGCCTGACTCAATGCTGCGCCAGTCCGGCCGGCAGCACGATCACGAAGCAGCTGCCGCCGCCCTCGCGGTCCTCGCAGCGCACCTGCCCGCCATGGCGCTCGGCAATCTGCTTGACAAGGCTCAGCCCCAGGCCGACGCCGCCGGCCTGCTCGGCGTGACCGGGCAGACGGAAGAAAGGCTCGAAGATGCGCGCGCGCATCTCTTGCGGCACGCCCGGGCCACGGTCACAGACGCGCAGCTCGACCTGATTTGACGCCAGCTGACGCAGGCTCAGCAGAACTTCGTCGCCGCCATAGCGGCGCGCGTTTTCCAGCAGATTGCGCAGCGCGCGCCGCAGCAGGCGTTCCTCGCCCTGCAGCGTGAAATGCGCACCCTCGGGATCGGTGAGCAGTTCAGCACCGCTGGCCGCGGCTTCCTCGACCGCCAGGCCCAGCAGGTCGACCTGCTCACGCGCCGGCGCCTGGCTCTGGGCCTCCAGCCGGCTGGCCAGCAGCACCTCCTCCACCAGCGCATCCAGCTCGCTGATATTGGTGTCGATCTCGCGCCGCAAACGCTCGCGCTGCTCCGGCGCCGCCGAATCCAGCATCGCGAACGCCATCTTCATGCGCGCCAGCGGTGAACGCAGTTCGTGGCTGGCATTGGCCAGCAGACTCTGGTGCGAACGCAGCAGCAGCTCGATGCGCTCAGCCGCGCGGTTGAAGCTTGAAGCCAGCGCCCCGACCTCGTCGCTGCCGCCGTCGTCGACACGCAAATCCAGCCGGCCGGCGCCGAACTGCTCTACGCCCTGCTTGAGTCGCTCCAGCCGGCGCGTCAGGCGCCGCACCACCGGGTAGGCACTGATGGCCACCGCCAAGAACAGCAGCACCAGCAGTACCACCAGCACCTCGCCCGGCGGCAGGCCAGGCAAGCCGGGCAGACGTGGCCACAACGAGCGCTCATCGAATCCACCTCGCGCCTCGGGCGGCGGGCGCATCCGCTCGCCATCAGCACCGGCTGACACGCCCGTGCCGGGTTCGGACCTAGGCCCGGCAAAGCCACCCGGTCCGCCCGCATCGTCCGGTCCGCGCCCAAAGCCCTCGGGCCGGCGTGTACCCGGCCCACCGGGCCCACCCGGCAGACGCGGCAGACGCATCAACACTAGGCTGCGGCCGTCGTCCAACTCGACCGTCTGCGTGCGCATGGCCGGATCACCCTCGCGGCGCACAAAGGCATCCGAGGCGCCGATCCGCCGGCCCTGCGCATCCTGCAGCGCGAAGGGCATGCGCAGGCGCCGCCCCCAGTCGCGCACGGCCTCGGCCTGTTCCTCCACCTGGGCATCAGCCGGCGGAAGTGCGCGATGGATCAGCAGCGCAATCGCAGTCAGCCGCTCCGAGGCCGAGGCCTCGGCCTGCCCGCGCTCCTGCTCGATCTGGCGCTGGAACAGCCAGGCCGAGCCGAAGGCAAAGGCCAGCAGCAGGACCACCAGGGTCAGGTAGATGCGCAGGTAGAGAGATTTCAAATGCAGCTCAGCAGGTTCTGACGCGCGGTGGCGGCGGCGGCTCAGGCGCCAGGCTCGGCGTCCTGTTTGCGGGCGAAGACATAGCCGACACCGCGCACCGTCAGCACGCGGCGCGGGTTCTTGGCATCGTCCTCGATCACCGCGCGGATGCGCGAGATGTGCACATCGATCGAGCGGTCAAACGCGTCCAGTGGATGGCCTTTCAGCGCATCCATGATCTGGTCGCGCGTCAGCACCCGCCCAGGGCTTTGTGCCAAGACCACCAGCAGATCGAACTGGTGGCTGGTCAGGTCGCAGGGCTTGCCGTCCAGGCGCGCCACACGGGCCGCCAGGTCGATCTCAAGGCGACCAAAGCGCAGCGCGTCATCGGCTTGCGCGTCCAGCCCGCTGCGGCGCAGCAAGGCCTTGACGCGAGCCTGCAACTCCCGTGGCTCGAAAGGCTTGGCCAGGTAATCGTCAGCGCCCAGTTCCAAGCCAAGAATGCGGTCCATCGGCTCACCGCGCGCCGACAGCATCAGCACCGGCAGCCGGCGCGTGCGCGCGTCGCTGCGCAGCGTGCGGCAGAAATCCAGCCCGTCGCCATCGGGCAGCATCAGGTCCAGCACCAGCAGGTCCGGCACCGATCCTTCCAGGGCCTGCCGCCCCAGGGCCAGCGAGCCGGCCACCTCGACCTCGAACCCGGCGGCGCTGAGGTAGTCGCCCAGCATCGAGGTCAGGCGGGCATCGTCGTCGATCAGCAGCAGTTTGTGACTCATGGTGCTCGTGAGCCGGGTCCGGCTGCTGCATAGCTCGGCACGACGCAGCTGACCCGGGTTGATGGTTGGCGCAAGCATAAGCGAGCCGTCCTGCCGCTCAGCGCTCGCCGCGCTTGGGCACGCCGTCCTTGAAGCGCTCGGCCATCCGGGCCTCGTGCCTAGCCATGCGTTCCTTCAGCTTGGCGCGCTGCTCAGGCGTCAGCACCCGGGCGGCGTCGATCATGGCCTGGCTCATGCGCTTGCTGACCAGTTCGTGCTGGGCCTGCATCTGCTGACGCTTGGCCTCCACGGCAGCGGCGTCGATGCTGGGCGCGGCCAGCAGCGCACGCTGGTCGGCATGCAGCTTGCGCATCGCCTCGTGCTGGGGCTGCAGGTCCTTGCGGGCCGCCTGCATCAGTTCGCGGATCTGCTTGTGCTGGGCTTCGCTGGCATCGACCAGATCCAGCATCATGCCCATGCGTTGCGGCGCATCGCCCGGCCCACCCTGCGGACCATGGCCGCCATGCCCGCCAGGCATGGCCTGCACTGCCGCCGCGCCCAGCGCCAGCGACACGGCCAGGGCTGCGGCCTGGACCGACTTCATCATCTGTGGCTTGTTCATCTCGGCACTCCTTGTGCATTGGTGTGAAGAGATGATCGACCCCGCGCATTGCGAGGCCATGCCGCGCGGGTAAAGATCTGTGAAGGCCACAAAAAGCACAAGGGGCCCGCAGGCCCCTTGCATCGCACACCAGCCGATTTACTTGATCGGCTTGAAACGCATGCGCTTGGGACGCGCGCCTTCCTCGCCAAGGCGCTTCTTCTTGTCGGCCTCGTACTCGTGGAAGTTGCCGTCGAAGAAGAACCACTGAGAATCGCCTTCGCAGGCCAGGATGTGGGTGCAGATGCGGTCCAGGAACCAGCGATCGTGCGAGATCACCATGGCCGAGCCGGCGAACTCCAGCAGCGCCTCTTCCAGCGCGCGCAGGGTTTCGACGTCCAGGTCGTTGGACGGTTCGTCAAGCATCAGCACATTGCCGCCCTGGGCCAAGGTCTTGGCCAGGTGCAGGCGGCCGCGCTCACCACCCGAGAGCTGACCGACCAGCTTCTGCTGGTCATTGCCCTTGAAGTTGAATCGGCCGATATAGGCGCGGCTGGGCATCACGAACTTGCCGACCACGATATTGTCCAGACCGCCCGAGACGTCTTCCCACACTGTCTTGTCGGCATCCAGACTCTGGCGGCTCTGGTCGACGAAGGCCAGCTTGGCCGTCTTGCCGATCTTGACCGTGCCCGAATCCGGCTGCTCCACGCCCTGGATCATTCGGAACAGCGTCGACTTGCCGGCGCCGTTGGGGCCGATGATGCCGACGATGGCGCCGGCCGGCACCTTGAAGCTGAGGTTGTCGATCAGAACGCGGTCGCCAAAGCTCTTGCTGACGTTCTCGAATTCGATGACTTCATTGCCCAGACGCTCGGCCACCGGGATGAAGATCTCGTTGGTTTCGTTGCGCTTCTGGTAGTCGACGTCGCTCAGCTCCTCGAAGCGGGCCAGACGCGCCTTGCTCTTGGCCTGACGGCCCTTGGCGTTGGAGCGAACCCACTTCAGCTCCTCCTTCATCGCCTTCATGCGCGCGTCTTCGGTCTTCTGCTCCTGCTCCAGGCGGCTTTCCTTCTGGTCCAGCCAGTCGGAATAGTTGCCCTTCCAAGGGATGCCACGGCCGCGGTCCAGCTCCAGGATCCACTCGGCGGCGTTGTCGAGGAAGTAGCGATCGTGGGTGATGGCCACCACGGTGCCGGGGAAGCGCTGCAGGAACTGCTCCAGCCACTCGACCGACTCGGCGTCCAAGTGGTTGGTCGGCTCGTCCAGCAGCAGCATGTCGGGCTTGGACAGCAGCAGGCGGCACAGCGCCACACGGCGCTTCTCGCCGCCGGAGAGATGCTCGATCTTGGCGTCCCAGGGCGGCAGGTTCAGCGCGTCGGCAGCCAGCTCCAGCTGCAGGTCGGTGTTCTCCGAGCCGGCCGCGGCGATGATGGACTCCAGCTCACCCTGCTCGGCAGCCAGCGCATCGAAATCGGCGTTCTCGTCAGCGTAGGCGGCATAGACCTCGTCGAGGCGCTTCTTGGCGGCCAGCACGCCGCCGATGCCTTCTTCGACGGCCTCACGCACCGTCTGGGAGTCGTTCAGGCGCGGCTCCTGCTCCAGGTAGCCGATCTTGATGCCAGGCATCGGGATCGCTTCGCCCTCGAACTCCTTGTCCACACCCGCCATGATCTTCAGGATGGTGGACTTGCCGGAGCCGTTCAGACCCAGCACGCCGATCTTGGCGCCCGGGAAGAAGGACAGCGAAATGTCCTTCAGGATGTGGCGTTTGGGTGGAACCGTCTTGTTGACACGGTTCATCGAAAAAACGTATTGCGCCATGGCGGGCTTCTTCCTGGATATTGCTTGTGACTTGTACGGAGCTTGGCCGACCCTGGGATCGTCACGATCCGCCTCGGCCCGCAGACGTCCCGGAGCAGCGGAACGCGAAGCCCCTATTGTCGCAGCTTCGGCCGCCCCAGCCTGCGAAGGCGCCAGCGACGCTCAGGCGCTGAGCGTCCGGAGGCTGCCGACACCTCAACTTTGCGAGTCATCGAACAGATAGCCGATGCCACGCACGGTGCGGATCAGGCGCGGCCGACGGGCGTCATCGTCAAGCTTGCTGCGCAGGCGCGAGATCAGCAGATCAACGCTGCGCTCCAGCGCATCGACACCGGCGCCGCGCGCCAGATCCAGCAACTCCTGGCGCTGCAGCACGCTTTGCGGGCGTTCGAGCAAGGCCCGCAGCACCCGGTATTCGGCCAATGACAGCAGCGTGCTGAAGCCGGCCGGGCCCTGCAGTCGGCGCGACGCGCCGTCGAGCCTCCAGCGCCCGAACTGAAGGCTGCCGCTGCTGCTGCTGCCTGCCGCAGTGCGTGCCAGCAGGCCGCGCAACCGCGCGCGCAATTCGCGCGGGTCGACCGGCTTGCTCATCACGGCGTCCGCGCCCGATTCCAGCGCCAGCACCCGGTCGATCACCTCTGCACCGGACAGCAAGGCAACGATGGGCAGGCTGGAGAGCTCGCGAAAACGCCGCAATTGCTGCCAGCCGGCATCGTTGCGACCGCAGGGGTCGACCAGCAGCAGATCGGTCGGCAGGGTCAGCGCCCGCTCCATCAAGGCAGCGTCGGCTGCGGTGCTGACCTGGTGGCCCCAACTCCTAAGCAGTTCGGCCAACCAGTGCAAGGCGCCGGGATCGGGGTCAATCAAAAGCAATCGGGCGGAATCGGCGTCACAGGGCGGGTTCATGGTCGTACTGGTTTTCTCGGTCGGCTTCGGTCAGCATCGGCGTGAGCCCTGGGAAGCTCTGCACAAGGCAGCGTGAGGCCGTGACGTGCAGATCGGGATGGAATGCAGCGTTGCAGTTCGCCCGAGTCCGCGCGATCACGGACCGCGTCGATTTGTGCAGAGCTTCCCAAAAGCTGGCCACAGCGCGCCTTTTACCGATGAGCCCGGACCTGCGGTCGCTATTTACCGGGGCTTAACCTGCCGGCAACATTGGCTCGCAGCAGGGGCTCGCCAGCGGAACCAGGGGGTGGCGGGCTATACTTGAGGCAACGCTGCGGACTACCAGTCTTCCGTGGCGTTATTTTTTTGAGCTCAAGCACGCTCCTATCGCAGGACCGAAGACTGGCGTTGCCTACCCGGCAGCGCGGCCTCGCACCCAGGGCACCGTGCTCTACAAGCAGTCAATGAGTTTTGAATCTCTGGGCCTGGCCGCCCCCCTTCTCAAGGCCATCGCCGACGCCGGTTACACCACGCCGACCCCCATCCAAACCCAAGCCATCCCTGCGGTTCTCAAAGGCGGCGACCTGCTCGCCGGCGCGCAGACTGGCACCGGCAAGACCGCCGGTTTCACGCTGCCCTTGCTGCAGCGCCTCTCCGAAGGCCAGCCCGTGCGTAATGCGCGCGGCAAGGCCATGGTGCGCGCCCTAGTGCTGACACCTACCCGCGAACTCGCCGCCCAGGTCGAGGAAAGCGTCAAGACCTATGGCAAGTACCTGCCGCTCACCAGCATGGTGATGTTCGGTGGTGTCGGCATGCAGCCTCAGGTCAACCGCCTGCGCGACGGCGTCGACATCCTGGTGGCCACGCCCGGCCGCCTGCTGGATCACCACCAGCAAGGCACGCTGGACCTGTCCAAGGTCGAGATCCTGGTGCTGGACGAAGCCGACCGCATGCTGGACATGGGTTTCATCCATGACATCAAGAAAGTGCTGGCCGTGCTGCCGCAGAAGAAGCAGAGCCTGCTCTTCAGCGCCACCTTCAGCGACGACATCAAGACTCTGGCCGACCGCCTGCTGAACCAGCCCGCGCTGATCGAAGTGGCACGTCGCAACCAGACCAACGACGCGATCGCACAGAAGGTCCACCCGGTGGGTCGCGAGCGCAAGAAGGAACTGTTGGCCCACCTGATCAAGTCGGGTGACTGGCACCAGGTGCTGGTCTTCACGCGCATGAAGCATGGTGCCAACCGCCTGACCGACTACCTGAACGACCAAGGCATCAGCGCCATGGCGATTCACGGCAACAAGAGCCAGGGTGCCCGCACCAAGGCACTGGCCGAGTTCAAGAGCGGCGAGTTGGCCGTCCTCGTGGCCACCGACATCGCGGCGCGCGGCATCGACATCGACCAGTTGCCGCACGTCGTCAACTTCGAGTTGCCTAACGTCCCTGAGGACTATGTGCACCGCATCGGCCGCACCGGCCGCGCCGGCGCCCAGGGCGAGGCGGTGTCGCTGGTCTGTGTGGACGAGAACGGCTTCCTGCGCGAGATTGAAAAGCTGATCAAGCGCGAGATCCCCAAGGAGATCGTGCCCGGTTTCGCACCCGATCCGAACGAGAAGCCTGAGCCCATCGTGCTGGGCCGCATGGTGCTCAACACCAATGGCAGCCGTGGCCGCGCACCGGGTGGTGGCGGTGGCGGTGGCGGTGGTGGTGGTGGCGGCCGCGGCGGTCGCCCAGGCGGCGGCGGTGGTAGCGGTCGTCCCGGCGCTAGCGGTGGTGGCCGTCCCGGCCAGGGAAGCGGGCGCCCGCAAGGCGCCGGCGGTCAAGGTGCAGGACAAGGCCGTACGCAGGCCAAGCCGCAAGGTGGTGGCGGCGGCGGCGGTGGCCAGCCGCGCCCGGCAGCAGCGGGCAATGCACCGCGCCGTGACGGCAGCGCCCCGCGCCACAACAACGGCCCGCGCCTGACCCAACCCAAGCGCTGAAGAAGGCCAAGGCAGCGCCAGCGCTGCTCTGAGGACGCAAGGCCCGACAACCGTCGGGCCTTCTTCATTTCTGACTTAGCATGCCGCATGAGTGAGAACACCTCGACCGTCTGGTTGGCTGGCGCCACCGGCCTGATTGGCAGGGCCCTGACCGCCCAGTTGCTGGACCAGCGCGGTACGCAGCTTCATCTGCTGCTGCGTCGCTCCGCACCCGCCAACCTGCCCGGATCTGAGCGCCTTCACACCCACCGGATCGATTTCAGCCGAACCGACCTGGGCGCTGCCGCCCTGCCCGCACCGGCGCAGGTCTTCATCGCGCTGGGCAGCACCATGGCGCAGGCCGGTTCGCAGCAGGCCTTTCGCGCGGTTGACTTCGTTGCGGTACTGAATGTCGCCCGTGCAGCCAAAGCCGCCGGGGCCAGGTCTTGCGCCGTGGTGTCGGCACTGGGCGCCGATGCGCAGTCCAAGGTCTTCTACAACCGCGTCAAGGGCGAGGCCGAACAGGCGCTTCGAACGCTCGGCTTCGAGCGCCTGGTGCTGGCGCGCCCGTCGCTGCTCAGCGGCGACCGCGCCGCGCTCGGGCAGCCGAGCCGGCCGGGCGAGTCCTGGGCCCTGCGCCTGAGCCAGCCGCTGGCTCCCCTGATCCCGGCGCGCTGGCGGCCCATCTCCGCTGATCGCGTGGCCCGCGCCATGCGTCTTGCCATGGCTCAAGCCGATGGCACGGTCTGCGTGCTCGAATCGGCGCAAATGCAAACCCTCGGAGCCCCATGAAACTCACCTTCCTCGGCGCCGCCGACGCGGTCACCGGCTCGCGCCATCTGCTCGACATCGGCCAGCAGCGCCTGCTGCTGGATTGCGGCCTGTTCCAGGGCTACAAGGTGCTGCGCGAACGAAACTGGGCCGGCCTGGGCGTGCCGCCGCAAAGCATCGACGCGGTGCTGCTGTCGCACGCGCACCTGGACCACAGCGGTTACATCCCGGCCCTGGTCGGCCACGGCTTCAAAGGCCAGATCTTCTCGACGCCAGCCACCCGCGCGCTGTGCGAGGTGCTGCTGCTGGACAGCGCCAAGCTGCAGGAGGAGGACGCCCGACGGGCCAACCGCTTCCACACCTCGCGCCACGAGACCGCGCTGCCGCTTTACAGCAGCCGCGATGCCAAGAAGGCGCTGGCGCATTTCGTCGGCCTGCCGCGCGATGGCCGGCTGAAGCTGGCGCAGACCGAGATCCGCTTCACGCCGGTGGGCCATCTGCTGGGCGCCAGCGCGATCAGCGTGACGGCTGAAGGCAAGACTCTGGTGTTCTCCGGCGATGTCGGCCGCGACAACGATCTGCTGATGCCGCCGCCGCAGCAACTCGACAGCGCTGACGTGCTGCTGATCGAGTCAACCTATGGCAACCGCCTGCATCCAGCCGAGGACGTGCAGGCGCGCCTCGGCCAGATCATCCGCAACACCATCCGGCGTGGCGGCAGCGTGCTGCTGCCCAGCTTTGCGGTCGGCCGGGCACAGGCCCTCCTGCTGGTGCTGCAGCGGCTGAAGGCTGCCGGCGAACTACCGCAGAACCTGCCCATCATCCTGGACAGCCCGATGGCCAGCCTGGCCACCGACATCATCGTCAAGTACCAGAAGCTGCTGCGCATCAGCCTGCGCGAGGCAGCCACGCTGTGTCAGGACGTGCAGCTGATCAGCAAGCCGGCCGAGTCGTTGAAGGCCGCGAACCGCGTGATGACGCGGCCCTCAGTCATCATCTCCGCCAGCGGCATGGCCACCGGCGGGCGGGTGTTGAACTATCTGAAGACGATGGCGCCGGGCGAGCGCAACCACATCGTGTTCCCCGGCTTCCAGGTCGGCGGCAGCCGCGGTGCCAAGATCATTGCCGGCGCGCGCGAGGTCAAGATGCACGGCGCCTACGTGCCGGTCAATGCCGAGGTCAGCCATCTGGAAGGCTTCTCCGGCCATGCTGACGCCGATGGCCTGATGGCCTGGCTGCGCGGCTTCCGCAAGGCACCTGAGCAGGTCTTCGTCGTGCATGGCGAGCCCGAAGCCAGCGATGCACTTCGCTGCCGCATCCAGGACGAGTTGGGCTGGCGCGTGCGGGTGCCGCAGCATGGGGAGTGCGTCTCGCTGTGAGCGGCCTGACGAACGCCTTCGGCGTGTCTGCTGAGCTGGTGACCGGGCTGCTGGCCGCGCTGGGTAGCGGCCTGCTGATCGGCCTGGAGCGCGAGCGTCACAAAGGCCGTGGCCAGTTCCGCGAGCCGGCCGGCCTGCGCACCTTCACGCTGGCCGCACTGGCCGGCGCACTGGCGCAAAGCCTGGCAGCCCCAGGCTTGGTGGCGGTCGGCGCGCTGGCCGTCACCGCGCTGGCCGCCATCGCCTATGCGCGCAGCAGCCGCCGCGATCCAGGCCTGACCACCGAGATCGCGCTGCTGGTGACCTATCTGATCGGCGTGCTGTGCATCCAGGCGCCGCTGCTAGGTGCGCCGGCTGCGGTGGTGATGACGGCGCTGCTGGCGGCACGCAGCCGACTGCACCGCTTTGCGACCACGGTGCTGCGCGAGGAAGAGTTGCACGACGGCCTGCTGCTGGGCGCGCTGGCGCTGGTGGTGCTGCCGCTGATGCCGGATGAGCCGCTGCCCTGGCTGGCCGGCATGAAGGCGCATTCGCTGATGGGCCTGATGCTGCTGCTGCTGGCGTTGCAGGCCGTGGGCCATGCGGCCTTGCGGGTGGCCGGGCCGCAGGCAGGCCTGGCGCTGTCGGGCCTGCTATCAGGCCTGGTCTCCAGCACCGCGACAATTGCCGCCATGGGCACGCGCTCGCGCGCCGAACCGCAGCTGCGCCTGGCCTGCACTGCGGGCGCGGTGATGTCGACCGCCGCCACCTGGCTGCAGGCGCAGGCGATGCTGCTGGCGCTGGCGCCACAAGCGGCCATGGCCGCGCTGCCGGTGACGGGCCTGGGCGTCGTGCTCGCCGGCGGATCGGGCCTGCTGCTGGCGCGCCAGTCACGTCGCAAGGAAGGCTCTCAGACCTCGATCGGCTCGGCCGACGGCGAACGCCGCGGGCCGCTGCGGCTGCGCGAAGCGCTGATCCTCGCGCTGATGCTCAGCGCCGT
>PNNH01000007.1 GCA_013824165.1 Methylibium sp. | reverse complement strand
AATGTCCTCGGTAGCGGTGATGTGCAGCGTCGGGATGCTCACGGACTTGAGGATCGAAGCGCTGTCGCCCCGGCCATGGAAAGGCGGCGCTGAAATCAGAATGGCCGCCTTGATGCGCGGATCGCGCAGATCCAGCAGCGCGCCGTCCTGGCCGCCGCGCGCCACGCGCGCGCCGGCGAGCAGCAAGGTGGTGTTGGCGCCGTAAGAGTGGCCGGCGGCCACGATGCGGTCGGCGTCGATGCGGGCGCCGCGTTCACTCGCCAGCAACTGGTCGAGCGCGAAGCGCACATCCAGCACGCGTGCCTCGGCCTCCCGCTCCTGCGCCGCATCCTGCAGGCGCGAGACCAGGCCGAAGGGATTGCCGAGCCAGACCTGCCGGTCGCTGCCCACATGCTGCACATGCAGGCTGGCGTAACCCTGGCTGGCCCAGTACTGGCCCAGATAGCTGTAGCCGCGGCGCGAGCCGCCCAGGCCGTGCGAGAACACCACCAGCGGCACCTTGTCGCCTGCCACCGCGCGGGCCGGCCAGTAAAGACGCATCGGCACATCGCGCTGTCGGCCTGCGTCGCGCAGGTCCAGGTCGTGGGCCTCGAAAGCTGCCGCACCGGCCTGCGCCTCGACGTCGCGCGATTCGCCCGCCTGCGCCAGCGCGGCATCGGCCTGCACAGGCAGCAGCGGCCACGCCAGGGCCACGGCAGCGAGCCAGCGACTCAGGGAACGCGAGAAGGTAGGCATCGGGCAACTCCTGCAGAGGAGTCGCGAGCTTAAAGGGTTTCTACCGAGTCTGCCGGTCGTCACCCCAGAAGGCTCAGAACAGCTCCATCGCGCTGGCCTGCGCGTGCTCTTCAATCAGGCCGTTGGCGAGCAACTGGGCATGGCTTTGCACCTGATCACGCCCGGCCCCCTTGGCGTGATAGACCGCCCGGTCCGCGCGTTCAAAGGCGCTGGCTGGCGTGTCACCGCCCCGCACGCGGGTGAAACCGATGCTGATCGTGATGCGGCCGGCCTGCGGGAACACATATTGGCGCGTGTTGTGGCGCAGGCGCTCGAACGCCAGCAGCGCCGACGCCTCATCCTGGCAGCGCATCAGCACGACGAATTCCTCGCCGCCGAAGCGGTACAGCAGGTCATGGAATCGAAAACTGCTGCGCATCAGGCGCGACAGCAGCAACAGCACCTCGTCGCCGATCAGATGACCGAAGCTGTCGTTGACGCGCTTGAAGTGGTCGATATCGATCACGCCCAGCCAGTAGCCGGCATCGCGGACTTCATGCCGCCGCTCGGCCACCAACTGTGCCGCAGGGTCGCGCAACACCAGATCGCCAACAGCCTTTAGAAAGCTCTCGTCGAAGGTCTTGCGATTCAGCAGACCCGTCAGCGTGTCGCGCTCGCTGTAGTCAAGCAGACCGAGAAAGTTGTGATAGATCTTCAGAATGCTGCCGACCGTGCGCTGTGCCGCAGTTTCCAGCTTGGCCAGCGAGGCGATCTCGAGCACGCCCACCACTTCACGCTCGGTGGCGATCGGGAACAGCGTGATCCAGTGAGCGCCTTCGTGGCGATCCATTACGACACGGCCGCGCATGCACTCCAGACGTTCGGGCTCGGAATCGGCGGCAGGCAGGTGGTTGTGATCGAAGGACAGCGGATCTGCAGTCGCCACCGCATCGGCCAGCTGCAGGCGAGCCCGCGTCAACCAGCGCTCCTGCCCGGTCTCTCCGACCAGCCGATAGATGGCGACCGAGACCGGTTCCAGCAGATCGCGCAGCGCAGAGACCAAGGTGACATCCATCACGTCTCGGTCCCTGAAACCCGTCAGCTCAGCCAGATGATCAACGACTTCCGACATTGTCCCCACCCTGCGCGGACTGCGCCCAGAGCGCGTCCATCGTCAATATTGAAGGGCCGAACTGCCAGACCCGCCTAGCCTATAGCGCCCCCAGCGTGGATGTGGAAGCGGCCGAAGTGTACTTGCCAATCAGACTCAGAAGCAGGTCTTCGTCATAGGGCTTGCCCAGGTAATGATCGACCCCCAACTCCTGCGCGTAATCGCGGTGTTTCTGCGCAATCCGGGAGGTGATCATGATCACCGGCAGTGGCGCAAGCCGTGCATCGGCGCGCATATTGCGGACCAGATCGAAGCCGTCCATTCGCGGCATCTCGATGTCGGACAGCACCACTGCCGGCAGCTCTTCGGCGCCGAGCTTCTCCATCGCGTCGAGGCCGTCCTTGGCCAGTTCAACGCGATAGCCCTCGCGCTCCAGCAGGCGCTGCGTGACACGGCGCACCGTCAGCGAGTCATCAACCACCAGCACCAGCGGCGCCAGCACCTCTGGCGCCTCCTCTGCGCTGACCGCTTCCTCAGTCCCATGCTGGGCATGCACCTGAGCGGCCGCGCCGTACCAGTGGGCCAGGGCCACCGGGTTGTAGATCAGTGCCACATCGCCCGATGCCAGCAAGCTGATGCCGGCAAGACCTGGCACGCCGCTGAGCTGCGGGCCGAGGTTCTTGACCACCACTTCCTGATTGCCCAGCACCTCGTCCACATGCACGGCCAAGCGCTGCTGCGCGCTGCGGATCAGTACCACTGGAAGATTGCGTCCCAGCAGCAGGCCGCGGCCGCTGTGGCGCAGCAGGCCGCCCAGCCAGTAGAAGGGCACGGAGGCATCACCCACCTGCAGCTGCCCGCTGGCATAGGCCTGCTCGACCAGTTCCAGCGGCATGCGCTGCACTGATTCCATCAGGCTGGCCGGCACGGCCACCGAGGCATCTCCATATCGCAGCTGTACGATCTGCGTCAGCGCTGTGGTCAGCGGCACGTGCAACTCGAAGCGGGCGCCCTGGCCTGCAACAGACTCGATGCTCACGAAGCCACCCAGCGTGTCGACCTCCGAGCGCACCACATCCATGCCGACGCCACGTCCAGCCAGCTCCGTCACCTGGCTGGCGGTCGAGAAGCCGGGCGTGAAGACCAGCTCCATCAGCTCGCGCTCGCCCAAGGGCGCCCCCTGCGCCACCAGGCCCAGCTTTTCGCCGCGCTCACGGATGGCGGCCAGATTCAAACCGGCGCCGTCATCGGCGAAGGTGAGCACCACTTCGTTGCCTTCTTGCGCCAGCTGCAGCTTGATCGTGCCCTGCGGCGCCTTGCCGGCCGCCAGGCGCGCTTCAGGCGCTTCGATGCCATGGCTGACGCTGTTGCGCAGCAGGTGCTCGAACGCACCTGTCAGACGCTCCAGCACGCTGCGGTCCATGTCGATATGGCCGCCGACAATCTCCAGCTGAACTTGCTTGCCGGCATCGCGCGCGGCCTGGCGCACAACGCGGTGCAGCCGTTCAGCCAGGCTATCGAACTCGACCATGCGGGTGCGCAGCAGGTCGTCCTGCAACTCACGCGTCAGACGCGACTGCGCCGCTAGCTCGTCTTCACCGAGCTGCACATTGCGCTGCAAGGAGCGCTGCACCGTGGCCACGTCGCCGACCGACTCGGCCAGCATGCGTGTCAACTCCTGGAAGCGCGTGAAACGGTCAAACTCCAGCGGATCGAAGTCGCGTCCGGCCTGCTTGGCCGCATCCTGGCTGGCGCCCATCTGCGCTTCAGCCTGCAGTTCCAGCTCGCGCATCTGGGTGCGCAGTCGCTCCAGGTTGTCGTCCAGATCGATCAGCGCGCTCTTCATCTGCGAGAGCTCGGATTCCAGCCGCGAGCGGCGGATCGACACCTCGCCGGCCTGCGAGGCCATGCGTTCGATCAAGGCCCCGCGCACGCGCACCAGCGCCTGCGACGCGACAACGCTGCCGCTGTCTTCGCCGGAACCCTCGAGCTCGGCGCCCTGCGCGAAGCGCGTCCAGTCGATCTGCGCGCCTTGTGCCACGGCCGGCGGCGCTTCAGCCGCAAGCAGCTCGACGTCCGGCAAGCCGGGCTCGACCAGCGTCGCCTCGTCAGGCTCGGCCAAAGGCTCGACCGAGGGCACAGCTGACGGTGCGTCCAGGGTCTCCAGCAGGGGCGCGGGCACGGGCTCCGCGGCAGGCACTGCCGGCAGTTCGAAGACTGGCTCCGGCACGGCCTCAACAGCAGCCGCCGGCGCCGCCATCAAGCTACGGCGCAGTTCGTCAAAGCCCTGTTCCAGCGCATCGGCCGCGGCCTGCAGCTGCTGCACGTCGCCGGCTGCCGGACTGTCCTGCCGCAACAGGTCCTCGACCGCCGATTCCAGCACATGGGCCTGCTCGCCCAGGCGCATCGCGCCGCTCAGGCGCGCGCCGCCCTTGAAGGTGTGCAGCGCGCGCATGGTGGCCGCGGCACGGCCGCGGTCCTGCGGCTGCGCGGCCCAGTCACGCAGGCTGGCGTGCAACTGCTCCAGCAGATCGCCCGCCTCCTGCTCGAAGATCGGGAACAGCTCGGCATCGATCTGATCGGGCTGACCGCTGCTGAAGTCGGCATCGTCCGCCGCACTGGCCGCCACCAGCTGCTCCAGCCCCAGCGGGCCGCTGTCCTGCACCTCAGGCGCTGGCTGCGGCACATAGGCCTGCAGGCGATCGACCAGGCTGGTATCGACCGGCTTCAGGAAGCCGGCCGCAAATTGATGCAGCAAGCGGCGCAATTCATCCGCCGCGGCAACAAAGAGCTGCGCTTCATCACTGCTGTAACCGCCGGCGCGCTGGGCGCGCTCCAGCGCATGCTCAAGGGCGCGCGCCAGTGCCGACAAGTCCTCATAGCCTACGGTGGCGGCATTGCCGGCCAAGGCATGAGCCTGAACCTCGCAACTCGCCGGCACCGGAACGCTCAGTTCCAGCGCCCACTCAGCCAAGCTGGTGCTGAGGCGACGCGACAGCTCATCGGCCTCGTTGAGGAAGATGTTGAAGAGGGTGATGCTGATGCGCAGCGGCCCGATGACCTTGACGTCTTCTTCGCTCTCGTCCGGCGCGAGCTCGGGCTCGGCCAGGCGTTCCGCCGTCTTGTCGGACACCAGCGTCAAGGCGGGCAGCGCGCTGATCGGCGGCTCCACCGGCGCCAGCTCGGCTTCGACGACCGGCTCGTCAACAGGCGACGGCTCGACCAATTCGCCCAGGTCCAGATGCAGCTCAAAGCTGGGCAGATCCGCATCACTCAGCGGCGCAGCCACATCCTGCGCCGGCGTCGATGGCGTCGCCAGCAGATCGAACGCCGGCTCCAGCACCATCATCTCAGTCGACTCATGCACTGCGTCCAAGGACTCAGCCGCGGGCGCGGTATCCAACTCCAGCTCAGGTACCAGCTCGGGTGCGAACTCGGGGAAATCCGGCAGCGCGGCTGCCTCCTCAAGCACCTCGGGCAATTCAGCCAGCGGCAGTTCAGGCTCGAGGACGGCCTGCGGCTCGCTGGTCAACTCGCCGGCGGGCGCGCTTTCGGCCGCGAACAGCTGCGTCGGCGCCGGCCAGTCCAGCGGCAGCAAGCGGCCTTCCAGACGCAATGCATCGGCGCTGTGGCGCAGACCATCGGGGTTGTGCGGACTGCTCTCGCGCGCCAGGATGATGTGGCGCCAGTCGGCCAGATAGTCCAGGGCTTCGGCCGTGAAGGCCAGCAGCGCCGGGTCGGCACCGGCTTGTTCGCCGAGGCGGGCGTTGTAGAGCTGTTCACAGGCCCAGGCGCCCTCGCCGAAGGCGTTCAGCCCGACCATGCGCGAGCTGCCCTTGAGCGTGTGGAAGGCACGCCTGACATCGGTCATCGCGGACAGGTCCTGAGGGTCACGCTCCAGCGCCACCAAGCCGGCACGCGCGGCAGTCAGCACCTCCTCGGCTTCCTCCAGGAAGATACCCAGCATCTCTTCGTCGATATCAGCGGGCACCGAGGGCGTGATCGGCGCGGCGACGTACGCAGGCTCAGGCGCCGGCGCGCGCGCCTCGATGAAGTCCTGCAGCGACTGCGTCGCCTGGGACAAGGCCTCAGGCTCGGCCGGCGCGCTCTCCAGCAGGCGCTGGGCCGATTGCGCGGCCTGCGCCAACCCGGTCTCGTCGGCCGCACGGGCTTCCAGCGACAGACGTTCCAGGTCGCGCGCCAGCTCGCCCGCATCGCGCTCGCCATCGGCCACGGCCTGCACCGCCGCCTGCACCTGATGCGTGAGGCTGGGTTCGTCCAGATCGCCCAGGCGGCTGCTCGGCGCCGGCACCTGCGTGGCGCCACTGCGGCGGCCCATCAAAGCGTCCAGACGGCCGGTCTCGTTGTCAAAGCGGAACATGCGCTTGGCCAGCGCGGGCTGGACGCTGAGCATGTCGATCATGAAGCCCATCGCGCCCAGGTTGTTGGCCAGGCGCTCGAACAGCTCGCGCGGCCCTTCGCGCTCGGGGTCGACCTCGGTGTTGGCCAGACGGTCCACCTCGTCGCGCATGCGCAGGCTGGCCAGCGCGGCCTGGTCCAGGCCCAGCACGGACAGCACGCCGCGCATGGCCTGCAACTGGCCCGGCACCGGGATCAGCAGTTCGCGCTTGTCGGGCTCGCGGAAATAGAGGTCGACCTGGCGCTCGATCTCGGACAGGCTGGCGCGCAGCTCATGCACCACGCTGCCCAGAGTCTGACGGTCGGAGACGCGGCGGTACAGCTCCTCCATCCAGTCGTCCAGCGGCTTGGGCGGCTCGCCGTGCGCCACGGATTCGACGCGGCGCGCCAGTTCGCGCACGCGCTCAGCCTGTTCCGGCTTGTCGAAGGCGGCGTCGTCCAGCGCGGCCTCGACGTAGAGCAGACAAGTCGCCACTTCCATCGCCAGATCAGGCTTGGGCGGCCGGTTCGAGCGCAGCGTCGCCACGACGGCGCGCTGCAGGGTTTCACCCAGAACCTCGCCGCTGGGGAACAACCGGCCCAGCGATTCAGCCACCCCGGCAAACTGCTCGTCCAGCCCGGCCATGCGGGCGGTCTCGCCCTCGGCGGCCGCGGACCAGCTGTCCTTGGCCAGGCCGACGCGGCGCCGCGCCTGCGCCACCCAGCTCGGGTCGATGCGGCCGAGCGACTGGTCTTCATAGTCGCCGGCGCTTTCATCGCCGAGGTGATAGACCTCGCGCACCGCCGCCAGGCGCGGCGCTTCGGCGCTGGCACGACTTTGCGCACAGAAGAAGAGTAGGTCTTGAGCGAGGCGCTGCGAAGTGCCGGCATCGCCACCGGCGCGCAGCTGCGCCAGCAGGCGCGAACCCAGGCGCTTCAAATAGACGTCCTGATTCAGCAGGCCCAGCGCCTGGGCCTGGAACTGAGCGGCAGCCAGCTGCCACAGCGTGCGGGCCTGCGGCTGCGCCAGACCGGCGGCCAGGCCGGCGCACAGGTCGCTGAGGCCGGCGGCATATTCAGGCCGGGGGCCGCGCATCTGCCTCAGCAGCATTGCCTCGAAGGCAGCGCGGGCTGCGCTTGGCGCCAGCGGCTGCACCGCCGGCTCAGCCGGCAGCTCGCGCCAGGCAAATTCCTGGCTCCACAGATCGGCCGGATGGATGCGCTCGGCGTCATTGAGCTGCTGTAGCTCACGGTAGGGTGCGAACAGCGCCAGACTGGACGTCTTGCTGCCGGCCAGCAGCCGGGCGATATAGGCGAGCAGTGCGAAGTCGGCACGCTCGATGGTCTCGACCGCCTGCAGATCCACACTCAGCGGCTGGCGTGCCAGACGGGCGACGGCCGCCTCAGCTGCGCGCAGCACAGTGGCGCCGCCGGACAGGCCGACCAGGGCCACCACGCCCGCGACTTGGTGCAGCTGCGCGGCCGCACCCAGCAGGGCCTGGCTGGGCTGCACTTCGCCGCCCAGACTGCCCAGCCGGCTGTCGCCGTCGCGCAGGAAGCGCCTCAAGGTCTTGTGCACCGACTCCAGCGAGCGGCGCAGTTCCTCCTGCACCCAGGCCAGCGGACTGAGGTCGGCGGGAAACTCGGAATCGCGCGGCAGGTCCATGTGCCTTCCTGTTCGTCTGTGTTCGCGGCTCAGCCGACCTTGAATCGGGCCACCGATTGGCGCAAGGCCTCGGCGGAGCGCGACAACTCATGCACCATCTGCGCGGTGGAGCGCGTGCCTTCCGAGGTCTGCTCGGTCACCGCAAAAATGTGCTGGATATTCGATGCCACCTCGTTGGCGGACTGGGCTTCGCTGAGCGCCTGTGCCGAGATGCCGGCGATCAACTGGTCGAGCTGGCGCGAGACCCGGTCGATCTCCTCCAGCGCGCTACCGGCCGCATCGGACAGCTTCGTGCCCTGCACCACACCGACCGTGGAGCGCTCCATGGCGGCCACCGCGTCCTGCGTGTCGGTCTGAATGGTCTTGACCAGGGCCGCAATCCGGCGTGTCGCATCGCCCGAGCGTTCGGCCAGGCGCTGCACCTCTTCCGCCACCACCGAGAAGCCGCGACCGGCCTCGCCGGCCGAGGCCGCCTGGATGGCCGCGTTCAGCGCCAGCACATTGGTCTGTTCGGTAATGTCGGAAATCAGCTCGGTGATCTCGCCGATCTCCTGCGAGCTTTCGCCCAGGCGCTTGATGCGCTTGGAGGTCTCCTGGATCGACTCGCGGATCTGCACCATACCGCCGATATTGTTCTGCACCGCCTGACGGCCGGTTTCAGCGGCTTGACGCGACTGGCGCGCCACATCGGCGGTGTGCTGGGCCTGGGCGGACACCTCGTTGATTCGTCCCGCCATCTGCAGCACCGCCTCGCCGGTGGCGCGGATCTCGTGCAGCTGCTCGGTCGATGCCGCAAGCAGCTCGGTCGAGGTCTGGTCGACCTGGCCGGTCGTGTCGGTCACGCGGTTGGCAGTGGTCTGCACCTGGCCCACCAGGGTGCGCAGTTCTTCCACCGTGTAGTTCACCGAGTCGGCAATCGCGCCGGTGATGTCCTCGGTCACCGTGGCCTGCTGCGTCAGGTCGCCTTCGGCCACCGCCTGCAGTTCGTTCATCAGACGCAGAATGGCGGCCTGGTTCGCGTCATTGACGCGCTTGGCCTCCTGCTCCTGGGCTTCAGCTTCGCGCTTTTGCGCCTCGGCCAGTGCCGCACGCTGGGCCTGGTCCGCCACATACAGGCGCAGGAATCCGATCGCGCCAATCGCCAGCGCCGCCAGCGAGGCTGCCATCAACAGGCCCCGGATGGCGCCGATGCCACCGGAGGATTCGAGGCCGTCGGCCACCTGCTCAAGGCCTTTGCGCAGCGGTTCGCTATCAGCCAGGATGCTGGTCTGCGCTTCACGCGCCGACACCAGGCCTTGCAGGTTCGACAGGATGGCTGCTGCCTGAGAACGGGTGTCCTCGAACTGCTTGAGCAGCAAGGTCAGACGTTCGCGCATCTGCGCGTCACGCGCGGGAGGCAGGCGCAGCTCGGCATTGCCCTTGAGCAGGCCTTCCGCAGTCTGCTTGAAGGTGTTCAAGTCCTTGCCCAGCAGGAACACCGCTTCGGGGCTGACGCCCTCCTGCGTGAGGAACTCGTTGGCGCTCTTGCCGATACGCTGGGTCAGCATCACCAGTTGGCTGGCCGCCGCGACCTCGGCGGTCGCGTTGTTGTAGCTCAGCGCCTGGGCCGACACGGCCTCGGCGCTGTCCAGCAGTTCGGAGCTCTGTCGGTTGATGGTCTTCAGCGCCTGGCCGACCTGGGTCAGCACCTTCTCCTGCGCCAGCACCAGCTTGCCATTGGCGTCCGCCTTGTTGACCAGCGGCTCCACCACATCCAGCCCCTGCTGCACCGCATCGATACCGCTCGCGCCTTCGCGCAAGGACGGCACAAGACCGGTCAGCACGCCCATCGATTCACGCAGTTCGGCAAAGGCGCTCGCATTGCCCACCAGCGCCGACGACACCGACTTGGCCAAGCGCTGCGACTGCATCAAGGCCTGGCCGGTGGCGCGCACCTGGGCCGCACTGCGGTTGGCATCCAGCAGGCTCAGGCTCACCGTGGCAACGGTGCCGAGCAGGCCCACCACCACCAGGCCGGTCAGCAGCCCCTGACGCGACGCGCCAGCGGGCTTGGCCGCAGCGGCGGTGTCACTGTCAGCCACGGCGGTCGTGCTCGCGAACTGTCCAGTGCTTTCGGAGAAGCTGCCGCCCGCGAACTCGGTCGGATGCGCCTCGGCAATGATGGAGGATTCGGCACGCTCGGTGTCCAGTCCGGAGACGGTCGGCGCGGGCGCATGGTACGGCGCACCAGCGTCATCCGCATCGCGCTTACCCAGGTTCTTGATCTTGTCCAGGAAGCTCATCTCACCCTCGTGTAGCTAAGATTCGGCAAGGCATTACTTCGCCTGCCTTCGATCAAATGACGATGCGCAGAAACTGCGGATGGCGCGCCAGCGCCTCGAGGTCCAGCACCTGCCAGACACGCCCTTCAGGATCGCGCAGCCGGTCGCCGGCAAAGCGCGGTCGCGCCACGGTCGCGCTGGCGGCTTCGGGCTGCAGCTGTTCGTCGCCGCGCAAGCCCAGCAGGCGATCCACCAGCAGCGCGCAATTCACGTTCAGCTCGGGATTGAGCGCCACCAGACGGGTCTGACCGCCATCGACGCGCGGCGCCGTGCCGGGCTCACGCAGGCCGAGAAATCCAGCCAGGTCCACCACCGTGTGCAGGCCGCCGCGCAGATTGGCCACACCCAGCATCCAGGGCTGGCCATAAGGCACGGGCTTGAGCGGCACCGGCGTGAAGATTTCGGAAGCCTGGCGCAGCGACAGCAGCAGCGGCACGCTGGCAGCCTCGACAGCCAGCCAACTGGCCGACTGAGGCTGTTCGCGCGCCGCCTGCATGCGCTGCGCGAGACGTTGCTGCAGTTCGCGCAGGGCTTGCTTGTTGCTCATGCCTGCCCCTCGTCCAGCCGGGACGCTGGCCGCCCCCCCACGGGGACGCCAAGTTGCCGGCCGGCACGGCGGGCCGGCTTCAGAGCGGCCCGGCGCACGGCCCGCAAATCAACTTCGATGGGCAGCGGGCAGCTGGTCGCCATGTGATCAGCCCAGCGCCTTGATCTTGGCCAGCAATTCTTCGGCCATGACCGGCTTGACGACATAGTCACGGGCGCCCTGGCGCATGCCCCAGACCTTGTCGGTCTCCTGATTCTTGCTGGTGCACATGATGACCGGCACATCAGAGAAGCGCTCGTCGCGGGTAATCGAGCGGGTCAGCTGGAATCCGTTCTGGCCCGGCATCACCACATCCATCAGGATCAGATCGGGCTTCTCTTCGGCCAGGCGCTTCATCGCCTCCTCGCCGTTCTCGGCCGTGCGGACCGAATAGCCGCGCTTCACCAGGATCTCGCTGAGGTGATGCAACTCGGTCTTGGAATCGTCAACCAGCAGAATTTTTTGGATTGGCATCTCGTACTCCTCGCGCCGCCTGTTGTTGTCGGGGCTTCCCTGGGTTCTTGATGACGACTGAGGTCAGCCGCCGCGTCGGTGCTGTTGTACAGCCTGCAGCAGCTGATCCTTTGTAAAAGGTTTTGTCAGATAGTCCTGCGAGCCGACCATGCGGCCACGCGCCTTGTCGAACAAGCCGTCCTTGGAGGACAGCATGATGACGGGCACCGAGGCAAAGACCGGATTGCGCTTAATGATTGCGCAGGTCTGGTAGCCATCCAGGCGCGGCATCAGGATGTCGCAGAACACCAGGTCGGGCTTGTAGTCGCTGAGCTTGGCAAGCGCGTCGAAGCCATCCTCGGCCAGCACGACTTCGTGGCCACCCTGCTTCAGGAAAATTTCGGCGCTACGACGAATGGTGTTGCTGTCGTCGATGACCAGCACTTTGGTCGACGCACCGGGTCCGGACGCCGAATCAGACGGAGCTTGCAAGTCCAAAACTCAACTCCTTCAGCACGGACAAAACGGGGCTGAGGGCTTGTTGCCCTCAGATCTGCACCATCTCGAAGTCTTCCTTGCGAGCACCGCATTCCGGGCAGGTCCAGTTCATGTCGACATCGGCCCAGCGGGTGCCCGGCGCAATGCCGTGCTCAGGGTCGCCCGTGGCCTCATCGTAGATCCAGCCACAGATCAGGCACATCCAGGTACTACTCGCTTCGCTCACGGCGCTCCCGCATTGCTCACTACAATGGAAAGATTGTAGCCAGCCCCCTATGGAGCCCCAGGGCCGAAGTAGGCACGGATGCAACAGCCAGTTTCTTGCTTAGCCAAAGCGGTGCTTAGTCACGCGAACGAGGCGATCCGGCCGGCCAGCCCAGCGCTTGCCAGTCGCGCCAACCCAACATGAGCACAGCCGACACCCCCAGCAACTCCGACTTACTCCTGGACGATCAGCAGGAGTCGCCCCCGCCCGCCTGCGTGCTGAGCTTCAACGCCAGCGACCCCACCGGCGCCGGCGGCCTGGCCGGTGACGTGGCCACCATCGCCGCGATGGGCGCCCATGCCCTGCCGGTGGTGACCGCCATCGTGCTGCGCGACACGGCCGAAGTGTTCGACCAGCAGGTGCTGGACAGCGACATCGTCGTCGAGCAGGCCCGCACCATTCTGGAAGACATCACCATCACCGCCTGGAAGGTTGGTTTCCTCGGCAGCGCCGAGGGCGTCAGCGCGGTGGCCGAGGTGCTGAGCGACTATCCGGACACGCCGCTGGTGTCCTATATGCCTGCCATCTCCTGGCTGGATGAGGAGCAGCAGCAGAGCTATCTGGACGCCTTCCGCGAACTGGTGCTGCCACAGACCCATGTGCTGGTGGGCAACCACAAGACCCTGACCGACTTCCTGCTGCCCGACTGGGATGCCGACCGCCCCGCATCGCCGCGCGAACTGGCGGTGGCTGCCGCCGAGCATGGCACCGCCCATGTGCTGGTGACCGGCATCAGCCTGCCCAACCAGTTCGTCGACAACGTGCTGGCCAATGCCCAGGGTCCGATCACCGGCGAGAAGTTCGAGCGCTTCGAGACCAATTTCGTCGGTGCTGGTGACACCTTGTCGGCCGCGCTGGCAGCGCTGCTGTCGGTCGGCGCGGAGGTACATGACGCGGTGGCCGAGGCGCTGGCCTTTCTGGACCAGTCGCTGGATGCGGGCTTCCGCCCCGGCATGGGCAATGTGCTGCCCGACCGCTTCTTTTGGGCGCTGCCGCCGGGTGATGAAGACGGCGAGCTCGAGGCCATGCCCGGCCTTCCCGGCATCCCTGGCGCTGAGCCGCCCGCCATGGAGGCCGACGCCGAGCCGGAGCCCGAGCCGATCAGCCGCCCGTCACGGCGCATGCACTGACTGAATATTCCCCGACTTTCCTCCCATGAGCACCAATCAAGACCTGTTCGAGCGCTCGCAGCGCGTCATTCCCGGCGGCGTCAACTCGCCGGTGCGCGCCTTCCGCGCGGTCGGCGGCACACCCCGCTTTATTAAGAAGGGCGAAGGCGCCTACATCATCGACGCTGAAGGAAAGCGTTACATCGATTACATCGGTTCCTGGGGTCCGATGATCCTGGGCCACGGCCACCCGGCTGTGCTGGAGGCGGTGCTGAGCGCCGCGCGCGAGGGTTTCTCCTTCGGCGCGCCGACCGAGCGCGAGCTGGAGCTGGCCGAAGAGATCCTCAAGCTGGTGCCCAGCATGGAGCAGGTGCGCCTGGTGTCCTCGGGCACCGAAGCGACGATGAGCGCGATCCGCCTGGCGCGCGGCGCCACCGGCCGCTCCAAGTTCATCAAGTTCGAAGGCTGCTACCACGGCCATACTGACGCGCTGCTGGTCAAGGCGGGGTCGGGTCTTGCCACCTTCGGCAACCCAACCAGCGCCGGCGTGCCGGCCGAGGTGGCACAGCACACCCTGGTGCTGGAGTACAACAACGTCGCCCAGCTGGAAGAGGCCTTCGCGCTACACGGCAAGGAACTGGCCTGTGTGATCATCGAGCCGATCGCCGGCAATATGAACTTCGTGCGTGCCAGCGTGCCTTTCATGACGAAGCTGCGCGAGCTGTGCACGCAGTATGGCGCGCTGCTGGTGTTCGATGAAGTGATGACGGGCTTCCGCGTCGGCCTGGGCAGCGCCCAGGCCCACTACGCGCAGCTGATCCCCGGCTTCAAGCCCGATATGAGCGTGTTCGGCAAGGTCATCGGCGGCGGCATGCCACTGGCGGCCTTCGGCGCCAGCCGCGAGATCATGGCCCATCTGGCACCACTGGGCGGCGTCTATCAAGCCGGCACCTTGTCGGGCAACCCGGTGGCCACCGCCTGCGGCCTGGCGACGCTGCGCGAGATCCAGAAGCCTGGCTTCTTCGAGGCACTGTCGGCCCAGACGCAAAAGCTGGTGGCCGGCCTGAAGGCCGTGGCCGATGCCAACGGCGTGCCCTTCAGTGTCGACAGCCAGGGTGGCATGTTCGGCTTCTTCCTGATGCCCGAGCTGCCGCAGAACTACACGACCGTGATGACGACCGACAAGGAGCGTTTCAACCGCTTCTTCCACGGCATGCTGGACGCCGGCGTCTACTTGGCACCGGCGCTGTACGAAGCCGGCTTCGTCAGTGCAGCGCACAGCGACGTCGACATCGAGGCCACGCTGGCCGCCGCCCGAGTCGCCTTGCGCTGATTGTTTCTTCGTCCTCGGTCTTCCATGCACATCCACATCCTTGGCATCTGCGGCACCTTCATGGGCGGCCTGGCTGCCCTCGCCCGAGAGGCCGGCCACAAGGTCACCGGCTGCGACGCCAATGTCTACCCGCCCATGTCCGACCAGCTCGAAGCGCTGGGCATCGAACTGATCCAGGGCTTCGGCGCCGAACAGCTCGCGCTCAAGCCCGACCTGTTCGTGATCGGCAACGTCGTGACACGTAGCAGCGAAGGTCGCTTCCCGCTGATGGAAGCCATCCTGGACGCGGGCCTGCCCTACACCAGCGGCCCGCAGTGGCTGGCCGAGCACATCCTGCAGGGGCGCCATGTGCTGGCCGTGGCCGGCACGCATGGCAAGACGACCACCACCTCGATGCTGGCCTGGATCCTCGATCACGCCGGCCTCGCACCGGGCTTCCTGGTCGGCGGCGTGCCGCTGAACTTCGGCATTTCGGCGCGACTGGGGCAGCCAGGCAGTCCCTTCGTTATCGAGGCGGATGAGTACGACACCGCCTTCTTCGATAAGCGCAGCAAGTTCGTCCATTACCGCCCGCGCACCGCGATCCTGAACAACCTCGAACACGACCACGCCGACATCTTCCCGGACCTGGCCGCCATCGAGACCCAGTTCCACCACCTTGTGCGCACCGTGCCGGCCAAGGGCCGTATCGTCGTCAATGCCCGCGAGGAAGCGCTGCAGCGCGTGCTCTCGCGCGGCTGCTGGAGCGAGGTGCAGCGCTTCGGCGCCCGCAAGGAAGAACCTGGCGCGCTGCGCTCGCGCGGCGAGCCGCAATCCTTCGACGTCCTGCGCGGTGCGCTAAAGGTGGGCCGCGTCGAGTGGAGCCTGTCCGGCGAGCACAACCAGCTCAACGCCTTGGCGGCCATTGCCGCAGCCGAGCATCTGGGCGTGGCGCCCGAGGCCGCCTGCGCGGCGCTGGGCAGCTTCCAGAATGTGCGCCGCCGTCTGGAACTGCGCGGCGAGGCCGCTGGCGTCAAGGTCTACGACGACTTCGCCCACCACCCGACGGCGATGCGCACCACAGTCAACGGCCTGCGCCGCCGCATCGCACCGGCCGAGCGCATCCTGGCCGTGTTCGAGCCGCGCTCCAACACGATGAAGCTGGGCACGATGAAGGCCCAGCTGCCCTGGGCGCTGGAAGAAGCCGACCTCGCTTTCTGCAACCAGGCCGGCCTGGCCTGGGACGCCAAGGAAGCCCTGATCCCGATGGGCGCGCAGGCCCAGGTCTGCGACGGCGTTGACGCGCTGGTGGCGGCCGTGCTCAAGGCGGCCAAGCCGGGCGACCATGTGCTGTGCATGAGCAACGGCGGTTTTGGCGGCATCCACTCCCAGCTGCTGGAAGCGCTCGCCGCGCGGGGCTGAGCGCGCCCAGCCGCTACCATGCGGCTCGCCCCAGCGCGCTGCGATTCCGGATCTTGCCGCGTCGGGTCCTCACAGCATCCGCAACAACCGCGACTGCCGAACATGCCGCCACTTCACGAACCACACCGCCCGGCCCTGCGCGACAAGAGCTTCCTGCTGATGCTGGCCCTGGTCACGCTGGCCTTCGGCTGGATCCTGTTGCCCTTCTACGGTGCCGTGCTCTGGGGCACCGCGACCGCCATCGTCTTCAAGCCGCTGCACCGCGAGCTGCTGCGGCGCTTTCGCCAGCGCGCCACCTTGGCCGCGCTCGCCACGGTGCTGCTGATCCTCCTGCTGGTGATGCTGCCGCTGGCCGTGGTGAGCGTGTCGCTGACGCAGGAAGCGGCAGCGCTGTTCGCGATGATCAAGTCGGGCGAGTTCAGCCTGACGCTGTACCTGCAGCAGATCTATGCCGTACTGCCCAGCTGGGTGCTGCAGATCCTGGATCGGCTGGGCGTCGCCGATCCCGCGCTGCTGCAGCAGCGCCTGGCCGGAACGCTGAGCCAGGTCGGCCAGGCGGCGGCCGGCAAGGCCCTCGGCATCGGGCAGGACACCTTCGATTTGGTAGTGGGCTTCTTCGTGATGCTCTATCTGCTGTTCTTCCTGCTCCGGGACGGCGACCGGCTGTCGATCCTGATGCGCAATGCGCTGCCCATGCCCGAGGCTTACAAGACCCAGCTGGGCGAAAAGTTCCGCGCCGTGATCCGCGCGACGGTCAAGGGCAATATCGCCGTGGCCGCGCTGCAGGGTGCGCTGGGCGGCGTGGCCTTCTGGGTGCTGGATGTGCATGCGCCGGTGCTTTGGGCGGTGGTAATGGCCTTTCTGTCGCTGCTGCCAGCGGTGGGTGCCGGCCTGATCTGGCTGCCGCTCGCGCTGTACCTGCTGGCCACCGGCGACATTGGCGCGGGCCTGGGCCTGATTGCATACGGCGTGCTGGTGATCGGCCTGGTGGACAACCTGCTGCGCCCGCTGCTGGTGGGCAAGGACATCAAGATGCCGGACTATCTGGTGCTGATTTCCACGCTGGGCGGCATGGCCGTGTTCGGCATCAACGGCTTCGTTATCGGCCCGCTGATTGCGGCCATGTTCATCGCCGTGTGGGACATCGTGGCCAGTGAGCGCCCGGTCGCCAGCGACAGCAACAAGGGCGAGCAGTCGCCGCAGGACTGAGCGTTCAGCGCCGCACGGTGCACTCTGCGCTACACACACGCCGGAACCGCGCCATCTGGTGGCAAGGGGCCGCTTGGTGCTGGCAAACAGCAAGTTTCCACCGGCGGCGGCACAGCGCTGCCGCCGGCGTTTCAGGCCAGCAAAGCCGGGCACACCGGCGGTGATGAACATGCGCACTTGGCGGCCGCGAGGCCGCCAAGTGCGCGGATACTACTCGCGTCAAAACACAGGAGGGACGATGATCGATTCTCGGATGCCGGGCGAGCTGCAGACAGCCATCGATCCCGACGCCCGACTGCAGCAGTTCCGTGAAGCCTTCGTCCACGACGCAACGCGGGCCATGGTCTGGCTGACGCTGTGCATGCTGCCGCTGTCCTACTGGCGTAACTTCATCGGCAATGCCACGCTGCGCTGGCCGCAGGCCTTCACACTGCTGGCCGTGGCGAGCGCACTGCTCACAGCCAGCTACCTGTACCGGCACCGCCTGTCCTACCGCTTCAAGTCGCGCATGCTGCTGGGCGTGCTGTTTCTGGCCGGAGCCGGTGGCCTGGTCTCCTTTGGGCAAGCCGCCCCCACCGGCAACTACTTCACGATGGCCTTCGTGGTCGCAGCCATCCTGTACGCACGCTCGCTGGTCGTCGCGATGATTGGCGGCACGGTGGCGCTGATCGCCCTGGTCGGCTATGCCGCCGTCACCGGCCTGCATGTGGTGGTGGTCAATATCAGCGAGGTCTCACGCCAGCCGGCGGCCTGGCTCAACCTGACATTGAGCATGGCCCTGACCACCGGCGCCATCGCCGCTGCGCTGGGAGCCTTCATGCGCTCGGTCTACGGACTGCTTGGGGATGTGCACCGGCAGCAGCTGGAGATTGAACAGCAGCGCGACCAGATCCGCCACCTGGCCACGCACGACAACCTGACCGGCCTGCCCATGCTGCGGCTGGCCAACGACCGCAGCCGTGTGGCGATCGCGCGTGCGCAACGCGCCGGCCGCAAGGTTGGATTCATGTTCATCGACCTCGACGGCTTCAAGGCCATCAATGACCTGCACGGCCATGATGCCGGCGACGCCGTGCTCAAGGAAGTGGCCCAGCGGCTGAAGACCGCCGTGCGCGCCTCCGACACCGCCGCACGCATCGGCGGCGACGAATTCCTGGTCATCCTCGGCGATCTCAGCGAGGCCGAGCAGGCCGCCGACGTGGCAGCGAAGATCCTGCACACGCTGGCCGCGCCGATCACTCATGGCCGTCACCAGATCGGCATCGGCGCCAGCATCGGAATCTCGCTGTTCCCCGACCATGCGGGCGAGCTTGATGCGCTAAAGAAGGCCGCCGACACGGCGATGTACCGCGTCAAGGCCGCCGGCAAGAACGCCTTCGTGTTCGCTGGCGAACAGCCGGCCCCCTTGCCGCTCAGCTCCTGAGCATCGTCGCAGCCAGCGCCTGGCTGAGCGCGCTAAGGCTCTCGGCCAGATGCGCTCGGGTCTCCACCGACTGGCCGGCGCGCGGCGCTGCGCGCAACTCGGCTTGCAGCTGGGTGGCCTGCAGGCGCAGCAGGCTGAGCGCATCGGCAGGCAGGGCCGCCGAGCCGCGCGTCAACAGCGCCTGCAAACGCTTGATGTGCTCGCGCTGCAGATTGCGGCGCATGCGCTCCACCTCGGCACCGGTCTTGAGCTCGCTCCAGATGGCGCCCTGCAAGGTGCCATAGACATCGGCCAGAGAGATCAGGCCACGGCGCTGGGACGGCTCGACATAGCTGGGCAGATCGAGCAGGCGCGTGGCCGTGCCCGGGCTCAACAGGCGGTCCAGCGCCACCAGCTGGACCCGGCTGACCGCGGCGGGGATGCTCACAGGAACTCCGCGCTCCCATTCGTTGTAGTCCAGCGTCAGCGCGCTGAGGAACTCGGGCTTGAACTTGAAGCTGCTGCTGCTGAACAGCCCACTGGCCAGGAACTGCAGCGCCTCGCGTTGCTGCGCCGGGTCCACCGGCTTGAAGGCGGGCCGGCCAGTGGTGCCAGGCAGGTCGCGCAGCGCATGCATGCCGCCGACATACTTGGCCGTGAGTTCCGAGATCGTGGCCAGCTGGCCAAAGCCCGCCAGCAGCGAGCGGCGCGCGCGCAGCGGATCGTCGCCGGCAACCGGCTTGCGGGCCTGCACCCGCTCCCACAGCTCCTGCGAAAGCTTCAGGCGTTTCTTGTAATAGGCCAGCGGCTTGTCGCCCAGATCGAAGCGGTTGACCAGCGGGTCCATGCCGTCATAGATACCGCTCCCTCCCGCATCCAGATCATCGCCGTAGACCAGCGCCGGCTCGACGCTGCGGGCCGCGATCTTGGCGAGCTCGGCCTTCTCCTGGCCGGGCTCGACCGGCTTGTAGGCGTACTCGATGGCCCAGTAGTCATACGGCCCCAGCGCCGAGCGGTGGTAGCCGCCCTGGCGCTCGCCCTTCAGCGCGATATTGATGGGCACGTACTCCATCACTGAGTTGGCGATGCTGTTGGCTTCAGTGAAGGCCTTGTCCGACAGCTGCTCCAGCTTCAAGGCCGTGGATGCCTTGAAGTTGTGCTTCAGGCCCAGGGTGTGGCCGACCTCGTGCATCATCGTGCCCTTGATGGTGGAGCGCACAAAGGCCTCGACCTCGGGGCTGTCCGGCGCCAGTTCTTCGCGCGCTTCCAGCAGCTCCAGCGCGAACTCGGTTTCCATGGCACTCAGACGCGCATCGTCGCAGTAAGCAACCTCGGCCTCGCCGCGCCAGGCACCGGTCAGCTCGGCCAGGCGCTGCTCGCTGCTCTTGCCCAGATCCTCGACACGCAGGCGCCGTGCGCCGCGGCCGAAGGCATCGCTCAGGCCGATGTCGGCATCGATGATCTCGCCGCTGCGCGGATCGGCACGGCTGGGGCCGATATTGAAGCCCACATCGGACCCGACGAACCAGCGCACCGAGGCGTGGCCGGCATCCATATTGTCCCAAGTGGCGTCATCGGGCTGCTGCTTGACCACCAGCGCGTTCTTGAAGCCGATCTTCTCGAAGGCCTTGTTCCACTCCAGCACCGCCTCTTCCACCACCGGGCGGTACTTGAGCGGGATGTTCTTGTCGAGCCAGAAGGTGATGGGCTTGACGGGCTCGGACAAGGCCGCCGTCGCATCCTTCTTTTCCAGGCGCCAGCGCTTCACATAGTGCACGCGCGGGTTGGCCTTCATGTCGCCACCCAGGTCGGTGAAGGACTCGGTGAAATGGCCCAGGCGCGGATCGGCCTCGCGCGGCGTCATCGGCGTCTCGGGCAAGGCCGCGAAGCTGTAGACGTAGTCGAGGAAGAAGCTGCGCGGGTCGGGCACCGCTTGCGGCAGCTGCGCAGCCGGCATCGGCGTGGGCGTGAGCGGCGGCGCGGGAATGCGCGGCGTGGCGAAGTGCAGGCGCGCCGTCAGCGTCGAGAGCTGGGCATCGGCGCGGCTGGCGGCAAAACTGGAGTTGGCGCGGTCCAGCGCATAAGGAAGGCGGAAGGCCGCCTCCAGGCGCGTAGACATGCCGGGAATGTCGGCCAGCAGCAGGCTGGCATCCAGCAGGATGGACTTGCGAGTGGGGTGCTCGGCGCTGGCCTGCACACCGGCGGCCAGCAGGCTCGGCGAGAAGGCCTGCTCGATCGCAGTCTTGCTGCCCTGATCGGCAACGGCGCGGAACTTCTCGTTAAGCGCCATCAGCTGCACCTGGCGCCCGACGCGGCGGAAGGTGGCGAGCCAGGCCGGCCCCATCTGGCTGGCATAGAGGCCGCGCTCGCCTATCGAGTTGGCGAAGTTGACCGTGAACAGGAAGGGCTTGCCCAGCGCAGCGACCGGCACCTCGATCCAGGCCTTCTCGTCCAGACGCCAGATCGGGAACAGGCCTTCGCTGACCTTGGCGCCCTTGACCACTTCGTCGAAGGGCTTGAGGGCCGCGGGATCGGCCGGCGGGCGCGCGGGTGCACCCGCGGCCGGGCCGTTCGTGCCGCCGCCAGCAGCCGCCGGCGTGGCCGGCGGCGCGGGCTGGGCCAGCGTGGCGCCGGCGCTCAGGGCCAGCATTGCGCTGGCCAGTGCGTGGCGGCGCCAGGCACCGCCCTTCATCATCAGAGATTGAATGGGCATGGTGCCTGCTCTTCTTCTTTGCTACTGCGGGTCGACTCGATCAGCTGCGGTTCATCGTGGCGCGCAGCGCCTCGGTCAGCGTGCTCAGGCTCTCGGCCAGATGCGCGCGAGTCTCCACCGACTGGCCGCCCTTGGCCACCGCGGCACGCAGATCGCTCTGCAGCTGGGTCGCGTTGTAGCGCAGCAGGCTTTGCGCGTCAGCAGGCAGCGTCGGCGAGCCCTTGGTCAGCAGGGTCTGCAGGCGCTTCATGTGCTCGCGCTGCAGATTGCGACGCAGGCGGTCGATCTCGCTGCCACTCTTGAGTTCGCTCCAGATCGCGCCCTGCAGCGTGACGTAGACCTCGTTGAGCGAGATCATGCCCTTGCGCTGTTCGGGTGCGATGTAGGACGGCAGGTCCAGCATGCGCGACGCGGTGCCGGTGCTCAGCATGCGGTCCAGCGCCACGCGCTGGATGCTGCCCACAACGGCCGGGATGCTCAGCGGCGTGCCGCGCTCCCACTCGTTGTAGTCCAGCGTCAGCGAAGACAGCAGCTCCGGCTTGAAGCGGAAGCTGTCGGCGCTGAACAGGCCGCTGGCGATGAACTGCAGTGCCTCGCGCTGCTTGGCGGGCTCGACCGGGCGGAAGCTCGGGCGGCCGGTGGTGCCGGGCAGGTCGCGCAGCGCATGCATGCCGCCGACATATTTTCCGACCAGATCAGCGGCCGTGTTCAGCTGACGGAAGCCCGCCAGCAGCTGGCGGCGCTGACGCAGCGGGTCGTCGCCCAGCTGCGGCTTGCGCTCCTGCACACGGGCCCACAGTTCCTGCGACAGCTTCAGGCGCTTCTTGTAATAGGCCAGCGGGTCATCGCCCAGGTCGAAGCGGTTGGCCAGCGGGTCCAGGCCGTCGTAGGGGCCGAAGCCACCAGCATCCGCGTCGTCGGCATAGGCCAGCTTGGGATCAGTGCTCTTACCGGCGATGCGCGCCAGCTCGACCTTCTCCTGATCAGCCGGGATCGGCTTGTAGGCGTACTCGACCGCCCAGTAGTCATAGGCACCCAGTGTCGTCGGGTTGATCGAGGTCTTGGCCTCACCCTTCAGCGGCAGGTTGTAGGCGTTGTAGTCCATCACCGAGCCGGAAATGCTGTTGGCTTCGGTAAAGGCCTTGTCCTTCAGCTGTGCCTGGGTGATGGTGGTCGAGGCCTTGAAGTTGTGCTTGAAGCCCAACGTGTGGCCGACTTCGTGCGCCACCGTGTCGCGGATCACCGAGAACACAAAGGCTTCGGCTTCCGGGCTGTCGGGGGCGAGGTCGCCACGGGCTTCCAGGATGTCCATCGCGAAGTGCATCTCGGCGGCAGCTTCTTGCGCATAGTTGCACTGCGCCACGCCCTGGCCGTCCTTCCAGCCCAGGCTCAGCTTGGCCAGACGCTGCTCGGCGCTCATGCCCACATCTTCGGCGATGAAGCGGCGCGAGCCGCGCGCGAACACATCGCTCATGCCGATGTCGGCATCGATGATCTCGCCGGTACGGGGATCGGTATGGCTCGGGCCGATGGCAAAGCCCACGTCGGCGCCGACGAACCAGCGGATCGAGGCGTGGCCCGCGTCCATATTGTCCCAATTGGCATCGTCAGGCTGCTGCTTGGCAACCAAGGCATTCTTGAAGCCGATCTTCTCGAAGGCCTTGTTCCACTCCAGGATGCCGGCCTCGACCGCGGCGCGGTACTTGACGGGGATATTCTTGTCCATCCAGAAAGTGACGGGCGTCACCGGCTCGGACAGGGCGGCCGCCGCATCCTTCTTCTCCAGGCGCCAGCGCTGCACATAGTGCACGCGCGGGTTGGCCTTCATATCACCGCCCAGGTCGGTGAAGGACTCCATGAAGTGGCCCAGGCGCGGATCTGCCAGGCGCGGTGCCATCGGCTGCTCGGGCAGAGCCAGGAAGCTGTAGACATAGTCGACGAACAGGCTGCGCGGATCCGGCGTAGCCTGCGGCGGCGTGGGCATGGGCATCGGCGACGGCATCATCGGCGGGGCCGGGATGCGCGGCGTGGCGAAGTGCATGCGTGCCGTCAGCGTTGACAGCTTGGGCTCGGCGCGGGCGCGCTCGAACGAAGAGTTGGCGCGGTCCAGCGCGAACGGCAGGCGGTAGGCGAATTCCAGACGCGTGGAGTAGCCCGGGATGTCAGAGAACAGGAAGCCGGCATCGATCAGGATGGACTTGCGCTCCGGATGCTCGGCGCTGGCCACCGCACCGGCGCCCAGCAAGCTGGGCGAGAAGGCTTGGTCGATCGCGACCTTGCTGCCCTGGTCGGCCACGGCGCGGAACTTGGTGTTCAGCGCCATCAGCTGCACCTGCTTGCCGACCACGCGGAACTCGGCCATCCAGTCCTGGCCCATCTGGCTGGCATAGAGGCCGCGCTCGCCCACCGAGTTGGCGATGTTCACGGTGAACATGAAGGGCTTGCCGATCATGGCCTTGGGGATCTCGATCCAGACCTTCTCGTCCTTGCGCCAGATCGGGAACAGGCCGTCCTGCTGCTTGGCGTCCTTGATGATCTCGGCGAAGGGCTTGGGCGCAGTCGGGTCAACGGGCGGCTTGGCGGCTGCTGGTGCAGCGCCCGAAGCGGCCGGGGCGGCAGCCGCCGGCTTGGCGGCGGCGCCGCCGGAAGCAGCGGCCGGTGCGCTGGCCACGGGCTTGGCGGCATCGGTCGGCTTGGCGGCAGCGGCATCGGCCGCCGGTGCGTTGTTGACGCTGACGGCGCAGCCACTCAGCAGGACGATGGCGGTCGCGATGGCCGACAGGCTCAGGCCGGAGCGGCCCATCTGGATTCGATCTTCAGTCATGCAGCTCTTCTCAATCAAAGTGGCGCAGGCCGGCAGGCGCTCGTGGCGGCCTCCGGCACGGAATGGGGACAACGAAGGCGCCGACTTTGGCTTCAGGCCCGGACCGCGTCAATGCGGCGACACCCCACCCGCAGACAGAAAACCGCAGTTCGTCGCATCAGCGCGCAGGTCTAATGGTAGACCCTAGGTGGGCCGAGCCCGGCAAGTGCATCCCCGCGTCACCCGCCCGACAGCGGCAGGTCAGCCGCTGTCGCTAGACTGGCGCGCCATGTCCAAACCCGAGAACGCCACCCACCTGCTCTATCTGCACGGCTTTCGCTCCTCGCCGCGCTCGGCCAAGGCCCAGCGCATGGCGCGCTGGGTGGCCGAGCACCGGCCGGATCTGGTGTTCGCCTGCCCGCAACTGCCGCCCTCGCCGCGCGCAGCGATCAAGTTGGCCCGCGAGTTGGTGGCCGACTGGCCGCGCGAGCGCATGGCCCTGATCGGCAGCTCACTGGGCGGTTTCTACGCCACCGTGCTGGCCAAGGCACTGGGCTGCCGCGCGGTGCTGCTGAATCCGGCGGTCGACCCGGCCCGGGACCTGGCCAAGTACATCGGCGAGCACAGCTGCTGGCAGAACCCGGAGGAGCGCTTCTTCTTCCGTCCCGAGTTCGTCGATGAGCTGCGTGCGCTGCAGCCCGGCACGCTGGCCTATCCCGAGCGCTTGCTGGCCGTGATCGCCAAGGGCGACGAGGTGCTGGACTGGCGCGAAATGCACGCCCGCTACGCGCCCGGCCAGATCAAGCTGCTGGAAGGCAGCGATCACGGGCTGTCCGATTTCGACGATTACCTCTCTGAACTGACTGACTTTCTCCAGCTATGACAACACAACGACTCCAGAACAAGGTTTCCATCATCACCGGCGCCGCCCAGGGCATCGGCCTGGCCACAGCGCTGAAGTTCGCGCGCGAAGGCGCCATCGTGATCATCTGCGACATCAAGCCGCAGGCCGTCGAGGACGCGGCGGCGCAATGCCGCGCCGCCGGCGCGCAGGCCGAAGGCCATGTTCTGGATGTGACCTCGCGCGAGCAGGTCGATGCGGTCGTTGCGGCCGTGAAAGCCAAGTACGGCCGCATTGATGTGCTGGTCAACAACGCCGGCATCACCAAGGATGCTCGCCTGCAGAAGATGACGCTGGAACAGTTCGACGCGGTGATCGACGTCAATCTGCGCGGCGTCTTCCACTGCGCGCAGGCGGTGGCCGACACCATGGTGGCGCAGGGCGCCGGCGTGATCCTTAACGCCAGCTCAGTGGTGGGCATCTACGGCAACTTCGGCCAGACCAATTACGCCGCCACCAAGTTCGGCGTGATCGGCTTCACCAAGACCTGGAGCCGCGAGCTGGGCCCCAAGGGCGTGCGCGTCAACGCGGTGGCACCGGGCTTCATCGAGACGCCCATCCTGTCGACTATCCCGGCCAAGGTGATCGAGCAGATGCAGGAGCATGTGCCGCTCAAGCGCCTGGGCAAGCCGGAGGAGATCGCCAACGTCTACGCCTTCCTGGCCAGCGATGAAGCCAGTTATGTGAATGGCGCGGTGCTGGAGGTTTCGGGTGGCATGACGGTCTGAAGCGGCCACAGACTTGCCCACCGCGGCTGTGGACAAGTCGCGGGACAAGCTGAGGCCGGGCGACGCAAGTGCTTGAATCCCTTGCAGAAAGCCTGCGCTGCACAAATTTGCAGCAGCAACCAAGACCGTGCCGCCGGCGGGTCGGGCGGCTTCAGCGACAATCCGGCCCCATATGTTCGCCCTGTTCGATGACGCCGGAAAATTCCTCGCCGGCCGCGTGATGTCCGAAGCCGATAGTTCGATGCAGATCGAACTCGACTCAGGCAAGCGCGTCAAAGTGAAGGCAGCCAATGTGCTGCTCAAGTTCGAAAAACCTGCGCCAGCCGAGCTGATCGCCGAAGGCCAGCGTCTGGCCCAGGAGATCGACCTTGACCTAGCCTGGGAGTTCGCGCCCGACACTGAGTTCGGTTTTGCCGATCTGGCGCGCGACTATTTCGATGCCAAGGCCGGCGTCACCCACCAGGTGGCCGCGCTGTTCCGACTTTTCGAGGCGCCGCACTACTTCCGCCGCGCCGGCAAGGGCCAGTTCAAGAAGGCGCCTGAAGAGATCGTCAAGGCCGCCCTGCTGGGCATCGAGCGCAAACGCCAGCAGGCGCTGCAGGTCGAGGCCTGGGCCGATGAGCTGGTGGCCGGCCAGTGCCCGGACGCGGTGCGCGACCAGATCTACAAGATCCTGTTCAAGCCCGACAAGAACGCGCCGGAGTACAAGGCCGTGGTCGAGGCGACCAAGCGCGCGCAGAAGGCACCGCTGGACCTGCTGAAGGCTGCGGGCGCGCTGTCCAGCCCCTACCAGTTCCACTGGAAGCGCTTCCTGTTCGAGAACTTCCCAAAGGGCGCCGGCTTCCCGGCGCTCAGCGCGCCGGCCATCACCGACGACCTGCCGCTGGCGCCCGTGCGCGCCTTCTCGGTGGACGACTCGCACACCACCGAGATCGACGACGCTCTCTCCTTCCAGGGCCTGGGCAGCGGCGAGGTGATCTTTGGCGTGCACATCGCCGCGCCCGCCCTGGCGATCCAGCCGGATTCGGCGGTCGACAAGGTGGCGCGCGAGCGCCTCTCTACCGTCTACATGCCGGGTTGGAAGCTGACCATGCTGCCCGACGAGGTGGTGCAGGCCTACACGCTGACCGAGGGCCGCGACTGCCCGGCGGTGTCGATCTACTTCACGCTGGATGAAGCGACGCTGGCGATCAAGAGCAGCGAAACCAAGCTGGAGCGCGTGCCGATCGCGGCCAATCTGCGCCACGACAAGCTGGACGCCATCATCACCGAGGCCTCGCTGACCGGCGCAGCCCCGGCTGACTATGAATTCGCTGCCGAGCTGGCCTTCGCCTTCCGGCTGGCCAAGGATCTGAAGGCCAAGCGCGAGGTGGTGCGCGGCAAGCCGGAGAACTTCAACCGGCCGGACTACAACTTCCGCCTGGACAGTGGCGGCCTGACCGAGCCCACTGGCAGCGAGCAGGTGAGCATCAGCACGCGCCAGCGCGGCGCGCCGCTGGACCTGATCGTGGCCGAGGCAATGATTCTGGCCAATAGCAGTTGGGGCGGCTGGCTGGCGCAGCTGGGCCTGCCAGGCATCTACCGCAGCCAGGCCAGCCTGGCGCCGGGCGTCAAGGTGCGCATGGGCACCAAGGCCCAGCCGCATGCTGGCATGGGCGTGGCGCAGTACACCTGGGCCACCTCGCCGCTGCGCCGCTATGTGGACCTAGTCAACCAGTGGCAGATCATTGCCTGCGCGCGCCACGGCAAAACGGCGGCACTGGTGGCACCCTTCAAGCCCAAGGACGCGCAGCTGTTTTCCATCATCTCGGGCTTCGACGCCGCCTACAGCGCCTACAACGGCTTCCAGAGCGGCATCGAGCGCTTCTGGACCCTGCGCTGGCTGCAGCAGAACGGCGTGACCGAGCTCACCGCCGCGGTGATGAAAGAAGGCCTGGTGCGCGCCGACACCCTGCCCCTGGTCTTCAAGGCCCTGGGTTGCGAAAGCCTGGAGCGCGGCACGCATGTGAAGGTGCGAATCACCGGCATCGACGAGATGACGCTGGACGTGCATGCCAGTCTGGTGACGCGTCTGGATGATGTGGTGGCCGACGAGGCCGCGATCGAGGCCGAGGAAGATGAGGCCGGCGAGGCCCCGGCCGGCGCGCTGACGCTGGCCATCGACCTGACGGGCGACGCTGACGCCGAGCCGGGCGCGCCGGCCACGACGACCTGACGATGCTGGGCCGGTTCTCCACGCTGCAGATTGCCTTGCTGGCCTCGCTGGCCCTGCATGGCGGTTTGCTGACGCTGCGCATCGTGGACCCGGAACGCTTCAACCGCATCTTCCAAGACACGCCGCTGGAGGTGGTGCTGGTCAACACCAAGGGCAATGAGGCGCCGACCAAGGCACAGGCGCTGGCCCAGGCCAATCTGGCCGGTGGCGGCGAGGCTGAGAAGGGCCGCGCCACCTCGCCGCTGCCGCCCTCGCCGCTGCTGGATTCGGGTGAATCCAGCGAGGTGCAGCGCGCGCAGATCGCCAAGCTGCAGGAGCAGCAGCAACAGCTGCTGGCCACAGTGCGGCGCGAGCTGGCACTGCTGCCGGCGCCCGACCCGCAGCGCGACCGCGGTTCGCCCGAAGCCGTCGAGCAGGCCGAGAAGCGGCGCCGCCTGGTGCAGCTGCTGGCCGAGATCGAGAAGCGCGTCAACGACGAGAACGCCCGGCCGCGC
>PNNH01000119.1 GCA_013824165.1 Methylibium sp. | reverse complement strand
GGGCAGGCCGAACAGTGAGGAGGGGAGGGCTTGCGCGGCCTCGCTGCCGGTGGACGACAGGGCGCGTGTGAGATCGGGGCTGATCGCGTTCATGGTGGGCTTGCACTCGTGATGCCGACAAAGAAAAAGCCCGCAGACAGCGATCCGCCGTCTGGGGCACTGGACACGCCGGCTTGTGGCCGACGCATGCCTTCAGTGTAGGGGGCCTGCATGCCGGAGCGCCCATGCAGTTGTGCATGAGGCAATGCCGTAGCGGCATCGCCGACCAGGCTTCAGCGCAGCGGATCCTGAAAACCCTGGCGCCTGAGGGTGACCACCAGGGTGTCGCGCCAGCCGCGCTCGGCGGCGGGTTGAATCGGCGTCGTCTCGTGGATCATGCGTTCGTCGTCCAGCAGCAGCAGGGTCCAGGGCTCCAGCATGGTGAAGCGCTGGCCCTGCGGCCCCTGCGCCTCGAAGATGCGCGACTCGCCGCCCTTGATGCCTTGCCGGTCGACCAGGAACACCGCCACGAGATCCACGCCGTCACGGTGCGCGCCTTCAGGCGTCGGGCGGCCGATGCCGTCGGTGGTGTCGATGCGGAACTGGTGCGCCTCGATGAACCAGGCTTGCTCGCCCTTGAGCCGCGACGCGATGCCCGCCAGACCCAGCAGCAGGCTGGACCAGGCCGGTAGCGCGACGGCCTGCGGATCGGCCGGCTCGAACCAGCGTTCGATACCGCCATGCAGCGCGTTGTAGTCCAGCGGTTGCCAGTGCGCACGGTGCGGCACCTGACGCAGCGCGCTGCCTTCAGCAATGAAGCTGGCATGGCGCCGGAAGCGGTAGCGGCCGCCATCGCGCAGATGGGCATCCGGCGGCAGGTCCCGCCAGAAAACCTGCAGCTGGTTCAGCTGCTCTTGCGTGAGGCCGAAGACCTGGCGCACCGTAGCCGGCGCAATCACCGTGTGTCCGGCGTCGCGCAGCTGTGCTTCCAGCTGATCTGCCGGGCTGTAAGGAGGCTCGAACATTGTGTGAATCCCTCAGCGGGCCTGCTTGTCCGCCTCGGAGGTGAAGGCGTCGGCGTAGAACTCGTCGGGCGGCAGGCCGCAGCGGGCTGCAAAGTCGCGCTGCGCCGACTCCACCATGATGGGCGCGCCGCAGGCGTAGACCTGATGGCCAGACAGATCCGGCAGATCACTCATCACCGCTTGATGGACGAAACCGGTGCGGCCGCTCCAGCCATCCTCAGGCTTGGGGTCCGACAGAACGGGGACGTAACTGAGGTTGGGCATCTCAGCCGCGGCCTGCTGCGCCCAGTCATGCAGGTACAGATCGGCCTTGCTGCGGCAGCCCCAGTACAGCGTGACGGGGCGGGTGGAGCCAATGTGCTGCAGCTGCTCGATGATGGCCTTGATGGGCGCGAAGCCGGTGCCGCTGGCCAGCAGAACGATGGGCTTGTCGCTGTCCTCGCGCAGGAAGAAACTGCCAAACGGGCCTTCCATGCGCAGAATGTCCTTCTCCTTCATCGCACCAAACACATGGTCGGTGAACTTGCCGCCTGGCATGTGGCGCAGGTGCAGCTCGACGGCCGGTGGCGTGCCCAGCAGATGGGGCGCATTGGCCATGCTGTAGCTGCGACGCGCGCCGTCGCGCAGGATGAACTCGACATACTGGCCGGCGCGGAACTGGAAGTTCTGATTGGCCGGCAGCTGCAGGCGCAGCACAACCACGTCGGGTGCGGCACGCTCGATGCTGATCACGCGGCTGGGCAGCTTGAGCACCGGGAACTCGCCAGCACCCGGCACCGTGCGGGCTTCCAGCACGCAGTCGGTCTGTGGCGTGGCGCAGCAGGTCAGCACCATGCCGGCCGCTTCTTCGGCTTCGCTCAGCGCCTTGGCCTGGTGTGCGCCGTGGATCACTCGCCCATCGAGCAGCTTGCTCTTGCAAGAGCCGCAGGCGCCGTCCTTGCAGCCATAGGGCAGACCGATGCCCTGGCGGATCGCGGCAGCCAGCATGGTTTCATCGCGCTCGACTTCGAACTGGCGGCCGCTGGGCTGCACGGTGACCTGGAAATTCATGAGGTGGATCTCGGCTGACGGTTGAGGCTTTTCATGGGTAAAAACAGCGGCCCGCCGCTAAGGCCGGCGGGCCGTAAACTCGGCAGCCATTTTGCCTGAGCCCACCTCATGTCATTTGCTGCACCTCAATCGCCCTGGCCACGCTGTCGCCGGCCGCGCCTGCTGATCGTCGGCTGTGGCGATGTCGGAATGCGTGTTGTGCAAGCGTTGGCCGGGCGCTGGCAGGTGCTGGCCTTGACATCAAGCCCGGAGCGCGCGCCGGCCTTGCGCGCCGCAGGCGTGCTGCCGCTGCTCGGCAATCTGGACCAGCCGGCCACGCTGGGTCGCCTGGCCGGGCTGGCAGACCGGGTGCTGCATTTGGCGCCGCCGCAGCCCAGCGGCGCTACGGACCAGCGCACCCTGAACCTGCTGCGCGCGCTGGCGCGCGGCGCGCCACCATCGCGGCTGGTCTATGCCAGTACAACGGGGGTTTACGGCGACTGTGCCGGTGCGCGTTTCGATGAGACCCGGCCGGTCGCGCCAGCCACCGACAGGGCGCGCCGAAGGGTCTCGGCTGAGCAGCAGCTGCGCTGGTTTGGCGCAGCGTTCGGCGTCACGGTCAGCATCCTGCGTGTGCCGGGTATCTATGCCGGCGACCGGCCGGGCGGCCATCCGCGTGAACGGTTGGCACGCGGCGCGCCTGTGCTGGCGCGCTCTGACGATGTCTACACCAATCACATCCATGCCGATGATCTGGCACGCGCCTGTGTGGCGGCCTTGCAGCGCGGCCTGCCACAGCGCGCGCTGCACATCAGTGACGACAGTGAAATGCTGATGGGCGACTACTTCGACCTGGCGGCCGATCTGTGCGGCTTGGCGCGACCGCAGCGCATCGCCCGGGCACAGGCCGCAGCGGAGTTTTCCCCGATGCAGCTGAGCTTCATGAGCGAATCACGGCGCCTGCTGAACGGGCGCATGAAGAAGGAGCTGCGACTCGCGCTGCGTTACCCGCAGCCGGCGCAGGGCTTGCTCGCCTGAGGCTTCAGCGACGCCGCGCGGAGCGCCAGTAGCGGATCAGCAGATACGCGCCCAGCATGCCGCCGAGGTGGGCGAAGTGGGCGATGCCGCCGCCGCCGGAGAGCCCCATCAGCAATTCCAGCATGCCGAACAAGGCGACGAAGTACTTGGCCTTCATCGGGATCGGCGGGAACAGCGGCATGATGATCCGGTCAGGAAACAGCATGCCGAAGGACAGCAGCAGACCGAACAAGGCACCCGAGGCGCCAACAGTCGGTGCGTTGGAGCCGATCAGCAGCGTGAACACCAGCTGAGCTGCGGCAGCGGTCAGCACACTGGCCAGCAACATCTGCAGATAGCGCTTGGGACCCCAGACCCGCTCCAGCTCGGAGCCGAACATCCATAGGCCCAGCATATTGAAGAACAGGTGCATTACATCGCCATGCAGCAGCGCGTAGGTGAGCGGCTGCCAGGGCATGAACAAGCCCGACTGCAGGGGCCAGAGCTCGAAGATGCCGCGCCACTGCGGCGGCAGCAGCACAAAGGCGCAGAACACGCCCACGCAGGTCAGCAGGAAGGCTTTGGTAACCGGCGGAAGATGGTTCATAGATCGTCGAGAGTTCTGGCTGCAGCGGCGCAGCGGCGGCCGCGCACCGTGTGGATCAGTGGCTGGCAAGCGCCAGCAAGCGGGCACCAGCAAAGCGTTCGCAGTGTATGCGCTCGCTGCGGGCTCTTCGAGCCTTGGCACACTTGCAAGGGCTGCAACTGAGACGGATACCAATGAGCCATGTCCTGCGCGGAGTGGCAAGCAATGAAAAAAGCCCCGTCGTGCGGGGCTGTTGTTCCAGCGGCAGGCTATGTGATCTGGTGCCCCAAGCCGGACTCGAACCGGCACACCTTGCGGCGGGGGATTTTGAGTCCCCTGCGTCTACCGATTCCGCCATCGGGGCAGATCTCGTAGCTCACGCTGCTGAAGGCCGCAATTGTGCCATACAAATGCCCCAGCCCACGGTGAGGCTCTTTTGGCTGCCACAATCACCGCCATGAGCAATATGCACTATCCCACCCTTGAAGATGTGATCGGCAACACGCCAATGGTGCGCCTGCAGCGACTTGGGTCAGAGCTTGCCAGCCGCGGCAATGTGATCCTTGCCAAGCTGGAGGGCAACAACCCGGCCGGTTCGGTCAAGGACAGGCCAGCCATCAGCATGATTCGCCGCGCCGAGGAACGTGGCGATATCAAGCCTGGCGATACCTTGATCGAGGCCACCTCGGGCAACACTGGCATCGCGCTGGCGATGGCGGCGGCGATCCGCGGCTACCGCATGGTGCTGATCATGCCGGAGGACCTGTCGATCGAGCGGGCGCAGACCATGAAGGCCTATGGCGCTGAGTTGATCCTGACGCCGCGTTCCGGTGGCATGGAATACGCGCGCGATCTGGCTGAACAGATGCAGCGCGAGGGCAAGGGCCGCGTGCTCGACCAGTTCGCGAACGCCGACAACCCGCGCATCCACTACGAGACCACCGGCCCCGAGATCTGGCGCGATACACAGGGACGCGTCACCCACTTCGTCAGCGCGATGGGGACGACGGGCACCATCACCGGAACCTCGCGCTATCTGAAGGAAATGAATCCGCAGGTGCGTATCGTCGGGGCGCAGCCCAGCGAGGGTTCGCGGATCCCGGGCATTCGCAAATGGCCAGAAGCCTATCTGCCCAAGATCTATGACGCGAGCATGGTCGACGAGCTGGTGCTGGTGGGCCAGTCCGAGGCGGAGGAGATGGCCCGACGCATGGCGCGCGAGGAGGGCATCTTCGCTGGCATTTCGGCAGCAGGCGCCTGCTGGGTCGCGCTGCAGCTGGCACGCCAGCTCACCAACGCCACCATCGTCTTCGTGGTCTGTGACCGCGGTGACCGCTACTTGTCGACCGGCGTCTTTCCAGCGTGACTGAGGCGCCCCTGTATCGCTTTTGCCCCAGCTGTGCCACCGAGTTGGCCTGGCTGGCGCAGCAGGAGGACGGTGGCAGCAAGACCCGGCTGCGCTGCCCGGCCTGTGGCTTCACGCACTGGAACAACCCGACGCCGGTGCTGGCGGCGGTGATCGAGTGCGTGGACCGTGAGGGGCAAGTCTTGCTGGCCTGCAACGCAGCCTGGCCTGGGCGCTTCTTCGGCCTGATCACCGGTTTCATGGAGGCGGGGGAGACGCCGGAAGAGGGCATCAGCCGCGAGGTGGCCGAGGAGACCTCGCTCCAGGTCGAGGCGCTGGAGTTGCTGGGGGTCTGGGACTTCCAGCGCATGAACCAGATCATCATTGCCTATGCGGTGAAGGCGCGCGGCGAGATCGTGCTTTCGCCGGAGTTGAGCGAATACAAGTTGCTGGCGCCCGCCGATGTGCGCTGCTGGCCAGCAGGTACCGGGCAGGCACTTGCGCTGTGGCTGCGGCAACGAGGCATCGAGCCCAAGTGGTTCGAGCCAGCCAAGCTCTAAAATGGCCCAATCACAAGGACAGAGACATGAACGCTGACAAAGAACTCGACACCCGCGGACTCAATTGCCCGCTGCCCATCTTGAAAGCCAAAAAGGCGCTGGCAGAGATGGAGAGTGGCCAGTTGCTGAAGGTCGTGGCTACTGACCCGGGTTCCATGCGTGACTTCCAGGCCTTTGCCCGTCAGACGGGCAACGAGCTGGTGGAGCAAAGCAAGAGCGGCGAGGAATTCGTCCACCTGCTCAAGCGTCGTTGATCAGCGGCGCTCTCTCATGAAAAAGCCGCGCAGATGCGCGGCTTCGTTTTGTCCGTGGAGCGCCTCAGATATCGAGGCTGCGCAGGTATTCGCGGAAGCCCGGACCCAGTTCCGGATGCGCCAAAGCGAGTTCCACATTGGCCTGCAGGAAACCCTCCTTGCTGCCGCAGTCATAGCGCTTGCCTTCGTAGCGGTAGGCAAAGACCTTCTCCCGGCGCAGCAGGCCGGCAATGCCGTCGGTGAGCTGGATCTCACCGCCCACGCCACGAGGCTGGCTCGCTATCTCACGGAACACGCCGGGCGTCAGGATGTAGCGTCCGGCCACGCCCAGTCGAGACGGTGCATCCTCGGGGGCGGGCTTCTCGATAATGCGGCTGATGTCCATCATCTTGTCGTTCACCTGCGTGCCTGCCACGATGCCATAGCGTCGGGTGTGCTCGGCAGGCACTTCCTGGACGGCCAAGATCGAGGCCCGCCATTCGGCGAACTGATCCACCATCTGCTTGAGCACGGGCGGCTGGCCCACCATCAGGTCGTCTGCCAGCAGCACGGCAAACGGGTCCTGACCGACCAGGCGTTGAGCGCACAACACAGCGTGGCCGAGGCCCAGGGCCTGCGCCTGGCGCACGTAGATGCACTCCATGTCGTCGGGCTTGACGCTTCGTACCACGTCCAGCAATTCCTTCTTACCCGCCTGTTCGAGGGCTAGCTCAAGCTCGAATGTCATGTCAAAGTGGTCTTCGATCGGGCGCTTGTGTCGGCCCGTCACGAAGATCATCTCCCGCACACCGGCGGCATAGGCTTCTTCTACGGCGTACTGGATCAGCGGCTTGTCGACGACAGGCAGCATCTCCTTGGGTTGCGCCTTGGTGGCCGGCAGAAACCGCGTGCCGAGACCGGCTACGGGGAAGATCGCTTTGGTGACTTTCATATTCGTACACTGGGCTGGCTGTTCGGCCGCATTGTGCATGGGACAGACCCGCTACAACGAGGGCATTTAGCGCAGATTCATGAGTTTGTTGATCGTCGAGCCCCTGGAAGCCGAGGTAATGCAGTGGTTGGCCGAGCGCCATCTGGTGCAGTTCGCCCCTGAGTTGGCAGCAGACGGTCAAGCCTTGCGTTCGGCTCTGCATCAGGTGCAGGCCTTGATCCTGCCGCCCAATGTGGCGGTGGACGCGGGGCTGCTGCGCGCGGCGCCGCGGCTGCGTGTGCTGGGGCGCATCAGCGCGGGTGTCGAGAACATCGACGTCGAAGCCTGTCGCGGGGCCCGAGTGGAAGTGGTGCGCAGTCTCTCGGCCACGGCCGCCGCCGAGGCCGAGTTCGTCATCGGCGCGCTGTTGGCTCTGCTGCGTCGCGTGCCAATCCAGGCCAGCGACGGCATGCTGGTCGGACGCGAGCTCGGCTGTGCCACCGTTGGCCTGGTCGGCATGAGTCCGGCCGCACGCATGCTGGCGCAATTGCTGCCCGCCTTCGGCACGCGGGTGATCGGCTACGACCCCAGCCTGCATCACACCGAGTCGGTCTGGGCACAGTGGGGAATCGAGCCGGTGCCGCTGCGAGAGCTGATGGAGCACAGCGATGCCGTTAGTGTGCAGCTTGCGTTTTTTCAGCGCTACCGTGGCTTGATGGGTGAGCGTGTGCTGAGCTTCGCCAAGGCCAATCAGGTGCTGGTGAGCATTGCGCATTCCGCTGTCTTTGATGAGCGGGCGCTGGCCGAAGCCATCAGCAGCGGTCGCATCCTGGCGGCTTGGTTCGACAGTCTGGAGCCTGGCATGCTGGACCCAGGCCGCCCTTTGGCTGGGCTGGAGGCGTTGCAGGTCACCCCGCGGCTGGCCAGCACCACTCGCGAGTCGCGCGTGCGCGCGGCTTGGGCCGTGGCGCGCCGCATCGACGAGTTGCTGGCGGCCTTGCCCAGCAGCGCCGCCTCGGATTTCCGCTCGACCGCGCCAGCCGAGCTGCCCGTTCCCGCGGCAGCCGCTCAACGCTGGCGCTGAGCGGCTGCCCGCCGCTTCGTCAGCGGGCCAGCAACTGATTCAATTGCGCGCGCAAGCGCACCACGGTATTGCTGAACCGCACTAGCGAGCCAGCAACTGACTCAGTTGCGCGCGCAAGCGCACCACGGTATTGCTGAAATCGGCGATGCGCTGACGCTCCTGCTCGACCACGGCGGCCGGTGCACGCGCGACAAAACTCTCATTGCCGAGTTTGGCGGTGGCCTTGGCGATCTCGCCATCCAGACGTGTGATCTCCTTGCTGAGGCGGGCCTGCTCGGCTTCGACGTCGATCTCCACCTTCAGCGCCAGGCGCGCGGCACCATGCACCAGCACTGGTGACAGGCTGCTGGCTTCGGTGAAGGCGGCCTCATCCTCGATCAGTTGCACGTCCGACAACTTGGCCAGCACCTTCAGCAGCGGCGCCGCCTCGCGGATGAAGGTCAGGTCGCCACCGACCAGCAGCGGCACGCGCTCGGCGGGTGACAGGCTCATTTCGCTGCGCAGGCTGCGGCAGGTACCGACCACATCCTTGAGCTGCGCCACCCAGGCGCAAGCTGCTGCATCGATGCGCTCGGGCTGGGCCACCGGATAGGCGGCCGTGACGATGGAGTCCGTGTTCTTGCGGCCTGCGATCGGGGCCACGGTCTGCCACAGCTCTTCGGTGATGAAGGGCGCGATCGGGTGCAGCAGGCGCAGCGTGGTTTCCAGCACGCGGATCAGCGTGCGTCGGGTGGCGCGCTGCTGGCTCTCGTCGCCATTCTGGATCTGCACCTTGGCGATCTCCAGATACCAGTCGCAGTACTCGTTCCAGATGAAGTCGTAGAGCGCATTGGCGACGTTGTCCAGACGGTAGTCGGCGAAACCCTGGGCCACAGCGGCCTCAACCTTCTGCAACTCGCTGCTGATCCAGCGGTCGGCCTGGCTGAAGCTCAGATAGCCATGCGCGCTGCCGCCCGGCGCGCACTGTTCCTTGCTGTGCTCCAGCAGGCCGCAGTCCTGGCCTTCGGTATTCATCAGCACGAAGCGGGTGGCGTTCCAGAGCTTGTTGCAGAAGTTGCGGTAGCCCTCGCAGCGCTTGCTGTCGAAGTTGACCGAGCGGCCCAGCGTGGCCATGGCCGCGAAGGTGAAACGCAAGGCGTCGGCACCGTAGCCGGGGATGCCTTCGGGGAATTCCTTCTCGGTAGCCTTGCGCACCTTGGGCGCGGTCTCGGGCTTGCGCAGGCCTTGGGTCCGCTTGTCCAGCAAGGGCTCCAGCGCGATGCCGTCGATCAGGTCCACCGGGTCCAGCACATTGCCTTCGGACTTGGACATCTTCTTGCCTTGCGCGTCGAGCACCAGGCCGTGGATGTACACATGCTTGAAGGGCACCTGGCCGGTGAAGTGCTTGGTCATCATGATCATCCGGGCAACCCAGAAGAAGATGATGTCGTAGCCGGTCACCAGGACGGAGGAGGGCAGGAACAGGTCCTGCTCCAGCGTCTTGGCCGGCCAGCCCAGCGTGGAGAAGGGCACCAGCGCGGAGGAGTACCAGGTGTCCAGCACGTCCTCGTCGCGCCTGAGGGTCTTGCCGGGAGCCTTGGCCTGCGCTTCCGCTTCGTTGCGGGCCACGTAGACCTTGCCGTCCTCGTCGTACCAGGCGGGGATCTGGTGGCCCCACCAGAGCTGGCGCGAGATGCACCAGTCCTGGATGTTCTTCATCCACTGGTTGTAGGTGTTGACCCAGTTCTCGGGCACGAATTTCACCTCGCCCGAAGCCACCGCCTCGATGGCCTGCTCGGCAATGCTCTTGCCGCCGGCGCCCGGCTTGCTCATCGCGACGAACCACTGGTCGGTCAGCATCGGCTCGATCACCTGGCCAGTGCGGGCGCAGCGCGGCACCATCAGCTTGTGCTTCTTCACCTCGACCAGCAGGCCCTCGGCCTCCAGCTGGGCGACGATCTTCTTGCGCGCGACGAAGCGGTCCAGGCCGACGTACTCGGCCGGGATGTCCGTGGCCTCGGCGTTGCTGACCTTGGCCTCCAGATCGAAGATGGTCAGCATCGGCAACTGGTGGCGCAGACCGACCTGGTAGTCGTTCTGGTCATGCGCCGGCGTCACCTTGACGACGCCGGTACCGAAGGCCTTGTCCACATAGTCATCGGCGATCACCGGCACCAGGCGGCCGGTGATGGGGAGCTTCACCTGCTTGCCGATCAGGTGCTGATAGCGCTCGTCCTCCGGATGCACCATCACGGCGGTGTCGCCCAGCATGGTCTCCGGGCGGGTGGTGGCCACGACCAGCGACTCATTGCCCTCGGCCAGCGGATAGCGGATATGCCACAGCGAACCGTCTTCTTCCTCACTCTCAACTTCGAGGTCGGACACGGCGGACTTCAGGATCGGGTCCCAGCTCACCAGCCGCTTGCCGCGGTAGATCAGGCCTTCGTCGAACAGGCGTACGAAGGTCTCGGTGACGACGGTCGAGAGCTTCTCGTCCATCGTGAAGTACTCATGCTCCCAGGACACCGAGTCGCCCATGCGGCGCATCTGCTGGGTGATGGTGTTGCCGCTCTGCTGCTTCCACTCCCAGACGCGGGCGACGAAGTTCTTACGGCCCAGGTCGTGTCGGCTCTGCCCCTTCTCCTGCAACTGGCGTTCCACCACGATCTGCGTGGCGATGCCCGCATGGTCGGTGCCCGGCACCCACAGCGTGTTGAAGCCGCGCATGCGGTGGTAGCGCGTCAACGAGTCCATGATGGTCTGGTTGAAGGCATGGCCCATATGCAGCGTGCCGGTGACGTTGGGCGGCGGCAGCTGGACGCAGAAGGACTCGCGCGCCGCATCCAGCGTGGGCTTGTACAGACCCTGGGCTTCCCACAGGGGACCCCAATGGGCTTCGAGGGCAGCAGGTTCGAAGGACTTGGCGAGTTCGGTCATGGGCGGAGCTGGCACCACGCGGTGGCACCGGAGTGTTTTTTGGGGATGGCTCGATTGTAGGTGGGCGCATCGCTGCGCGTTCCCGGTTAACACAAAGCGCTTGTAGCTGCGTCAAGCGAGGCTATCGCAAGCGGTGATACCTTGTGGGTATTCGATCAGGTTGATCGTCATGTCCTTTATCCGAGTCCGTATGAACAAGCTGCTGTCCCCTCTTCAAGTCGGTGCCCTGAACCTGCCCAACCGCATGCTGATGGCCCCTCTGACCCGCACCCGCGCCGATGCCGGCCACATGCCCAATGCGCTGATGGCTGAGTACTACGCCCAGCGCGCCAGTGCCGGGCTGATCGTCACCGAGTGCACCATGGTGCTGCCGGACACCTCGGCGTTCGGTGCCGACCCTGGCATCTATTCGCAGGCGCAGATGGAGGCCTGGAAACAGACCACCGCTGCGGTACACGCCAAGGGCGGGCGCATCTTCATGCAAATCTGGCACGCCGGCCGTGCCGCCCATCCGGGGCTCAACAATGGCGCTGAGACAGTGTCGTCCAGCGCGCTGGCCGTCGAGGGCGAAACCCACACCCCAGAGGGCAAGAAGCCCAATGTGCTGCCGCGCGAACTGCGCGTCGATGAGATCCCGGCCATCGTGCAGGCCTATGCCGACGCGGCCAAGCGGGCGCGGGAGGCGGGCTTCGACGGCGTCGAGGTGCATGGCGCCAACGGCTATCTGATCGACCAGTTCCTGCGCGACGGCGCCAACAAGCGCCAGGACGCCTATGGCGGCTCGATGGAGAACCGCGCCCGTTTCCTGTTCGAGGTGCTGGACGCCGTCTGCGCTGCCATCGGGCCGGACCGTGTCGGCCTGCGCCTGTCGCCGCTGAACAGCTACAACAGCATGATCGACAGTGATCCGCTGGGCTGGACCGCCTATCTGGCCGAGCAACTCGGACGTTTCAAGCTGGCCTATCTGCACCTGATGCGCGCCGACTTCTTCGGCGTGCAGAAGGCCGATGTGATGACGGTGGCGCGCGAGAAGTACCAGGGCGTGCTGATCGGCAATATGGGCTACAGCGCCGAGGAGGCCGAGCAGGCCATCGCTGAAGGCAAGCTGGACGCCGTGGCCTTCGGCACCGGCTTCCTGGCCAATCCGGATCTGCCGGAGCGCGTCAAGCGGGGCGCGCCTTGGAACACGCCGGATCAGGCCACCTTCTACACGCCGGGCGCCAAGGGCTATACCGACTACCCGACGCTGTGAAAGACCGCGCACAGGGGTGAGATGGGAAAGGGGCCGAGGCCCCTTTTCTTCATGGGCGCAGCACGACTCACATGAAGAGATGCTCGCCGGCGTTTTCACCCCCCAGGATCACGTAGTTGACCTTCTTCAGGTCCGCCAGCGCCTTGCCGCCGGAGTACGAGATCGAGCTCTGCAGGTCTTCTCGCATCTCGCGCACGGTGTCGGCGAACTTGCCTTTCACCGGCTCCAGGATGCGCTTGCCTTCCACGTGCTTGTATTCGCCCTTGTTGAAGTCGCTGGCCGAGCCGTAGTACTCCTTGTAGAGCTTGCCGTCGACCTCCACCGTGGTGCCGGGCGACTCTTCATGGCCGGCGAACAGCGAGCCGATCATCACCATGCTTGCACCGAAGCGCATGCTCTTGGCGATGTCGCCATGGTGGCGGATGCCGCCGTCGGCAATGATGGGCTTGGTGGCCACGCGCGCGCACCACTTTAGCGCCGACAGCTGCCAGCCCCCCGTGCCGAAACCGGTCTTCAGCCGCGTGATGCAGACCTTGCCGGGGCCGATGCCGACCTTGGTCGCGTCCGCGCCCCAGTTCTCCAGATCGATCACGCCCTCGGGCGTGCCGACATTGCCGGCGATGACGAAGGCCTGCGGAAGCTTGTGCTTGATATGCGCAATCATGCGCTGCACGCTGTCGGCATGGCCATGGGCGATGTCGATGGTGATGTAGTCGGCGCCCACGCCATCGGCCGCCAGGCGGTCGATCACCGCATAGTCGGCGTCTTTGACGCCCGAGCTGATCGAGACGAACAGGCCCTTGTCGCGCATCGCTCGTGCATAGGCCACGTTGTCCAGGTCGAAGCGGTGCATCACATAGAAGTAGCCATTGGCGGCCAGCCATTCGGTGATTGACTCGTCGACGACCGTCTTCATGTTGGCGGGCACGACCGGCAGCTTGAAGCGGCGCGGGCCGAATTCGATCGAGGTGTCGCACTCGCTGCGGCTCTCTACGCGGCATTTGCGCGGCAGCAGCAGGATGTTGTCGTAGTCGAAGATTTCCATGGTGTTCAAGTTCGCAAGTGTCGGCGTGCGTTGAGGCAGTGCACGTCCTGGGCTGCGAGCGCTTGACTTGGATCCCGGCTGTTCCGCGAAGCCAAGCGAAGGGGCCTGGTGCGGACACAAAAAACCGGACGCCAAAATTTGGGCCCGGTGCCCGATTCTACGCAGCTTCAGGCGCAGAAGCGGCCGGGTTTTGCGGAAGAGGCCCACCTCGTAGCCATCGCTACACTTGCGGCCATGGCCCGCGAACCCGGCGGGCGCCAGGAAAAGTCTCATGCATTCAGTCGTCATCAGCGGCACCGGCCTCTATCAGCCCCCGCACACCATCAGCAACGCCGAGCTGGTCGAGTCATTCAACCGCTATGTGGAGTTGCAGAACGCCCAGCACGCAGCCGCCATCGCAGCCGGCGAGCGCGAGCCGCTGACGCCGTCCAGCGTCGAGTTCATCGAGAAAGCCTCGGGTATCAAGCAGCGCTACGTGATCGACAAGGCGGGCGTGCTTGACCCTACCCGCATGTATCCGCGCTTTGAGGAACGCGCCGACGACCAGCTCTCGCTGATGGCCGAGATCGCGGTGGATGCCGGTGCCAAGGCCCTGGCCGCCGCCGGCAAGAAGCCCGAGGACGTGGACCTGGTGATCTGCTCGGCTGCGAACATGCAGCGCGCCTATCCGGCCATGGCGGTGGAGATACAGCAGGCACTGGGCTGCGGCGGCTACGGCTATGACATGAACGTGGCCTGCTCTTCGGCCACCTTTGCGCTGGAGCAGGCCTACAACGCGGTGCGCAGCGGCGCGTCCAAGTGCGTGCTGATCGTCAACCCCGAGATCACCTCGGCCCATCTGGAGTGGAAGGACCGCGACTGCCACTTCATTTTTGGCGATGTCTGCACCGCCATCGTCGTTGAGCGCGCTGACCTGGCGACCTCCACCGACCAGTGGGAAATCCTCGGCAGCAAGGCCGCCACGCAGTTCTCCAACAACATCCGCAACAACTTCGGCTTCCTGAACAAGGCCGAGGACAGCGACCCGGACGCCCGCGACAAGACCTTCCGCCAGGAAGGCCGCAAGGTCTTCAAGGAAGTGGTGCCGCTGGCCGCTGCGCACATCGAGGCGCATCTGGCTTCACTGAACTTCGAGCCCACCGCCGTGCGCCGCTACTGGCTGCACCAGGCCAATCTGGGCATGAACCAGCTGGTGATCAAGAAGCTGGTCGGCGGCGAGGCCGGCTCCGACGTGGCGCCGCTGATCCTGGATGAGTTCGCCAACACCGCCTCGGCCGGTTCCATCATCGCCTTCCATCGCCACCACGGCGATCTGGCCGCGGGCGACCTGGGCGTGATCTGCTCCTTCGGCGCCGGCTACTCGATCGGCAGCGTGATCGTCAGGAAGCGCGCCTGAGGCATGACTGGCGGCAGTGCGTGGCTCGCCCGCTAGCATCGCCGCCATGACAAGTCTGAAACTGCTGATCCTGGGTGGCATCCGCTTCGTCGGGCGCCATATCGTCGAGACGGCGCTGGCGCGCGGTCACGTGCCGACCCTGTTCAACCGTGGCCAGAGTGGCGCGGCGCTGTTCCCCGGCGTCGAATGCCGGCTGGGCGACCGGCAGTCCGACCTGTCGGCACTGGCCCAGGGGGAATGGGACGCGGTGATCGACACCTGCGGCTATCTGCCGCGCGAAGTGGCGGGCAGCGCTGACATGCCGGCCGGTCGGGTCGGCGCCTACGTCTACATCTCCAGCATCTCGGCTTACGCAAGCTTCGACAGGCCGAATGACGAGAGCTCGCCGCTCGGCGTGCTGGCCGATCCGCAAACCGAGGTGGTCGACGGCGCCACCTATGGGCCTTTGAAAGCCGCCTGCGAGGCGGCGCTGACGGCGCGCGTCGGGGCTGAGCGCGCGCTGATCATCCGCCCCGGCCTGGTGGTCGGGCCGCATGATCCGACCGAACGTTTCACTTACTGGCCCGCCCGTATCTCGCTGGCGGCAGCAGGCGAACGCGTGCTGGTGCCGGCGCCGGCTGACGCCGGCCTGCAGTTCATCGACGCGCGTGATCTGGCCGCCTTCGTGCTGGATGCGCTGGAGCAGGGGCGGCGCGGCGCCTACAACGCGGTGGCCGCGCCCGACCAGTGGCGGCGCGATGAGCTCTTGCAGGTCTGCGCCGCTGCGGCCGGCACGCAGCCGACCTGGGCCTGGGCCGACGGGGCCTGGCTGGACGCACAGGGCGTCAAACCCTGGAACGATCTGCCGCTGTGGCTGCCGGATTCGGCCGAGTACGCGGGCTTCATGCAGGCCCGCAATGCCAAGGCGCTGGCCGCCGGCCTGCGCATCCGGCCCTTGGCCGAGACGGTGGCCGATACGCTGGCCTGGTGGCGCAGCCTGCCGCCCGATCAGCGCCGCTTCAGCAAGGCCGGCCTCAGCCCGGAGCGCGAGGCGCAGCTGCTGGCCGAGCTGCCTGCGTAAAGCCTGGCGGCGCTAGGGCGCGCTCGCCGCGCCGGCCATGGGCTCGGCGGCAGGCTCGTCCTCGTAGACCCAGTCGCCGTCGAGCATGGTTACGCCCGGCACCGGTGGCAGTTCCTGCACCGGGGTGCCGCGCAAGGCCTCGCTCATCAGCTCGATCCAGGCCGGCAGCGCCAGGCCGCCACCGCTTTCGCGCTCGCCCAGGCTGCGCGGCTGGTCGTAGCCCATCCACACCACAGCCACCAAGCTGGGGTGAAAGCCGGCGAACCAGGCGTCCACCGCATCGTTGGTGGTGCCGGTCTTGCCGTAGATGTCGCCGCGCTTGAGCTGGGCCGAGGCGCGCGCTGCCGTGCCACTGCGCGTGACCTCCTGCAGCAGGCTGGCGGTGATGAAGGCATTGCGGGCCGGGATCGCGCGCCTGTCCTCGCTGGGCGTATCGGCCTCGGCGGCGAACAAGACCTGACCCTTGGCGTCGACAATGCGCTCGATCAGTAGCGGCTTGAGCCGATAGCCGCCGTTGGCGAACACTGCATAGGCCGAGGCCATCTGCATGGGCGTCACCGCGCCGGAGCCCAGCGCCAGTGTCAGGTTGTCAGGCTGCTTGTCCACATCCAGGCCGAAATGCCCGGCCCAAGCGCGCGCGGCGGGCGCGCCGATCTGCTGCAGCAGGCGTATCGACACCATGTTCTTCGAGCGCGCCAGCGCCTGGCGCAGCGTGATCGGGCCGTCGTAACGGTCGTCGGAATTCTTGGGTTCCCAGTCGCCGATGCTGATGGGCGCATCGTCGATCACGCTGGCCGGCGTCAGGCCTTGCTCCAGCGCTGCAGAGTAGAGGATGGGTTTGAAGCTGGATCCTGGCTGGCGCCAGGCGCTGCTGGCGTGATTGAACTGGTTGCGCGCGAAGTCGAAGCCGCCGACCAGTGCGCGCACGCGGCCGCTGCCGGGCTCGAGCGCCACCAGCGCGCCTTCGGCTTCGGGCTGCTGCGTGATGGCCCAGGCGCTCCTGGCGTCAGCCTTGCCGGGCGCGCCGCGCAGCACGCGGATGATGGCGCCGGGGCGGATGCGCAGCTCGGGCTTGGCCTTGGCCGACAGCGCCGACTGCACGCTGCGCAGGCCCTCACCGCTGATCACGATGTCCTCGCCGCTTTGCAGGCTGGCCAGCACCTTGGTAGGGCCGGCCTCGGTGACAACGGCGGCGCGCAGATCGTCCTGGTCAGGGTGCTCGGCCAGCACCTTGGTGATGACGGCGTCGCGCTCGGCTGCGCCTGCCGGCAGATCCACCTGCGCCTCGGGGCCGCGCCAGGGCTTGCGGCGTTCATGTTCCATCAGGCTCAGACGCAGGCCGCGGTAGGCGGCGGCCTGCTCGCGCGAGTTCAGTGTGGTGTAAACGTTAAGGCCCAGTGTGTAGGCCTCGTCGCCGTACTGGGCATGGACCTGCTGGCGTGCCATTTCGGCCACGAACTCGGCATGCAGGCGGGGGTCTTGCGGGCTGCGGATGTGCAGCTTCTCGGCCTTGGCGGCAGCCAGCTGGGCCTCGTTGATCTGGCCCAGCTCATGCATGCGGCCCAGCACGACGAATTGGCGGCGCTGGGCGCGGCTGAAATTGACCACCGGGTTGGCGTAGATCGGGTTCTGCGGCAGGCCGGCCAACATGGCCGTCTCGGCGATCGACAGCTCCTTCAGGCTCTTGCCGAAGTAGATGCGCGCCGCGGCCTCGAAGCCGTAGGCGCGCTGGCCCAGGTAGATCTGGTTCATGTAGAGCTCGAGGATCTGGCCCTTGCTCAGCTGCGACTCGATCTTCAGTGTCAGCAGCAGCTCGATGAACTTGCGGCTGTAGAGCTTCTTCTTCGTCAGGTAGAAGTCGCGCGCCAGCTGCTGGGTCAGCGTGGAGCCGCCGCCTTTGCGGCTCATGCTGGTGAGATTGCCGACGACAGCACGCAGGATGCCGGTGTAGGAGATACCGCCATGCGTGTGGAACTCATGGTCCTCGATGGCGAGCAGCGCATCCTGCATGGGCTGGGGGATCTGCTCCAGCGGCAGGAAGCGCCGCCGCTCGGCGCCGAACTCGCCGATCTGCACGCCGTCGGCCGTGTAGACGCGCAGCGGTTGTTTGGGCCGGTAGTCGGTCAGCTCCTCCAGGTCCGGCAGATTCGGATAGACCAGGGCGGCGGCCAGGGCCAGCAGGAGCAAGGTCAGGGCAGGCAGGGCCAGCAGCAGGACCAGCAGGCGAGGGCGGGTCAGGCCCGACATGGAGGACACAGAGCGCATGCGGCGGTAATGAGTGAGGCGCAGGACAAGGGGAGGAGGCGTGATTATCAGCGTCGCTCCGCCGCGCGGACCTTCGTCATTCGGGTATCGTTCCGGCCATGAGCGAGATGACTTTTTACTGGCACGACTACGAGACCTTCGGGCGCGTACCGCGGCGCGACCGGCCGTCGCAGTTTGCCGGCGTGCGCACCGATGCCGATCTGAACGAAGTCGGTGAGCCCTTGATGCTGTATTGCCAGCCGGCGCCCGACTTCCTGCCTGAACCCGAGGCTTGCCTGCTGACCGGCATCCTGCCGCAGACCTGCCTGGAGCAGGGCGTGCCTGAGCATCAGTTCGCCGCGGCCATCGAGGCCGAACTGGCTCGCCCCGGCACGGTCGGCGTGGGCTACAACACGATCCGCTTCGACGACGAGGTGACCCGGCATCTGTTCTGGCGCAGTCTGATCGATCCCTACGCCCGCGAATGGCAGAACGAGTGCGGCCGCTGGGACATCCTGGACGTGGTGCGCTGTGCCTATGCGCTGCGCCCTGAGGGCATCGAATGGCCCAAGCATGAAGATGGCCGGCCTTCGTTCAAGCTGGAACACCTGACTGTGGCCAATGGCTTGGTGCACGAGGCGGCGCACGACGCGCTGTCGGACGTGCGCGCCACCATTGCGCTGGCGCGACTGCTCAAGTCGGCCCAGCCCAAGCTGTGGGACTTCTGCCTGAAGTTGCGCAAGAAGGACGCAGTCTGGGCCGAGATTGGCTTGGGCCGGCCGTTTCTTCACATCTCGGGCATGTATGGGCCCGAGCGCGGCTGCATCGCGCTGGTCTGGCCGCTGGCGCCGCACCCGACCAACAAGAACGAGCTGATCGTCTGGGACCTGTCGGTCGATCCGGCTGAGCTCTTCGGCCTGGATGCCGCCACCATCCGCGAACGTATGTTCACCCGCCAGGATGAATTGCCCGAGGGCGTGACGCGGCTGCCGATCAAAACCATCCACGTCAACAAGTCGCCGGTCGTGATCGGTCAGCTCAAGACCTTGTCGCCCGAGATGGCTGAGCGCTGGGGCGTGGATCTGGCGCAGGGCCAGATGCATGCGCAGCGGCTGGCGGCGGACGCAAGGCAGCTGGACGGACTCTGGTCCGAGGTGTTTTCGAGGCCGGCGCCGGCAACGGCGCCGGATGTCGATGAGGACCTGTATGGCGGCTTCGTCGGCAACGAGGACCGGCGAAGCCTGCAGCGCCTGCGTGAACTGTCTGCCCAGCAACTGGCTGACCGTGTGGCGCAGGGCAAGGCCAGCTTCGCCGATCCCCGTCTGGAGGAGCTGCTGTTCAGGTATCGCGCCCGCAACTTTGCAGCCACACTGGACGATGCCGAGCGCCAGCGCTGGCAGGCGCTTTGCGCCGACCGTCTGCACCACGGCGCTGGCGGGGGGCTGAGCCTGCAGGCATTTTTTGAGCGGGTTGACGCCTTGAGCGAGAGCGCAGACGAGCGGGGGCAGGAGATCCTGTCGGCGCTGTACGACTATGCCGAGCAGATCGCTCCCGAGCGCTGAGCACCTTGGCTTGGCGCAACAAAGGCTCGAACAGAGGCCACAACAGGGGTTTTCGGTAGCGACTAAACGGGCTACACCTGCAATAGTCTGATCAATGACGACAGGATGCGGCGTAGCCGCGTTCGCCATCCTTACCCGAAGGAGACCTGGAATGACCACATCGAGTGATGCTGCTGATCCGATTGCAGCCCGCATGCGTGCGCTGCTGGTGCGTGCGCCGACGGCTTTGGGCTTTGTCAATGCCGGGCAGCTGGAGGTGGTGAGCGAACAGTTCAACCACTTGTTCGGCCACGGCGACGAGACCGACCTGTGCGGTCAACCGGTGCGCTCGGTGCTGGTGTCGGACCTTTCGCATGCCAGCCTCAGCGAGCGGATCGGCGCCGCCTTTGCGGCTGGGCGTCCGCTGGATGAGGAGATCGAATGCGTCCGCAAGGATGGCTCGCGCTTTTGGGGTCGCCTGCAGGCTACGCCCGTGCACTGGGATGTGCCGGCCGGCGAGGCGCTGTGGATCATCGAGGATGTCACCGCGGCGCGGCAGCTGCGCATGCAGCCCACCTGGACGGCCAAGCACGATGTGCTGACCGAGTTGGCCAATCGGCGTGAATTCGAGCGTCGCTTGGCCGAGCACGTTGGCAGTCGGCGCCATGAGCCGGTCTCGGTCTTGTGGGTGGATGTCGACCACTTCTCGGGGGTGATCAACCAGATGGGGGCCGAAGTCGCGAACCATTTCCTCTACGGGCTGGGCCAGATGCTGGTCACCAAGGTGCGTGCGACCGACCCTGTGGCCCGGATGGAGGACGACCACTTTGCGGTGCTCCTGCCTGACTGCGATCAGCACTACGCAGAGATCGTGGCCGAGAAGATGCGCTCGGCGATTGCTGGCTATCGTCTGCGCTGGGGCTTGCATCGCACCCGCGTGAAGGCTTGCGTCGGCGTGGTGCAATTGCAGCCCAGCCTTGAAACGGTGGACGCCGTGTTGGGGGCCGCGACGCTGGCCTGTGCTGAGGCCAAGGCGGCTGGTGGTGACTCGGTCCGCGTCTTCGTGTCGACTGGCGGATTCGAGCAACTCGCCGGTTGAGCGGGCCTGCTGGCCCCGAAGTGCAAGGAAAGGCCCGGGAAACCGGGCCTTTGCCTATGGGTGATCGATTTGCGTGATCGGTTGGCTTGATCGGCTTGTGTGAGCTGAGGCGTTCAGGCGGGACGGCCTCGCCCGCATCAGGCCATTGTTTGCTCGGTGCCTGTCAGTTCGGGCAGTGCACCTTGATGTCCGCGTCACTGCTGAAGCGCCTGGGCGTTGACCGCCTGGCGTGACGCTGGCGAAGCCAGCTGATGCCGAGCATCGCGGCAGCACCCGCCAGAAGCAGCAGCGCCGCATAGACGCCCAAGGTGTAGCTGAGCGGGGCTGTGTGGTTCCAGGAGCGAGCGATGCCGAGAAAGGATGCGTACAACCATGAGACCGAGGAGATCGCGGCGAACAGCGTCAGCGTCAGCATCTGGCGCTGCGGCAGTTCAAGGAAAGCGCCGCCTTGCTGAAGGACGGGAAAGGCGAGGCGGTGCATCAGCACGCCGTTCACGGTGAGCACGCCGACTGTGAAGATCTTGGTCCACAGCTTCTCGTTCAGCAGGTAGTCGGGGTTTTGCGCGTAGCCCGCGTAGACCAGGGCCGCACCGGTCAGCCACAGGGCGATCAAGGCCAGTGTCATCGTGGTCTTGGTGTGGCTCAGGTCCTGCAGCAGTTGCGGCGATGGGCGTTGGTGGACAGCGCGGAGAAAGCGGAAGTCATAGTCCAGCATTTTTCCGACGGCGATGGCCATCGCGATCAGATGGCAGAAGGTGAGTGCGTTCTTGAGCAACATGGGTTCTCTGGCCGAAGGCGGTTGAGGTGCTTGTTGCCCGGTGAGTGCCCGTAACGGTGCCGCCGGTTGCAGCGGCGTGAGCCATTCAGTTACTGTCTGTGTCGGCGTGGCGCAGCAGCGCTTCAGCGCTCGGCCAGGCGGCGCGCCTTAGGCGTCAGGGCATCGAGCGCCAGCAGCGCGTCCGGCAGCGCTCCACCGCGCCCAAGAATCGTCTCGACGGCATGGCGATCGACCCCCGGTGCAGCCGCCTGCAGCAGGGCCGCCAGTCCGCTGACATGGGCCGCGGCCATCGATGAGCCGCTGCTGAAGTCGTACCTGCTTCGTGGTGCCAAGGTCAGCACATCGCGTCCAGGAACGCGCAGCGAATGGCCCGGCCCAATCGGCGATGCGTCGGCCATGCCCACTGTGATGACACCCGGCACGTTGGCAGGGAAGCCGCTGCGTCCACCCTGCGGCGGTTCAGCTGCAATCACGATGCGGTCCTGCTTGATCAGCTGTGTCAGCAGTGCCGCCAGCAGCGGGTCGTCAGGACCGCCCAGACTGAGGTTGAGGATGCGGGCATCCGTCGCCATGACTGCGGCCAAGGCCTTGGCCAGCGTGAAGGAGTTGCAGCGGGCAGACGCGACTGCCGCCAGCGTTGCCGGGTACCAGCAGGCTTTGTAGAGGCTGATGCGCGCATCGGGCGCGATGCCGACAATCCCTTGGCCGTTGTTTCCTGTTGCCGCGATGATGCCGACCACCTCGGTGCCATGGCGATCCTGCTCGAAGGTGGTGCGATCCGCATCGACCAGGTTCTCCGCCGTCTGGATGCGACCGCGCAGATCGGGATGCCCGGTCTGCGCGCCTGTGTCGATCACCGCGATGTGGGCGCCCCGGCCTGTACTGAGGCGGTGGGCGCGCGCGGTATTCATGGCCGCGAAGCCTTTCTGCAGCGGCAGATAGGGATCGTTGTACGAGATTTCTGCATCGGCGGCCGCATTGCTCAGCATCGAGAAATCTTGCAAGGGCTGCGCCAGGCGCACACGCTCATCGCGGCGAAGCTGGGCCACGACCAGATCCCGTTCGGCGCCGTCCGCGATCTGGAACACCACGCAGTGCACGCCCAGGCTCGGGATCGGCCAGGCGGCCGCTTCCCGCAACTGGTGGTCCCTGGCGATGGCGGCCAGCGTCTGTGTCGCCTGGCTCCCCTGGGTGTAGCGCGGCGGACCCCCATAGCTCGACAGGCTGGTTCCGGCCCGGCTCGGCACCCGCTCCAACGGGTTGGCGACCGTCACCACCACATAGCGCTCGCTGCTTGCCTGCATGCCTGCTTCACTGCTGCGGGCAGGCTGGATGGCCGCCTGGGCCGTCGCCGGCTCGCTCCGTGGCAAGGCGCTGCAGCCCACCAGCAGCAAGGTCAGGGCCAGCATTGGCAGCCCACTGTTCACGGCGTGCTTCCTATCGGTTCCACCATGAGCATGCCGGGTGCGCTGCGCAGCCTCTCGACGGTCTGCGCCATGTTGCGGCGCGCATCGATGGGTGCAAGGGCGTAGGCGCCGGCCGAGTTGGGCCCGCTGTGGACCTGCAGTCCGAGCTCACTCAGCAGTGCGTTCCATTCAGCCAGCGTGAGGCGCGCGTCGGGAACGACACGGATCTGAGTCTGCGGCACAGCGGCGCTGCTGGAGGGGGGCTGAGCGCTCAGCGTCTGGAAGCCCGTTCCGTCCACGGCGAGCCAGTGCGGCAGCAATGCAGCCAGTGCCACGGCCTGAAGCGCCACGCAGGCAGCCAGGGCGTAGGTCATGGGCGTCGCACGGCGCCCGGCAGCAGACGATTGCGGGCTGGGGGCCAGCGGCGACTGATCGTATTGGGCCTCGCGATCCAGGCGCTTGAACAGCCGCTCAAGGCCTTGTTCGACCGCTGGCCCTTGGATCAAGGGCTTCGAGAGCGCGTCACGCAACTGCTGCTGATGCTCGAGTTCCGCGCGGCAGGCGGCGCAGCTAAGCAGATGCTCGGCGACGCTGGCCCGCTGGGCCTCGCTGGCACTGCCGTTGACGATCCATGGCAGCGTCTGCTGTGTCAGCAGATGGGACAAGTCCTGGTCCGTGGGGGTGTGAATGGGGGGCTTCATTTCTGCATTCCTTGGGCAGGGGCCTGCCGATCAGCCAGGACGGGCAGCAGATTGCGCAGCTTGACCCGTGCGTGAAACATGCGCGCCTTCACCGTACCCACAGGGGACTCGGTGATCACGGCGATCTCCTCCAGCGAGTGACCGCCGACATAGGCCAGCTCCAGTACCAGGCGCTGTTCGAGCGAGAGTCGCTCCATGCCCTTGGCCAGCCAGTCCCGCAACTCGCGGCCATCGCCGGGGTTGTCACTCAAGGCCAGTTGATGGTCGGGGTCCTCGTCCTCCATCGGCGTTGTGAACAAAGCGGCCCCGCCGTCCTGCCGCAGGGCTTTCAGGCCGCATCGGTAGGCGATGCCCATGATCCAGGTCGAAACCCGGGAGTCGCCCCTAAAACTGTCAGCCTTCTGCCAGACGATCCAGAAACAGTCATTGATGACCTCCTCGATCACTTCGTTGCGCCGAGTCAGCCGCGCCAGGAACTGGCATAGCCTGGGGTGGTAGTCCCGATACAGGGTCTCCAACGCGGCACGATCACGCGCCTCGACCCGGCGCAGCAGGGCGAGGTCGCTGGTGTCATCGCGGCAGGAGGCGGTCATGGACAGGTGGCAGACAGGGTTGAGACTGGAGCGTGAGTGCCAGCCCGGAGCAAAAAAGTTGCCTGCGGTTCAAAAAGAATGCGTCAGCGCGGCTGACCAATGCCCCGGCGTGCCCGACGTCAGCAAGCTGCGGGCGCGTCGATCGGTGCTCAGATAGCTGAGCTCCAGGCGCCAAGCCTGCCGGTGCCAGGCCAGGCCGGTGCTGCCGTAGCTGTAGTTTCCGCGCGGCTTGACGCTGGCATGGCCGACGGCGGCGGTCAGCGAGAACTGCTCGCCCAGCGGCCAGCGTGCGCCGACATCGACCGTCCAGCGCATGGGTGCGCTGTCGCCGCTGGTGTGTGGGTAGTGGTACAGCGAGACGCCGAGCACCCAAAGATCCCTGAAACCGAAACTCAGCCCGGCCTCGGCACGGTCGAAGATGCGCGATGACCGGTCTCCGGGGTAGGCGTAGTACTGCAAGGATGCTTGTGACTGCCAGTCATTGCTCAGCAGCCAGTCCTGCGCGGCACGGACGATCACCCGCGAGGTCCGGCTGCCGGCCTGCTGCATGCCCAGGACCACGCCGGCCGACCAGCCGCGCGGGTCGTAAAGCGTCACGGCACCCTGGAGTGCGGGCTTGCGCTCCCCGACGAAGGCGCCGCGCTCGGTGAGCTCGCTGCTCAGTGCCAACTCAGCGGACCATTCACGCGCCTGCGCTTGGACGGCGGACGTCCCCAAGCCGCACCAGATCACGGCGCAGATGGCTTTCGACAAAGCCGGCGCACAGCGGCTGAAGCGATGGGCCCAGGCGGCGGGATGGACGGGGTTCAGGCTCAAGGAGAGGGGGGGCGATCGGCGGGCTAGTCCGCATTCTTGCATCAATGCCGCGTCTCAGATGGCAGCTGCGCAGGGCTGGGCCGAAACCTTCAGCCGGCCGGCTGAAAACAGCGCTGCGTTCGCCGCGTGCGTCGAACCGCGAAGCCGTCGCAAAGCTCAGGTGCCTTGTATTTCGCAGTTTCTAGGTACGGCATGCAACTTTTGCCGCCCACGGGAGCACTCACGTGCCATCTACGGCTGAATGCGAAAGGATGCTCATGCGATCGGTGTACTGGAAATGGGGCGCGGCTTGCGTCGTGGCGGCACTGGCGGCCGGCTGCGGCGGTGGCAGCGGTGATGGACTGGATGCTAACGGACGACCGCTGGGCGAGGGGGAAGACCCGGGCGGCCCGATGACCGCTAGTTTCCGATCCATTCAGGCGCAGGTGTTCACGCCGGTTTGCTCGGGCTGCCATGCGGGCGGCGCGGCGCCTGCGGGCTTGCGCCTGGATGCCGGCAACAGCTACATGATGCTGGTCGACGTCGCCAGCGTCGAAGTGCCCGCTTTGAAGCGGGTACAACGGGGCAATGCGAACAACAGCTATCTGATCCACAAGCTGGAAGGGCATGCGGCGGTCGGTGCACGCATGCCGCTGGGTGGCCCCTTCCTGGATGCCGCCACGATCAGCCTGATCCGGCGCTGGATCGACAACGGAGCGCAGCAATGAGCGCGCAGCGCTGGATGCGCCGTCTCGCGCTATTGCTGCTTGCGTTGCCCGCCATGGCCTGGGCGGAGCCCTATCTGGCGGTGCGTTATGGCATGCAGTGCGCGGCGTGCCATGTGAACACGTCCGGTGGCGGCCTGCGCAATGCGGTGGGCAATGCCTTTGCCAAGGGCAGCATCGCCGCCAATGCGTTGCCGCAAGCTTTGTCGAGCTGGTCTGGCAGCTTGTTCGACGAGCGTCTGCGGCTGGGCGGCGACCTGCGCAGCGCCACGACCCGCACCGAAGTGTCGGGCCAGCCAACGCAGCGCATCAGCGGAACCGAGCAGGCCCGGCTCTATGCCGACGTGCAACTGATAAAGGACAGGCTCGGCGTCTATCTGGATCAACAGGTGTCACCCGGCAAATCGCTACGCCAGGAAGCCTATGTGCGGCTGTCGACACCGGGCATGGGTTGGTATGCCAAGGCCGGTCAGTTCTACCTGCCATTCGGCTGGCGGCTGCAGGACAGCCTCACCTTCGTTCGCCAGCTCAGCGGGGTCAGCATGACCGTGCCTGACAAGGGTCTGGAACTGGGCATGGAGCGAGGCGACTGGTCCGCGCAGCTGGCCTATACCAATGGCCCGGGCAGGCGTCGCAGTGACGAGGGCCACCAAATCACCGGGCAACTGGCCTGGCTGCAGCCCTGGGGACGCGTGGGCCTGGCTACGGCCCAGGTCAAGTCGGCGGCCGGCAATCGCGATGCCTGGGGGCTGTTTGCCGGGACGAACACCGGTCCGATTGCCTGGCTCGCCGAGATCGACATGGTCGCCGACAGCGGCTTCCCCGAGGGCAGACGCCGCCAGATCGCCTCGCTGTTGGAGGCAAACTGGCTGATGGCCCGGGGGCACAACCTCAAGCTGGGCAGTGAGTTTCTGGATCCGGACCGGCGCATCGGCAATGACCACAAGGTGCGTTACAGCCTGATCTACGAATACACGCCGATCGCCTTTGCCCAGCTTCGCACGGGCTATCGCAGGTTCGGCGGCATTCCTCAGAATGCGCTGGACAACCGGCGTCAGGCCTTTGTCGAGCTGCACGCGTTCTTCTAGCCAGCGATGGGCCGACCGGCGGATCTGCCGGCCGGCCCGCCGGACGTCGTCGGATATCTGCCAGGAGCCGCCCAGCTGCAATCCGAAGCGCGCTGGGCCTCAAGGTCGGGCGTACGCTGGTGGGAGGCCGCGTGATGCCGGCCCAAGCCTGTGAACTGCTCCCTGCGGACTATGATCGTTAGCTTGGATAAGGAGTTCGGCTAACCGTCGATGCGGTCGCTCGGGCCGTGGCACACGATTGACTGGAATCAGCCTGAAGCCGCCGAATCTGTACGTCAGCAACGCAGCGAGGCTGTGTGAAAACCCTCCTGTGATTTTTCTGGCTGTTGCCTAAATTGTGGGAACGCCACTGCTGGGCTGCCACATGAAGCGATTCATAGAAGGCGAAGATCGAAGCCAGGTCACGTTGCTACCGGAGTGCTTGGACGATTTCATCTCAGAAGACAACACGATGCGGATTGTGGATGTCTTCATCGATGAGTTGGATCTGGCATCCCTAGGCTTCGATGGTGCAAGCCCGGCCACAACGGGCCGGCCTTCGTATCACCCATCGGTGCTGTTGAAGCTGTACCTGTATGGCTACCTCAACCGCATTCAGTCCAGCCACCGGCTGAAGCGCGAATGCCAGCGAAATGTGGAGTTGATGTGGCTGATCGGCAGGCTCGCCCCCGACTTCAAGACCATCGCGGACTCCCGCCGCGATAACGGCAAAGGCATTCGCAATGTCTGCCGCCGTTTCGTTGTGCTGTGCCGAGAGTTGAAGCTGTTTTCCGAAGCCGTGGTGGCGATCGACGGCAGCAAGTTCAAGGCAGTCAACAACCGCGAGCGCAACTACACGCCGGGCAAGATTGAGCGTCGCGAGCGTGAGTTGGAGGAGAGCATCCAGCGCTACCTCGATGCGATGGAAACAGCAGATCGAACTCAGCCCACGGAGATGCGGGCCAAGACAGATCGCCTGCAGGGGAAGATCCAGAAGATGCGCCAGCGTTTGCAAGAGCTGCAGACGGTGAAGGCCCAGCTGGAGCAACTGCCCGATCATCAACTCCCTCAGACAGATCCTGATGCTCGCGCTATGACCACCTACAGTGCCAAAGGCACGGCCATGGTGGGCTACAACGTGCAGACTGCGGTAGACACCAAAAACCATCTGATCGTTGCCCATGAGGTCACAAACAACGGTAGCGACCGGGCGCAACTTAGCCCAATCGCTCAGGCTGCACGCGATGCGATGGGCAAGCGCAGATTGAAGGCCATCGCCGACCGAGGCTACTACAGCGGCCTGGGACTCAAGGCTTGTGAGGATGCCGGGATCGCAGCGCTTGTTCCCAAGCCCATGACATCCAACGCCAGGGCTGAAGGCCGCTTCGACACAACAGGCTTCATCTATATCGCGCGCGCCGACGAGTACCATTGCCCGGCTGGACAGCGAGCGATTCGCCGCTTCAGTCGCGAAGAGGATGGCCTGCAGATCAGCGTCTATTGGTCAAGCGCCTGTCCTGCTTGTCCGATGAAGGCGCAATGCACGACGAGCGCCTACCGACGCATCAGGAGGTGGGAGCATGAGGCAGTCGCGGAAAGGGTCCAACAACGGTTGGACCGAATGCCTCAAGCGATGACAGTACCCAAGAGCACCATCGAGCATGTCTTCGGCACTCTCAAACACTGGATGGGCTGGACGCACTTCCTGATGCGAGGGATCGAGAACGTGTCAACGGAGATGAGCCTGAGTGTGCTGGCCTACAACTTCAAACGCGTGCTGAGCATCCTCGGCTTCGAGCGGACCAGGAAGGCAATGCGGTTGCTGGGTGCATAGACACCCTTTTACGGCCCATAAGGCGCGAGCGCGCCCATCACGGTGGCCTGCGGACTCGCATATCCAGCTATGCGCGCAAATCGAACTGATTTGCCGCTCGACTTTGAACACCAGGAGGCAGCATCGCTGCTTAATGGGCTCTCGAAGAGCTATCACACAGCGCCCAGCGACAGCCGTCGTCCACGGTTGCGATGCCGATAACAGCTCTCGCTGGCATTGCATGTGCGCTCATGGGGGGGCCTGGCCTGCGCCGAGACGGCGGCGTCCACCCCGGGGGCCGGCAAGTGGCGCTGGCCTGCCAGGCCCC
>PNNH01000016.1 GCA_013824165.1 Methylibium sp. | reverse complement strand
CCGGCGCCGCCTTCGCCGAACTGCACGTTCGATTCGGGGTTGAGCTGGCTTTCGCGCCACAGGCCCCAGGTGTCCTTGGTGCGTTCGCGCACCTGCTTGCCGCGTTCCAGCACGATGGGCCGCAAGCCCATCTGCGCCAGCACCAGCGCCGCCAGGATGCCGCAGGGACCGAAGCCCACCACCACCGGGCGCTGCTCGGCCGGGAAGTCAGCCGGCGCGTGGCCGACGAACTTGTAGCGCGTGTCGGGGCTGGGCTTGACATGCGGATCCTTGGCCAGGCGGGCCAGCACCGCGGCTTCGGTGGCGGCGCTCGCAAGCTCGCAATCCAGCGTGTAGCTCAGCACGATGGCGGTCTTCTTGCGCGCGTCGTAGCCGCGGCGGAAGACATGCAGGGCCAGCAGTTCGGTGTCCTGCAGGCCCAGTTTGGCCAGCACGGCGGGACGCAGTTCGTCCTCGCGGTGGTTGAGCGGCAGGCGGAGTTCAGTGATGCGGATCATGTCGAGTGATCAGGGCATGAAAGGGGTGGCAGTGCAAACCGTGCTTGCAGAAGCCATCGGGCGAGTGTTTGGGCGAGGTAAAGGAGGAGGCCCGGCGCGTCCGGGGCGGGGGACACGAGCCCAATCACTTGCCCGATGGCTTCCGCGCTGGCTCAGCTTGCGGAAACAAAACAGGCCCTGCTGTTGGGCAAGGGCCTGTGAGGGGGATACCGGCGGGACAGGCCCGCCGAGACCTCAACCCGAATGCGGACGCTTGCCCGGGTTCTTCTTGCTGCGGGTGTGCGAACCACGTTCCAGGCTGCTCTTCTGGCCGCGGCCGTGCGTGAACGTCAGCCCGGTGGGGGGGATGGGACGGGGGGTGGCGCGCTGTTCGGCCTCGGTCTTGATCTTGTTGCCCATGAGTGGCTCCGATGAAATTGAATGCGAAGCCGGACATAAGGTTTCCGGCCTGGAGCGGGATTTTAGCCGGTCGCGCGAGTGACAGCCCAGCAACAGCGCGCAAGGCGATGATGAGGGCATGGGAACGCTCTATCTTGTCCGTCACGGCCAGGCCAGTTTTGGGGCCGCCGACTATGACCAGCTCAGCGAGCTGGGCGCCCGCCAGAGCCGCATGCTGGGCGACTACTGGCACCAGCGCGGCCAGCGCTTCGACGCTGTGCTGACCGGCACGCTGAAGCGCCACCGCCAGACTTTCGCCGGCATCGCCGAGGGGCTGGGCGACTTGCCGACGCCCACGGAGATGCCCGGGCTCAATGAATACGACAGCGAGGCGCTGATCCGCGCCATCCATCCGGCCCCGCTCGAAAAGCCGCGCGATGCCGAGATGGTGCGTTCGCATTTCCGACTGCTGCGCACGGCCTTGCAGGCCTGGATGCGCGGCGAGACCGCACCGCAGGGCATGCCAAGCTATGCCGAGTTCTCGGCCGGCGTGGCGCAGGCGCTTGCCCATGTGCGCGAGCGCTGCGCGGGCCAGGTCTTGATCGTTTCCAGCGGCGGGCCGATCTCCACCGCCGTGGCCCAGGTGCTCGGCACGCCGAGCGACACGGCGATCGAGCTGAACCTGCGCATCCGCAACAGCGCGGTGACCGAGTTCGTCTTCAATCCCAAGCGCCACACGCTGCTGACCTTCAACACTTTGCCGCATCTGGATCTGCCGGAATTGAGCCCGCTGGTGACCTCGGCCTGAGGCCGGCCGGCGCGGCGCTGGCCCGCAGGCGGCAAAATCGGGCTTTGCTCCCTGCGCCGCCGATGTTCACCGACCTGATCAACCCGCCCGTCCAGCCTGACGCCACGCAGCGCTTTCTGCGCCTGCTTGAAACCGCGCTGGCCGATGGCAGTTTTGGCCGCCTGCTGCTGGCCAAGCCGGTGGGCGAGGACAAGAGCATCGAGAGGCTGACGGTGCGCGAAGTGCAGCTCAAGGGCGAACGGCACCTGAGCTTTCTGTGGCGGCACCAGACCAAGGACGTCACCAAGAACCACCTGCTGTCCGAGGGGCTGGCGCAGATCGCTGCCTTGCTGGGCACGAACTTCCTGAATGCCCATCTCCACACCGAGGGCACTTCGGCCGGCCAGGAGGTGCAACTGGCCTTCAGCCGCAAGGGCAAGCCCAGCCTGCGCGTGGCGCGCGCCGAAGCGGCCGAACCGGCGGCCGGCAAGGCGCCGGGCAAGACGGTCGGCAAGGGCCATGACAAGGAAAAGCAGCGCCAGCTGGAGCTGGACAGCCCCTTCTGGCGCGATCTGGGCCTGACCCATGCGGGCAAGGACGGCAGCACGGCCGAGCTGGTGCCGGCGATGGCGCGCAAGTGGAAGCAGATCAACCGCTTCATCGAGATCTTCGGCGCCGCCCTGAAGTCCTCGGCGCTGGCGGACAGCCCCGACGTGCATGTGGCCGATTTCGGCTCGGGCAAGGGCTATCTGACCTTTGCGATGTACGACTGGCTGCGCAGCCAGGGCAAGGACGCGCAGGTGGTGGGCGTGGAGCTGCGCGACGATATGGTGGCGCTGTGCCGCGGCGCGGCCGCGCGGCATGGCCTGGTCGGCCTGCGCTTCGACCAGGGCGATGTGCGCAGCTACACGCCCGAACGGCTGGACGTGATGATCGCGCTGCACGCCTGCGACATCGCCACCGACTACGCCATCCACCTGGGCCTGCGCGCCGGGGCGCAGATCATCATGTGCTCGCCCTGCTGCCACAAGCAGATCCGCCCGCAGATGCAGCTGCCCAAGCTGTTGCGCCCGATGCTGCAACATGGCATCCATCTGGGCCAGGAGGCCGAGATGGTGACCGATTCGCTGCGCGCGCTGCTGCTGGAATCGCAGGGCTATGAGACCCAGGTGTTCGAGTTCATCGCGCTGGAGCACACCAGCAAGAACAAGATGATCCTGGCCGTGAAGAAGCAGGGGGCGGCTGGCGCCGCGCTGGCGGCGCGGCGTGAGGAGATCCTGGCGCAGATTGCCGAGATCAAGCGCTTCTACGGCCTGCGCGAGCAGGCGCTGGAGAGCCTGCTCGCCGCCTGAGTCGGGGGGGTGAGGCCGCCGGCAGGCAGCATGTCACGGGGAAGCCTTGTCAGTGAGGAATTGCTGACATATCCGGCGGCTACACTCGGCCGGCACTGCCTGGAACTGCCTGGAGGCTGCCCGCAAGGCTGGGCAGGCGGCAGGCCAGAGTCACCGACCATCGAGAGAGTCATCGCCATGATCCGGAACCCCAACACCCCCCGAGTCGCGCGCCCCAGGGCGCTGCTTTTGAGCGGCCTGACGCTGTGCTGCGTGGCGCTGCTGAGTGCCTGTGGTGGCGGCAAGGGCGAACAGGCGTCGCAGACCGCGGCCAAGGTCAACCGGGAAGAGGTCACCGTCCACCAGATCAACTACCTGCTGCAGCGCCAGCCGGGCCTCAAGCCGGAGAACTCCGAAGCGGCGGCCCGCCAGGTGCTGGAGCGCCTGATCGAGCAGGAGCTGGCGGTGCAGAAGGCCGAGGACATGAAGATCGACCGCGATCCGCGCGTGCTGCAGCAGATCGAGGCCACCAAGCGCGAGATCATCGCCCGCGCCTACCTGGAACGGCTGGGCGAGAGCGTCTCCAAGCCGACGCCCGAAGAGGTCAGCAAGTACTACAACGACAAGCCCGCGCTCTTCAAGGAGCGCCGCATCTACAACCTGCAGGAGCTGAATATCGAGGCCAAGCCCGAGCAGCTCGGCGAGCTGCGCGCCAAGCTGGCGGCCGCCAAGAACCTGGGCGAGTTCGTCGATTACCTGAAGGCGAACGACTTCCGCTTCCAGGGCAACCAGGCAGTGCGCGCTGCCGAGCAGCTGCCGCTGGCCAGCGTGGATGCGATTGCCCGCATGAAGGACGGCGACTCGGTTTTTAGCGCGCTGCCTGCGGGCGTGCAGGTGCTTTATCTGGCCAGTTCGCGGGCTCAGCCGGTGGACGAGACGGCGGCGCGTCCGGCGATCGAGCAGTTCCTGACCAACCAGCGCAAGGCGGAACTGGTGCAGAAGACGATGAAGGAAATGCGCGCCAGCGCCAAGATCGAGTATGTCGGCAAGTTCGCGGCCGCTGCGCCGGCCGCCGCAGCGGCCTCGGCCGTGCCGCCCGCTCCTGCGGTTCCGGCGGCGCCGGCCGCCAGCGGTCTGGATGCCAACGCCATCTCCAAGGGCATGGGCCTCAAATGAACGCCGCCGCGCTCGTCCGCCGCGCTGTGGCACTGGGTCTGCTGGCCCTGGCCAGTGGTTTTTCGCAGGCGCAGCCCGCACCGGCAGCCTCCGCGCCGGTGGCTGCCGGCGCGGCCGAGTACCGGCTGGGCGCGGGCGATGTGATCCGCATCTCGGTCTACCAGAACCCGGACCTGAGCCTGGAGACCCGCGTCTCCGAGGCCGGCGTGATTTCCTTCCCGCTGCTGGGCAACCAGCGTGTCGGTGGCATCAGCGTGACGCAGGCCGAGAAGCTGCTGGCCGAGGGCCTGAAGAACGGCAACTTCGTCAAGAGCCCGCAGGTCACCATCGTGGTGCTGCAGGTCAAGGGCAACCAGGCCAGCGTGCTGGGCTATGTCAACCGCCCGGGGCGCTTCCCGATCGAGGTGGCCGATATGCGCCTGACCGATCTGCTGGCCAATGCCGGCGGCGTGGCGGCCGGCGGTGCCGAGGTGATGGTGCTGAGCGGCACGCGCAACGGCCAGCCCTACCGCGTCGAGATCGACCTGCCGGGCATCTTCGCGCCGGGTGGCCGGGGTCAGGACTTGCTGGTGCAGAACGGCGACGTGCTGTGGGTGGACCGTGCGCCCATCGTCTACATCTACGGCGAGGTGCAGCGCCCCGGGGCCTTGCGTCTGGAGCGTGGCATGACGCTGATGCAGAGCCTGGCCGCCGGTGGCGGCCTGAACCTGCGCGGCACCGAAAAAGGCATCCGCGTGCACCGCAAGGGCGCTGACGGCAAGGTGCAGGTGCTGCAGCCGCCGATGGACGAGGTGCTCAAGGATGGCGATGTCGTCTATGTGCGCGAGAGCCTGTTCTGAGGACTGAGCGATGAGCTTCCGACAATTCCTGGCCATCCTGCTGGCCCGCAAGACGCTGTTCGTGGCGGTGCTGCTGGCGGTGCTGCTGCCGGCGCTGGCAGTCAGCCTGTTGCTGCCCAAGCAGTACACGGCAGTGGCCAGCGTGGTGATCGATGCCAAGCCCGACCCGCTGTCGGCGATGGCCTTCCAGACCCTGACCAGCCCGGCGGTGATGGCGACCCAGGTCGACATCATCCTGAGCGACCGCGTGGCGCGCCGCGTGGTGCGCATGCTCAAGCTGAGCGAAAACCCGCAGATCCGCGAGCAATGGACTTCGGCCACCAAGGGTGTAGGTGACATCGAGACCTGGCTGGTCGAGCGCTTGCAGAAAGAGCTGGACGTCAAGCCCTCGCGCGAGTCCAGCGTGATCAACATTTCCTTCCGCGCACCTGATGCGCGCTTCGCGGCCGGCATGGCCAATGCCTTTGTGCAGGCCTATATCGAGACCGCGGTGGATCTGCGCGTCGACCCGGCCAAACAGTACAGCGCCTTCTTCGAGACTCGTGCCAAGGAAGCGCGCGAGACGCTGGAAAAGGCGCAGTCGCGGCTGTCGGCCTTCCAGCGCGAAAGCGGCGTGGTGATGACTGACGAGCGCATGGACGTCGAGAACCAGCGCCTGAACGAACTCTCCAGCCAGCTGGTGGTGCTGCAGTCGATGGCGGCCGAGGCCACCAGCCGTCAGGCCCAGGCCACCGCCGGCTCGGGCGACAAGCTGCAGGAGGTGTCGAGCAATCCGGTGGTGTCGACGCTGCGCGCTGACCTGTCGCGCCAGGAGGCCCGCCTGAAGGAAATCAGCTCGCGCCTGGGTGATAGCAATCCGCAGGTGGTCGAGCTCAAGGCCAATATCGGCGAGCTGCGCCAGCGCATCGACAGCGAGGTGGGCCGGCTGTCCGCCGGCGTCGGCGTCAGTGGCAGCATCAGCCGCCAGCGCGAGGCCCAGACCCGTGCCGAACTCGAGAACCAGCGCAACAAGGTGCTGCGCATGAAGCAGGTGCGCGATGAAGCGGCGCTGATCCAGCGCGACGTCGAGATTGCGCAGAAGAACTATGACGCCGTCGTGCAGCGCTTCACCCAGACCAGTCTGGAAAGCCAGGCCACCTCCAGCAGCGCCAGCCTGCTGAATTCGGCTGTGCCGCCGCTGGAACATTCCTCGCCCAAGGTTTTGCTGAACACCCTGTTGGCCCTTGTGGTCGGCCTGCTGCTGGGCACCGGCATCGTGCTTGGCGCCGAACTGCGCGACCGCCGCGTGCGCGACACGGCCGATGTCGAAGGCCTGCTGGGCCTGCCGCTGATCGGCCTGCTGCCCGGGCCCGATGCCGGTGGCGCGGCCGGCCGGCGTGCCGATACCGCGATGCACCACCGCCTGCTCGGCACGGCGCCCTCGTCAAAACCTGCGGCCTGACGCCGGATTGAAGCCATGTCCAACATGACCCCAGACAGCCAGGACGGCCAGCCCGCACTGCAGGACCGCAGCATCGGCCACATCATTGCCGAGGCCAACAACCTGACGGCCGAACAGGTCGAGCGCATCCTGGCGCACCAGAAGAGCGAAGGCCTGAAGTTCGGCGAGGCGGCGGTGGCGCTGGGCCTGGCCAAGGGTGAAGACGTGCTGTGGGCGCTGAGCCAGCAGTTCCACTATCCCTACGCGCCCGGCAGCGGCGAACACACCAGCGAGGAACTGGTGCTGGCCAACAAACCCTTCAGCCACCAGGCCGAGGCCATCCGCACGCTGCGCAGCCAGATCAATATGCTGCTGTTCGGCGCCGATGAGCCGCGCCGCGCGCTGGCCGTGGTCAGTGCCGACAGCGGCGACGGCAAGACCTTCTTCGCCGCCAACCTGGCGATTGCCTTCAGCCAACTGGGCGGGCGCACGCTGCTGATCGATGCCGATATGCGCAGCCCGCGCCAGCACGAGGTCTTCGGCGTGGACAACAGCGCCGGCCTGTCGGGCATCCTGTCCGGCCGCGCCGAGCGCAATGTGATCCGCCCGGTGCCCAATCTGCCCAGTCTGTTCGTGATGCCGGTCGGCACCTTGCCGCCGAACCCGACCGAACTGGTCGAGCGTCCCGCCTTCGGCCTGCTGATGAAGGAGCTGGTGGCGAAGTTCGACCATGTGATCGTCGACACCCCGGCCGCCAGCAGTGGCGCCGACTATGCGGTGATCGCCGCACGCTGCGGCGCCGCGCTGGCGCTGGCGCGCAAGGGCATCACCCGTGTGGCCGCACTGCAGGAGCTGCGCCACACGCTGGCCAACAGCCCGGTCAAGTTGGCCGGCGTGGTGATGAACGAGCACTGAGATGGGCTTGACCAGTCCGGCCCTGTCAACGTCCGCTGACGCGCGCGCTCGCCTGCTGCCCTGGCTGTTGGCCGGCGCGGGCTTGGCGGCGCTGTATCTGCCGACCTTGATGAGCCTGTTCAACGGCCTGTGGAGCACCGACGAGCAGGGCCATGGCCCCATCGTGCTGGGTGTCAGCCTGTGGCTGATCTACCGCCGCTGGGGCGCGCTGATGGATGAGCAGGATGCCCGGCCCGCGCCTTGGCTGGCCTGGCCCTTGCTGCTGCTGTCGGCGCTGGCCTATGCGGTGGGGCGGTCGCAAGGCATCTGGCTGTTCGAGGTCGGGTCCTCGCTGGGCATGGTGGCCGGCATCGTGCTGCTGTTGCGCGGACCGCGCCATCTGCGCCTGGTCGCGTTCGCGCTGTTCTTCATGTTCTTCATGATCCCGCTGCCCGGCGCCGTGGTGGACGCGCTGACGCAGCCCATGAAGATGGCCGTGTCCTATGTGGCCGAGCACATCCTCTATTCGGTCGGCTATCCGATCAGCCGCACCGGCGTGATCTTGCAGATCGGGCCCTACCAGCTGCTGGTGGCGGACGCCTGCGCCGGCCTGCACACGCTGTTCACGCTGGAGGCGCTGGGCCTGCTGTATCTGAACCTGGTGCGCTCCAGCTCGCTGTTCCGCAATGTCACGCTGGCCATCCTGATCGTGCCGATCAGCTTCAGCGCCAATGTGATCCGCGTGATGGTGCTGACGCTGATCACCTACCACTTCGGCGACGCGGCCGGCCAGGGCTTTCTGCATGGCTTTGCCGGCATGGTGCTGTTCCTTAGCGCGCTGCTGCTGATCATCGCCACCGACGGCCTGCTGCGCCTGCTGATGGCCAAGCTGCGTCGCGAGGGGAGTCCGGCATGAGCGGCAGCGCCGTCCGCGAAATGCGCCGTGGCGCGCTGGTGCTCTTGCTGTCGCTTGCCGCGGCGGGCCTCGCCTGGCAGCTCACGCCCACCCAGCGCATGGCTACGCTGCACGGTGACTTCCAGCTGGAGCAGGCGGTTCCGCAGCGCTTCGGCGACTGGCGGCTTGACAACGCGGCGCTCGCCGGCGTGGTCAATCCGCAGCAGGAGGCGCAGCTCAAGCAGCTCTACAGCCAGATCCTGACGCGCACCTACATCAACAGCCGCGGCCAGCGCATCATGCTGTCCATCGCCTACGGCAACGACCAGCGCGACAGCATGCAGATGCACTACCCGGAGGTCTGCTATCCGGCCCAGGGCTTTCAGCTCAAGTCCAGCCAGCCGGTGCAGCTGCAGCTGGCCGGCACCAGCATTCCAGCGCGCCGGCTGGAGACGGTCTATGCCAATCAGCGCTACGAGCCGGTCACCTACTGGACCGTGATCGGCGAAACTGCGGTGCGCGGCGGCGTCGACAAGAAGCTCGCCGAGATGCGCTATGGCTTCAAAGGGCTGATCCCTGACGGCCTGCTGTTCCGTGTCTCGTCGATCGACCGCGACAGCGCCCAGGGCTTCGCGTTGCAGCAGGACTTCCTGGCGGAGATGGCTGCGGGGCTGGCAGGCCAGGCTCGGGTGCGCCTGCTCGGGCAGTGAGCACCCGGTCGGATCCTGCGCAGCTGGCGCAGCCCTTGCATGGGAGTGAGACGATCTTGGTGGCCGAGCACGCGCAGGCCGCCGCAAGCTGCAAGGAAGTGTTGATGTCGGCAGGGGGTCCCCTACTTAATCGGCTGCACCGGCCGTCCGGGCGCGCACGCCAGGCGCTGCGCCGCTGGCTGGCGCGGCCCTTGGCCACCGTGGCACGCCGGCGTCTGGCGCGGCTGCTGCAGGACTGGCGTGCCGAGCGTGCGCTCACCTGGCCGCTCGCAGTGCCTGCTGTCGACCTTGTGCCGCGCGTACTGATCCTGGCGCCCGATCCGCGCCATCTGATCGGCTCGCGGGGCGATGAAGCCATGCTGCGGGCGCTGATCGCGCGATTGCGCGCGACGCGGCCGCAGCTGGAGATCGGCCTGCTGTGCGGCGCCGACACCGACCCGGCGCTGGCCGCAGGCCTGGGCTGCAAGGCCGTGCCGGGATGGCGATTCCCGTTCCAGCTGCGCTCGGCCTGGGCGCAGGTCCGCGACTTCGCACCCACCGAGCTGGTGCTGGTGGGTGCCGATGCGCTGGATGGCCACTACTCGCCGCTGGTCTCGGCGGCGCTGCTGGTGCTGGCCGATCTGGCCGCGCGCCGGGGTTGTGCCGTGTGCACCAGCGGTTTCAGCGTCAACGAGCGTCCGCACCCGGCGCTGGCCGTCTTCTTCGATGAACTCAGCCCGGCCGTGAGCCTGAATGTGCGCGACCCGGTTTCGCTGGCGCGCCTGCAGGCCTTCAGCCGTGCGCCAGCCCGGCTGGTGGCCGATGTCGCCTTCCTGCTGCCGCCAGACGCCGACGGGCCGGGCCTGCCGGCCCTGCGCGCCTGGTCGGCGGCGCAGCGCCTGCGTGGCTGCACCGTGCTGGCGCTGAACGTGCATCCGTTGCTGGTCCATCAGCAGGGGCCGGCTGCGCTGCAACAGCTGCTGCAGAGCGTCTGTGTCGCCCTGCGCGGGCTGCTGAGAGCGCGCGCAATCGCGCTGGCTCTGGTCAGCCACGACCTGCGTGAAGGCGATGGCGATGACCGCTGCCTGGCCGTGCTGAGCGAGGGCCTGCAGGCTGAGTTCGGCGCCCGCATCCATCGGCTGGACCCGCGCTGCGATGCCGCCCAGGTCAAGGCCGCGATGCGCGAGGTGGATGCCGTCGTCACCGGCCGCATGCATCTGGCCGTGGCCGCGCTGGGCATGGGCGTGCCGGTGGCGGTGCTGGCCTACCAGGGCAAGTTCCAGGGGCTGCTGCAATGGTTCGGCTTGCCCGAGTCCTTGCTGGTGCGGCCGGAGCAACTGACCGACACCGCCGTGCTGACGGCGGCGATGAGCGCCTTGCTCGATGGTCGCGCCGCGCTGGCGGAGCAGGTGCAGTCGCGTTTGGCCCAGGTGCTTGCAGCCGCGGCCTTGCAGCTGGAACCGCCAGCGGGCGAGCCGGTGCCATGAGCGAGCCCCTGCCGCGCTACGGTGCGCAGCGCGTGCGACGTTCGCTGCTGCATTTCGCGCTGGGCAAGTCGCTCGGTGCGCTGATTGGCCTGGCCTGGCTGTTCACACTTGTGCGGGTGATGCCCGAGGCGGACTACGGCGCCTACTTCACCTTCTATGCCTATCTCGAACTGATGGTGCTGGTGAGCGCCTGGGGCAGCGTGCAGCTGCTGGAGCGCTTTGTGCCCGAGCTGCACGAGCAGCACCGCGATGCCGATGTGGCCCGGCTGGCCGCGGCGCTGCTGCGCCTGCGCGGCTTGCTGCTGATCGCCAGCGTGGCGCTGGCGCAGCTGCTGCAGGCGCCGCTTCTTGGCCTGCTGGGCGTGCCGGACCATGCGGAAGCCTTCTTGCTGATCAACGGCGTGCTGCTGGCCGAGGGTCTGTGCCGCACGGTGGACAGCTTCCATGACAGCCTGCTGATGCAGCGCAAGTCGCAGTTCTCGGTGCTGTTCCGCAACGGCATCAAGGTGCTGGCCTTGCTGTTGCTGAGCTGGGGCGGGCATGCGGTGGGCTTGCAGGACTGGCTGCTGGTGGAGCTGGCGCTGATGTGCCTGGCGCTGTTGTGGAGCGGCTGGCTGTACCGCGGCACGCGCCGCACCCTGCTGGGCGCGGCGCCGGCCACGGCCGAGGCGCTGGACTGGCGCCGCTACTGGCGCTACGGGCTCTACATCTTCGGCTGCCAGCTGGTCTGGCTGCTGACCAGCATGGACGCATTGAAGATCCTGGTGAACCGCGGCTTCGGCCTGGAGGCGGCGGCGCTGTTCGGCTTCTGCCTGGCGCTGGTGCTGGTGGTGCAGCGCTACCTGCCGACCTATCTGCTGGTGGGCATGGTGCGGCCGCTGTTCATCGTGGCACGGCAGCGCGCCGACATGGCCGGGCGCCTGCGCCAGTTGTCGGCGCTGTTCTTCAAGTTGAATCTGGCGCCGCTGCTGCCGCTGCTGCTGCTGAGCCTGGCCTACGAGGACCGCCTGCTGGCGCTGGCCTCGGGCGGCAAGTTCGACGCCGGCGAGGGCGTGCTGAGCCTGCTTCTGGCGGTGTTGATCGTGCAGGCGCTGAAGAATTGCCAGGCACTGGTGATGGCAGCGCTTGAGGACGGCCAGGGCGCGCTGATCAGCTCTGCGGTGGCCGCGCTGGTGTTCGTCTCCGCCGCGCTGGCGTTGCGCGAGCGGGGCGTGCAGGGCTTGTTGCTGGCTCTGCTGCTGGCCGAGTTGGCAGCGCTGGCGGCGCAGCGCTGGCGCATCGTGCGGCAAGGCGTGCGGATCAGTGCGCCGCTGGCGCCCTGGCTGCTGCTGGCGCTGGCCAATGGACTGGCGCTGGCCCTGGTGATGGCGTTGGCGCGGCTGGGCGGGCTGTCGGCAACAAGCGAGCTGGGGCTGGCCGTGCTGGGCTGCGCCCTGGCCACGCTGGCGCTGCTGGCGCGCGGCTATTTCGATGCCGAGGAGCGCGCGCGCCTGCTGGGTTTGCTGCCGGCCGGCCTGGCGCAGAAGCTGGGGCGCCTGGCATGAGGGAGTCCGCATCGCTGAGGCCCCATCCTGCTTCTGGCGCGCGCCTCGCCGGCTTTTCGGGGCACTGCCGTCACGCGGCCGCCGCACAATCGGCTCCGCGCGCCGGCGTGTCAGTCGGTGCCTTGCTTTCGATCCCGCGATGATTGCCATGCCCCGTTTCCCGCTTGAGCGTATGCGCGCGCAGTGGCCCAAGGCCTTGCGCCTGCTGGCGCTGTTTGCGCTGCTGCTGCTGGTCGGCCTGTTCACGGGGCTGGCCGGCGCTGGGGCCTGGATGCTGTTGCTGGTGCCCAGCCTGGCTTTCGTCGCGGCGATGGCGGCCGCCATGCTGCGCCTGAGCTATCTGAAGATGGGCATTGCGGCGCTGCTGCTGCTGCACCTGTTGCTGCCGCTGCTCTTGAAGACCAAGGGCATCAACTGGGTCAACAACTGGCAGTTTCTGGCGATGGGCCTGGGCCTGGCTGGCCTGCTGCCGCTGGCACGAGAGGCCGGACGTGACGGCCTGCTGCGTGCGTCTTTGGTCTGTTACGGCATCTTCCTAGCGCTGGTGATGGTGTCGGCCGCGGTGACCGGCCAGTCCAAGGGCCTGGCGGCGGCCTACCAGCTGTTCTCCATCCTGAAGCCCTTGCTGATGCTGGGCGCCGGCTTCGCGCTGCTGCGCCTGGCGGCGCCGGGGCGTCCGCTGTGGTGGATCAATGACTGGTCCTGGCTGCCGCTGCTGGCGCTGGTCGCCTGGCAATGGGGCGCACCTGGCGCCTACACCCAGGTGTTTCCGTACCCGCATGGGCCGGCTTCGGATGTGGGCGGCCTGCTGCCTTCGCGGGCCTTCGGGGTCTATGAGCACCCAGGCATGCTGGCCAGCTTCACCGCGGCCATGACGCTGATGGCCTTGTTGCGCGGGCTGAACCTGCCGCAGCAGCGCCGCCGGGGTCTGCTGCTGGCGCTGATCTACTTTGGTCTGCTGCTGGCCTCGGGCGAGCGCGGTGAACTGGCGGCGATGCTGGCCAGTCTCTCGGTGCTCTACCTGTGGAACCGGCGCGGGCAGCTGGCGTCGCGCCTGGTGCTTGTGTTGCCGATGGTCGCGCTGTTGGCCGCCGGCTACTGGATGCTGTATGGCGACACCTTGGTGCAGGAGGCGGCCCAGTGGGGCGGCGCACGCCATTCGGCCATCGAGCACCCGCGGGCCCAGCTCTATGAGGGCGCGGCCTATCTGGCTAACAAGCATTTCCCGCTGGGCAGCGGCCTCGGCACCTACGGCGGCGCGGGCGCGTCGAAGTTCGACCTGTCCACCTATCTGAGTCTGGGTTTCGGCCGCCACTGGTGGTTTGGCGAGGAAAACTATCTGCTGGACATCTTCTGGCACAACGCATTGGGTGAGGGGGGCTGGTTCGCTCTGGCCGCGCAGGTCTTGCAATACTTGTTGCTGACCGCCTATGCCTTGCGCCACTACCTCGGCAGCCAGGGTTTGCAACGCGTGTACTGGGGTGGGGCCGGTTTCGGCGTCCTCTACATCCTGGGCAACTCGCTGGCTTCGCCGAGCTTCCAGGACCCGCGCCTGTTCGTCTGGGCGGCGCTGTGCTTCGGCCTGGCGGTGCAGCAGCGGCAGGCCGACGAGGCTAAAGCCCAATGAAGAACACCCCCCGATCCCCGATGCTTGGCGCGCTGTTGGCGCTTGTACCAGCGCTGGCCGCTGCCGCGCCATCCATGTGCCCGGCCGACGCCACCGTGCTGCCGGTGCAGGTGCGCAGCTCCGAGCTGCTGCGCGCCGCTGTGCCGCCGGCGCTGTTCGGCTTCGACCTGCCCTGGTACGACGCGCAGATCGGCTACCTGCGCAAGGGCGCCATCCGCCCCGAGCTGGTGGAGTGGCTCAAGCCTTTCAAGGGCGCGATGTACCGCTACCCAGCCGGCAGCATCAGCTTCGAGTGGCGGCGCGCCATCGGTCCGCTGGCGCAGCGTGGCCGCATCAGCGAACAGTACGTGCCCGGCGGCCAGGCCGTGGCCGAGCTAGGCCCCGAAGAGTTCCTGCGCCTGATGGCCCAGGTGGACGGCCAGCCGCTGTGGATGCTGAACCTGCACGGCGCGCAGGGCCGTGTCTGGGAGCCGCAGGAGATGCTGCGCGACAACCTGGACTACGCGCAGTGGATCCAGACCCACACTCCGCGCCTGTGTCCGAAGACAGGCCCCTGCCATGCGGTGTCTTATGAACTGGGCAATGAGTTGGACTGGTCGCCGGTAAACTGGAGTGCGGCGCAATACAGCTCCCGGGCCCTGCCGCTGCTGAAGGCGCTGCGGCAAGTCCAGCCGCAGGCCAAGCTGGTGGTGCTGGGCCAGACCGCGCCTTGGGATGCGCGCAGCCAGACGCGCGAGCGGGCGGGCTTCGACACCGAGCTGGCGGCGCAGCTCGCGGCGCTGTCCGATGGCGTGACCATCCACCCGTACTACGACGGCCATTCGGTCAAGGTGATGAACGAGTTCATCGACCGCCTGGCCCAGCGCTACCGCGCCCACAACCCGGCCCAGCAGGTCTATGTGACCGAGCATGGCCGCTGGCCCAGCCAGCCGCTGGTGGGGCGCTGGGAGGACAACTGGTACCAGGCCTCGGGCTCGGGCGGCGGGGTGTCCTCGGCCGACTTCGTGCTGTCGCTGCTGCCCAAGCCCACGGTGGCTGCTGCCATGTGGCATGCCCTGGGCGTGCAAGGCCCCTGGCAGATGATCAAGTGGGACCGCCGTACCGACACCCTCTACCCCAGCCCCACCTACTGGGCGCTGCGTGTGCTGCGCGACGCCTTGCTGGACGACGCGGTCGCGGTGCAGCCCGCGCTGGTGGCCGGCACGCGCTATGGCGGCGGCTACGACCTGCGCCTGGTGGCCATGCGCGGCAGCGGGGGTGTCCGCAGCCTGATGGGCGTGAACCGCAGCGACAAGGCCTACTGGCTCAAGCCCGTCATCGACGGCCGCGTGCCCGACGCCGAGCGGCTGCAGCTGCGCCGCCTGGTGGCGGATGCGCGCGGCAGCGACAACAGCGACGAGGACAAGCAGCGCTTCATCATGCAGCAGCACAACGGCCGCGAGGCCCTGGGCGCTGGCGGTGCGGTTTGCGTGCCGCCGCAGTCGGTGTTCTCGCTGCTGCTGGGCCAGCCATGACAGGACAGCCACGCACGTGAAGATTCTGCTGAGTGCCTTCGCCTGCGATCCGCAGTTCGGCTCCGACGAGGAGGTCGGCTGGCGCTGGGCCGTCGAGGCCGCGCGCCAGGGCCATCAGGTCTGCGTGCTGACGCGCGCCAGCCATCGCGAGGCCATCGAGGTCGAGCTGGCGCGCAGCGGCACGCTGGCCGGGCTGCGCTTCGAGTACGTGGACGCGCCGCGCATGCATGCGCTGCTGGCGCGCATTAACCGCCGCAACCATCTCTACTACTACCTCTGGCAGTGGCTGGCGCTGCGCCGTGCGCGCGCCTTGCTGGCGCATGGCGGACATTTCGATCTGGTGCATCACGCCACCTGGGTGAGCTTTCGGCAACCCAGTTTTCTGGGCACCCTGGGCTTGCCCTTCGTGTTCGGCCCGGTGGCCGGTGGCGATGAGATTCCGCCTGGCTATGCGCGGCGCTTTTCGGCCAAGCAGCGTTTGCTGGAAGCGGCGCGCACCGCACTCAATGCCTGCGTTCGCTTCGATCCCTTGATGCGCCAGACCTTCCGCACGGCGACGCGTCTGTATGTCACCTCGCCGGCGCATCTGCAGCGCCTGCCGGCCTTCGCGCGGGCCAAGGCGCGAGTTGAGCTGGCGATCGCCAGTGCGCCGACGCCAGCCGGCGTGCGCACGAGCGGCGGCGGTCAGCGCCTGCTCTTTGTCGGCCGCGCACTGGGTCTGAAGGGCATGGACTACGGTCTGGAGGCCTTTGCACGGGCGCAGCGCCAGCGCCCCGGCCTGCGCCTCAGCGTGGTCGGCGACGGCCCCGAGCTGGCGCGCTGGCATGCTCAGGCCGCGGCGCTGGGTGTGGCCGAGGCCGTGCAATGGCTGGGCTGGCTGCCCAAGGCCCAAGTGCAGGACCTGTATGCCAGCCATGACGCGCTGCTGTGCCCCAGCCTGCGTGATTCGGGCGGCTTCGTCGTGCTGGAGGCGCTACAGGCCGGCCTTCCCGTGGTCTGCTTCGCGCTCGGCGGGCCGGGGGTGATGGTGGATGCCAGCGTCGGCGCGGCCGTTGCTGCCGAGTTGGATCAAGACGCCACGCTTGACCGTTACGCACAAGCCTTGCTGGAGGTGCTGGACCGTGCCGCGGCCGATCCCGGCTTGGCTGCGGCCTGCCAGGCGCGCGCGTCCCGCTACCGCTGGGATGCGCTGCTGCAGCGCGTCTACGCTGAGTTCGAGCCGGGGCGCGCCTGATGAAGTCGCTGGAGATCATCTGCTTCACCGGCAACTCCGGCCTGACCGATTACGCGGTCTCGCTGGCGCGGGCCGTCGGCGCGCGGGCGCGGCTGGTGACGGCGCAGTCGCTGGAGCCGCGCTTTCGCGCGCTGGGTTTTGCGGTTGAGACACCGTTCCGGCGCAGCCGCCATTTCCCGCTGGACGTGTTGCGCTTCGCCGCCGGCCTGCTGCGCCGGCGCCCCGAGTGGACGCTGTGGCAGGGGCCGTTGAAGTTCGCGCTGCTGGACGGGCTGCTGGTGCGCGCGCTGCGTGCGGCGGGCCTGCGCTGCGCGATCACCATCCACGATGTGCTGCCGCATGTGCCGCGGCCCTGGAGCCGCTGGACCTATGGCTTCTACTACCGCAGCTTCGAGCACGTGATCGTGCACTCGAACGCGGCGTTGGATGGTGCTCGCGCTTTGGGCGTGCGCGCGCCGGCCCTGGTGGTGCCGCATGGCGTCTACGACCTGTTCTGCCTCAGCGGCCTGGACCGCGCCTCGGCGCGCGCGCGCCTCGCTGGCCTGGCCGCGCTGCCGGCCGGCACGCCGGTGGCGCTGTTCTTCGGCCATCTCGAAGCGCGCAAGGGCTTGTTCGAGCTGCTGGCGGTGGCGCGGCATCTGCAAGAGGCGGGCTCGCCGCTGCGCTTCCTGATCGCGGGCGCGCCCTCGCTGAGCGCGGCAGAGCAACAGCGCCTCGCCAGCGAATGCGCCGCCCTGCCGAACGTGTTGCTGGAGCCGCGCCGCATTCCCTTTGAAGAGGTGGAGTGCTGTTTCGCGGCCGCCGACTTGGTGCTGCTGCCTTATCAGGAAGGCACGACCAGTGGCGTGCTCAAGCTGGCCATTGCCTTCCAGCGCCCGGTGCTGGCCTCGGCGGTGGGCGATCTGCCTGAAGAGATTCCGGCCAGCGCCGGCCTGACCGTGCCGCTGGGTGCAGACTTCGTGCCGCGCTTTGCCGATGCACTGCGGCAGATGCTGGCTGAACCGCAGCGCTGGGCGGCCGGCATGGCCGCGGCGGGTGAACGCCTGCAGTGGCCAGTCATCGCCGCGCGCATCGAGGCCTTCCTGGATTCGAAGGACGGCCATGCCTAAGCTGCTCAACGTCAACAGCTACCACTACCGCCGTGGCGGCTCGGACGCGGTGTATTTCGACCATGCCGCGCTGCTGGCCAGCCAGGGCTGGGACAACGGCTTCTTCTCGATGCAGCACCCGAAGAACGAGGCCACTCCCTGGTCGCGTTATTTCATTGACGAACTGGAGTTCGGCCACAGCTACAGCTTGCGCCAGAAGCTGGCGATGGCGGCCAAGGTGGTGTATTCGTTCGAGGCGCAGCGCAAGCTGCGCGCGTTGCTGCAGGACTTCCCGGCCGATGCTGCGCATCTGCACTGCATCTACCACCACCTCTCGCCGTCCATCCTGCCGGTGCTGCGCGAGGCGGGTGTACCAGTGATTCTGACTGCGCATGACCTGAAAATCGCCTGCCCAGCCTACAAGATGCTCAATGCCGGCGGTGTCTGCGAGCGCTGCAAGACAGGCTCGGTGCTGAATGTGATCAAGCACCGCTGCGTGCGCGACTCGCTGGGCGCCAGTGCCATCGTGGCGGTCGAGAGCGGCCTGCATGGCCTGCACGGCCCGCTGGACAGCTACCGCCGCCATGTCTCGCGCGTGGTGGCACCGAGCCGCTTCTATGTGGAGAAGCTGGTCGAATGGGGCTGGCCTCGGGAGCAGCTCTGCTACATCCCGAACTACGTGGACGCGGCCGCGTTCGAGCCGCAGTACGAGCCGGGCGACTATCTGCTGTACTTCGGCCGCCTGGCGCCGGAGAAGGGCGTGGCCACCTTGCTGCGGGCCGCCGCGCAGGCCGGTGTGGCGCTGAAGCTGGCCGGCACCGGGCCGGAGGACGAGGCGCTGCGGCGCCTGGCGGCCGAGCTGGGCGTGGATGCGCAGTTTCTGGGCTTCCAGAGCGGCACGGCGCTGCACGCGCTGATCCGTGGCGCGCGTGCGGTGGTGCTGCCGTCCGAGTGGTACGAGAACGCGCCGATGAGCGTACTGGAGAGTTTTGCCTTCGGCAAGCCGGTGCTGGGCGCGCAGATCGGCGGTATCCCGGAGATGATCGAAGCCGACCTGAGTGGCTGGACTTTCGCCAGCGGCGATGTGGCCGCGCTGGCCGAGCGCCTGCGCGAGATCCGCGCCACGCCGGACGCGCGCATCGCCGAGATGGGTCGCGCGGCGCGCGCCACGGTCGCGCAGCGCTTCCACCGCGCCGGCTATCTGCAGCAGATGCTGGCGCTGTATGCCGAACTGGGAGTGAGGATTTGATGGAACAGTCAGCGCAGCCGAAACCGGTGCTGCGGATTCTGGGCACGCGCGGCGTGCCGGCTGCGCATGGCGGCTTCGAGACCTTTGCCGAGCAGTTGGCTTTGCATCTGGTGGCGCAGGGCTGGCGCGTCATCGTCTACTGCCAGGAAGAGGGCCGCGGCCCCTGGGTGGAGGACGTCTGGCAGGGGGTCGAGCGGGTGCGCATCCCCGTGGCAGGCAACGGCGCCAAGAGCACCATCGTGTTCGACTGGCTGGCCACGCGGCATGCGGCGCGCCAGCGCGAGCTGTGCCTGACCCTGGGCTACAACACCGCGTTGTTCTGCGCGCTGCTGCGCGTCAGTGGCGTGCCCAACCTGATCAATATGGACGGCATCGAGTGGTCGCGCGCCAAGTGGGGGGCGCTGGCCAAGAGCTGGTTCTGGCTCAACGACTGGGCTGGCTGCTGGCTGGGCGACCATCTGGTGGCCGATCATCCCGAGATCAAGGCGCATCTGGCGAGTCGGGTGCGGGCCGACAAGATCACCACCATCGCCTATGGCGCCGAGCGCATTGACGCGGCCGACGCGGCGCCGGTGCAGGCTCTGGGCCTGCAGCCGGGGCAATATCTGACCCTGATCGCGCGGCCGGAGCCGGAGAACTCCATCCTCGAGGTGGTCAGCGCCTTCTCGCGCCAGCGTCGCGGCGTGCGGCTGGCGGTGCTGGGCAACTATTCGCCGGGGCAGGCCTATCACCAGGCGGTCAAGTCGGCGGCCAGCGACGAGGTTAGCTTTCTGGGCGCCATCTACGACAAGACGGTGGTGCAGTCGCTGCGATTCCACAGCCTGGCCTATGTGCACGGGCATCAGGTCGGCGGCACCAATCCCTCGCTGGTCGAGGCCCTAGGCGCCGGCAACGCGGTGATCGCGCACGACAACCGCTTCAACCGCTGGGTGGCGGGCGAGGGCGGGCGTTACTTCGATTCGGTGGCCGGCCTGGATGCCTTGCTGGGCGAACTGCTGGCGGACCCGGCCGCGCTGGCCGAGATGCGCGCCGCCAGTCTGGCGCGCTTTGAGGCGGCGCTGACCTGGCCGAAGATCCTGGGCGCGTATGAGCTGCTGCTGCGGCGCTGGCTGCCGCGGCCGGGCGGCAGCCCATGAATCAGGGGGAGGGCGCAGCCAGCGGCTGCAGCCTGGGCGACAATGAAATCCGGCGGCCAAGCCAAGCTTGACCGCCACTCACAACGGAGAGATTGCGTGAAAGTACTCGTCACCGGCGCCGCCGGCTTCATCGGCATGCATGTCAGCCAGCTCTTGCTGGCGCGCGGCGACCAGGTCGTGGGCCTGGACAATCTCAACAACTATTACGACCCGCAGCTCAAGCACGACCGGCTCGCGCGCCTGACCGGCAAGCCGGGCTTCGAGTTCGTCAAGCTCGACGTGGCTGACCGCGAGGGCATGGAGAAGCTGTTCGCCAGCGGCGGTTTCGACCGCGTGGTGCACCTGGCTGCGCAGGCCGGCGTGCGCTATTCGCTGGAGAACCCGCACGCCTACATCGAGAGCAATGTCACGGGCTTCACCAACATTCTCGAAGGCTGCCGCCACGCCACGATCCAGCATCTGGTCTACGCGTCGAGCTCCAGCGTCTATGGCGGCAACACGCTGATGCCTTTCAGCGAGCACCACAGCGTCGACCATCCGGTCAGCCTGTATGCCGCTACCAAGAAGGCCAATGAGCTGATGGCGCACACCTACAGCCATCTGTTCGGCCTGCCGACCACCGGCCTGCGCTTCTTCACGGTCTATGGGCCCTGGGGCCGGCCGGACATGGCGCTGTTCCTGTTCACCAAGGCCATCCTCGAGGGCAAGCCCATCAACGTGTTCAACCACGGCAAGATGGTGCGCGACTTCACCTATGTGGACGACATCGCCGAAGGCGTGATCCGCGTGCTGGACCGGGCGGCAACGCCTGACCCCGAGTACGACGCGATCAAGAGCGACCCGGCGCGCTCGAATGCGCCGTACCGCGTGTTCAACATCGGCAACCACAACCCGATCGAGCTGATGGCCTTCATCGAGGCGATCGAGAAGGCGGTGGGGCGCGAGGCGGTGAAGAACTTCATGCCGCTGCAGGACGGCGATGTGCCGGCCACGCATGCTGATGTCGAAGAGCTGGCCGCCTGGACTGGCTTCCGTCCGGCGATGCCGGTGCCCGAAGGCATCGAACGCTTCGTGGCCTGGTACCGCGACTACTACAAGAAGTGAGCGGGGGCCTCAGGCCTCGGCCACCTGCGCATAGGCCTGCACGGCCTCGGCTGCGGCGCGGCTGAGTTGCTGCGCGGCCTGCTTGGCCTCGTAGGCCAGGCGTTCCTGCTCGGAGACCTTGCCGTCCTCGTTGCTGTCAGCCGGGTCGGTGCTGTCCTCGGCGCTGTCTTCGCCGCTGGCCTTGGGAGCGCCCGCAGCCCCGGGCGGCGGGCCGGACGGGCGGCCTGCGCCAGCGGGCTGCTTGGCCCCATCGGGCGGCGCCGCTGCCGCGAACTCGCTCTGGCTGAGTTCGCCGTTGCCATCACTGTCCATGCGCTTGATCGCTTCAGCGGCACGCTCCTGCGCCTTGGCGGCTTCGGCGCCCTCAGGCGAGATCAGGACCAGCTCGCTGCTGCTCAGCGAGCCATTGCCGTCGCCGTCGGCTTTCTTGAACAGTTCTTCCGACGAGGGTCTGCGGCTGTTGGCTGTGGCCGCGGCGGCGGCGCTGTTGCTGCTGGCGCTGATGCTGTTGAGACTGATGTTCATCGCTGTTCCTCCTTAGGGCTTGCACCTGTCTTTTCGGTGCCTGCAGCTGCGAGCTGAGGGCGCGGGCGTGTTTCGCTGAGTAAAGACGGCGACACATGCGGCCCGACGCTGCCGAGGCAGCAACCGTCCCCAAGCGAGGCGATGTCCGCGGGCGAGGCGGCACCTAGCATGGCCACGCGCCTGGCTTCCCGGGTGCCAGGAGTTGCTCATGCCCACCAAGAAAGTCGTCATCGCCCAGCGTCCCTTGGCGCTGGATGCCCGCCCTGATCGCCTGGACCTGCGCGACCGGCCCTACCTGCCGCCGCTGGGCAATCTTCCGGCCGAATTCCCCACCGATGCCCAGGTCACAGCCCTGCTGCCTGCCTATGCCGAGGCCGGCCTGCTGCTCGATCAGGGATCGGAAGGGGCCTGCACCGGTTTCGGGCTGGCGGCCGTAATCAACTACCTGCTGTTCACGCGCGATCTGGATCAGGGCTTGCAGACGCAGCGACGCGTCAGCCCGGCCATGCTTTACGAGCTGGCCCGGCTGTATGACGAGTGGCCCGGCGAGGACTACGACGGGTCGAGTTGCCGCGGCGCACTCAAGGGCTGGCACCGGCACGGCGTGTGCCGCGATCAGCTCTGGCCCTATGTGCTGAACAAGAAGGGCGAGCGGGTGTACACGCCGCCGCGCGAGGACGGCAAGAAGCCCGATGACCCCGATCTGAACTGGGACGTGGACGCGCTGGCCTGCGCGCTGGGCGTCTACTACCGCGTCGATGCGCGCTCCATCGTCGACATGCAGGCCGCCATCCGCACCAGCGGCGCCATCTACGTCTCCGCCACGGTGCATGAGGGCTGGGGTGTGCCGGCGCGTCAGCAGCTGCGCGGCCATGCCGACCTGGTGCGCATCAAGCCGGTGGCCAAGCCCAAGGAGGCTGGCGGCCATGCTTTCGCGCTGGTGGGCTACAACCCGCTGGGCTTCGTGGTGCAGAACTCCTGGGGCAAGGGCTGGGGCTCGCACGGCTTTGCGCTGCTGCCCTATGAAGACTGGGTGACGCATGGCAGCGACGCCTGGGTGTTCACGCTCGGCGTGCCGCGCCAGCAAGCGGTGATGGCGCGCAAGGCTGGCGCCGATCAGGTGCTGCGCTCGCCGCGCTTCTTCGTGCCATCGGCGGCTGGCGATGCGGCGGCTTCGCTGGAGCGGCCCAACGGCATGATCGCCGCCGACGACGCGTTGACGCGGCGTTATCGCGGCATTCCGGCCGCCCTGCGTCCGCTGGACGGCGACGCGGCCTATCGCCACACCGTGGTGCTCGACCGCGGCTTCCCGGTGCGCAATGACATCACCGCGGAAGATCCGGCCGCGGCGCTGCGGGCTGCGGTGCAGACGCGACCGGCGGCCTGGCTGAAGGCCCAGGGCAGCAACAAGCTGCTGATCTACGCCCATGGCGGGCTGAACAGCGAGGGCGCGTCGATCGCGCGCATCCGCGCCATCGCGCCCTATGCCTTGAACAACGGCATCTATCCGCTGTTCGTCACCTGGCGCTCGGGCGGCGTGGAGACGGTGTCCGACCTGGTGGAGGAGCGCTTCGCCAAGCTCGGCTTCGGCGAGCGCGGCGCGATGCCGGCGCGCGGCTGGCTGGACCGGCTCAGCGAACGCACCGACCGCATGCTGGAGCCGCTGCTGCGCGCGCCCGGCGGCGCCATGTGGGGGCAGATGAAGCTCAATGCGTTGCGAGCCAGCGAGCACAGCGAAGGCGGCATGGCCCTGCTGACGCAGCGGCTGCGGGATCTGCAGGCCGAGCGGCCCAAGCTGGAAATCCACCTGATCGGGCACTCAGCCGGTGCGATCCTGCTGGGCGCGATGCTCAAGCAACTGGGCGCCGCAGGGCTGAAGGTGGCGAGCTTGCGCCTGTTCGCCCCCGCCTGCACGGCAGGCTTCGCACTGCAGCACTATGTGCCCGCCGTGCAGGCCGGCGTGCTGGATGCCCGGCATTGGCACATCCATGTGCTTTCGGACAAGAACGAGCGTGACGACAGTGTCGGGCCCTACCGCAAATCACTGCTCTACCTGGTGAGCCGCTCCTTCGAGGACACGCACAAGATGCCGCTGCTGGGCATGCACAACTGCTTTGACCCTGCAGCGGTGGCCGAGGATGCCGGCGATGACTATTGGGCCGCCGACCGCATCGCCGATGCCCGCGCCTGGCTGGCGTTCTGGAGCGCGCTCGGAACCTCAGACACGCATCTGCATGTGCTCAGCCAGGCGCAGGTGTCCACCGGTGTCGGGGCCATCCCGGCCTCGCACGGCTGCTTCGACAACGCGGTGGACATCATGGGCCAGGCCCTGGGCTATGTCAGCGATCCCAAGACGGCGCCCAGGATCAAGATCCACCGGCTGGACTACTGAGCAAGGCCTACTCGAAGTGCCGGGCGTCGGCCAGCAGCGGCGCCTTGGCATCCTTGTCGGCCAGCGTCGGCGCGCCGCCGAAATCGGGCCACTGGATGCCAATTGTCGGGTCGTCCCAGCGCACGCAGCCTTCAGCCTGCGGGGCGTAATAGTCGGTGGTCTTGTAGAGGAAGTCGGCCGTCTCGCTGATCACAACGAAGCCGTGTGCGAAGCCGGGCGGGATCCACAGCTGGCGCTGGTTCTCAGCACTCAGCTCGACGCCTTCCCAGCGGCCGAAGTTGGGGCTGCTCTTGCGCATGTCCACGGCCACATCGAACACGCTGCCCGCCACACAGCGCACCAGCTTGCCCTGCGCATGCGGCGGCAGCTGGAAATGCAGGCCGCGAAGCACCCCGCGCGCCGAGCGCGAGTGGTTGTCCTGCACGAAGCGCACCTCGTAGCCGACGGCCTCGTTGAAGCGCTGCTCGTTCCAGCTCTCAGTGAAGAAGCCACGTGCATCGCCGAACACCTTGGGTTCGACGATCAGCACCTCGGGCAGGGCGGTGGGGGTGATCTTGAGCAGGGACATGGGAGCAGGGGCGTTCAGAAAGCGCGGTCGTTCAGCAGCTTAAGCAGGTACTGGCCATAGCCGTTCTTGGCCAGCGGCTGGGCGAGTTTCTCAAGCTGGGCGGCATCGATCCAGCCGGAGCGGAAGGCGATCTCTTCCGGGCAGGCGACCTTCAGGCCCTGGCGCTTTTCCAGCGTGGCGATGAACTGGCCGGCTTCCAGCAGGCTGTCGTGCGTGCCGGTGTCCAGCCAGGCATAGCCGCGGCCCATGATCTCGACCTGCAGCTGCTGCTGGCGCAGATATTGGGCGTTGACATCGGTGATCTCCAGCTCGCCACGGGCGCTGGGCTTGATGCCGGCGGCGATGTTGCACACCTGGCTGTCGTAGAAGTACAGGCCCGTCACTGCATAGTTGCTCTTCGGGGCCTTGGGCTTCTCTTCGATGGACAGCGCCTGCTGCTGGGCGTTGAACTCGACCACGCCATAACGTTCCGGGTCGGTGACGTGATAGGCGAAGACGGTGGCACCGTCCGTGCTGTTGGCCGCGTTGGCCAGCAGGCCCTGGAAGTCGTGGCCGTAGAAGATGTTGTCGCCCAGCACCAGCGCGCTGGGATCACCGTTGATGAACTGCTTGCCAAGGATGAAGGCCTGGGCCAGGCCGTCCGGGCTGGGCTGCACGCAGTAGCTGATGTTCAGTCCCCAGCGCGCGCCATCACCCAGCAGGGCCTCGAAGCGCGGCGTGTCCTGCGGGGTGCTGATCAGCAGGATGTCCCGGATGCCCGCCAGCATCAGCGTGCTCAGCGGGTAATAGACCATGGGCTTGTCGTAGACCGGCAGCAGCTGCTTGCTCATCGCCAGCGTGGCCGGGTGCAGCCGGGTGCCGGAGCCGCCGGCCAGGATGATGCCTTTGCGCTTTTGCATGGTTGCTCTTTCTTCTTTCTTGCGTCAGAGAATTTCGGTCAGCATGCGCTCGACACCCTGCTGCCAAGGTGGCAGCGTCAGGCCGAAGGCCTGCTGCAGCTTGGCCGTGGCCAGGCGCGAGTTCAGCGGACGCTGGGCCGGTGTTGGGTAGTCGCTAGTCGGAATCGCCAGGATCTGATCCGGCGCCACCTTGATCGCCGCTCCGCGTGTGCGGGCGAACTCGATCACGTGCTTTGCGTAGGCATGCCAGCTGGTTTCGCCGGCCGCCACTGCGTGATACAGGCCGCCGAGCTGCGGCTTGTCCAGCGTGGCGCGGATCATGTGGGCGCTCAGGTCGGCCAGCAGATCGGCCCCGGTGGGCGCGCCGATCTGGTCGGCGATCACCTTCAGCTGCTCACGCTCGGCCGCCAGGCGCAGCATGGTCTTGGCGAAATTGCCGCCGCGCGCCGCGTAGACCCAGCTGGTGCGCAGGATCAGGTGGCGGCAGCCGCTGGCGCGGATCGCCTGCTCGCCTTGCAGCTTGCTGCGGCCGTAGACGCTCAAGGGGCCTGTCGCCGCGTCCTCGGCGCGCGGCTGGTTGCCACTGCCGTCGAAGACATAGTCGGTGCTGTAGTGAAGCAGAAGCGCGCCCAGGGCCTTGGCCTCCAGCGCCAGCCGGGCGGGCGCGTGGGCGTTGACCTGCAGCGCCGCTTCGGCGTCGCTCTCGGCCTTGTCGACGGCGGTATAGGCCGCCGCGTTGACGATCACCTGCGGCGCATGGGCGCGAACCACGGCCGCCAGCGCGGCGTTGTCGCCCAGGTCCGCGCCTTCGCTGCGGTCCAGCGCCACCAGCTCGCCCAGCGGCGCCAGGGCGCGCTGCAGTTCCCAGCCGACCTGGCCGTTCTTGCCCAAGAGCAAAATCTTCATGTCGTCAGCTTCCGTACTGCTGGCTCACCCAGTCGCGGTAGCTGCCGCTCTGCACATGGGCCACCCACTCCGGGTTGTCCAGATACCACTGCACTGTCTTGCGGATGCCGGTGGCAAAGGTCTCGGCCGGGCGCCAGCCCAGTTCGCGCTCGATCTTGCGAGCGTCGATGGCGTAGCGGCGGTCGTGGCCGGGGCGGTCTTTCACATAGGTGATGAGCCGTGCGTAGGGGCCGTCGGCCGAGGGGTGCAACTCGTCGAGCAGCGCGCACACCGTCTTCACGATGTCGATATTGGCCATTTCGTTCCAGCCGCCCACGTTGTAGACCTCGCCGACACGGCCGCCGGCGAGCACCGCGCGGATCGCGCTGGCATGGTCCTTCACATAGAGCCAGTCGCGGATCTGCTGGCCGTCGCCATACACGGGCAGCAGCTTGCCCGCCAGCGCGTTGACGATCATCAGCGGGATCAGCTTCTCGGGGAAGTGATAGGGGCCGTAGTTGTTGCTGCAGTTGGAGGTCAGCACCGGCAGGCCGTAGGTGTGGTGCCAGGCGCGCACGAGATGGTCGCTGGCAGCCTTGCTGGCCGAGTACGGGCTGTTGGGCTCGTAGGGGTTGGTCTCGGCAAAGGGTGGGTCATCCGCCTTCAGGGAACCATAGACCTCGTCGGTCGAGACATGGTGAAAGCGAAAAGCCGCCTTGTCCGCTTCGCCCATCGCCGACCAGTAGACGCGGGCGGCTTCTAGCAGCGTGAAGGTACCTTCCACATTGGTCTTCATGAAGGCGCCGGGGCCGCTGATCGAGCGGTCCACATGGCTCTCGGCCGCGAAGTGGATCAGCGCCCGCGGCTTGTGCTCGGCCAGCAGGCGATCGACCAGCGCGCGGTCGCAGATGTCGCCCTTGACGAAGACGTGGCGCGCGTCGCCCTGCAGCGCCTTGAGGTTTTCCAGATTGCCCGCGTAGGTGAGGGCGTCGAGATTGACGACCAGCTCATCCCTGTGCTCGGGCGAGGCCAGCCAGTCCAGCACGAAATTGCTGCCGATAAAGCCGGCGCCGCCGGTGACGAGAATGGTCATAGCAGGGGAGGTTCTGTCTGAGTCGGGGTGTTTGGGGCGCATCGTACCGCGGGCGCGTAGCGCGCCATGGGCGCATCAAGCCGGTTTGGGGGCTCAATTCGGGGGCTGACCGGGCAGTGCGTCCAGCGGGCTGCGCACGGCACCGCCGCCCATCTTCAACACATGGGTGTAGATCATGGTGGTGGCCACGTCTGAATGCCCCAGCAGTTGCTGCACGGTGCGGATGTCGCTGCCGCTTTGCAGCAGATGGGTGGCGAAGCAGTGGCGCAGCGTGTGCGGCGTGGCCGGCTTGGCAATGCCGGCCGCCGACAGCGCGCGCTTGAAGGCACGCTGGAAAGTTTGGTCATAGAGGTGGTGGCGGCGAACAACGCCGCTGCGCGGATCGGTGGACAGATGGTCCTGCGGGAAGACCCAGAACCAGGTCCAGGACGCTCCGGCCCGGGGGTACTTGCGTTCCAGCGCGTGGGGCATCTCCACCCCGGCCTGGCCGGCCTCAACATCGGCCGCCCAGACGCGCCGTGCCAGGCCGAGCTGCTCGTGCAACTCAGCGTGCAGAGCCTGCGGCAGCATCACCACGCGATCCTTGCCGCCCTTGCCGGCGCGCACGATCAGCGCCCGCTGGCTGAAGTCCACATCCATGACCCGAAGTTGCAGGGCCTCGGTGATGCGCAGCCCGGTGCCATAGAGCAGGCGGGCGAGCAGGCGGTGTTCAGCGCCTTGCATCTGCGCCAGCAGTGCGCCCACTTCATCGACGGAAAGCACCACCGGCAGCCGGCGCTGCACCTGCGGCCGGCCGATCTCGGTCAGCCAGGGCAGGCTGACGCCGAGCACCTTGCCGTAGAGAAAGAGCAGGGCCGACAGCGCCTGCTTGTGGGTGGAGGGCGCCAGGCCGCGTTCGGCCGCCAGATAGGTCAGGAAGGCCTCGACCTCAGCGTTGCCCATGTCTGCAGGGTGGCGCAAGCCGTGCCAGCGAATGTAGGCCCGGCACCAGAAGACATAGGCTTCCTCGGTGCGCCGGCTGTAGTGCAAGTAGCGAACTCGCTCACGCAACTGGTCAAGCCGCTTGGCCGACTGCAGCGGTGGCAGCCTGTCGGCTGGATTGACTGCCGGGCGCAGGGTTTTTCGCGCTGGACCTAACCCCGGAACTGATGGCAGCATACGGCTCTCCTGCGGTCCGGCGAGAGCACCGAAGTCGGTGTAACAAACTGCCGGACTGGCAGGTAAATTTAGTACTGTATAAACGTACAGTCAAGTTGGAGGAAAGCGCTTTGTATCAAGCACTTAGGGGGGGGCGACCTCGCCCGAGGTTATGCAGCATCGGCCGACGTTAGGGCGCAGCGCCTGTCGCTCCAATT
>PNNH01000064.1 GCA_013824165.1 Methylibium sp. | reverse complement strand
CAGCGCGCGCTGCACCAGGGCCAGGCGTGCACCGGGCGGTGGCGACTTCAGCTCCAGGTGGTACTGGAAACGGCGCCGGAAGGCCGGGTCGATCTGTTCGATGCGGTTGGTCACCCAGATTACCGGCACCGGGTTGGTCTCCAGGATCTGGTTGACCCAGGCCTTGCCGCTGACCGAACCCGAGGCCGGCGTGTCCAGCGCCGCATCCAGCCGCGCCATCAGCTGCACGGTGTCGGTGGACAGCGGCGGGAACACGTCCTCCACCTCGTCAAACAGCAGCGCCACCGAATGGCTGGCCTTGAGGAACTGCTGGCTGATCTGCAGCGAGCGGTAGCGGTCGCGGCCGCTGAGCGAATGGCCGTCGCGGTCGGCATATTCGACTTCGTAGAGCTGCAGGCTGGCTGCCTCGGCCGCCACCTTTGCCAGCTCGGTCTTGCCGGTGCCGGGTGGCCCGTACAGAAGCACATTGACGCCGCACTGCTGGCGCGCCACCGCCTCGCGCAGCAGCGTGGCCAGCACCTGCAGGTCCTCGGCCACGAACTCGAAGTCGCGCGGCGCGAGCTCGCTCTTCACCGCCGGCCGCGTGAACACTGCCATCAGGTCGTCGGGGCCGCGGTACTCGCGCATCAGCACCGGCGGCAGCTGGTCGCTGACCTTCATCAGATCGGCCAGGTCGGTGATGTTGTGCTCGGAGATCAGGTTCTCCACCATGCCGATGCGTTCCAGCCGCGAGCCGGCGCGCAGCGCCTCGGCCACATCCTGCGCATCGACGCCGGCCACCGCGGCGATCGCCGCATAGGCCTCCTGCGCGGTGTTGACCTTGAACTCCACCAGCGCGCCACGCAGCTCGCGCTGGTAGCGGGCCAGCGTGCCGTAGAGCAGCAGCGCACGCTCGGCCGGGTTGAGCTGCAGCAGGCCGGCCAGCGCGGCGATGTTCTTCTCGATCAGCGTGGACTCGCGCTTGAGCTGGCGGTCCAGCGCCTCGCAGGTGCTGGCCAGCAGGGCCATCATGTCCTTGGGCGCGTCCTTGATGTATTCGTCCAGGTAGAAGAACAGCGTGGCTTCGGCGAACGGGCCGTTCCAGACGCCGTAGCGAGTCAGGAAGGCTTCGTCGCTGAGCGCCTCGTGGCCGGCCCAGAGTTCATTGCCCTGGCAGCGCAATGCCAGATAGGCACGCAGGCGCTGCAGCACGCGCAGCGGCCACACCAGATGGCGGCCGGTGAAGGACAGCAGGCCGTTGAAGTCGCGCCGCAGATTGAAGCGCGAGCCATGCTTGACCGTGAGCGTCAGCACGAAGTGCGAACACATCCGATCCAGCACCGCGGCGCTCTTCAGGCCGGGCGATGCGAGCACCCGCGTGTCTGCCAGACGCTTGACCATGGACGACTCCCCGCGCGAGTGAAACGGCTAGGTCGCGCGCCGCCCCATCTTGGCGCAGGGGCGCCGGTCAAACAAGAGGGGGCGCAGAGCCCCCTCGTCGACACTGTTCAATGCATCACGACCGGCTGCTGGCCGAGGTTGGCGTAGCGCTCGATGAAGTCGTCCAGGTCATCCTCGGACGGATCGGTTTCCATCAGGGTTTCAACCCCTTCCTGGAACTGCTGGGCGAGGGCGCCCTCGATGAAGATCTCGCGTCGCGCGAACTTGTCGACGATCTCGAAGCCCTCGCGGCTGAGCTGCAGTCCGGGCTCTACGGCGCGGTCGCCATGGAGCGGCCCCGCAACCGGGACGTCGAACTGGACCACGATGAAGCTGGGGGAGTTGTAGAGCGTGTGCATTCGATACTCCTTTGCTCGATAGCTGTGGTCGGGCTATCTGTTTTCAAGGGGTGAAGCACGGCGTGCTGCCCTTGTCCACGCCCTCATACTGGCAGAAAGCCACGCTTCTCGGGAGAGTGGTCAAGGCCTGCTTGTGGTGGAGGCGTCACAACATCACGGTTGCTCGACAGAAATCAGCCGGTATTCGCTAATCTCCTGGCTCGCCCAAGTTTGGCGGAGTCGCAGGGGCAAGGCCGGTGGCTCCCCGGCCAGCCATATCTCCAGTCGCTGCGACCGCTGGCCCTCCGGGCTGCGCTCCAGGCGATCTGGCCTGTGCCGCCGAGGCCGCCGGGGCGGCAGTCAGGCTCAGGACCTGCGCCGTGGCAAGCTGTGGCAGCGGCCAGCGGCGGCTTAAATGGTGCAGGGCCGGCTTCATCGGACAATGCTGCCATCGCAGTGCCGAAACGCTTTCCCCCGCCTTCATCATGAAACTTGCTACCTACAAGGACGGCTCGCGCGACGGCCAGTTGGTTGTCGTCTCGCGCGACCTGACCAGCGCCCATTTCGCCAACGGCATCGCCACGCGCTTGCAGCAGGTGCTGGACGACTGGAACTTCATGGCGCCGCAGCTCGAAGAGCTCTCGACCGGCCTGAACCATGGCCGGCTGCGCCACGCCTTCAATTTCGACCCCAAGCTGTGCATGGCGCCGTTGCCGCGCGCCTATCAATGGGCCGACGGCTCGGCCTACCTCGCCCATGTGGAGCGGGTGCGCCGCGCGCGTGGCGCCGAGATGCCCGAGAGCTTTCAGCGGGACCCGCTGATGTACCAGGGCGGCAGCGACGACTTCCTCGGCGCCGAGCAGCCGGCGCGCTTTGCCTCAGAAGCCATGGGCATCGACTTCGAGGCCGAGCTGGCGGTGATCACCGGCGATGTGGCCCTGGGCGCCAGCCCCGAGCAGGCGCTGGAAGGCGTGCGCCTCTTGATGCTGGCCAATGACTGGACGCTGCGCCATCTGGTGCCGGCCGAACTTGCCAAGGGTTTTGGCTTCCTGCATAGCAAGCCCTCGACCGCCTTCAGCCCGGTGGCGGTGACGCCCGACGAGCTGGGTGAGGCCTGGCAGCGCGGCCGCGTGCACTTGAACCTGCAGACCATGTGGAACGGCCGCAAGGTCGGCCTGCTGGATACCGGCCCGGAGATGCAGTTTCATTTCGGACAGCTGATTGCCCACCTGGCCAAGACGCGCGCCGTGCGTTCCGGTTCCATCGTCGGCTCAGGCACAGTGGCCAATGCGGATGCGAGCCGTGGGTATAGCTGCATCGCCGAGAAGCGTGCGCTGGAGATGATCGAGCAGCCCGACGCCGAACCCAAGACCGCCTTCATGAAGTTCGGCGACACGGTGCGCATCGAGATGAAGGCCCGCGACGGCCAGAGCGTCTTCGGTGCGATCGACCAGGAAGTTCAGTCGCTGGCTGATTCGGGCGACTGAGCCAGCGGATAGCGCCGCAGCAGCTGCAACGGCACGCCCGGCGCACTCTCGACGAACAGGCAGATCGAATCGCAGCGCAGCGGCACCATAGCCAGCGCGGCGGCGAAATGCTGCTGTGCTTGTGCCAGTAGCGCCGCGCGCTCGGCCTCATCGGCCAGGCTGTCGCTCAGCGTCATGTGGAAGCGCCAGCCCTCCAGCACATGCGGATAGCCCCATTGCTGCAGCCTGCCCTGCGCGGCGGGCTCCAGCGGCCGGGCCTGGCGGCGCGCCAGCTCGGCGGCGGTGGGCGGCGAGCGGAAAGCATCGAGCTCGCGCACGCAGGCGTCGGCCAAGCGCCACAGCGCATGCTCGCGCTCCAGCGCTTCGGCCGGGCGCAGCGCGATGAAGTCGGCCAGCGTGGTGACCCGCAGCTCTGGCATCTCAAAGGCCGGCGTGGCGGCTGCCAGGGCACTGAGTGCGGCATGCAGCTGGCCCTCGCGCAGGCTGGCGCACAGGCGGAAGGGCGGCTTCAGCGTGGCATGAAAGCCGTAGCGCCAGGGCTCGCGCCGTGCTGCGGGCGGATCGCGCAAGTCCAGCGCATCGGCCGGGTTGCGGCCCAGCCATTGGCAGCCGGCCTGCCACAGCGGGTGGTCGTCGGCGGGCGCGTAGTAGACGGCATAGCGCTGCATGGTCACAACTCCCCCTCGACCTGCAACTGCACCGCATCCGATGCAAACAGCGTGCAGGCGGCCTCCACCGGCTGGCCCTGAAGATCAATATTGGTGTAGTGCACCACCAGCACCGGCTGGCTGACCGGACGCGCCAGCGCGTCGGCCTCGGCCGGCGTCGGCAGGCGGGCCGAGATGCTGGAGCGCAGGCGGGTGTAGTCGGCCACGCCCAGGGTCTGGAAGGCCAGCGTGATCGAGCGCTCGCGCTGAAAGGCCTCGGCCATGCCCGCCAGGCGCGGGCAGGGGTAAGCGGCGGTGCTCAGGCTGATCGGCCGGCCGCGCACCGTCGAGCGGGTGTAGAGCAGCTCCACCGGGCTGGCCGGGCTGACCTTCAAGGCCTGCGCCCAACTGCCGGCCGCGCAGCGCTCATGCGCGAGCAGTTCGCGCTCGGCGCGCTCGCCGGCCTCGGCCAGGTTTTCTGAGAGCCGGGTGCGGCGCTGCAGCGCGTAGTCCAGCACCAGCTCGCGCACCCAGGTGCCGCTGCCTTGCTGCACCTTCAGAAAGCCCTCGCGCACCAGCGCCTGCACCGCCTGGCGCAGCGTGTGGCGGTTCACGGCGAAGCGCTCGGCCAGCTGGCTCTCGTTGGGCAGGCGCGTGCCGGGCGCGAAGCGGCCGCTGGCGATATCGGCGCGCAGCTCCTGCGCAATCTGCTCCCAGCGCCGCGTGCTGTTCGTTTCAGTCTTTGTGCTCATGGGGTCAAGAAACTGTCACGTCCGAAGGTGATACTGGCCGCCATCCTAAGTGGTCTAGATGACATCGCCATGAACCCAGAGACACTTCCCATCGCCGATGCAGCCCGCCAGCAGTGGCTGGCCGTGCTGGCCCAGGCGCCGCGCGCCGCGCTGGCGCCCCATGGCGAGCGTGTGCTGGCCGACTATCGCTTCGAGCCGCTGCGCGCGCCCGAGGCCGGCCTGGTGATGCTGCGCGGCCGCGCCAGCAATAGCGGCGCGCGCTTCAACCTGGCCGAGGCCACGGTGACGCGCTGCGCGCTGCGCTACCGCCCGGCGCAGGGCGCCGTCAGCGTGGGCCTGGGCTATGTGCTGGGCCGCGACGAGGCGCGGGCGCAGTGGGTGGCAGCGCTGGACGCGCTGCTGCAGCAGCCCGATCAGCAGGCCCTGCTGCTGGCCGAGGTGATTGCGCCGCTGCGCGCCGCGCGTGAGCAGCAGCTGGCCGCAGAGCGTTCGCGCGTGGAAGCCAGCCGCGTGCAGTTCTTCACCCTGCAGACGGAGGCCGTTGTATGAGCGCGGTTCTCGACACCGGAACCCTGGGCGAGCTGGCCCCGGCCTTTGCTGATCCGGTGCATGACGGCCAGCAGGTCTTTCGCACGCTGCTGGAGGCGATGAGCCGGCCCGGCCGCATCCAGGCCTTGCCGGCGTTGGCCGGCCTGGGCCATCCGGCCGCGCTGCAGCCGGCGCTGGCCGCCAGCTTGCTGACCCTGCTCGATGCCGACACGCGGCTGTGGCTGAGTCCGCTGCTGGACCAGGCCGCGCTGCGCGCCTGGTGCCGTTTTCATTGCGGCGCGCAGCTGGTGGCCGAGCCTGAGCAGGCCGACTTCGCGCTGATGAAGGCCGCCGAGGCCACGCCCGCGCTGCTGCAGCGCCTGAACCCGGGCGACGATGTGGCGCCGCAGGACAGCGCCACCGCGCTGATCGCGGTGGATGGCATCAGCGCCGAAGGTGCGCTGTGCTGGCAGGGGCCGGGTATCGAGCATCAACACCGGCTGGGCATCGAAGGCGTGAGCGATGCGCTCTGGGCCTGGCGCCAGGCGCAGCAGGCCGACTTCCCCTGCGGCATCGACATCGTGTTCGCCGCCGGCGATCAGATCGTCGCGTTGCCGCGCTCAACGCAGATCGGAGAGGGCTGAGATGTACGTCGCTGTCAAAGGTGGTGAAGCCGCCATCGCCGCTTCGCTGCGGCTGCTGGACGAGCGGCGCCGCGGTGACCCCGCGCTGCGCGAAATCGAGGTGGCGCAGCTGCGCGAGCAGCTGGGCCTGGCGGTCTCGCGCGTGATGGGCGAGGGCTCCTTGTACGACCCTGAGCTGGCCGCGCTGGCGCTCAAGCAGGCCCAGGGCGATGCGCTGGAGGCGACCTTTCTGCTGCGCGCCTACCGCAGCACTCTGCCGCGTCTGGGCTATGCCGAGCCGCTGGACACCGCGGCGATGCGCTGCGAACGCCGCATCAGTTCCATCTTCAAGGACCTGCCCGGTGGCCAGCTGCTGGGCGCGAGTTTCGACTACAGCCAGCGCCTGCTGGAGTTCGGGCTGCTGCAGGCCGAGAACGCCGTGGCGTCAGAACCTGCAAGCCCTGCGGGGCCTGCCGAACCGATGCCGCATGCGCTGGCCGCTCTCAGTGCCGACGGCTTGATCGAGCAGGAGGCGCCGCCCGCGGGCGACCCCGAGCCCATGGACATCACGCGCGAGCCGCCGCTGTATCCGTTGCCGCGTGCGGCACGCCTGCAGATGCTGGCGCGCGGCGACGAGGGCTGGGTGCTGGGCCTGGCCTACAGCACGCAGCGCGGCTATGCCAACACCCACCCCTTTGCCGGCGAGATCCGCCATGGCCATGTCGCGGTGGAGATGGTGCCCGACGAGCTGGGTTTCGCGATCGAGATCGGCGAGATCGAGCTGACCGAATGCCAGATGGTCAACCAGTTTGTCGGCAGCGCCGAGCGGCCGCCGCAGTTCACGCGCGGCTACGGCCTGGTGCTGGGCCATGCCGAGCGCAAAGCCATGGCGATGAGCCTGGTGGATCGCGCGCTGCGCGCCGACGAGTTCGACGAAACCCTCACCAGCCCGGCGCAGCAGCAGGAGTTCGCGCTCGCGCACAGCGACAACGTCGAGGCCTCGGGCTTCGTCCAGCATCTGAAGCTGCCGCATTACGTGACCTTCGAGTCCGAGCTGCAGATGCTGCGCGCGATCCGAGAGGAGCAACAGGAATGAGCCAAACCCACAGCACCGCCCAGGGCTACAACTTCGCCTACCTGGACGAGCGCGCCAAGCGCATGATCCGCCGTAGCCTGCTGAAGGCGGTTGCCATTCCCGGTCACCAGGTGCCTTTCGGTTCGCGCGAGATGCCGCTGGCTTATGGGTGGGGCACCGGCGGCATTCAGGTAACCGCGGCGGTGATCGGCCGCGCCGACACGCTCAAGGTGATCGACCAGGGCGCGGACGACACCACCAATGCCGTCAACATCCGCCGCTTCTTCGCCCGCACCACCGGCGTGGCGACCACCGAGCGCACGGCCGAGGCCAGCCTCATCCAGACCCGCCACCGCATCCCCGAGCGCGCGCTGACCGAGGCGCAGATCCTCGTCTACCAGGTGCCGCAGCCCGAGCCGCTGTACAAGCTGGAGCCGCGCCGCAGCGAGGCCGCGCGCCTGCATGCCTTCCAGGAATATGGCCTGATCCATGTGAAGCTCTACGAGGATCTGGCGCACTGGGGCCGCATCGACAGCAGCTACGACCACCCGGTGCTGGTGAACGGCCGCTATGTGATGGCGCCGTCGCCGATCCCCAGCTTCGACAACCCCAAGATGCATCGCATGCCGGCGCTGCAGCTCTTCGGCGCCGGGCGCGAGAAGCGCCTGTATGCCGTGCCGCCCTATACCGATGTGAAGAGCCTGGACTTCGCCGACCGTCCGTTCCACATCGAGCCGCAAGGCCATGCCTGCGCGCTGTGCGGCTGCACGACGAGCTATCTGGACGAAGTGCCGCTGGCCGGCGGCGAGACGCTGTGGACCTGCTCGGACACCGACCATTGCTGCGAGCAGCAAGAGCTGCAACAGCAGGCGCAGAAAGGAACTCAGCCATGAGTGAGAAGAAGCAAGACGCGAGCTTCGCGATCGCCGAGACGCGACTGCGCCCGGGCACGGCGGCCGATCTGCCGGCGGTGCTGGGGCTGTTCGTCGCAAGCGGGCTGGATGCGGCGGAAGACGTGCCGCTGGACGGCGCGCTGCAAAGCTGGCAGGCCATGCAGGCGCTGGGTGCCGAGCTCTGGCTGGCCGAGGTGGCGGACCAGGGCGGCCGTGTCGAGGTGCTGGGCTGCCTGACACTCTACATCCTTCCGCTGCTGGCGCACTCCCAAGCGCCCGAAGCGCTGGTGGAAGACGTGGCCGTGCATCCCAAGGCCCAAGGCCTGGGGCTGGGCCGCCTGCTGATGGAGCAGGCCATGGCGGTGGCGCGGGCACGCGGCTGCTACAAGCTGGCGCTGTCCAGCAATGCCAAGCGCGTGGACGCGCATGCTTTCTACGAACACCTGGGCTTCACGCGCCACGGCTTCAGCTTTGTCGTGCCGCTGGCGGGAGGAACGCTGCAATGAACGCCAACATGCATGCCGAGCCGCTGCTGAAGGTGCAGGGCCTGAACCTGCGTTACCCCGGCGCGCGCGACGGCGCTTACGCGGTGCAAGACGCCAGTCTGGAGCTGCATCCCGGCGAGGTGCTGGCCATCGTCGGCGAATCGGGCTCAGGCAAGAGCAGCCTGCTGAACTGCATCGCCGGCCGCATTGCCTGCGCGCCGGGCCATGTGCATTACCGCCGCGCCAGCGAAGCCTGGGTGGACGTGCATGCGCTGCCTGAGCGCGAGCGCCGCCTGCTGGCGCGCACCGAATGGGGCTTTGTCGAGCAGCATGCGGCCGACGGCCTTCGCATGAACGTCAGCGCCGGTGCCAATGTGGGCGAGCGCTTGATGGCGCTGGGCGAGCGCCGCTTCGACACGCTGCGCGAGCAGGGCCGCCAGTGGATGAGCGCGGTGGAGTTGGATGCCGAGCGCATCGACGACAGCCCCAAGGCCTTCTCCGGCGGCATGCGCCAGCGCCTGCAGATCGCGCGCAATCTGGTCACGCATCCGCGCCTGGTGCTGATGGACGAGCCGACCTCGGGCCTGGACGTCTCGGTGCAGGCCCGGCTGCTGGACCTGATCCGCAGCCTGGTGGCGCGCCTGCACCTGTCGGCCCTGATCGTCACACATGACCTCGGCGTGGCCCGTCTGCTGGCGCAGCGCACGCTGGTGATGCGCCAGGGCCGCATCGTCGAGCAGGGCCTGACCGACCGGGTGCTGGACGATCCGCAGCACCCCTACACGCAACTTCTCGTCTCTTCGGTGGTGGCGCCATGAACAAGCAGCCGGTTCTCGATGTGCGCGGCCTGCACAAGACCTTCACGCTGCATCTGCGCGAGGGCCTGCGCCTGCCGGTGCTGAACGCGGTCTCGCTGACGGTCGCACGCGGCGAATGCCTGGCCCTGGTCGGCCCCTCCGGCCAGGGCAAGAGCACGCTGATGAAATGCCTGTACGGCAGCTATGGCGCCGATGGCGGCCAGCTGCTCGTCAACACCGCCGATGGCGCGACGCTGGACCTGGTGCAGGCCGCGCCGCAGCAGGTGATCGCCTTGCGCCGCCGCGCGCTGGCTTTTGTGAGCCAATTCCTGCGCGTGCTGCCACGCGTCTCGGCGCTGGAGGTGGTGGCCGAACGCGCGATCTCGGCCGGAGAGACGGACGAGCAGCTTGCCCGCGAGCAGGCCGCCGAGCTGTTGGCGCGGCTGAACCTGCCGCAGGGCCTGTGGGGTCTGCCGCCGGCCACCTTCTCGGGCGGCGAGCAGCAGCGCGTCAACATCGCGCGTGGCTTCATCGCGCCGGCCGAGCTGCTGCTGCTGGACGAACCCACCGCCTCGCTGGATGCGATGAACCGCCGTGTGGTGATTGAGCTGATCGAGGAAGCGAAGGCGGCCGGCACCGCCATCGTCGGCATCTTCCACGACGAGGAAGTGCGCGACGCCGTGGCCAGCCGCTGCCATACCATGGGCGCCCCCACACCCGCTGAAACACACAAGGAAGCTGCATGATGAGCCGCCAGCGACTGATCCACAACGCACGCATCGTGCTGGCCGGCGAGACCATCCAGGGTCAGGTCTTGATCGAGGACGGCCGCATCGCCGCCGTCGACCACGGCCGCAGCAGCCTGCCGCAGGCCGAGGACTGGGGCGGCGACTGGCTGCTGCCCGGCCTGGTGGAGGTGCATACCGACAATCTGGAGCGCCATGTCACGCCGCGGCCCAAGATCGTCTTTCCGATGCTGGGCGCGCTGCAGGCGCATGACGCCGAGGTGGCGGCCGCCGGAATCACGACGGTGTTCGATGCCATTGGAGTGGGCGATCCTTACGGCGTGGGCTTTCGCGCGCGCAGCCAGGCCGAGGTGCTGGCGCTGCTGGACAAGCTCGACGCGGCCGGCGCACTGCGCGCCGACCACCTGATCCACATCCGCTGCGAGCTGCCGGCGCCGAATGCGCGCGAGCTGTTCGAGCCCTTCGCCCACCATCCGCGCCTGAAGCTGCTCTCGCTGATGGACCACACGCCCGGCCAGCGCCAGTGGACCGACATCGAGCATGCTCGTGTCTACTACACCGGCAAGAAGGGCTGGACCGATGCGCAGTTCGACGAAGAGGTGCGCATCGCGCCGCAGCGCCAGGCTGAGTACGCCGAGCCGAATCGCGCCTGGTTCGCTGACTTCGCACGCCAGCACGGGGTGGCGCTGGCCACGCATGACGACACCACCATCGCCCATGTGGACGAGGCAGTGGCGCTGGGCGCGCAGATGAGCGAGTTCCCGACCACGCTGCTGGCGGCGCGGCATGCCAAGCAGCTTGGGCTGGCGACAGTGGCCGGCGCACCCAATGTGATCCGCGGCGGTTCGCACTCGGGCAATGTGGCAGCGGTGGACTTGGCACGTGAGGGCGTGCTGGACATGCTGTCCTCCGACTATGTGCCCACCAGCCTCTTGCAGGCCGCCTGGCGCCTGCAGAGCGAGGCCGGCTTCTCGCCGGCCGAGGCGATGCGCGTCGTCAGCCTGAACCCGGCCCAGGCCTGCGGCCTGCACGACCGCGGCCAGATCGCACCTGGCCTGCGCGCCGACCTGCTGCGCGTCAGCGAGGTGGACGGGTTTCCGGTGATGCGCGAGGTGCTGGTGAAAGGTCAGCGCGTGGCCTGAGACGGCTTTGCCGCCAGAGAGCAATGGCAAGATCGGGCCTCCTGATTGAGAAGAGGCCCGTCATGTCCCTGCATCGTCGTCAATTCACCTGCGCCGCACTGGCGCTGCCGTTCGGCCTGAGCGCGGCGCAGGCTGCTGGCCTCACCGAAACCGATGCGGCGTCCGGAATCCGTGCTGCACTTGAGCGCGGAGCCAGTGCCGCGGTCAGCCAGCTGGGCCGCAACGACGGCTTCCTGGGCAATCCGCTGGTGCGTATCGAGCTGCCTGGCTATCTGAAGGACGCCGTCAAGGTGCTGAAGGCCACCGGCCAGGGCAAGCGCGTGGATGAACTGGTCACCGCGATGAACCGCGCGGCCGAGGCGGCGGTACCGGCGGCCAGGCCGCTGCTGGTCAATGCGGTGAAGTCCATGAGCGTGGAGGACGGGCTGAAGCTGCTGCGCGGTGGCGACGATGCGGTGACGCAGTTCTTCGCCGCCAAGACGCGCGCGCCGCTGACCGAGAAGTTCCTGCCCATCGTCACCCGTAGCACCGAGAAGGTGGCGCTGGCCGACAAATACAACGCAGTGGCGGGCAAGGCCCTGGGCCTGGGGCTGGTCAAGCCCGAGGACGCCAATATTCAGGGTTATGTCACGCGCCGCGCGCTGGACGGCCTGTTCCTGATGATTGCTCAGGAAGAGAAGAAAATCCGCCAGGACCCGGTGGGAAGCGGCAGCGCCATCCTGAAAAAGGTTTTCGGAGGACTCTGAGCATGGACAAGGACGAACCTTGGCAAGACCGCTGCCACGACCTGGCCGACCTGGCCGCGCTGCGCGCGATCTACCCGGACCCGGCGCTGAACGGCGCCGCTGCACGAGCCACGCTGGACAAGGAGTGCGACCACATCCATGCGCTGTACCGCCCCTTCATCGAGGCCTCGCCCTTCTGTGTGCTGGCCACGCGTGACGCGCAGACCGGCCGCATCGACACCTCGCCGCGCGGCGACGCGCCGGGCACGCTGGTGGACGTGGTCGATGCGGGCCGCACGCTCTTGATGCCCGACCGGCGCGGCAACAACCGCATCGACAGCCTGCGCAATTTGCTCAGCGACCCCGAGCTCTCGCTGCTGTTCCTGATCCCCGGCATCGGCGAGGCCTTCCGCGTGATGGGCCGCGGGCGGCTCAGCGCCGCACCGGCGCTGCTGCAGCGCTTTGCGGTCGACGGCCCGGACGGTGAAGGCAGGCTGCCGCGTTCGGTGCTGGTGGTCGAGGTGCACAAGGTCTTCTTCCAGTGCGCCCGCGCGGTCAAGCGCTCGGGGCTGTGGGATGCGGCGTCCCATGTCGAGCGCGCCAGCTTGCCGTCGACCGGCAGCATCATCGCCGGGCTGAGCCAGGGTTTTGACGGCAGCAGCTACGACGCAGCGCTGGAGGCGCGGCAGCGGGCGACGATGTACTGACGTCAGCGCCTGAGGGCGGCCTCGTCGGCCTCCAGGCTCTGCAGGGTGCGCCACTCGGTGCAGACGAAGACCGGATCGGCCAGCATGAGGTCGCGCAGCGTGCCATCGCCGCGCACGACCTCGCCGTTCTGGCAGATCAGCGCGCTGCGCAGCGCCTTGGCCTCGCTGAGGTGGCTGGCCGCACTCATGCCGTCGCCCATCAGGCGCAGGGCCAGCAGCAGAGCCACCAGAAGGGGCACGCCCAGCAGCACGCCAAGGGTGATGTGCAGCGCGTCGTGCCATCCCAGGGCGCCCTCGGCTGCGCCCGGCCTGGCGCGGTAGGCGGCGCGTCGCAGGGTGGCGGGCTCCCCGTCCTCGTTCCTGAGCGCAGCCTGCTGGCCCGGGAGCGGGCCACGTGTCGGTGGCGCAGCGTTCTTGCGCGACAGGGCGGCGCGGCTGAGCCCGGCGCCTCGGCTGCTTCGGGTGTTCGGGTTGGCGGGCGGGGGGCTCATGGACTGGTAATGGATGTGCTTTTGGGAGAGGCGACCGGCCCCGGCCATTACTTAAATCGGAGCGAAGCAGTGCCACTCATCGCTGCCTCGCATATCGAAGCAACGAATAGTTCTTTGACCGGCGCCAGGCCGCTGGCTAACCTTGGCCTTCCCAAGATCCAGCACAGTCCGCCCATGAGCACCCGCATCTACGACGACAACTCGCTTTCCATCGGCCGCACCCCGCTCGTGCGTCTGAACCGCATCACCGACGGTGCTGGTGCCACCGTGCTTGCCAAGATCGAGGGGCGCAACCCGGCTTACTCGGTCAAGTGCCGCATCGGCGCTGCCATGATCTGGGACGCCGAGAAGCGCGGACTGCTTGGCCCCGGTAAGGAGATCGTCGAGCCGACCAGCGGCAACACCGGCATCGCGCTGGCCTTCGTCGCGGCCTCGCGCGGCATCCCGATCACGCTGACCATGCCCGAGACCATGAGCATCGAGCGGCGCAAGCTGCTGCTGGCCTATGGCGCCACGCTGGTGCTGACCGAGGGCGCCAAGGGCATGAAGGGCGCCATCGCCAAGGCCGAGGAGATTGCGGCGTCCGCACCGGGCCGTTATGTGCTGCTGCAGCAGTTCAAGAACCCGGCCAACCCGGCCATCCACGAAGCCACCACCGGCCCGGAGATATGGGAAGACACCGGCGGCGCGATCGACATCCTGGTCTCGGGCGTCGGCACCGGCGGCACCATCACCGGCATCTCGCGCTACATCAAGAAGACCCAGGGCAAGGCGATCCAGTCGGTCGCGGTGGAACCCAGTGCCAGCCCGGTGCTGACACAGGCCCGCGCCGGCGAAGAGATCAAACCCGCGCCGCACAAGATCCAAGGTATCGGCGCCGGCTTTGTGCCGGAGGTGCTGGACCTGTCGCTGGTGGACGCCATCGAGCAGGTCAGCAACGAGGAGGCCATCGCCTTCGCCCGCCGCCTGGCGCGCGAGGAGGGCATCCTCGCGGGCATCTCCTGCGGTGCCGCCGCCGCGGTGGCGGTGCGCCTGGCCCACAAGCCCGAGAATGCCGGCAAGACCCTCGTCGTCGTGCTGCCGGATTCGGGCGAGCGCTATCTGAGCTCGGCGCTGTTCGAGGGTTTCTTCGACGCCGCGGGCCTGCCCGTCTCGGCCTGATGGCCCAACTTCAGCTGGCCTGCCTGTGCGCGGCCTGGTGCCGGTTGTGCGAAGCCTACGAACCGGTGCTGGCGCAGGTCGGTGCCGAGCTCGCCGCCGAGGGCGTGGCCTTGCAGCTGCACTGGGTCGACATCGAGGACGAGGCCGCGCTGCTGGGCGACTTCGATGTCGAGACCTTCCCGACGCTGGTGCTGCTGGATGAGCGGCAGGTGCATTTCGCCGGCCCGCTGACGCCGCAGCCCGAGACCTTGCGACGCCTGCTGCGCGCCTTGCTGGCGGACCTGACGGAACGCCGCCCCGCGGTGCCAGCCGAGGTCGAGGCATTCGCGCGGCGTCTGCGCCTGCGCGCCCGCGCCTGAGTCGCCCGGCCCGGCTGTGACCGATACTCAACCGGTCAGCCACTGATCGCCCCCGCAGCCGCGAATCGCTCCGATGCCGAGAAGGTCGAAAGAATCTGCCCGCGTGCTGGCCTGGACGGCCGCTGCACTGGTACTTGGCTTGTGCCTGAGTCTGGCGGCGGCCTGGAGTCAGGACTTTCACAACCGCCAGCAAGCGCAAGAGAGCTTTGCCGAGCAGGCTGAGCTGGTCAGCGAGCAGTTGCTGCAGCGCATGCGCTTGTATGCCTATGGGGTGCGGGGTGCGCGTGGTGCGGTGGCCCTGGCCGGTGGCGATGGCTTGACGCGCGAACAGTTCCAGCGCTACAGCCGCACCCGTGATGTGGAACGCGAGTTTCCCGGCGCCCGGGGCTTCGGCTTCATCCGCCGCGTGCCGCTTGAGCAGGAGGCCCGCTTCACTGCAAGCGCCAAGTCCGATGGCTGGCCGGAGTTCGCCATCCGGGCCTTGGAGCCGCACGCGGGCGAGCGCTTCGTGATCCAGTACATCGAGCCGGTCGAACGCAACAGGGCGGCCGTGGGCCTGGATATCGCCTCCGAGACTAATCGCCGTCAGGCGGCGCAGGCCGCGATGCGCAGCGGCGAGCCCACGCTGACCGGCCCGATCACGCTGGTGCAGCTGCAGGGCGAGAAGCAGCGCTCGCTGCTGCTGCTGTTGCCGGTCTACCGCACCGGCATGCCGCTGCAGACCGAAGCGCAGCGCGAGGCCGCCACACTGGGGTGGACCTATGCGCCGTTGGCATTGGCGGAGGTGCTGGCGGACTTCGGCATGGCTGGCGCCAGCTATGACATCCGGCTGCGCGACATCAGCGCTGGCGAGCCGGGTGCGTTGGGTGAGCTGGTCTTTGACTCGTCGGAGCCCGCCGCGATGGCGCGTGCACCAGCAGACGGCGCCTCCGGCCTGCTGATGCGTAGCGTGCAAGAGGTGCTGGGGCGGCGCTGGGTGATCGAGTTGCACGCCCGGCCGAGCTTCGTGGAGCGCTTGAACCAGACCCGACCGGGCACGGTGTTCCTGGCCGGCCTGCTGTCCACCTTGCTCTTGGCTGCCCTGGTGGGTGTGATCCGCGCCAGCCGTGCCGGCAAGCGTGAGCATGCCGAGCAGCAGGCGCAACTGGCCACCATCATCGAGAACTCAGCCGATGCCATCATCGGCGAGGGCCTGGACGGCCGCGTCATCATCTGGAACCGCTCGGCCGAGCAGCTGTTCGGCTACAGCACAGCGCAGGCGCTGGGCCAGCCCCTGGCCGGCCTGCTGCTGGAGGACTCGCGCAGCCATGAAGAGACGGAGCTGCTGGCGCGGATCGTGCGCGGCGAAACAGTGGCCCCGTTCGACTCGACGCGGCGCCATGCCGACGGCAGCGGCATTGATCTGTCCATCACGGCCGGGGCCATCCGTTCGCGGCGTGGCCGGGTGATTGGCGTGGCGCTGCTGCTGCGCGACATCCGCGAGCGCAAGGACGCCGAGCGCCGCCAGCAGGATTTCAGCCAGCGCCTGGAGCAGCAGGTGGCCGAGCGCACGGCCGAGCTGGAAACGGCGCGGCGCGATATGCAGACGGTGCTGGACTCCGTGCCTTCGCTGATCGGCTACTGGGACTCAAAGCTGCGCAACCGGGTGGCCAACAAGGCCTATCTGTCCTGGTTCGGCATACCGGCGGAACAGGTGCGCGGCATGACCATGCCCGAGCTGGTGGGCGAGTCGCTCTTCGACAAGCTGCGCCCGCATGTGGAAGGCGCCTTGCGCGGTGAGCCTCAGCACTTCGAGTACACACTGCAGCGGCTCGGTGGCCAGGGGGCGCGCAACACGCTGGCGCAGTACCTGCCTGATGTGGTGGACGGCCAGGTGCTCGGCTTCTATGTGATCGTGCACGATGTCACCGAGGTCATGGCCAGCCGGCGAGCGCTGGCGGCCGAGAGCCAGCGCCTGGCCAATGTGATCGAGGGCACCGATGTCGGCACCTGGGCCTGGAACCTGCATAGCGGCGAGATCAGCCTGGATGAGCGCTATGCAGAGAAGTTGGGCTACCACCTGGATGAGCTGCTGCCCTTCAGCGTCCAGACCTGGCTGAAGCTGAGCCATCCGGAGGACGCGGCGCTGGCGCAGGAGCGGCTGCGGCTGCACCTGAAAGGCGAGCAGCCCTATTACGCCTGCGAGTACCGCATGCGCCACAAGTCGGGCGACTGGGTGTGGGTGCAGACCCGTGGCCGGCTGGTCACCCGCACGGCCGACGGCAAGCCCGAATGGATGTACGGCACGCAGCAGGACATCACCGCCATCAAGACCGCGGAACTGGAGCTCAGGCGCGTGGCCGGGCTGCTGGCCGGTGTGCTGCGCGCGGCCACCGAACTGTCCATCATCGCCACCGATCCGCACGGCACGATCACGCTCTTCAATGCCGGCGCCGAGCAGATGCTGGGCTACCGGGCCGAGGAGCTGGTCGGCAACACTACCGCCGCAGTGCTGCATCTTCCGCATGAGGTGCAGGCGCGCGGCGTGGCGCTGAGTGCCGAGTATGGCGAGCCGGTCGAGGGCTTCCGCGTGTTCGTCTACAAGCCCGAGCTGGACGGCGCCGAGACCCAGGAATGGAGCTATGTGCGTAAGGATGGCAGCGTGCTGCCGGTCTCCCTGGTGGTGACGGCGATGCGCGATGCGGCCGGCGCTGCGATCGGCTATCTGGGGATTGCGCAGGACATCTCCGAGCGCCGGCGCTTCGAGGCGGCCCTGCTGCATGCCAAGGACGTGGCCGAGCAGGCCAACGCCGCCAAAAGCATGTTCCTGGCCAATATGAGCCATGAGATCCGAACGCCGATGAATGCGGTGATCGGCATCTCGCACCTGCTGGAACAGACGCGGCTGGACGGCGATCAGCGCCAGCTGCTGAGCAAGCTTCAGATTGCCGGCCGCTCGCTGCTGGGCATCATCAACGATGTGCTGGACCTGGCCAAGATCGAGGCCGGCGAGATGCAGCTGGAAACGGCGCCGTTCAGCCCGGCTGAGCTGCTGGGTGAGCTGGCGGCGCTGTTCTCGCCGCAGGCCGAGGCCAAGTCGATCAGCTTGCGTGTGCAGGCCGCGGCTGCGCTGCCGCCCGCCGTAGTTGGCGACGCGCTGCGGCTGCGCCAGATCCTCTCCAACCTGATCAGCAATGCACTCAAGTTCACCGAGCGCGGTGAGGTGCTGGTGGCCGTGCAGCCCGAAGCGGATGAGATGCAGCGGATCTGGCTGCGCTGGAGCGTTCGCGACAGCGGCATCGGCATCGCGCCGGAGGTGCTGCCGGAGCTCTTCGACCCCTTCTCGCAAGCCGATGCCTCGACCACGCGCCGCTTTGGCGGCACCGGCCTGGGCCTGTCGATCGTGCGCCGCCTGGCGCGCATGATGGGCGGCGATGTCGAGGTGCAGAGCCAGCCCGGCGAGGGCAGCACCTTCACGGTGAAGCTGCCTTTCGACAGCACGCTGGCCGCGCTGCCTGCCGATGCTCCGGCGGCGGGCATTGACATCCTGCTGGTCGACGACAACGCGAGCGACCGTGAGCTGATGGCCGGCGTATGCCGTTCGCTGGGCTGGCGCGTCACGTCGCTGGAGGGCGGCGTGCAGATGCTGGCGCACTGCCGGACGCGCCAGGCGGCCGGGCTGCCGGCGCCGGACGCCCTGCTGGTCGACTGGCAGATGCCCGGCATGGACGGGCTGCAGGCCTTACAGGCATTGCTGGGCGAGCAAGGTGTTGAGCAGATGCCCGCGGCGCTGATCGTGTCCGCGCAGGAACGCACGCGTCTGCGTGCCGAGGTCGAAGCCCGCACGGGCCGCAAGCCGGTGATCGACGAGGTGCTGACCAAGCCTCTCAGTGCTTCGGCGCTGTTTGATGCCGTGAACCAGGGCATCGCCCGCCACACCGGCTCGACCGCGCGCGTGGTCGAGGCGACCCGGCTGGACGCCGTTGGCGCCCATTGGCTGGAAGGGGTGCGCGTGCTGGTGGTGGATGACAGCGACATCAATCTCGAAGTGGCGAGCCGGCTGCTGGAGCGCGAAGGCGCTCTGGTCAGGACGGCGGGCAATGGCCGTATCGCGCTGGACTTGCTGCGTGCCGAGCCGCAGGGCTTCGACATCGTGCTGATGGATGTGCAGATGCCCGAGATGGACGGCCACGAGGCCACCCGGCGGCTGCGCTCCGAGCTCGGGCTGACTCAGCTGCCGGTGCTGGCGTTGACCGCCGGCGCACTGGGCGAGGAGCGGCGCCGTGCCGAGGCGGCGGGCATGAACGATTTCCTGACCAAACCGCTGGAGCCGCAACGCCTGATTCGCGCCGTCCGGAGCGCGGTGGAGCGGGTGCGCGGTCAGGTGCTGCGCCTGGGCGCCGCCGACCGCCTCGAGCCGGAGCAGCCCACGGGCTGGCCGCTGATCGCGGGTATCGATGCGGCGGACGTGGCCCGGCGGCTGGGTGACGATGTGCCGCTGTTCCTGCGCATGCTGGCCCGCCTGCTGGGTGAAACCGATGGCCCGGCGCTGACCCGCGCTGAAGGCCTGGAGACGGCGCCGCTGCGGCAGGCGCGCGCCGCCCAGCTGCACAAGCTGCGCGGCACGGCAAGCCTGCTGGGCGCCCGCGAGTTGCAGGGCTGCGCCGGCGCGGCCGAGCAGGCCCTGATCCAGGGGCTGGATGCCGGGCCGGCCCTGCAGGCCACCGCGCAGGCCCTGGCGCAGCTGACGGCCGCCGCACAAGCGCCGCTGGCGGAGCAGCGTGCCGCAGAGGCCAGCACGCCTGGGGGCGCTGAGCCGCTTGCGCTCGCAGCAGGCGATCTGGAGGGGCTGGCGGCCCTGTTGCGGCAGCAGGACATGGCCGCGCTGGAGCGCTTCGAGCAACTCAGTCCGGCCTTGCGGCAGGCGCTGGGCGACGCCAGTTTCGGGCGCCTGGGCGAGGCCGTGCAGGCGCTGGACTTCGCCACGGCGCTGGAGCTGCTGACGCGGCCCGCCTGAAAGGCCGGCTATGCTGCGGCCCCGCGCATCTGACCCTGCAGGAGCCGAGAGCCCGTGGACTTCCCGATCACCGACCGCGAGACCGCCCAGGCGGTGCTCGATCATCTGCTGCAACGTGCCGCTGCGCGCGGCCTTGCGCTGCGCGAGCAGCCGCCCGAGCCGACCAGCTGCTGCGGCCGCGGCTGCAATGGCTGCGTGTGGGAAGGCTACTTTGCGGCGGTCGCCTATTGGCGCGACGAAGCCCTGCTGATGCTGGACGACTGAGCAAACTTGCAGCCGTGCGAGGTGGCGAGGAACTTCGTTAGACTGCGGCGACACGCCCGTCCCGGCTGCGCCTGCAGGCCTCGATGTGGCGGCTCAGCCCGACTGCAGTCTTCAGGCGCAGCGGACGGACCTTGCCGTGAGGGGATCACCGTGACGGATGAGCGACTGTCGGCCAGCAGTTTGGACGCCAGCTCGGGCAGCAGCGCCGCTTCCCTGGGTGGTGCGCGCCAGCTCTCCTTGCGAACGAGCCTTGCGCTGTTGGTGCTGCTGTGCGCCTTGCCAGCGCTGGCGGTGTCGATCTACCTGGCCGTGATGAACCTGCAGCTGAAACGGCAGGTGCTCTACAGCCAGGCCGAGGTGCTGGCGCGGCGCATCAGCGCCCAGCTCGACAGCGAGTTGTCGGCCATCGAGTCAGGTCTCAATGTGCTCGCGACATCCGAGACCTTGCGCCGCGGTGAGTTCGAACGCTTCCACGGCGTGGCCAGTGATGCACTCAAGACCCAGACGGTCTACAACTATGTGCTCACCGACAGTGCAGGGCGACAGGTGATGAACACGGTCAGACCCTGGGGCAGCGTGCTTCCGCAGACAGGCACGCCCGCACAGATCGGGCAGGTCTTCAGCCGCGGCGAGACCGTGCTGACGGATTTGTTTCCTGGGCCGGTAGTGGGAAGGCCGGTTCTGGCGATGGGTGTGCCGGTGCTGCGCGGCAGCGAGGTTGTCTACAGCCTGAATGTGGGCCTGTCGCCGGATCGCATCAACCGGGTGCTGCTTAGCCAGACCTTGCCTGAGGGCTGGCTGGTGGCGGTGTTGGACAGTTCGGGCGCCATCGTCGGCCGTTCACGCGACGCCGAGCGTTTCGTCGGCCAGAAAGCGGTGCCGGCATTGCTGGAACGGGTGCAGACGCGCACGGCCGGCTCGCTGGAGACGCTGACCAAGGAAGGCCAGCGCGTCATGACCTTCCACCTGCCGCTGCCGCGCTGGCCGTGGACGCTGGCGATTGGCGCCCCCAAGAGCACCTATGAGGCCGAGCTGGCGCGGCTGGCGGGATTCCTGGCCGGCGCGCTGGCGCTGTTCGGCCTGGGCCTGTGGCTGGCGGTGCGGCAGGCCAATCGCGTGCTGTCCTCGGTGCAGCAGCTCAATGACGCGGCCTTGGCGCTGGGCGACGGCAAGGCGGTGCGGCTGCCGACCGTGCAGCTATACGAGGCGCAGGCGGTCGGGCAGGCCATTGTTCAGGCTTCGCAGCTGATGGCCGATGTCAGGCATAGGGCCAACCACGACCTGCTGACCGGCCTGGCCAATCGCGGCCTCTTCATGGAGCTGGCGCAGCTGCAGCTGGCCAGCGCGGAGCGCGAGCTCGGGCCGCTGGCGCTGCTGGCCATCGATCTGGACAACTTCAAGCAGGTTAATGATGAACAGGGCCATGCCTGCGGGGATCAGCTGCTGAAGGCGGTGGCGGCACGGATCGAGCAGAGCATCCGTGCCAATGATGTGGCGGCGCGAACAGGCGGCGACGAGTTCCTGGTCCTGCTGGCCCATGCTGACGAGGCTGTCGCGCTGGACCTGGGCCGGCGCTTGCTGGCCGCGCTGCGCCAACCCTATGAGGGCGTGCGCGCCGAAGTGTCGGCCAGCATCGGCATTGCGGTCTATCCGCATGCAGGGCAGACGCTGACGCGGTTGCTGGAGAGCGCCGATCGCGCCCTGTACGAGGCCAAGCGTGCAGGCCGGGATACCAGCGTGGTGGCGCGCTGAGCGGCATCCGGCGCCGCTGCCGCGGATCAGCCGACCAGCGCGGCCGACTTCAGCTGGACCCAGACCGTTTGACCCGGCGCCAGCGCCAGCGCGTCGACTGCGCGTCGCGTCAGCCGCGCCTGCACCTGCGAGCCGCCGCAGCGCAAGCGAACCAGCCGCTGCGACGCATGGCGGTCCGGCAGGATCGCCTCGACGATGCCCGGCCAGTGGTTCTGCACGCTGGTGGCGTGCGGCTCATCCAGGGTCAGGCTGATGTCGCGCGCCAGCAGCCGCAGCCGCACCTGGCGGCCCAGCGGCAGGCCGGTGTCGCGCAGCCAGACGCTGCCGCCGTCGAAGGCGATGCGCAGCAGGCCATAGGCGGCATCGCGTTCGGCCACCTGGCCGCTCAGCAGCGTGGCGGCGTCCTCGCCGAACAGATCGGGCGCATCGTCGCGCAGCATCAGTGCCTGGATCGGCCCTTGCGCCAGCACGCGGCCCTTGCGCAGCATCACCAGGGTGTCGGCCAGTCGCGCCACCTCGTCGGCCGCGTGGCTGACATAGACCATGGGCAGGGCCAGCTCATCGCGCAGCCGCTCCAGCCATGGCAGGATCTCCTGGCGGCGTTCGGCATCCAGGGCGGCCATCGGCTCGTCCAGCAGCAGCAAGCGCGGCTGGGTGGCCAGCGCGCGCGCAATCGCCACGCGCTGTCGCTCGCCGCCCGAGAGCTGATGTGGCCGGCGTGCCAACAGGCCGCCGATGCCCAGCAGTTCAAGCGCCTGGGCCAGAGCCACCTCGCCTGAGCGGCCCGCGCTGCGCTTGAGGCCGTAGCGCAGATTGCCGGCCACATCCAGATGATCGAACAGGCTGGCCTCCTGGAACACATATCCCAGCGGCCGCCGCCAGGTGGGCAGAAACAGCGATTGCGCATCGTCCTGCCAGCAGTCCGCACCGATGCGCACGCGCCCGCGGCCCTGGCGCTCCAGGCCGGCGATGCAGCGCAGCACCGTGGTCTTGCCCGAGCCTGAGGCGCCGAACAGCGCCGTGATGCCGCGGCTCGGAAAGCGCAGATCCACATCGAGGCTGAAATCCGCGCGCTGCAGTTGCAGGCGCACTTCGCAGTCTGGCTCTTGCGGCTGACGTGGGTCAGTCATCGGGCCACCCGGCTCTGACGCCGGCTCAAGAGGTTCAGGGCCACCAGCACCAGGAAGGAGAACAGCAGCATCGCCGCCGCAAGCGCGTGGGCCTGGCGGTACTCCATCGCCTCCACATGGCCGTAGATCAGCATCGAGATCAGCTGGGTCTGACCCGGGATGTTGCCGCCGATCATCAACACCACGCCGAATTCGCCCAGCGTGTGCGCGAAGCTCAGCACCGCCGCGGTGAGCAGGCCTGGCCGGGCCAGCGGCAGCGCCACGCTGAAGAAAGCGTCCAGCGGGCTGGCGCGCAAAGTAGCGGCCGCTTCCAGGGGCCGCGCGCCGATGGCCTCGAAGGCGCGTTGGATCGGCTGCACCGCAAAGGGTAGCGAGTAGATCAGCGAGCCGATCAGCAAGCCGCTGAAACTGAAGGTCAGCGGGCCTAGGCCCAGCGACTCATTCAGCGCACCGAGCGGCCCATGCGGCCCCAGCGCCACCAGCAGGTAAAAACCCAGCACCGTGGGTGGCAGCACCAGCGGAAGCGTCACGAGCGCCGAGACCAGCGCCTGCCAGCGCGAGCGGCTGTGCGCCAGCCACCAGGCCAGTGGCGTGGCCAGCAGCAGCAGCAGCAAGGTGGTCGCGCCGGCCAGCTTGAGCGTCAGCCAGATGGCCGGCCAGGCCGTGGGTCCGAACCAGGCGGCATCCATCGGTCAGAACCCGTAGCCATAGCCGGCGGCGATGCGCCGCGCGGCGTCGCTGCGCAGATAGGCCAGCAAGGCGCTGGCCGCGGCCTTGTCCTTGCCGGGCAGCAGCAGGATGGCATCCTGGCGCAGGGGCGCATGCAGATCGGCCGGCACGATCCAGGCAGAACCTTGGCCGATCACACCGTCCTTCTGCACCTGGGACAAGGCGACGAAGCCCAGCGTGGCGTTGCCGCTGGCAGCGAATTGGTGGGCCTGCGCGATGCTCTTGCCCTGCACCAGCCGTGGTTGCAGCGTGGCCAGCAGCCCCAGCCGGGTCAGCACCTCGATGGCGGCCTGGCCATAGGGCGCCAGCTTGGGGTCGGCAATCGCCAGCCGCTCGATGCCGCTGCCGCGCAGCACCGCGCCGTTGGCGTCGACCAGGCCGGGCTGGGCGCTCCACAGCACCAGGCGTCCGGTGGCGTAGCTGAAGCGTGTGCGCTCCAGCGCCAGGCCTTCGGCGGCCAGCTTGGCCGGCGTGCTGTCGTCGGCGGCCAGCAGCACCTCGAAGGGCGCACCGTTGCGGATCTGTGTGTAGAAGGCGCCGGTGGCGCCGAAGCTCAGCACGGCCTTGTGGCCGGTGTCGCGCTCGAATGCAGCGGCGATCTCGCGCATCGGCGCGCTGAAGTTGGCGGCCACGGCCGCCAGGACTTCACCCGCTTGCGCCAGGCCAGTCAGAAGGAGCATCGCGCTGCCGAGAAAAGTTCGCGACAATCGTCTCATTGTTGCGTCGCTATTCATGAATGGAATAGCGAAAGTATAGCCACAGCTTGTTTCCCTTCCAGCACCGCATGCCGAACCGCCGCTCCGAACAGATGCAGCAAGCGCTGGCCCATCCCTTGGCCGACAAGCGCATCGAAATTCTTCGTGCCGTGGGCGGCTGCGGCTCGATCTCGGCCGCGGCGCGCCAGTGCGGCGTCAGCTACAAGGCGGCCTGGCAAGCCCTGGATACGCTGAGCAATCTGGCCGGCGCCGAGCTGGTGAGCAAGGCGGTGGGCGGCAGTGGCGGCGGCGGCGCGCAGCTGACAGCCGCGGGCGAGCAGTTGCTGCGCGCAGCGGGGCTGCTGGAGCAGGCGCGCCGCGAGGTGATGGGCCGCCTGGCACCCGGCCGCAGCGCAGCGGCCTTGCCCGCGGCACTGGGCCTGCGCACCAGCATGCGCAATCAGCTGCCCTGCACGCTGCAGGCAATGAAGCCGCAGCGCGGCGCGCTGGAGGTGGTGTTGCTGCTGGGCGATGGTGAGGGCCGCATCCGCTCGCGCATTACGCGCGAGAGCGCACAGCTGCTGGGTCTGCAGATCGGGCAGCGGGTGCTGGCCTTGTGCAAGGCGACGGCGGTGGAGGTGCTGGCGCAGACGCAGGCGCCGGCCGCCGAGGGGCGCAACCTGCTGGCTGGCGAAGTGCAGCGCCTGAGCCGCTCACGCGAGGGCGGCGAAGTGGCCTTGCGCCTGCCCGGCGGTGAGAACCTGGTGGGCTTTTGCGGCCCGGCCAGCGGGCTGCGCCTGCGCGGACCGGCCTGGGCGCTGTTCTCAGACGCGGCCGTTGTGCTGGCGCTGGCGGACTGAGCCGGCGCCGCGCCGGTGGATCACTGCGGCTTGAGTTGCACGAAGGGCGTGGCGCCGCCGGTGACCTGCGGCAGCTTGCCGTCCCATTTGCGGATCGCCTCGGCCTCGTTCTCCAGCTGCTTGAGGCGCAGCAGGTCGGGCGTGATCTCCAGGCGCTTGGCTTTCAGCGATTCAGCCTCGCCGCGCGCCTTGGCCAGCGCCTGCTCGGCTTCCACCTTGATTCGCTCCAGATCGCGCTCGGCCGTCAGCTTCTTCTGCTCGGCCTCGACCTTGGCCTCGATGGCCTTGTCGAACACGGCCGAGAAGTCGTAGTTGACCGCGGCCAGCGAGTCGACGATGACGCCATGGCGCTTCAGGCGCTGCTCCAGCGCATCGCGGATCTTGCCGCTGACCTCGGTGCGCTTGGTCACCAGTTCCTCGGCGGTGTACTGGGCTGCGATGGCCTTGGTGGCCTCCTGCGCGGCGGGCTCGATGACGCGCACGGCGACCGCCTGCTCGTTGCCGATGGCCTGGTAGGTCTGCGCCACCAGCACCGGGTCCAGGCGCCAGTTCAGCGCGGCCGAGACCGAGACCTGCTGCAGGTCGCGCGAGGCGGCCACGCCCTTGCCCTCGCTCTTTTGCAGGCGCACATCGATCATGTGCACGCGGTTGACCACTGGCACGACGAAGTGGATGCCTTCGCCCAGCGGCTCTTGGTCCACCTTGCCGAAGGTGGTGATCACGCCACGCGTGCCGGACTGCACGATGCGGATCGGGCTGAGCACGGCGAAGAAGATGTAGAGGGCCACCAGGGCCAGGGCGATGCGGACGATCCAGGCAACGATGTTCTGAGTCACGGAAATCCTTCAGCGCGGCCACCATGCCGCAGCCGCGAGGCTAGCAGCGCGGCTGCGTTTGGCCCATGGCACCAAAGGGTGAGTCGCAGCGGCTACATCTGCTCCCAGGGCAGGCCGTCGTGGCGCCAGCCGTTGAGGCGGCCGCGCTGGAAGTTCTCGTCCAGATCGCCCTCGAAGCCGTGCAGCACATTGATCACCTCGGCGAAGCCGGCGGCTTCCAGCGCCTGGCCGGCGGCCACGGTGCGCGCGCCCGAGCGGCAGATCAGCACGACCGGGCGGCTCAGATCGCCATCCACCTCGCGCCGGACCTGGGCCACGAAACGCTCCGGCTGGGCTTCCATCTCGGGGTATTCGTACCAGGACAGATGCAGCACGCCGGGCGGGTGGCCGACGTAGAGGTACTCCAGCTCCATGCGGACGTCGAGGAACAGCGCGTCCGGGTGCTGGCTGAGAAAGGCGTGTGCCTCTTTGGGGAGTAGATGCTTCATGGCCTGAGGGTATTGACGTGCTTCATACAATGGCGACATGAACACCCAGGTCCCTGCCTCATCTGCCTACACGCGCGGCGCGTCGCTGCCCGGCATTCTGCAACAGCGCATCGTCATCCTCGATGGCGCGATGGGCACGATGATCCAGCGCTACAAGCTCGGTGAGCAGGATTACCGCGGCACGCGCTTTGCCGATCATCCCAAGGACCTGAAGGGCAACAACGACCTGCTGGTGCTGACCAAGCCCGAGGTCATCAGCGAAATTCACGAGCAGTACCTGGCGGCCGGCTCGGACATCATCGAGACCAATACCTTCGGCACCACCTCGGTGGCGCAGGAGGATTACGGTCTGGCCGAGTACGCCTACGAGATGAATGTGGCTGCGGCCAAGCTGGCGCGCGCCGCCTGCGACAAGTATTCGTCAGTCGACAAGCCACGCTTCGCGGCCGGCGCGCTGGGGCCGACCCCGCGCACCGCCAGCATAAGCCCTGACGTCAACGACCCCGGCGCCCGCAATGTCGATTTCGACACCTTGAAAGCGGCCTACTACGAGCAGGCCAAGGGCTTGCTGGACGGCGGCGTGGACCTGTTCCTGGTCGAGACCATCTTCGACACGCTGAACGCCAAGGCGGCGATCTTTGCGCTCGACGAGCTGATGGAAGATACCGGCGAGCGCCTGCCGGTGATCGTGTCCGGCACCGTCACCGACGCCTCGGGCCGCATCCTGTCGGGCCAGACCGTCACCGCCTTCTGGCATTCGGTGCGCCATGCGCGCCCGCTAGCCATCGGCCTGAACTGCGCCTTGGGTGCCACGCTGATGCGGCCCTATGTGGAAGAGCTGGCCAAGGTGGCCGGCGACACGGCCATCAGCTGCTATCCGAATGCCGGCTTGCCCAACCCGATGAGCGACACCGGCTTTGACGAGACGCCCGAGGTGACCGGCCGTCTGATGCGCGACTTTGCGGCCAGCGGCTTCCTGAACATCGCCGGCGGCTGCTGCGGCACGACGCCGGCGCATATCGCGGCGATCGCTCAGAACGTCTCGGCCTACAAGCCGCGTGCCTGCGGGCACAAGTTCTTCAGCGAACTGGTGGACGCCTGAGCTCAGCGAGCGGCTGGTGCGGGCTCATGGCCTCACCAGCTTGCCCAGATTGACGTGCAGCTTCAGCTCATGCGGCGCCAGGCTGGCGCTGATGGCCTGGGCGGCCAGGCGCGTGTCGCGCGTGACGGGCTCGCTCCAGGGTGCGCCGCTCTTGCCCAGCAGCGAGGCCACAACCGGCTCGTTGGCGCTGTGGCCACGCTTGTGCACGATTCCAACTTCGCCGCTGGCCAGACGCACCAGCGAGCCGGGCGGGTAGAGGCCGATGGCCTTGATCAGCGCGGCGCCGGCTTCATCCGGCTGGCCGATTTCGTCCAGATAGACCGCGCGCGCCGCCGCCGCCGCTGACAGCGCCTTGCGCGAGCGGCGCGGGCTCAGGCGCGCGCCATAGAGGTCGGCGCGGCGCAGCACGCGCGCCATCTGCTCGGGCATGCTGCGGCTGGCCAGCGGGCCGGGGCCGGCTTCATGATGCAGGCGCACCACCTGGAGCCACAGCGAGTCCTGCACGCCCAGCACGCGCAGCAGCTCTGCGCCGCGGTCGCCATGGGCGGCAAGTTCGCGGCGGTGGGCCTCGCCCGGCTTGTCGGCCTGCGCGGCCAGGCGGTCCTGCAAGGTGCTGATGGCGATATTCATCGACAGCGCCGCCTGGGCCAGCACCTGGCGCAGATCGTCCGCCCAGCCGAGCTGGCGTGCGCAATGGTCCGCCAGCGCCAGCGTCAGCAGGCCATGGCGGGCGCTGTAGTGCTCGAAGCCCTGTCCGGCTTCAAAAATCAGCAGCAGCAGCGTCTCGTCGGGTTGGTTCAGCAGCCGGGTCTGCAGTTCCGCCAGCACTGCTTCGAAGCGCGGCAGGAAATCCTCGGCCCTGGGTTCGCGCAGCAGCGCATGCGCGCGCAACTGCAGGTCGGCCCAGGCGGCCAGATTGCTGGCAGCCGGCTTGGCATCGCGCTCGGCACGGAAACCGGCCGGGCGGGCGCTGGCGATGGCGCCCAGCGTGGCGCCCTGGTGCATCAGCGTGTCGGCCTGGTGGGCAACAGCGCGCTGGTAGTCCTTGGTTTCATGCGGCTGCACCCAGCCGCCCTGCAGCAGCAAGGTCTGCCCCAGCGGGCTGTTGCGTAGCACCTGGCCACGCGCCAGCAGCAGCTTGCCTTCGGCGTCGTAGATCGAATAGTCCAGCACCTGGCCGAGGCGCAGGGCTTGGGGGGGCAGATGGATCAGTTCCAAGATGTCTCGCAGATGTTCTTAGCGTCATTGTCGGCCTGCATCCACTCCAGCTTGAGGACTTGGTCCACGGCAGGCAGCGCCGCGCGTAAAATTGCGCAGGTTCGAGGAGCGCTGCGACGGCCAGTCCAGGGATTGGCTGCCAGGCTCGAACCCCGGGATGCGATCCATCCCACTCAACGGCGCTCACCGATCCACTTTTGCTTTGTGGCCGCGGTGAGTTCGCGGCCCGTCACCTGCTGTCGAGATTGCCGCCATGACCACCACCGTCACGCTCCAGACCCCGCCACCGATGAAGCTCTCCGGGCTTGAGCCGGTGCTGATCGGCGAGGGCAGCCTGTTCGTCAACATCGGCGAGCGCACCAATGTGACCGGCTCCAAGGCCTTCGCGCGCCTGATCCTCAACAGCCAGTTCGAGGAAGCGCTGGC
>PNNH01000017.1 GCA_013824165.1 Methylibium sp. | reverse complement strand
ATGACCCGTCTGCGTGCCCGTGTGGCCGAGCGTCTGCTGCAATCGCAAGCGACCAACGCCATCCTGACCACGTTCAATGAAGTGAACATGGCGCCGGTGATGGAGATGCGCAAGAAGTTCCAGGAGAAGTTCGAGAAGGAACACGGCGTCAAGCTGGGTTTCATGAGCTTCTTCGTCAAGGCCGCAGTCGCTGCGCTGAAGAAGTACCCGGTGCTGAACGCCTCGGTGGACGGCAATGACATCGTCTACCACGGCTACTTCGACATCGGCATCGCCGTCGGCTCGCCGCGCGGTCTGGTCGTGCCCATCATCCGCAATGCCGACCAACTGAGCTTCGCCGACATCGAGAAGAAGATCGCCGAATTCGGCCAGAAGGCCAAGGAAGGCAAGATCTCGCTGGACGACCTGACCGGCGGCACCTTCTCGATCTCCAACGGCGGCACCTTCGGCTCGATGCTGTCGACCCCCATCATCAACCCGCCGCAGTCGGCCATCCTGGGCGTGCACGCGACCAAGGACCGCGCCGTGGTCGAGAACGGTCAAGTGGTGGTGCGTCCGATCAATTACCTGGCCATGTCGTACGACCACCGCATCATTGACGGTCGTGAGGCGGTGCTGGGTTTGGTCACGATGAAGGAAGCGCTCGAGGACCCCGCCCGCCTGCTGTTCGACATCTAAGGGCGAGGGCTACTGCGCGGCTTCATGGCGTTGTTACGGGTCCCGTCCACCCTATCCTCACGTAGCGCTGCTACGTTCGGGTAGGTCGGCACCCGCGCCTAGCCCTGAAGCCGCTCGCTACGCCCCGAGAGATCGGGGCTTATTGCGACAAGGAATACATCATGAGTACCAAGAATTTCGACGTCGTCGTCATCGGCGGCGGCCCCGGCGGCTATATCGCGGCGATCCGCGCGGCCCAGCTGGGCTTCAACACCGCCTGCATCGACGAGTGGAAGAACGACAAGGGCGGCCCGGCACCGGGCGGCACCTGCACCAACGTCGGCTGCATCCCCTCGAAGGCGCTACTGCAGTCCAGCGAGCACTTCGAGCACGCCAACCACCACTTCGCCGATCACGGCATCACGGCTGACAACATCCAGATGGATGTGGCCAAGATGGTCGCCCGCAAGGACGCCGTCGTGAAGCAGAACAACGACGGCATCCTCTACCTGTTGAAGAAGAACAAGGTCACCTTCTTCCACGGCCGCGGCAGCTTCGTTGCCGCTAAGGACGGTGGCTATGAGATCAAGGCCGGCGAGGAAGTGATCGCTGCCAAGCATGTGATCGTCGCCACCGGCTCGAACGCCCGCCAGCTGCCCGGCGCCGCCTTCGACGAAGAGAACATCCTCTCCAACGATGGCGCGCTGCGACTGGGCGCCGTGCCCAAGAAGCTGGGCGTCATCGGCTCCGGCGTGATCGGCCTGGAGATGGGCTCGGTCTGGCGCCGCCTGGGCGCCGAGGTCACGGTGCTGGAAGGTCTGCCGACTTTCCTGGCTGCCGTCGATGAAGGCGTGGCCAAGGAAGCGGCCAAGCTGTTTAAGAAGCAGGGCCTGAACATCGAGCTGGGCGTCAAGATCAGCGAAGTCAAGACGGGCAAGAAAGGTGTTAGCGTTGCATACGCCAATGCCAAGGGCGAAGCCCAGACGCTGGAAGTGGACAAGCTGATCGTCTCGATCGGCCGCGTGCCCAACACCATCGGCCTGAATGTCGACGCGGTGGGTCTGAAGCTTGACGAGCGCGGCGCCATCGTGGTGGACGAGGACTGCAAGACCAACTTGCCCAATGTCTGGGCGGTGGGCGATGTGGTCCGTGGCCCGATGCTGGCGCACAAGGCCGAGGAAGAGGGCGTGGCCGTGGCCGAGCGCATCGCCGGCCAGCATGGGCATGTGAACTTCAACACCATCCCCTGGGTCATCTACACCAGCCCCGAGATCGCCTGGGTCGGCCGCACCGAGCAGCAGCTCAAGGCTGACGGCGTGGCCTACAAAGCCGGCCAGTTCCCCTTCCTGGCCAACGGCCGCGCGCGTGCGCTGGGCGACACCAACGGCTTCGTCAAGTTCCTGGCTGACGCCAAGACCGACGAGATCCTGGGCGTGCACATCATCGGCCCGATGGCTTCCGAACTGATCTCGGAAGCGGTGGTGGCGATGGAGTTCAAGGCCTCGGCCGAGGACATCGCGCGCATTTGCCACGCGCATCCCTCGCTCTCGGAGTCGACCAAGGAAGCCGCCCTCGCGGTCGACAAGCGCACTCTGAACTTCTGAAGTGCCTGCATGAGCTTGCAGCCGACGGTCACGGTGAAGCCAGTGCTGGCTGAGACCGAGGCGCGGCTGGAAGCGGCAAGGCAAGCCTTGCTCGATGGCCGCTATGCGGACGTCGAGCGGCTCTGTCTCGAACTGGCAGCTACTTGCCGAACGAGCGGCGAGACCCGCGGGGAGGCTGAAGCGGCCCTGATCCTGGCGCGCCTGTTCGGCAATATGCGGCGACGGCCTGAGTCGATTGAATGGGCTCAGCGTGTGCTTGAGCTTGGCGCTTCGCTGGATGACAACGCCCTCAGGGCGTCAGGCTGGGCGGTGCAGGCTTCCGCGCTGGCCGAAGATGATCGCCCGGCAGAAGCCGTGCTGGCGGTGGACGAAGCCATCAGCTTTGTCGACCCCGGCATGCCGGCTTTCACGCGGCGTCTGGTCTATACCTGCCTGCTGCTGAGCTATCGGGCGTTGGGGATGTTTGAGCAGGCACTGGAGGCTTCGCGGCAGGCGGTTGGCGTCAGCGAGACGGACGCCCTGCGCTTCTGGTCTTTGTTCAATCATTGCACCACCGGGCTGGACGCGATGGATCAGGCGGCATGGCTTGATGGTGCCGAGAGCGAACGCCTGCAGGCCGAAATGTTGGCGCATGAGCCCGAGCTGGCGACGCTGGCGCGCGCACTCGGGACGCCTTTTGCGCGCATGCGCTATTGCGAGTTCGCTGGCGGCTTGTTTGCCCGACTTGGGCGCTTGGCCGAGGCGCGGGAGTTGCTGAGCGAAGCGGCGGTGGGGCAGCCCCATGCGACGCTAGTCGCGCGCCGCGATGTTCAACTGCGTCTGGCGGCTGTGCTGAAGCAACTCGGCAAGGCCGATGCCGCGCGTCAATGTGCCGATGAGGCCCTCGCACTTTCGATGCAGATCGCTGCACCGCATGCTAGCCGGGAACTGCTGCGGCGATGTGAGTTGCATGCGCTACGTGGCGAGTTTGAGCAGGCTTTCGAGCTGGGACGTCAGCACTATGCCAAGACCGTCCATGTGCTGCTCTCGGCCATGAATGCGCAGATTGCCGATCTCAGCGCCCGGGTCTCCGACCAGGCCATGCGGCTCGAGAACGCCGAGCTGCGCGAGCGCAACCGCGGCCTCACCCACCATGTGCAGGAGGTCAGGCAGCAGGCGCTGACCGACGGCCTGACCGGCGTTGCCAACCGGCGCGGCCTTGAAAAGGCTTACCGCGATCTCTCGGATGCTGGTGAGTGCTTTGCCCTGGCCATGCTGGATGTCGATCACTTCAAGCGGGTCAACGATCAGTTCTCGCATCTGGTCGGCGATATCGTGCTGCGGCAATGCTCCCAGCTGATGGCAGAGTCTTTGCGGGCGCCCGACTGCCTCGCGCGCTACGGCGGCGAGGAGTTCACGGTGCTGCTGTCCGAGCCGCAGGCGGGGGCCGCTTTGGTGGCCATCGAGCGGCTGCATCACCGCATCCAGAGCCACGACTGGTCCCGTTATGCGCCGGGCCTTGCCATCACCCTCAGTGCCGGCCTTGTGATGGTGGCGCCTGGAGAGCCGTTTGAACAGGCAATCGCACGGGCCGACGCCAAGCTTTATGGCGCCAAACGCGCAGGACGCAACCGGATAGAGGTATGAGGGATCAGGTGTCAGTGAAAAACGGTGTGGAGCGCTTGTACGAGGAACAGTTGGTCGAGCGCGGCTATGTCAGCGACCCGGCGCAGCTGCGCGCCGTCGCTGCGCTGCAGCGCTGCCACGATGAGTGGCTGGACTATCTGGCGCGACGCAGCAATGCCGTGACCAAATTGCTGGTGCGGCCGCCGCTGCCACGCGGCGTCTATATGTATGGCGGCGTCGGGCGCGGCAAGAGCTTCCTGATGGACTGCTTCTTTCAGGCCGTGCCACTGAAGCGCAAGACGCGGCTGCACTTCCATGAGTTCATGCGCGAGGTTCACCGCGAGCTGCAGGACCTGAAGGGCATCGCCGACCCGCTGGAAGAACTGGGCAAGCGCATCGCCAAGCGCTTCCGCCTGATCTGCTTCGATGAGTTCCATGTGGCAGACGTGACCGACGCGATGATTCTGCACAGGCTGCTGGATTCGATGTTCAAGCACCGTGTCTCCATCGTCACGACCTCCAACTTCCATCCTGACGGGCTTTATCCCAACGGCCTGCATCGCGACCGCATCCTGCCCGCCATCGCGTTGTTGAAGCAGAAGCTGGAAGTCATCAATGTCGACAACGGCACCGACTATCGCCAGCGTTCGCTGGAGCATGTGGAGCTGTATCACTGCCCGCTCGACGACAAGGCTGATGTCGCGCTGACCCAGGCCTTCGAGTCGCTCGCCGAAACACGCGATGAGAGCCCGCTGCTTTACATCGAGCACCGTGAGCTGCGTGCGCGACGCCGTGCCGGCGGTGTGGTCTGGTTTGATTTCCGCACCCTGTGCGGCGGGCCGCGCTCGCAGAACGACTACCTGGAGCTGGCATCACAGTTCCACACCTTGATCCTGTCCGATGTGCCAGAGATGCCGGTGCGCCTGGCCAGCGAGGCGCGGCGCTTCACCTGGCTGGTCGATGTGCTCTATGACCGTCGCGTCAAGCTGATCATCTCGGCTGCGGTGCCGCCCGAACAGCTCTACACCGAAGGGCCGCTGGCGCACGAGTTTCCTCGCACCGTCTCGCGCCTGCAGGAAATGCAGTCGGCCGAGTATCTGGCGCTGGAGCGGCGCGATGTGGACACCTCGCTGACATGAGCGCCCTTGTGATGCGCCGCTGCATGATGACGCTCGCTTTAGCGCTGCCCGGCTGGTGTGTCGCGGCGCTTGCCCTTGGCGATGAGCGTGCGCAGCTCGCCGCCCAGCGGCAGCAGATCGAGTCCCGCGCGGAGCAGGCGCTGGCAGTATGCTCAGCGCGGTTTGATGTGACCGGCTGCCAGGAAGCGGCGCGGCGCGAGCGCAGCGCGGCGCTGGCCCCTTTGCAGCGCCGGGAGGCTGAACTGGCCGACCTGGAGCGCAAGGATCGATCCGAACAACAGCAGCTGCGTGTGCGGGATAAGCAACGCGACGCGGCCTTGTTGGACGCGCAACAACAGATGGCACCGCCCGTGGCCCCAACCGCTGCTGCGTCAGCTTCGACGACGACACGCCCGGCCGCACGAGCGGGGCGCCCTGATGCGGCAGCCGCTGAACTGGCACGGCAGCAGCAGGCGCAACGCGCTGCCGAGCGGGCGCAGAACCAGCGCCTGCGTAGCGAAGAGCAACGCCGGAAGATCGAGCAGCGGCAGGCGGACAGGGCCAAGAGCGCCAAGGATGCCGACAAGGCCGACAATGCATCGCAGGGCAAGCCGCAGGCCGGACTGCCTGTTCCGAGCGCGGCGCAGCTGGCCGCGCTGCGCGCTTCTGCGCCGGCTAGTTCAGCTCCTCGACCCTGACAATCGCCAGCGAGAGGTTGTCGCCGCTGCCGCGGGCGCGCTCGCGCGCCTTACTGACCAGCAGTTCGGCGGCCTCACGGGGGCTGAGGTTGTGGAGCACGGTGCCCAGCTCGCGTGGAGTGAAGTAGTGCCACAGGCCATCGCTGCAGGCCATTAGCGTGTCGCCGACCTCCAGCCGTTCGATTACCTCGGCGCTCGGCACCGGATCTTGCTCGGTGCCCAGACATCCGGTCAGCAGATTGGACTGCGGGTGTACTTCGGCTTCGGCCTCGGTGATCTGGCCCTCGTCGATCAGTCGTTGCACATAGCTGTGGTCGCGGCTGCGCTTGAGCAGCTCGGCGCCTCTGAAGTGGTAGAGGCGGGAGTCGCCCGTGTGCAGCCAGTAGCAGCTGCGATCTCCAGTCACCAGAAAGGCCGCCAGGGTGCTGTGGGGCTCTTCCTCGGCCGACAGCGCCGTCAGCTTGATCATCAGGTGCGCTTCGGCGGCCAGCTGGGCCAGCAGATCGACGGGGCTTTCTTCGCTGGGCACGAAGCGTTCGAACAACTGATGCGCCGTCAGGATCACCTGATCGGCCGCCTTGCGCCCGCCGCTCTTGCCGCCCATGCCATCCGCGACGACAGCGAGCATGCAGCCCGCCACGCGCGGGTGGCTCAGCACCTCCACCTGATCTTGCTGATACTGCCGATCGCCGCGGTGGGTGCCGGTCGCGGCATTGAGTCTGAAGCCTGGTGTCTTGCGGGTCATGTCGAAAACTATAATCGCCTCAGGGTGACCGTCCGGGCATGCAGCCCGTCCACCCCCTCAGGCAGAGGCCCGTGCAGGCCATTTATGGACGAAGAACTTCACTCCCTGTCGCGCCGTCTGATCGAGTTGCGCATGGAGCATGCGGATCTGGACGGGATGATCGACCAGTTGTCGCAGCAACTGCCACTTGATGAACTGACGCTGCGACGTCTGAAGAAGCGGCGTTTGTCTCTGCGCGACCTGATTGTGCGCCTTGAGCAGGCCAGTGAACCCGACGAGCCGGCCTGAGGCCGGGTTGATCCAGCGATGAGCGACGAGGGCCTGCGCGGCAATCCCCTTTGAGTGAAGCCGAAGCGAAGAACGACGATCCCAGCGATCAAGCGCAGCATGGCGCCACCCCGAGCGAGCTGGAGCAGTGGGTGGCGGCCGCCTTCGATGTGGGCGGTCCGCTGTCGCGCGCCGACAGCGGCTACCAGCCCCGCCAGGCTCAGTTGCAGATGAGCATGGCGGTGGCGCGCGCCGTGGCGCGCCGCGAGACCCTGGTGGTGGAGGCCGGCACCGGTGTGGGCAAGACTTTTGCCTATCTTGTGCCGGCCCTGTTGTCCGGTGGGCGGGCGCTGATCAGCACCGCCACCAAGAGCCTTCAGGATCAGCTGTTCCTGCGCGATCTGCCCCGGCTGTGCGAAGCGCTGCAAGTGCCTTTGCGCATCGCACTGCTCAAGGGGCGCGGCAGCTATCTTTGCCTGCACCGGATGAATCAGGCGCGCCAGACCGCCGAGTTGCCGGACCGGCGCGCGGTGATGGCGCTGGCGCGCATTGAGCAGTGGGCGCAGCAGACCCGCAGCGGCGACTTCGCCGAGATCGAGGGCCTGGACGATCGCTCGCCCATCATCCCCATCGTCAGCTCCACGCGCGACAACTGCCTGGGCAGCGACTGCCCGGAGTTCCGCGCCTGCCACGTGGTGAAGGCCCGACGCGAGGCGATGGAGGCTGACGTGGTGGTGGTCAACCACCACTTGTTCTTCGCCGACATGGCCTTGCGCGACAGCGGCGTCGCCGAGCTGCTGCCAACGGTGGACGTGGCCGTGTTCGACGAAGCGCATCAACTGGCCGAGGCGGGCGTGCAGTTTCTCGGCACTATGCTGGGCACCGGCCAATTGATCGACTTCGCCCGCGATGTGCTGGCCCAGGGCCTGTCGGAGGCGCGCGGCTTGCAGGATTGGCAGGGCTTGCACGCGCGGTCGGAGAAGGCTGCGCGCGAGCTGCGGCTGGCCTGTGCCGGTGCGCTGGCCAGCGGCGGGCGGGACGTGCGCGGCCTGCTCAAGTTGCGCTGGCAGGAGCGGGCGCAGACACCGGCCTTCCTGGCGGCCTTGCAGGAGGTCGAAGCGCTGGCCGATCTGGCGGTGCGCGCCCTGGAGACCGTCACCGAGATCTCGCCGGATTTCGTTCGTCTGCATGAGCGCGCCGAGCAGCTGGCCGAACTGGCCCGGCAATTCGCGCAGCCGCCGGCCGACGGTGCGGTGCGCTGGATCGACCTGAGCCCGCAGCAGGCGCGCCTGGTCGAGTCGCCGCTGGACATCCGGCAGGCGATGCAGGAGCAGTTGGAAGGGCCGGCCAAGGGCTGGATATTCACCTCGGCCACGCTGGGCGACGACGAGCGCCTGTCCTGGTTCACCGAGCCGGCCGGACTGGACGATGCAACGGTGCTGCGCGTGGGCAGCCCCTTCGATTACCCGAACCATGCGCGGCTTTACGTGCCGCGACGTTTTCCCAAGCCCAACGAGCCCGACCATGCGCAGCAGGTCGCCGCGCTGGCGGCTCGCTGCGCGCGCTGCCTGGGCGGCCGCAGCTTCGTGCTGACGACGACGCTGCGCGCCTTGCAGACCATCGGCGAGGCCTTGCGCGAAGCCCTGGCGCAGGATTCGATCCGGGTGCTGGTGCAGGGCTCGGCGCCCAAGCGCCAGCTGCTGCAACAGTTCATCGACGATCCGCGTGCTGTGTTGGTGGGCTCGGCCAGCTTCTGGGAGGGCATCGATGTGCCGGGCGACGACCTGCAATGCGTGCTGATCGACAAGCTGCCCTTTCCGCCGCCCAATGACCCGCTGGTCGAGGCGCGCGTGCAGCGCCTGGAGGCACAGGGGCGCAATGCCTTTGCCGAGTTCTTCATCGCCGAAGCGGCGATTGCCCTGAAACAGGGCGGCGGCCGCCTGATCCGCAGCGAGCGGGATCGCGGCCTATTGGTGGTCTGCGATCCGCGCATGGCCGGCATGAACTACGGCCGCCGTCTGCGCGCGGCATTGCCGCCGATGACGCCGCTCGAAACCGAAGCCGAGGCGCTGGACTGGCTGCGCGAGTTGGCGCAGTCGCATGTCTGAGGCAGCAAGAAAAAAGGCGCGTGGGGTGCACGCGCCTTCTTGATCGATGCGGTTCAGCCGCCAGGCATCACCAGACCTTCCACCAGGGCCGCTCGGCGCTCTTGAAGCCCGAGATCAGATAGCCGCTTTCCGGGAAGTTCTGGCGCAGCACACGTTCGGCGTCATCGCGCAGCGGCTTCAGGCCCAGCCGCTCATAGCTCTGCACCATGAGATAGAGCGCCTCTTCGGCGGCTGGCGCGCGCTGGAATTCCTTGACCGCTTGCTGCGCACGATTGGCAGCCGCCACATAGGCGCCGCGGCGGAAGTAGTAGCGCGCCACATGCACCTCGTAGGCCGCCAAGGTGTTGGTGATGTAGTCGATACGGATGCGCGAGTCTTCCGCGTACTTTGAGTTCGGGAACTGCTCGACCACCTGACGGAAGGCCAGCATCGCGTCACGCGAGGCCTGTTGGTCGCGTTCGGAAATGTCCTGGCGCGCGATGCGGCCGAACAGGCCCAGGTCCTCGTTGAAGTTGGCAATGCCCTTCATGTAGTAGGCATAGTCGACGGCGGCACTCGAAGGGTTGAGCTTCAGGAAGCGGTCCAGCGTGGCCACAGCCTGCACGCGTTCGCCGCTGCGGTACTGGGCCCAGGCCATCTCCAGCATCGCCTGCTGTCCCATCAGCGTGCCAGCGGCACGGCCTTCGATGCGCTCCAGGGTCTTGATCGCGCGGTCGAAACTGCCGCTGACGATGTCCGCCTTTGCGTCTTCGTACAATTTCTCCAGTGCCGCCTGGGAATTCGGATCCTCGGGCGGCGTCGAAGAGCAGGCCGCCAGCAATGCCAGCAGGCTGGCCGTCATCAGCGACGCGAGTCGTGAGCGCAGCGCAATCGAGGGTTTGGCCACATTGGCCAGGGGGCGCTGCACGCTTTGATCTGTCATGGTCCCTTGCCGGTGCGCTCGCACCGAGCTTCAGCTGAAAACGGAGTCAGGATTATATGGTTGAGCCAGTGCGGGACCAGGAGGGTGCTATTGCTGTGGAGGCGGAACAGGATCGCGAGCTCGAGCAGGCGGAAATTCGCCAGGCGCGAGTCGAGGCGCAGGGACATGGGCAACGCGTGGACAAGTGGCTGGTGGAGCTGGCGCCTGAGTTCTCGCGGAATCATCTGCAGGGGCTGATCGAACGCGGTTGCGTGCGCGTCAACGGCGTGGCGATGACGACGCCGGCGCGCAAGCTTCAGGCGGGCCAGCAGGTCGAGGTCGAGCTCCAGCCCACCGAAGAAAGCCGGGCCTTCCGTGCTGAGCCGCTGCCCTTGGACATCGTCTACGAAGACGAGGCCTTGCTGGTGTTGAACAAGGCGGCAGGCATGGTTGTGCACCCGGCGGCGGGGAACTGGTCGGGGACGGTGCTCAACGGCCTGCTGGCTCATCACCCGAGCGCTGCCACGCTTCCCCGTGCGGGCATCGTGCACCGGCTCGACAAGGACACCTCTGGCCTGATGGTGGTCGGCAAGACACTGGAGGCGGTGACGGCGCTCAGCCGGATGATCGCCGCACGCGAGGTGCACCGGGAATACCTCGCGCTGACCCACGGGCGGGTGCCGGTCGAGTTGGTGATCGATGCGCCGCTGCGGCGCGACCCGGCCTCGCGAGTCAAGATGGCGGTCATTGCCAGTGGCAAGCCGTCGCGCACCGATGTGTTCGCGCTGGGGGAGGCCTTGATCGATGAGCGGGTCTACAGCGCGGTGCATTGTGTGCTTCACAGCGGGCGGACGCATCAAATCCGGGTGCACCTGGCCAGTCGCGGCTATCCGCTGGTCTCCGACAGCCTGTATGGCGCAGCGCTGGCGCTGGGACTGGAGCGCCAGGCCTTGCATGCCGCCCGCTTGAGCTTCGCGCATCCGATCGACGGCCGGCCGCTGAGTTTTGACGCGCCGATGCCACAGGATTTGGCCCAGGCCTGGGCCAGGGCGGGCTTTCCCTTGCCACCGATTGGCGGGCTGCTTGATTGAGCAGGCTACAATCGGGGTATTCAGAAGTTTGGATGCTGCCCGGAGTGCTTGGAGTTGCCGGGCTGAAGGCTCAAGCTTCTGGTGCTGTCCAGGTCTGTGCGCCCCGTGAGGGGCAGCTGCTGCCGGACAGTGCGACGCGCCGAGCCCTGGTGCTGGCGCCCAAAGGCCGCCGCAGGAAGGGCGGCCACAGGAAATGGCCCCCTTGCTCCGTACAGACCCGAACAGCCCGCTGACGATCCAGCGAACCCTGAACCGCTTGCCCGACTGGCAGGCCAGCTGACAGCAGTCGATGAATACACAGGATGCAAAGCGCGTCCTCGAGACCGCGCTGATTTGCGCCCAGCAGCCTTTGACGCTGCGCGATATGCGCACCCTGTTCGCTGATGAACTCGGCGCTGACAGTGTGCGCAGCCTGCTCGATGAACTCAGTCGTGACTGGGAAAGCCGCGGCGTCGAGTTGGTGGCCTTGGCTTCAGGCTGGCGTTTTCAGAGTCGCCCGGAGTTGCGCGAGTATCTGGATCGCCTGCATCCCGAGAAGCCGCAGCGCTATTCACGCGCCGTGCTGGAGACTCTGGCCATCATTGCCTATCGCCAGCCGGTTACGCGCGGGGACATCGAGGACATCCGTGGCGTGGTGGTTTCGACGCAGATCGTCAAGCAGCTGGAGGACCGCGGCTGGATCGACGTGATCGGCCACCGCGAGGCGCCCGGCCGTCCGGCCCTGTACGCTACGACGCGCCAGTTTCTTGATGACCTGGGCCTGGCAAGCCTGGAGCAACTGCCCGAGCTGGGCCAGGGCGGCGAACCTTCGCCCGAGTTGGCGCAGTTGCTGGAGAGCCAGCAAGGCTCTCTGCTGGGTGAAGGCGAGCCGGCAGCTGAGGGCGCTGATCCCGCTGCCAGCGGCGGCGCCGCTGCCGATCCCGTTTCAACCGATCCATCCTCACCGAGTGCGTCCGTGCCTGGCACTGATGACGCATCCCAGCCGGCCGAGCCGGCTTCCGAGTCTCCCGCTAGCCAGAAGGTGCAAGCTGACGCATGAATTCCGATACCACTGATCCCAAGGACGCCCCGCAGACCGATGAGGCTGCAGCCGCTCCCAAGCGCCGCCGCAGCCCGGTGCGCGCAAAGCCCGCCGACACTGGCGAGGCGGCGCCTGCGCCTGCGGCCGATGCGAGCGAGGCTGTCGCCGAAGCCAAGCCGGTGAAGCCGCGCGCACCTCGCAAGACGGCCGCAAAGGCCGCTTCGGCGGTGGCGGCGGAGTCCGCGCCGTCTGCGTCCGCCGAGATGGCGGAATCGCCAACCCAGGAACCGGCTGAGCCCAAGCGGCGCGCGCCGCGCAAGACGGCTGCGGCTGCCACGACCAACGAAACCGTGGCTGCCGAATCGCCTGTTGCGGCGCCTGCACCGGTCGAACTGCCGCAAGCAGCGGCTGTTGGTGAGGCGCATGCGGGTTCGTCTGAAGCTGCAGGGCAGGGCGACGACGATGGTGCCGAACGCGATTCACGCGGCGGCCGCAATCGTCGCCGCGGACGCCGCGGGCGTGGTGACGGTGAGTCGGTCGAGCAACCGCGTGAAGCGCGCGAGCCCCGAGAGCCCCGCGCTGTTGAAGGCGTCTCGACGGAGCAGGTCCAGGCCGAGGCGGGCGAGCGTTTCGCGCAGTTGCTGGCGGGCGAGTTCGATGGCGCCGATGAAGAGCCGGCGGCTGAGGCGGCCGAGCAGGACAGCAAGCGTGTGCTGGCTCCTGAGCCGGACGCACCCAAGTTGCAGAAGGTGCTGGCGCAGGCCGGCGTTGGTTCGCGTCGCGACATCGAAGAGATGATTGCGGAAGGCAAGATCGAAGTGAATGGCGAGGTGGCCCATATCGGCCAGCGCATTTCCTTCGGCGACCGGGTGCATGTGAATGGCAAGCAGATCCGTGTGCGCATCTCGCCGCCTGCACCGCGCATCCTGGCCTATCACAAGCCCACCGGCGAAGTCGTGACCTTCAATGATCCGGAGGGCCGCCCGACGGTCTTCCGGCGCCTGCCCAAGCTGTATCCCGGCAAGTGGCAGTCGGTGGGTCGCCTCGACCTGAATACCGAAGGCCTGCTGCTGTTTACCAACTCCGGTGAGCTGGCCAATCAGCTGATGCATCCGCGCTTCGGCGTCGAGCGCGAGTATGCAGTGCGCGTGCTGGGGACGCTGGACAGCGAGCAGAAGGCGCGCCTGCTGGACGGCGTGATGATCGACGGCCAGAAGGCCGGCTTCAAGAGCATCGAGGACGGCGGCGGTGAAGGCGCGAACCATTGGTATCGCGTCGTCATCACAGAAGGCCGCAATCGCGAAGTGCGCAAGCTGTTCGATGCGGTGGGCTTGGCGGTCAGCCGCCTGATCCGCATCCGATATGGCACCGTGGTGCTGCCGCGTGGTCTCAAGCGTGGCGTCTGGGTTGAACTGGATGAGGCTGATGTGCGCGTGATCCGCCGCCTGGCCGGTGGTGGTGACGCGCGTCGCGACGGCCCGCGGGAGGAGCGCGGCGAGCGTGGTGATCGCCCGGAGCGCGCTGACCGTGAGGGCCGTGAGCGCGACAAACGTCGCAATGAGCCGCAGCGCAATGCCGGCGGTGGACCGCGCCCGAGCCGTCCCGAGCCGGCGCAACGACCGCCCGAGGCGCGCCAGCCCGAGCGCCCGCGCAACCGTGATGAAGAGGATGACGACTTCATTCCGCACAACATCAACCCGCTGGAGCAGACCTTTGATCGTCGCTTCGCTGGCAAGTCACGTGGCTTCCCCAGCGGTTTCGGCGCCGGTGGCAGCAGTGCCGACCAGGGCGGCGGTGGCCGTGGCGGCAAGGGGGCGGGTCGGAAGGGCGGCGATGGCCCGCGCGAGCCCGATCCGATGCAGACCTCGGTCGGTTATATCGGTGCCGACGCCTTTGTGCGGCGCGGCGGCGGTGGTCGCAGCGGTGGTGGCGGTGGGCGCAGTGGCGGCGGTGGCGGCGGCGGCGGCAATCGCGGCGGCGGTGGTCGGCGTCGTTGACTTGGTTTCAGCCCTGCATGACACGGGGCTGACAACATCAAGCGCTACAATCTAAAACTTTGCCAAGTCCCAGATTTCAGGAGAAAAAAATGGCTATCGAACGCACTCTTTCCATCATCAAGCCCGACGCTGTCGCCAAGAACGTGATCGGCCAGATCTACGCCCGTTTTGAAGGCGCCGGCCTGAAGGTCGTGGCTGCCAAGATGGTTCACCTGTCGCGCGGCGAAGCAGAGGCTTTCTACGCTGTGCACAAGGCACGCCCGTTCTTCAACGATCTCGTGAGCTTCATGATCTCCGGCCCGGTGATGATCCAGGCGCTGGAAGGCGAGAACGCCATCCTGAAGAACCGTGATCTGATGGGCGCTACCGACCCGAAGAAGGCCGAGAAGGGCACCATCCGTGCTGATTTCGCCGACAGCATCGACGCCAACGCCGTGCACGGTTCGGATGCTCCTGAGACCGCCGCTGCCGAAGTGGCGTTCTTCTTCCCCGGCATGAACGTCTACAGCCGCTGAACTGGCGCTGCCTCTGGTGACTGGCCATGAGGCCATAGATGGAGGCAAGACCATGAACGCAGTCAACCTGCTTGGATTCGATCTGGAAGGCCTGGCTGCGTTTTGCGAGCAGCTGGGTGAGAAGCGTTTTCGCGCCACCCAGCTGTTTCGTTGGATCCATCAGAAAGGCGCCGCTGATTTCGATCAGATGAGCGACCTTGCCAAGTCGCTGCGCGAGAAGCTGCGCGACAAGGCCCATATCGCGGCCCTGCCCGTGATTTCCGAACATGTTTCAACCGACGGCACCATCAAGTGGCTGTTCGACGTCGGTGCGGGCAATGCCGTCGAAGCGGTGTTCATCCCCGAAGACGACCGTGGCACGCTGTGCGTGTCCAGCCAGGCCGGCTGCGCGGTCGGCTGCCGTTTCTGCTCGACCGGCCATCAGGGCTTCAGCCGTAATCTGGAGACCTGGGAGATCTTGGCCCAGCTCTGGTATGCCGAGCACAGCCTGCGACTGCGCACCCAGAGCACTGAACGCCAGATCACCAATGTGGTGATGATGGGCATGGGTGAACCGCTGCAGAACTATGCGGCCCTGGTGCCCGCGCTCAAGGTCATGCTGGACGACCACGGCTATGGCCTGTCGCGCCGCCGTGTGACCGTGTCGACCTCGGGCGTGGTGCCCATGATCGACCGGCTGCGTGACGATTGCCCGGTGGCGCTTGCGGTGTCCTTGCATGCGCCGAACGATCCGCTGCGCGACCAGCTGGTGCCGCTCAACAAGAAGTACCCGATCGCCGAGTTGCTGGATTCCTGCAATCGCTATCTGGACAAGGCGCCGCGCGACTTCATCACCTTTGAATACTGCATGCTCGACGGCGTCAATGATTCGCCCGAGCAGGCCGAGGAGCTGGTCGCACTGCTGCGCGGCAAGGTCTCGTGCAAGTTGAACCTGATTCCCTTCAACCCCTTCCCGGCCTCGGGTCTGAAGCGCAGCTCGCGCGAACGCGTGATGGCGTTTGCCGAGGTGCTGATCAAGGCCGGGCTGGTGACGACCGTGCGCAAGACGCGCGGCGACGATATCGATGCGGCCTGCGGCCAGTTGGCCGGCGAAGTGCAGGACCGAACCCGCGCTCACGAGCGCATGGTGCGCGCACCGGTGCGGGTGCATCGGCGCGGCACGGTTGTTCCAGCCAAGGAGACATCGCGTCCATGAGAGCACTTCGCCGAAGGTTCACGCAGTGGCAGAGGCTGGCCGGTGCTGGTCTGCTGGTTTTGCTGTCGGCCTGCGCCGGGCCGCAGAGCACCAGTGGCTCCGAGCCGCGTACCGCTTCCGACCAGACCGATGCCGATCGGCGTGCCGCTGTGCGTGTTGAGCTCGCAGCCGGCTACTTCGCGCGCGGGCAGCACAACACCGCGCTTGATGAGATCAAGCAGGCCCTGGCGGCCAAGCCCGACTATCGCGAGGCCCTCAATCTACGCGGCCTGATCTATGCCGCCCTAGGTGAGATGGCCCTGGCGGACGAGAGTTTTAGGCGCACGCTCAGCCTGTATCCGCGCGACGGCGACACCTTGCACAATTTCGGCTGGTTCCTCTGCCAGCAGCAGCGCTGGACCGAGGCTTTTGCGCAGTTCGATCTCGCACTGGCGCAGCCGCAGTACCGCGGCATGGGGCGCACGCTGTTGGCGAAGGGGGTCTGCGAGGCCCGCTCGGGCCGGCCGGTCGAAGCTGAGCGTTCACTGTCCCGCGCGTTTGAGCTGGAACCTGCCAACCCGGCCATTGCCGTCAACCTGGCTGATGTGCTCTTGCGCGCCGGGCAGTTGGATCGTGCGCGCTTCTACGCGAAACGCGTCAATGACCAGCCCGAACTGAGCAATGCCGAGAGCCTGTGGCTGGGCTTGCGCATCGAGCGCCGAATGGGTAACCGCGCGACTGTTGACGAGTTGGCCCAGCGACTGCGTCAGCGCTTTCCGCAATCGCGCCAAAAAGAACTGCTCGACAAGGGCCAGTACGATGAATGAGGGGGAGCGGATGTCAGCGATCTTGAGTGAAGCCGGCGTGAGCGAAGCCCCGAAGGCGGCGCTGTCAGCGGGTGGCCTGCTGAAGCAGGCCCGTCAGGCCAAAGGCCTGCACATTGCCGCGCTGTCGGTTCAGCTGAAGGTGCCGCAATCCAAGCTGGAGGCCCTGGAAGCTGATCGCTACCAGGACCTGCCTGACGCTACTTTTGCGCGCGCCCTGGCCACGGCGATGTGCCGCGTGCTCAAGGTGGATGCGGCGCCCGTGCTCGCCTTGCTGCCACCCAGCAGCGGCGGTACGCTGGAACGGGTGTCCTACGGCCTGAACCAGCCCTTCCGCGAGCGCCCGACACAGGATGAAGGCATGTCCTTCGAGGCGCTCAAGCGTCCAGTGGTCTGGGGGCCGTTGCTGCTGCTGCTGGCGGCGCTGCTAATCTATCTCTTGCCTGAGCGCTGGACGGCCCTCGGCGGTGCAACGCCGGTGGTCAGCGAGGCCTCATCGCCGCTGCTGCCGCTCGATACGCCTGCCAGCCAGGCGGCGGCAATGCCGCCCGTCCTGGCCGCGGCGCCGCTGGTGGCAGCCAGCGCTCCTGCCGTGCCTGCGCCGCTGCCCACGTCTTCCGCTCCAGCCGTCTCGGCGCAGCCCGGCATGGCACCGTTGCGCCTGCGCGCCAGCGCTGAAACCTGGGTCGAGCTGACTGACATGCGCGGCCAGGTGGTGTATTCCAAACTGATGCGCGCTGGCGAACAGGCCGAGCTGGAGCTGGCGCTTCCGGCCCAGTTGCGCGTCGGCAATGTGGCCGGCACTGAGCTGACGCTGCGTGGTACGCCCGTCGATCTGCTGGCACGGTCCAAGGACAATGTGGCCCGCATCGAACTGAACTGAACCCTCTCTACTGAGCAATAGATCGAATATGAGTGAGAGCAGCAACTTGAGCGCTGGTCTAGACATGATTGCTGCGGCCCGTCCAGCGGCGCGCCGCAGCCGTCAGGCCAGCGTGCGCTGGGGTTCGCGCGTGGTCACCATCGGCGGGGACGCGCCGGTGCGCGTGCAGTCGATGACCAACACCGACACGGTGGATGTGATCGGCACGGCGATCCAGGTCAAGGAGCTGGCGATTGCCGGCTCAGAGTTGGTGCGCATCACGGTCAACACGCCTGAGGCTGCCGAGGCGGTGCCGCATATCCGCGAGCAACTCGACCGCATGGGCATCGATGTGCCGCTGGTTGGCGACTTCCATTACAACGGCCACCGCCTGCTGACTGACTATCCGGCGATGGCGCAGGCCCTGTCCAAGTACCGCATCAACCCCGGCAATGTCGGCAAGGGCGACAAGAAGGACCGCCAGTTTGCCCAGATGATCGAGGCCGCGATCAAGTACGACAAGGTCGTGCGCATCGGCGTCAACTGGGGCAGCCTGGACCAGGAACTGCTGGCCGCCATGATGGACGAGAACGCCGCTCGGGCTGAGCCCTGGGACGCTCAGCAGGTGATGTACCAAGCCTTGATCCAGTCTGCGCTGTCCTCGGCTGAGTACGCCCGCGAGCTGGGCATGAACCCGGACAACATCATCATCAGTTGCAAGGTCAGCGGTGTGCAGGACCTGATCTCGGTCTATCGGGCACTGAACGAGCGCTGCGATTACGCGCTGCATCTCGGCCTGACCGAGGCGGGCATGGGCACCAAGGGTACGGTGGCTTCCGCCGCTGCCTTGTCAGTGCTGCTGCAGGAGGGCATCGGCGACACGATTCGGGTTTCGCTCACGCCCCAGCCCGGCGAGTCGCGCACCCAGGAGGTGGCTGTGGCGCTGGAGATCCTGCAGTCGCTGGGTCTGCGCGCCTTCAACCCCAGCGTGACTGCTTGCCCCGGCTGCGGCCGCACCACCAGCACCACCTTCCAGGAACTGGCCAAGCAGATCGACGACTTCCTGCGCGCGCAGATGCCTGTCTGGCGCGCCAGGTATCCCGGCGTGGAGAACCTCAGGGTCGCGGTGATGGGCTGCATCGTCAACGGCCCCGGCGAGAGCAAGCATGCCGACATCGGCATCAGCCTGCCGGGCACCGGCGAAGCGCCCGCTGCCCCGGTTTTCATCGACGGCGAGAAGGCGTTGACGTTGCGCGGCGAGAACATCGCCACCGAGTTCCACGCCCTGGTCGAAAACTACATCGAAAAGCGCTTTGGCGGCGTCGCGGCCTGAGCCTGAGCACGAAGAACAACAATGACTGAGCAGAAGAAGCTGCAGCCCCTGCAGGCTGTGAAGGGCATGAACGACATCCTGCCGCCGGAATCGGCGCGCTGGGAATGGCTGGAAGACAAGATGCGCTCGGTGCTGCAGCGCTATGGCTACCAGAACGTGCGCACGCCCATCGTCGAGCCCACGGCGCTGTTCGTGCGCGGCATCGGCGAGGTGACCGATATCGTCGAGAAGGAGATGTATGCCTTCGAGGACCGGGCTGACAAGCATGGCCAGGCCGAGCATCTGGCCCTGCGCCCCGAGATGACCGCGGGCGTTGTGCGCGCCATGATCGAGCACAGCTTTCTGCGCGACTCGGGCCGCCGCCTCTACTACTTCGGCCCCATGTTCCGCCGCGAGAAGCCGCAGAAGGGCCGCTACCGCCAGTTCCACCAGATGGGCGTCGAGGCTCTGGGCTTCCACGGCCCGGACGTGGATGCGGAAGTGATCCTGCTGGGTAGCCGCCTGCTGCGCGAACTGGGCCTGAAGGACGGCGAGCATGTGCGCCTGGAGCTGAACTGCCTGGGCGCGCCCGAGGAGCGCCGCGCCCACCGGGAGGCCCTGGTGGCCCACCTGGAGGCGCACAAGGCGCTGCTGGACGAAGACAGCCAGCGCCGCATGTACACCAATCCTCTGCGCGTGTTGGACACCAAGAACCCGGCCCTGCAGGACATGGCCAATGCAGCGCCCAAGCTGCTGGACTTCCTGGGCGAGGCCTCGCTGGCGCATTTCAACGGCGTGCGCGCCATCCTGGACGCGGCCGGCATTGCCTACTCCCTCAACCCGCGCCTGGTGCGCGGTCTGGACTACTACAACCTCACCGTGTTCGAGTGGGTGACCGACAAGCTGGGTTCCCAGGGCACGGTCTGCGGCGGCGGCCGCTATGACGGCCTGATCGAGCAGCTGGGCGGCAAGCCTACGCCGGCCGTGGGCTTTGGCATGGGCATGGAACGCATGCTGCTGCTGCTGGAGGAGGTGGGTGTGGCGCCCGCCGCGCCGGCCCCCGATGCCTACGCGGTCGTGCCCTCGGCCAAGGGGCTGCCCCAGGTGATGGTGGCGCTGGAAGCCTTGCGCGCCGCGGGCGTCAGCGTGGTGCTGCATCCCGGTCAGTCCAGCATGAAGTCCCAATTCAAGAAGGCCGACGCCAGTGGTGCTGCCTATGCGCTGGTGTTCGGCGAGGACGAACTGACCCAGGGCCTTGTTTCGATCAAGCCGTTGCGCAGCGAAGGCGCGGCGCAATACACCCGCCGCATCGAAGCGGCGGCCGAATGGTCGGCTGAGCTGCTCAACGCATAATCGCGGCTCTCTACCCCTTACACCTCTAGCCCACAAAGCTTCACATGGCGTCGCATCTCGATCTCGAAGAACAAGAACAGCTGGAACAGCTGAAGGCTTTCTGGAAGCGCTACGGCAACCTGATTACCTGGTTGCTGACCCTGGTCCTGCTGGCCTTTGCCGGCTGGACGGGCTGGGAATACTGGCAGCGTGAACAGGCGGTCAAGGCTGCCACGATGTATGACGAGCTGGACCGCGCCGTCAAGGCCGGCGATGCCGACAAGGCTGGCCGCGTGTTGGGTGATCTCAAGGAGCGCTTCCCGCGCACCACCTACGCTGCGCAAGCGGCCTTGCTGGCTGCCAAGGTGCAACTCGACAAGGACCAGGTCGACGCCGCTCGCGCCAGCTTGAGCTGGGCCGCCGAAAGCGCAGCCGAGACCGAGTACCGTGACATCGCACGCCTGCGCCTGGCTGGTCTCCAGACTGATGCCAAGCAGTATGACGAGGCCAGCAAGACGCTGGACGGCGTCAAGGGCATCGAGTTTGCCGCTCTGGTGGCGGACCGCCGCGGCGATCTGGCCCTGTTGACCGGCAAGCCCGACCAGGCCAAAGCTGAGTACCAGAAGGCCTACGCCGCGATGGACCCCAAGATTGACTACCGCCGTGTGATCGAGGCCAAGCTAGCCAGCCTGGGCGTGGCTGCGCCGGAACAGCCCGCCTCGGCGGCGAAGGGAGGCAAGTCGTGAACGCTGCAGTCTTTCGCAACTCGCTGAGCGTCATCGGCGCCGCGCTGGCGCTGTCGGCTTGCTCCATCTTCAGCAGTGCGCCCACCATCAAGCCGGCGCCGCTGGAGACGTTCACGCCATCGATCGCCGGGCGCGTGGTCTGGAACAGCCAGGTCGAGAGCTTGGGCTTCCCGCTGTCCGTGGTCGCGCGTGGCGAGCAGTTCGTCGTCGCGGGCGGTGATGGCGTGGTGCAGGGGCTGCAGGCGTCCACCGGCGCCACGCTGTGGCGCAGCGAGCCGGTCGGCAAGCTGGCGGCTGGGGTGGGCAGCGACGGCCGCTTTGCCGCCGTCGTCACGCGCGGCAATGAGCTGGTGGTGCTGGATGCCGGCAAGCCGCTGTGGCGCAAGCCTTTGAATTCGCCGGTGTTCGCCGCGCCGCTGGTGGCTGGTGAGCGTGTGTTCGTGCTGACCGTGGATCGCGCCGTGCTCGCTTTCGATGCTCTCGACGGGCGTCGGCTGTGGGATCTGCGCCGTCCCGGCGAGCCCCTCACGCTGTCGCAACCTGGCGTGATCGCAGCCTACAAGGACACGCTGGTGGTGGGGCAGGGGCCCCGCCTGGCGGGTGTCGACCCACTGCGAGGCACGCTGCGCTGGGAAGCCAATGTGGCCAATCCCCGCGGCACCAATGAGGTTGAGCGCCTGGCCGATTTGGTCGCGCCCATGCATCGGCAGGGCGAACTGCTGTGTGCCCGCGCCTTCCAGTCGGCGGTCGGCTGTGTCAATGCCGAACGTGGCTCGATGCTCTGGAGTCGCAACAATGCCGGCCGTCAGGGTGTCAGTGGCGATGCGGACTTCGTCATCGGCGCCGATGCTTCGGACCGCATCAGCGCTTGGAAGATCGCCAATGGCGACGTCGCCTGGACAGCTGAGCAGTTCACGCAGCGCAAGTTGAGCGCACCGCTTGTGGTGGGCGCCACTGTCGTGTTTGGCGACTACGAAGGCTATGTGCACTTCCTGGCGCGCGACAGTGGCAAGACCCTGCTGCGCCTGCCCACCGATGGTTCCGAAATCACCGTGGCGCCGGTCGCCATCGGCAATACGGTGCTGGTCGTGACGCGCAAGGGTGGCCTCTACGCCATGCGACCGCAGTAAGGCTGCAGCACTGACTTGACCCTGAGAGAACAATAAGAACATGAAACCCGTCATCGCCCTGGTCGGACGACCCAACGTGGGCAAGTCCACGCTCTTCAACCGGATGACCAAGAGCCGCGACGCCATCGTGGCGGACTTTGCCGGCCTAACGCGTGACCGTCACTACGGTGATGGCCGCCAGGGTGATCAAGAGTTCATCGTTGTCGACACCGGCGGTTTCGAGCCGGACAGTACCACCGGCATCGTCAAGGAAATGGCCAAGCAGACGCGCCAGGCCGTGGCCGAGGCGGATGCGGTGATCTTCGTCGTCGATGTGCGGACCGGTCTGTCGGGCCAGGACCAGGACATTGCGCGTTATCTGCGCCAGGCCAACAAGCGCGTTCACCTGGCTGTCAATAAGGCCGAAGGCATGAGCGACTCGCCGCTGCTGGGCGAGTTCCATGAACTGGGTATGGGCGAGCCGCACCCGGTCTCGGCCGCCCACGGCCAGGGCATTCGCAGCCTGCTGGAGGCGGTGTTGGAGCCGTTCCAATCGGACGAGGACGAGCCCGCCGAAGAGGAGCACGAAGGCGTGATCCGTCTGGCGGTGGCCGGCCGCCCCAATGTGGGCAAGAGCACGCTGATCAACACCTGGCTTGGCGAGGAGCGCCTGGTGGCCTTCGACATGCCCGGCACCACGCGCGACGCGATCGCCGTGGATTTCGAGCGCAATGGGCAGAAGTTTCAACTGATCGATACCGCCGGCCTGCGCCGCAAGGGCAAGGTGTTCGAAGCGATCGAGAAATTCTCGGTGGTCAAGACCCTGCAGGCCATCGCCGATGCGCATGTGGTGTTGCTGCTGCTGGATGCGACTCAGGGCGTGACCGATCAGGACGCGCATATTGCCGGCTACATCCTTGAAAGCGGCCGCGCCGTGGTGCTGGCGGTCAACAAGTGGGATGCGATCGACAGCTACCAGCGCGAGCAGCTGGCGCGCTCGATCGAGCATCGCCTGGCTTTCCTGAAGTTCGCACCGGTGCACCACATCTCGGCGCTCAAGCGCCAGGGCCTGGGTCCGTTGTGGACGGCGATGGCTGACGCCTACTCCTCGGCTTACAAGAAGATGACCACGCCGGTGTTGACCCGCCTGATCCAGGAAGCGGTCGAGCACCAGACGCCCAAGCGCAGCGGCCACTTCCGTCCCAAGCTGCGCTATGCCCACCAGGGCGGCATGAATCCGCCCATCGTCGTGATCCACGGCAATTCGCTGGAAGGCGTCACCGAGGTCTACAAGCGCTATCTGGAAGCCCGCATCCGCGCCCACTACAAGTTGGTGGGGACGCCGCTGCGTATCGAATTGCGCTCGTCCAAGAATCCGTTCAAGGACGAGTAAGTCCGCAGCCCTGCGGCAGCAGGGCGCATGGCCCTGTGTTAAGGTGCCGAAACCGAGTCACCCACTCACTCAACACGGAGCAAATATCGTGAGCAACAAAGGACAACTCTTGCAAGATCCTTTTCTGAACCTGCTGCGCAAGGAACATGTGCCGGTCTCGATCTATCTGGTCAACGGCATCAAGCTGCAAGGTCATATCGAGTCCTTTGACCAATATGTGGTGCTGCTGCGCAACACCGTGACACAGATGGTCTACAAGCACGCCATCTCCACCGTCGTGCCAGGCCGTGCGGTGAACTTCCACGCAGCCGAGAGCGGCGGCGGCGAGCCCTCTTGATCGCCACGGGCATCCTCGCCCCTGCCGCAAGACCTTGAGTTCCGCCCATTCCCCCCAGACGTCGCCGCCCTCCGAGGCGGCGCGCGCCATTCTTGTGGGCGTTGACTTCGGCCGTGGTGCGGCTTTTGATCCGACGCTCGACGAACTGGCGTTGCTGGCCGAATCAGCCGGCGATACGCCGGTCGCACGAGTCGTGGCGCGTCGTCAGGCCCCTGACGCCGCGCTGTTCGTTGGCTCCGGCAAGGCGGATGAGATCAAGCTGCTGGTGCAGGCGCATGAAGCCCATACGGTGCTGTTCGATCAGGCGATCTCGCCGGCCCAGCAGCGCAATCTGGAGCGCGTGCTGGGTGTGCCGGTGGCCGACCGCACCGCGCTGATCCTGGAGATCTTCGCCGCGCGTGCCAAGAGCCACGAGGGCAAGCTGCAGGTCGAACTTGCGCGTCTGCAATACCTGGCCACACGCTTGGTGCGGCGCTGGAGCCACCTGGAGCGCCAGAGCGGCGGCATCGGCATGCGTGGCGGTCCTGGCGAGGCGCAGATCGAGCTGGATCGCCGCATGATCGATGACCGCATCAAGGTCACCAAGGAGCGGCTGAAGAAGGTGCAGCGCCAGCGCAGCACGCAGCGCCGTGCACGCGAGCGCAATGCGGTGTTCCGTGTTTCGCTGGTCGGCTACACCAATGCCGGCAAGTCCACGCTGTTCAATGCTCTGGTGAAGGCGCGCGCCTACGCGGCCAACCAGCTGTTCGCCACTCTGGATACGACGACGCGTTCGCTGTACCTGGAAGAGGCGCGGCAGAGTGTGTCGCTCTCGGATACTGTGGGCTTCATCCGCGATCTGCCCCACAAGCTGGTCGCCGCCTTCAAGGCGACGCTGCAGGAGGCGGCCGAGGCCGATCTGCTGCTGCATGTGGTGGATGCGGCTTCGCCGCAGCTGGATGAGCAGATGGTCGAGGTCGAGCGCGTGCTGGATGAAATCGGCGCTGAGGGCATTCCGCAGATTCTTGTGTACAACAAGCAGGATCTGTTGGCCGACAACCAGCGCCCGCGCAGTCCCATGGACTGGATCGAGCGTCCTGGCGGCGTGCGCGTGCCGCGGGTGTTCGTCAGCGCCGTCGAGGGCAGCGGCCTGGAGTTGTTGCGCAGCCAGATCGTTGAGGCGATGCGAGCGCAGGGCGTTGAATTGCCGGACTTGAAGGCTGAGGATTTGGCGCCATCTGACGATGGCGCGCTACAACCATTGAGTGAATGACAGGTCATGAGCATGAACAAGATTGAGTCCATGGGCACGGCTGTTCCCCAGCAGGGGCTGACGGCCCTGGCGGGGGCTGCGAGAGCCCTTTTCGCCGGGATGATTGCCGCCATGCCCTGGCGCGGCGGCCGCCACCTGAACAACGGCCGCAACGAGGGCCCGCCCGATCTCGACGAACTCTGGCGCGATTTCAACCGCAAGCTGTCCGGCATGTTCGGCGGCAGCAAAGGCGGGGGCGGCCAGGGCGGTGGGCAGGGCAATGGCGGCGGCAATTTCCAGCCCGACATGAAGAGCGCCGGTATCGGTGCTGGCCTGATCGGCGCGGTGGTCGTGCTGGGCTGGCTGGGTAGCGGCTTCTACATCGTGCAGGAAGGTCAGCAGGCGGTCGTTACCTCCTTCGGCAAGTTCAGCAAGACGGTCGATGCCGGCTTCAACTGGCGCCTGCCTTACCCCTTTCAGGCCAATGAGATCGTCTCGGTGACGCAGCTGCGCTCGGTCGAGGTTGGTCGCAACGCGGTGGCTCAGGCCACCGGTCTGCGCGATTCGTCGATGCTGACCCTGGACGAGAACATCGTCGACATCCGCTTCACCGTGCAGTACCGGCTTAAGGACTCGCGCGAGTACCTGTTTGAGAACCGGGGCCCCGACGAGGCGGTAGTCCAGGCCGCGGAATCGGCCGTTCGAGAAATCGTCGGCAAGAGCAAGATGGACTCGGTGCTCTACGAGCAGCGTGATGCCATCGCCGCCGACTTGGCCAAGTCGGTGCAGAACCAGATGGACCGGCTGAAGGCTGGCATTCTGGTGGTCAATGTCAACGTCCAGAACGTGCAGGCTCCCGAGCAGGTGCAGGCCGCGTTTGACGATGCCTTCAAGGCTGGCGCCGACCGCGAGCGTCTGAAGAACGAGGGTCAGGCCTATGCCAACGACGTGATCCCCAAGGCCCAAGGTACGGCCGCGCGCCTGCGCGAAGAGTCCGAAGCCTACAAGGCGCGGGTGGTGGCGCAGGCCGAAGGTGATGCGCAGCGTTTCAAGAGCGTGCTGACCGAGTACCAGAAAGCGCCGGCCGTCACGCGCGACCGCCTCTATATCGACACCATGCAGCAGGTCTACTCGAACGTGAGCAAGGTGATGGTGGACAGCCGCAATGGCTCCAATCTGCTGTACCTGCCGCTGGACAAGCTGATCCAGCAGACCAGCAGCGGCACGGTGACGGCAAGTCCGCCTGTGCCCGCCACCAGCGTACCCGAGAGTGCTCCGGCCAGTGGTGTGACTGATGTGCGTTCGCGCGATGGTTCGCGCAGCCGTGACCGCGACGGCCGTTGAGAAGGATGACGATCAAAATGAACCGTATCGCCCCCATTGTCATCGGCGCCCTGATCGCCTTCATGCTGGCCAGCTCGACACTCTTCATCGTCGACCAGCGCCAGTTCGCCGTGATCTACGCCTTGGGTGAAATCAAGGAAGTGGTCACCGAGCCAGGTCTGAAGTTCAAGATGCCGCCGCCGTTCCAGAACGTGGTGTTCCTGGATCGACGCATCCAGACCCTGGACAGTCCTGAGTCGCGCGCCATCTTCACGGCCGAAAAGAAGAGTCTGGTGATCGACTGGTTGGTCAAATGGCGCGTCTCCGAGCCGCGCCAGTTCATCCGCAACAGCGGCACCGATATGCGCAACGTCGAGACTCGATTGAGCCCCATCGTGCAGGCAGCCTTCAATGAAGAAGTCACCAAGCGCACCGTGCTCGCTGTGCTGGCGACCGAACGCGAGAAGGTCATGACAGATGTGCTCAAGCGCCTGGAAGACGAGGCTAAGCAGTTCGGAATCGAGGTGGTGGATGTGCGCATCAAGCGTGTCGACTTCGCTGCCAACATCACCGATTCGGTCTACCGCCGCATGGAGTCCGAGCGCAAGCGCGTGGCTAATGAACTGCGCTCGACCGGTGGTGCCGAAGGCGAGAAGATCCGCGCTGACGCTGATCGCCAGCGCGAGGTCATCGTTGCCGAGGCCTATCGCGAAGCCCAGAAGATCAAGGGCGAGGGGGATGCCAAGGCCTCATCGCTCTACGCTGAGGCCTTCGGACGCGACCCGCAATTCGCGCAGTTCTATCGCTCGCTGGAGGCCTATCGCGCTAGCTTCCGCAACAAGTCGGACGTGATGGTAGTCGACCCGAATAGCGACTTCTTCAAGGTCATGCGCGGTGGCGGTCCTGCCGCACCTGCCAAGAGCAAGTAAGTCAGCGCGACCTGACTGTGACTGAGAAGCTGTTGGCCGCACTGGCGCTGATGCTGGTGATTGAAGGGCTGATGCCGCTTCTCAGTCCGTCCGCGTGGCGCGAGGTCTTTCAGCGGCTGCTGACCTTGACTGATGGCCAGATCCGATTCATCGGTCTGGCCAGTTTGTTGCTTGGCCTGCTTTCCCTCTGGTTGCTCTGGGCTTGACTCTCCCGTTGACTTGGCGCTGACAAGTCGCCCTGCCGGGTGGCAATTGGCGCGGCGCTGCCACGCATGCCGCCGAATCTGCGCTGCATGCCCGGTACAATGCCGTTTTTAACCGCGTCCTTACGTCCATGACCTCTGCTTGGCTGCTGCCCGAGCACATCGCTGACGTCTTGCCGTCCCAGGCCCGTCGCATCGAAGAGTTGCGTCGCGACCTGTTGGATATGGCCCGCAGCTATGGCTGCGAGCTCGTCATGCCCCCGCTGCTGGAGCACCTGGAGTCCTTGCTCTCGGGTACCGGCCGCGAGCTTGATCTCAAGACTTTCAAGCTGGTCGATCAGTTGTCTGGCCGCAGCCTTGGGCTGCGGGCGGACACGACGCCACAGGTGGCGCGCATCGATGCGCACCTGCTCAACCGTGCTGGCGTGACCCGGCTCTGCTATTGCGGGCCGGTGGTTCACACCCGGCCATCCGGCATCCAGTCGACCCGCGAGCCGCTGCAGTTCGGCGTGGAGATCTATGGTCATGCTGGCCTGGAAGCCGACCTGGAAGTGCAGGAGCTGGCGCTCGATGCGTTGAAGCGCGCCGGTTTGACGGGTGTCGTGATGGACATGGGTGATGCGCGTCTCGTCAGGGGCGTGCTGGGCGATCTGCAGCTGCCGTCAGCCTTGCTGGCCGATCTGGTGACGGCACTTGCGGCCAAGGATGCGGGTCAGCTGGCCTTGCTGTCAGCCGACCTGCCGGGCGCAGCGAAGCAGGGGCTGCAGGCCCTTCTGACCCTTTATGGAGGGGCGGAGGTGCTCGCGAGCGCACGCGAGTGCCTGCCGAAGAATGCGGTCATCAGCGCGGCGCTCGATGATTTGCAATGGCTCTTCAATCACCTCGGCCAAACGCAGGCCGAGGCTCGCCTCGGATTCGACCTGGCTGACCTGAGTGGCTATGCCTACTACAGCGGCGTCCGCTTCGCACTGTATGCCGAGGGCTCCAGCGATGCGGTGCTGCGCGGTGGACGCTATGACGAGGTGGGTGCGGTGTTTGGCCGTCGGCGTCCTGCGGTGGGCTTCAGCCTGGACTTGAAGTCCTTGGTGGCTTTGACCCCGGAAACGCCGCTGCGGGCTGCGGTGCGTGCCCCCTGGGGGGAGGACTCTGGGCTGCGTTCTGCGGTGCGCCGTCTGCGCGAGCTGGGTGAGACCGTGGTATGCGTGCTGCCTGGGCACGAGCACGAAGGTGACGAATTCGACTGCGACCGCGAACTGGCGCGCGTCGGCGATCAGTGGGTGGTGCGTGCGCTCTGAAGAGCGGCGCAATCACCTGTCCATAGTTTTATCGGGTTATCAATCATGCACAGCAGCGAAATTGCGCGCGGGCGCAACGTGGTGGTCGTCGGCACCCAGTGGGGCGATGAAGGCAAGGGCAAGGTGGTGGACTGGCTGACGCCGCACGCGCAAGCCGTGGTTCGCTTCCAGGGCGGGCACAACGCAGGGCACACGCTGGTCATCAAGGGTGTCAAGACGGCGCTGCAGCTGATCCCCTCGGGCATCATGCGCGACGGCGTCGCCTGCTATATCGGCAATGGCGTGGTGCTGGATCCCACCCATCTGCTGAGCGAGATCGAGCGCCTGGAGAAAGCCGGAGTAGAGGTGCGTACGCGCCTGTACATCAGCGAGTCCTGCCCGCTGATCCTGCCCTTCCACGTTGAAGTCGACAAGGCGCGTGAAGCGCTGCGCGAAAGCAGCGGCAGCGGCAAGATCGGCACCACGGGCAAGGGCATCGGACCGGCCTATGAGGACAAGGTCGCGCGG
>PNNH01000101.1 GCA_013824165.1 Methylibium sp. | reverse complement strand
CGGCGACTTCCAGCGCATTGCGGGCGAGCCTGCGCAGGTGCTGCGCACCCAGCGCAAGAGCCTGCAGCTGGCCGAGCGCCTGCTCGCCCGCGCACCCACGAATCCGCGCTGGAAGCGCTGGATGTATCTGGCCGAGGGGCGCTTGGCGGATGCGCTGATCGAGACCGGCGAGGTGGAGGCGGGCATCACGCTGTGGCAGGCCTCGATTGCGCGCCGCGAAGAGGTGGCGCTCGAGGACCCATCGAACGAGCGGGCCCAGCGCAATCTGGCCAATGGCTATGGCCCCCTGGCCGAGCAGTTGGATGCCTTGGGGCGCCATCAGGAAGCCCTGGTGTGGTACGAGCGCGAGCATGCGCTGCTCAAGCGCCTGCGCGCCCAGCATCCGCAGGTGAAGGCGCTGATCGCCCGGCTGGACGAATCGGGCCGCGACCATGCGCTGCAGCTGGCGCTGCTGGGTCGGCATGCGCAGGCGGGCACCGAGTTGCAGGCCGTGCTGAAACGACGCGGCCGCAAGACCCAGGTCGACGACCCGGAAGACGCCCGCTTTGCCCTGGTCACCGCGCGCGTGCTGTTCGCCGCCGGGGCGCCCGCCCCTGAGGCTTCGGAAGCCAGGCTGCGATGGGAGCAGGCTCTGCAAGGCTTGGCGTTGCTGCGCGCAGCCGCGGCCAAGGAGCCCTTCAACACCTTGCTGGCCAAGGACGCTGCGCTGGCAGCGCTCGGGCTCGCGGAACTGAAACGCCTGTCGGACCCAAGCGCCTCCTGCGCGCTGCAGCGAGCGGCCCTGGGGGAGCTGCGGCGTTTGGATGCGGCCAGCCAGCTGCCCCATGCGATGAAGCGCCATCTCGGCGCCCCGTCCCCAGCCTGCCCGAGCGGCTGAAGTAGGCATCGGCGCAATAGCAGCGCTGAGCCTGTCTCGATGCACATCGAGCCCCGCGTCGCCAATTCCTGCCTCATCCAGGCTCGCAAGCAATGCCCGGCACACCGGCAGATTGTCGACAGCACGGGTATGCTTGTTCGCACCGACAGATCGCAGCGAGCACCGCACCATGACAGAGGCCGAGTCAAGCATGACCGACCGTGACTCTGAGACCGACCTGCTCTTCCTTCCGGAAGACACCGGCACGCCTGTGCATCTGCTGCCGCCGTGGAAGGTGCTGGTCGTCGATGACGACCCCGAGGTGCATGAGGCCACCGTCTTCGGCCTGCGCGATGTGCTGATCCTGGGCCGGCCCCTGCAGCTGCTGCACGCCCACTCCGGCGCCGCGGCGCTGGCGCTGCTGGAACACGAACGCGATGTGGCCGTGGTGCTGCTCGATGTGGTGATGGAGACGGTGACGGCCGGACTGGACATCGTCAGCACCATCCGCGACGACATGGCCCTGCTGGACGCCCGCATCATCCTGCGCACCGGACAGCCAGGCTACGCGCCGGACGAGCGCACCGTCGCGCAGTACGACATCAACGACTACCGCACCAAGAGCGAGCTGACGCGCTCCAAGCTCTTCATCGCGCTGTTCACTGCCATCCGCGCCTACGACCAGCTGTGCCGCGCTGCCGAGCAGCAGCGATTCCTGCGCGAGACCCTGAACATCAGCAGCTCGCTGATCGACAAATCCGGCCTCAGCGACTACGCCGCAGCCTTGATCGAGGAGCTGCAGAAGCCTTTCGAGACCGAGCTCAGCGGCTTTGTCGCGCTGGTCGACGAGAAGGAAAGCGCCCTGGGCTCGGCGCGCCTGATGGTGGCCGGCGAAGGCTTCACCGCGCACAAGGGCAAGACCCTGGCCGAGTTCGCCGACGCCGAGTTGATGGCACGGCTGCGGCGCTGCGCGCTGGCGCGCTCGATCGTGGTCGAGCCTGATTCGGTGACGGTCTGGGTGGCGCTCGATGCCGGCCGCGGCCTGATGATGCATGCCCGGGCCCGCGACCCGCTGGTGCCGGCGCAGATGCAGCTGCTGCAGGTGCTGCACCAGCACCTGGACCTGAGCGCGTCCAAGGTCTTTCTCACCGAGCGCCTGCATGGCCTGGCCTATTACGACACGCTGGTGGGCCTGCCCAACCGCAGCGCGTTGCTGGAGGCGATCAAGACCCGCCATTCGGGCCCTGATGGCAGCGGCTGGGTGGTCGGTGTGATCGACATCGACCGCTTCGGCGAGATCAATGACATGTTCGGCCATGCGCAGGGTGATCTGCTGCTGATGGCGGTGTCGCAGCGCCTGCCCCGTTGCCTGGGTCCGCACTGCCTGGTGGCACGCATCGGCGCCGATGTGTTCGGCCTGTTCTGCGCCGCCGACGCGCTGGAGCTGGACGCACTGCAAGCGTTGTGCAGCGAGCCCTTCGACCTGGACGGCAAGCGCGTGCACATCACGGTCTCGATCGGCCTGGACCAGACCCGCGACACCGACACCGGCGGCGAAGTGCTTCTGAAGAATGCCTCGCTGGCGCTCAAGCGCGCCAAGGCGCAGGGCTGCGGCCAGCTGGCCTGGTACAGCCCTGAGCTGGAGGCGCAGACGCGCGAGCACATGCGCCTGCTGCAGGCCTTCACCGATGCGCCCAAGCTGGGTCAGCTCTACCTGGCCTACCAGCCGCAATGGGCGCTCGCCACCGGCGAGATCACCGGCTTCGAGGCCTTGATGCGCTGGCGCACCGCCGACGGCAGCCATGTGCCACCCGACGCCTTCATTCCGGTGGCCGAGAGCTCCGGCCTGATCCTGGAGACCGGGCGCTGGGCGCTGCTGACCGCGCTGCAGGCTGTCGGCAAGATCCGCCGCGCCGGGCTGCGCGACTTCCGCATGGCGGTCAACATCTCGGTCACCCAGTTCCAGGCCCCCGGCTTTGTGCAGATGGTGCGCGAGGCGCTGGGCAGCTGCGCGGTCGAGCCCGGCGCGCTGGAGCTGGAGATCACCGAGTCGGTGGCGATGACCGGCGCCGAGCAAGTGCTGGGCTGCCTGCATGAGCTCAAGGCCATGGGCGTGGCGGTGGCGATCGACGATTTCGGCACCGGCTATTCCTCGCTGAGCTATCTGGACCGCATGCCGGCCGACCGGCTGAAGATCGACCGCAGCTTCATCAGTGGCCTGGGCAGCGGCGCACGCAGCGCGCAGATCGCCGAGATGGTGGTGCCGATCGGCCACCGCGTGGGCATGAAGGTGCTGGCCGAAGGCGTCGAGACGCTCGAGCAGGCACGCATCCTCGCCGCACTCGGTTGCGACGAGGGCCAGGGCTATCTGCTGGCTCGGCCGATGCCCTTGTCCGAGCTGCTGGAATGGCTGCCGCTGTATCAGCCGCTAGAAGGCCTGCGATGAGGCCGGCCTGCATCGCCGTGGTGGGCGACGGCAAGCTCGTGGTTCCACGCTGAACCGGCATGCGAGAGCTCCGGCTTCGGCACTCGCTGACCCTGCTGCTGCTGCTGGCGGTCGGCTTCATCTTCGGGGTGGTCGGCGCGGTGCTGCTGCTGTATCGCCTGCCGCAGGTCGAGGAGCGCACCCGGTTGCAGCTGCAGGAGCGGGCCAGCACGGCCGAACGCGTGCTTGATCAGTACTCGATCGCCGTCGAAGCCCAGCTGAAAGGCGTGGCGTCTGCCACCGGGCGCCTGCCTCAGGGCCATCTGCAGCCGCTGGCCCAAGCCTTGGTCAACGGCGCCGACATGCTGGACGGCATCTATGTGCTGGACGCCAGCGACCATGTGCTGGCTCTGGGCCTGCATGAGCGGGCCCGCAGCGCTGGCACTTCGATGATCGGCATGGACCTGTCCAGCAACGCCTTGGTTCGTCGGCTGCGCGCGCAGCCCGCCAGCGAGGTGCTGTGGAGCGACGAGTACCTGTCGGTGCTGGCCGGGCGCAACACCGTGGCGCTGGGCTTGCGCGCTGACGAGCACATTGTGATCTTCGAGCTCGCACCGGCCCGCTTGCTGGACATCATCACGGCGGCGCACCCCGCCACCAGCTTCCAGCTGATGGTGGTGGACAGCGGCGGTCGCTTTCTGGCCGCATCCGGTCTGCGCGAGCCCTCGTCCAGGTTCAGCAACTACGCACTCAGCCCGGCAGTGCAGGCGGCACTGAATGCGCAGCCGCTGCCCAAGGGGCATGAACAGCTGGATGGCCAGCGCGTGGCGGTCGGCGCCGCGCGCTCCGCCAAGCTCGGCTGGGTGGTGCTGGCCTCCAGCCCCACCGGCATGGGCGAATACACCTACCGGACGACCGTCATGCTGGTCGGCGGGGGCCTGCTCGCCGTGGTGCTTCTGGCCTTGCTGATGGCGCCGCTGTGGGCCGCGCGCATGGCGCGTCCGCTCAACGCGGTGATCCGCCGCGTCAATGCATTCGCCGGCGGCGATGCCCATTCGGCTTGGCCGACGCGCAGCGGCGTGATCGAGCTCAACCAGCTGGCGCAGGAAGTCGAGCAGATGGCCGCGCAGGTGCACAGCCGCGAGCAAGACGTGCGCCGCGGTGCCGAGCGGCTGCGCGCAACGCTGGAGTCGGTGCCCAGCATCTCCATCCAGTGGTACGACCGCGAGGGCCGCATCCATTACTGGAACGCCGCTTCAGAAACAATGTATGGCTTCACCGCCGAGCAGGCGCTGGGCCGCTCGGTGCGCGACACGCCGCTGATGTACAGGGATGCCGAGCAGATCGCCGCTCTGTGCAAGATCCTCGAAGACATTGATCGCGGCGGCGCAGCCTTCGGGCCGGCCGAGTTCAGGCTGCGCCACGCCGACGGGCGCGACATCGACGTGCTGGCCACGCTGTTCGCGATACCGGCCGACGATGGCAGCCGCCTGATCGCCTGCATGGATGTGGATGTCACGGCGCGCAACGCAGCGCTGGCCTCGCTGGCCGCCATCGAACAGCGCCAGGAGCTGATCTTCAGCGCATCGCCGATCGCGCTGTCGGTCGGCAACGCCAACGACAGCTTCCGCGTCACGGCGGTGAACGCCGCCTGGGAGCGCCTGCTCAAGCGCAGCGCCGGCGATGTGCGCGGCCTCAATGGCCGCGATTTCGGCCTCTGGGCCGACCCAGCCGACCGGCAGCGCTTCCTCGACCAGCTCGGCAAGACCGGCCGCGATGTCTCGATGGAAGCCGAGCTGCTGGACGGGCGCGGCCGCAAGGTGCTGTGCCGCGTCTCGGCGCGCCTGGCCAGCATCGGCAGCGAACGCCTGCTGCTGATGGCGCTGGAAGACATCCGCGAGCAGCGCCAGGCCGAGGAGGAAATCCGGCAACTGAACACGCAGCTGGAGCAGCGCGTGGCTGACCGCACGGCTGAGCTGTCGCTGGCCAACGCCGAACTGGCGCGCAATCTGGAGACCCTCACCTGCACCCAGCAGCAGCTGGTGCAGGCCGAGAAGCTGGCCGCGCTGGGCAAGCTGGTGGCCGGCATCGCTCATGAGCTGAACACGCCGATCGGCAACGGCTTGATGGCCATCTCGACGATGTCCGACCACGCCGAGCAGCTCAAGGCCGGACTGCGCAGCGGCCTGAAGCGCTCGATGCTGGAGGACTATGTCGCTGCCGTCGATCAAGGCCATCAGATCGTGCTGCGCAACCTGACCCGCGCCGCCGAACTGATCACCGGCTTTAAGCAGGTGGCGGTCGACCAGTCCACCGCACAGCGCCGCCAGTTCGATCTGGCCGCGCTGGTCGACGAGATCATGCTGACGCTGCGGCCCAGCTTGAAGCGCACGCCCTACCTCATCACCTCAAGCTGCCCGCCCGGCCTCAAGCTCGACAGCTATCCCGGGCCGCTGGGCCAGGTGCTGACCAACCTGATCAACAACGCGGTGATCCACGGCTTCGATGAGCGCGCCCATGGCCGCATCGAGATCCGCTGCGAAACACTGCCGGGCGACCAGCTGCGCCTGATCGTCAGCGACGACGGCCAGGGCATCCCGGAAAAGGCGCTGGCCAGCGTGTTCGACCCCTTCTTCACCACCCGCATGGGCCGTGGCGGCACCGGCCTGGGCCTGCACATCTCGCACAGCCTGGTCACCCATGTGCTGGGCGGCAGCATCAGGGTCGAGAGCCGCGTGGGCGCGGGCACGCAGGTCATCATCGAGCTGCCGCGGGTGGCACCGGCGCCTGCCTGAGGCTGACGGTTCGCCCCCCCAAAGCGGCTGCAGACCTGGGCCCGCACCTGGACTTCAAGCGCGGCGGCGACGCACCAGCGCCAGCGCGCCCAGCAGGGTCAGCACCTGGATCAGCGTGGCCGGCTCGGGCACCGAGTTGCCGCCAGCGCCATTGCTGCTGCCGTCGTCGAGCAGCAGGTTGACGCCGAGGGCGTTGCCGTACGCCGTGCCGGGCTGGATGAGGGTGTTGCTGAAGCTATACGCACCGCTGAAGCCGCTGGCATACGAGGAAGACACATTCGAGGCATCCCCCACAAAGTCGTAGAGGGGCGCGGGAAAGAGCGCCGCCAGCCAATAGCTCTGACCCGCCTCCAGCAGCACGCCGGCGATGTCCAGGTAGCGCATGCCCGAGTTCGGCAGCCCCACGGCGTTCACGCCTGGCCCCAGCGTGCCCGCCTGACCCGGCCCGAAGCTGACGCTGGCCAGCAGGCTGCCGTTGCTGGCATTCCACAGCCCGACCTGGTGCGCCTCGACAAAGCCATCGCTGTTCCGATCGAACAGGCCCAGAGCGATCGCGGTGATGCTGCTGCTCATCGTGAAGCGGTTGCCGAAGACCAGCGAGTCCCGCGAACCTCCGCCAGCACTCCGGTAGTCCGCATTGAACAGCGCCACCGGCGCGGCCTGCGCGACGGATGCCGCCCCCAGGCAGGCGGCGACTGTTGCCATCGTCAGAAGCGTTTTCTTGAACATCGCGTTTTCCTTTTCTCAGCCGCGGCCTTGCCGCCGGACAATCCATGCACTTCAGGACCTGCGCAGCCCTCAACCTGCGTCTGGCACGCATGGTTGCCTGCGGCAAAACTTCCGTCCTTTAGCGATCTGAAAATTCCTTAAACAGGCAGGCCGGCGCGGCCGGTGCCCCTCAATCGCGGGGGTTCTGCGTGCCGTGACCGTCGCCTGGGAGCCACGTCTTGCGGTATCGATTCGAGACTTTCGAAGTGCTGGAACAGCAGCGTCAGCTGCTGATCAGCGGCCTGCCTGCCGCCGTAGGTGCGCGCGCCTTCGATGTGCTCCTGGTGCTGGTCCAGGCGCATGGGCGCGTGGTCAGCAAGGCCGAGCTGCTGGACCGCGTCTGGCCCGGCCAGGCGGTGGAGGAAAACAATATCCAGGTGCAGATCAGCGGCCTGCGCAAGCTGCTAGGCCCGCAGGCCATCGCCACCATCCCGGGGCGCGGCTACCAGCTGACGCAGCGACCGCTGGACGCCAGCGAAGCGCCCCCAGCGATGCCAGCGCCGACACCGGCCACACGCGGCAATCTGCCGGCCCAGCTGCCCACGCTCTATGGCCGCGAGGCTGACAGCGCCCGCCTGCGCGCGCAGCTGCTGCGTCAGCGAATCGTCTCGGTGGTGGCCGCGGGCGGCGTGGGCAAGACGCAGCTGGCACGGGCCGTGGCGGCCGATCTGGGCACCGAATTTCCGGACGGGGTCTGGTCTATCGAGCTGGCCTCGCTGAGCCGGGCCGAGCTGCTGGTGCCCGAGCTGGCGCGCACATTGGGCCTACAGTTTCTGGGCGCGCAGGACAGTGCCCTGCCCCTGCTGCTGGACTTGCTGCGCCCGCAGCACGCGCTGCTGCTGCTGGACAACTGCGAGCATCTGCTGCCTGCCGTGGCGGCGTTGGTGGCAACCCTGCATGCCGAGGCGCCCCAGGTGCATGTGCTGCTCACCAGCCAGGAGCCGCTGAAGATCGCCAGCGAGCAGCTGCTGCGCCTGGACACCCTGGCCCTGCCCGATAGCCCGGGCCTGACCGCCGCGCAGGCCAGCGGCGCGGTGCAGCTGCTGACGCATCGCATCCAAGCCCTGCAACCCGCCTTCGCGCTGAATGCCGACACCGCCGCGCACCTGGCCGCAATCTGCCGCCGCCTGGACGGCATCGCGCTGGCGCTGGAGCTGGCGGCTGCGCGCGTGCCGGTGCTCGGCCTGGAGGGCCTGCTGGCCCAGCTGGACGAGCGCTTCGAGCTGCTCAGCGGCGGGGCACGCCAGACGCTGGCCCGCCACCAGGCCCTGCGCGCGATGATGGACTTCAGCCACGGCCTACTGAGCGCCGACGAGCAGGCGGTGTTCCGCCGCCTGGGTGTGTTTGCCGGCAGCTTCTCGGCCGAGGCCGCCCAGGCCTTGGCCGCCGATGCCGGCCTCGACCGCTGGGCCGTGCTCGCCCACCTGGGCGCGCTGGTGGACAAATCCCTGCTGATCGCCGAGGCCGGCGAGCCGCCGCGCCTGCGCCTGCTGGAAACCGGCCGTGCCTATGCGCTCGAATGCCTGGCCGCGGCCGGCGAGACCGCGGCACTTCTGCAGCGCCACGCGCGCGTGATCGGACAGCAGATCGCGCGCGCCGCCGATGAGTACTGGCGGTTGTCAGACGCCCAGCTGCTGCAGCGCTACGGCCCCGAGCTGCCGAATCTGCGCGCCGCACTGGACTGGGCGCTGGCGAACGACGCCGCGCTGGCCATCGAAATGGCCGGCCACGCCTGCCCGCTGTGGCGCGAGGTGCTCTCGCTGCAGCCCGAAGGCGCACGCTACTGCGAAGCGGCGCTGGCCCTGCTCGACGAGCACACACCAGCGCTTGCGGCCGGCCGGCTCTGGTATGCACAGGGCTGGATGCTGATCTGGTCACAGCAGCAGCGCGGCCGCGCCGCGGCGCAGCGCGCGGCCGAGTTGCTGCGCCAGACCGAGGATCACGCCACGCTGGGCATGAGCCTGCTGCTGCTGATTCCTGGCACCACCGCGCCCGACGCGCAGCAGGCCGCGGTGCTAGACGAGATGCGCCGGCTCTACGATCCGCAGGCCCCGGCGCGTGTGCGCGCCCAATACCTCAGCGCCAGCGCGCGCTATGCGATGGGCGCGCGCCGCTACGCCGAAGCCAGCAGGCTCTACGCCGAGGCCCGCGCGGTGCTGGCCAGCGGTGGTGCCGCGCAATGGGAAGCCGTGCTGGCCTGGACCATGGCCGGCATCGCGCTGAGCACCGGCGACCTGGACCTGGCCGAGTCCACGCTGCGCGAGACCGCCGACAAACTCGAAGCCCAGCCCACACGCGGCATCTTCCTGGCCTTCTGCCGCGGCAGCCTGGCCACGGCGCTGCTGCTGCGTGGCGATCTGCCCGCCGCGCGCGAAGCGCTGGTGCGGGCTGCGCCGCTGATCGCGCGCTATCAGCTGGGCAGCCGCTACGCAGCCACCGCCGCGCTGCTGGCCCAGCTGGAGAATCGCCTGAGCGATGCCGCGCAGTTGATAGGTTATGGACGCGCCGCAGCGAGCGCGGCCGGCGTCGATGCCGAGGAGCCGGTCGAGGTGACGGCACGCCAGCGCGTGCAGGCGGCACTGGCAGCCCGCTTCGATCCCGCCGAGCTCGAATCTCTGCAGCAGCTCGGCGCCACCTTGGGCGCCGAGGCGGCCTACCGGCGCGCGCTGGCCGAGCCGCTCAGCCCAGCGCGCTGCTGATCGCGGCCAGCACGGCCGGCAGCTGCGCGCCGTTCAGCCAGCGCAGCACCACCACCGCCTGCAGCGCCGGCTCCACCCACACCACATGGCCGCCGGCACCCATCATGAAGAAGGCCTCGGTCGAGGCGCCGGGGAACGCTTTGCCATCGCGGTTCAGCCACACCAGGCGGCCGTAGAAAGGCGCGATCGCGCAGGGCTGCTGCATCGCCCCCACCCAGTCGCGCGGCAGGATCTGCCGGCCCGCGTGCAGGCCGCCATCCAGCAGCAACTGGCCCACCCGCGCCTGGTCGCGTGCGCTGATCGACACGCCGCCGCCCCAATGCGTGCCGCCCGGCACCGACTGCACACGCCGGCCATCCGGCAGCGTCAGCCAGGCCTCGTCATAGCCGCGCCAGGCAAAGCCTGAGCCTCCGCCCAGCGGCTTCAGGATCTCGTCCAGAAACACCTCGGGCAACGGCCGGCCGAACAGATGCAGCAACGCCAGCGCGAGCTGGTTGATGCGCACATCGTTGTATTCCCAGTAGCTTCCCGGCACCTGCAGCGGCCGCGCGCCACCCTTCGGCCCGCCAGCGGGCCGCGGATCGTTGGCCACCTTGCGCCAGCGGTCGGCCTGCTCCGACAGGCCGAAGCACTCACCCTCCCACTCGCTGGTCTGCTCCAGCAGCATGGCCCAGCTGATGGCCCGGTTGTGGGGCGTGTCGAAGCCGATGCCGGGCAGGCTGGCCGCCACCGGCGCGTGCACATCGGGCAGCAGGCCCTCGCGCTGCGCGACGCCGGCAAGCAGGCACAGATAGGTCTTGGCGACGCTGAAAGTCAGGTCGGCGCGATCCGGCTCTCCCCAGGCCGCGATCTCGCGCCCCTGCTGCAGGATCACCCCGCCCTGCGGCCCGCGCTCATGCACCGGGCCGCGCAGCACATTCCATGGCGGCGGATCATCGTGATGCACACCGAAAGGCTGCTGGCCCGGGCCGGGCGCCGCATGCGGGTCGCGCGGCCAGGGGGTCTCATGGGCCTGGGCCAGCGCGATGGCCTGGTCCAGCGCGGCGCGGCGGGTGGCGGTATCCGTCATGCGGCAACTCCGTGGGGTCAGGCCTTGATTGTGGGCCGGGCCGGCCACAGCTGGATCAGCCAGCAGCGGCCCCGGGACACAGAGCGCACAAGCCTCGGGCAGGCCTTAGCCGCTAACATGCCACCGGCTCGCCGCCGGCGGGTCTTTCCATCAAGCCAGCAGGCAGACCCTCTCCATGCTCAACCTCTCCTCCCAGGCCGCCGCAGGCGTCGACTACTACATCGGCTGGTTCACCCTGGCCCTGATCAACGCCGGCCTGGCCCAGGCCAAGCGCCGTAGTGGCTTGAACTGGTTCCTGATCTCCCTGCTGATCGGCCCCATCGCCACCTTGCTGGTGGTGCTCTGGGAGCCGCTGCCGGCGGACGGGTCTAGCGAGCGCTGATCCAGGCCCGGCAGGAAGCATCGCCAGCGGCATCGGCCTTGGCCTGCCAGCGCGGCAACTGCTGTGGCATGCGCGAGACCGGCCGGTAAGCCACCTCGCGCACCTTGCCTGGCGCGCCGTCCACACCCGGCTCGCGGATCTGCAGCAGCACATCGCGCCGCACATCGCCGCCATGCACCGAGAAGCCCGCCAGCGACATGCCGTCGCGCAGGCCGGCGGCATGGGCCGGGCCCTCAGGATCGACGCCCTGCAGGACCCGACTCTGGAACGAGGCTCGGTCAAAGCCCAGCTGCCAGACCGGCACCGATTCCTCGATGCGCTGCAGGCAAGGCCCCATCGCCTCGGCCCAGCTCTGCTGTGTCAGCGGCAGCGGCTCACCCTGCGCGACATACCGCCGTAATTCGTCAGCCGGATCGATGCCGGTGCCGGCCAGCGCCTGGGACAGGGCCTGCAGCACCCGCTCGGAGGCCGGCGTCAGATCCTCGCGCGTGCCGGGCGGCAGCAACAGGCCTTGCAGCAGCTTGCTCAGGCTGCCTCGGCCGGCCTGGCGCAGCGCGGCGTCCCAGCGCAGCGCCAGCAGTTCACCGCGGCTGTACATCTGCCGGCCGGCCTCGCGGTCGCTGAAGAAGCGCGGCGCAATCTCGGCCGCCTTCAGGCCGCGCGCCGGTGAACGCAGGTAGGCGCGCGCCCGCTCGGTCAGCTTGTCGGCATAGCGGTCCAGATCCCACAGGCCGCTGGCCAGCAGCAAGCGGTAGCTGTAGTGATCGGTGAAGCCCTCGGAAAACCAGTAGTGCGGCACATCCAGAACGTCGCCGCCTGCCTCCGCCTTGGCCCGGCGGCCGCCGCCATGGGCGCCGAAGCGCTGCGGAAACCACTGGTGCAGGTTCTCATGCGCGACCAGGAATTCGAAGGCACCATCGCGCGCGCTGAAGTCCTGCGGCACATGCATCACTGCCACCTTGTCCACCAGCGTGCCGCCGCTGTTGTTGCTGGGCAGATGGTTGGGCGTCAGCACCAGCCATTGATGGCTGGCGCTGGCTTGCTTGCCGGCCTGCTCATCACCCCAGAAGCGGCGCTGCAGATCCACGAGGCGGGCGCTTGCATCGGCGAACTCGGCATCGCCGAGCTTCGCATAGCTGCCGCGCACTGCCAGATCCAGCACGCCGCCCTGCACCGGCCGTTCCTGCAGGCGCCACATCGGACCGCTGGCATAAAAAGCATGGCGCAGCCGCGCGTGCGAGCCGCTCAGGCGCCAGGTCAGCGCCTGGCCGGGCACGGATCGGCCCGGCGTCCCAAAGGCCGGGCTCTGCGCATCGAAGGGCTGCAGCGTCAGGCACAGCCTGGTCAGCCGGTCGTCGCCCCAATGCTCGACGCTGGGCAGCACGCCATGGCCGAAGAACTGGAAGCCGCGGGCACCCACCTGGGTGCGGTACATCTCGATCTGGTCCTGCGGTTTCAGCGCTTCCGGATCAGCCAGCGCGCTGCGCACCCGCCAACGCAGCTGCACCACCTCATCCGGCCCATGCAGCACCTGCCAGCGGAAAGGCTCGGCCAGCGGCTGGATGCGCTGCCCCGCCTGCAGCGCCTGCCAGTCGCCATAGCTGGCGGCGTAATCGGTGACGCCAGCCCAGGCTGGCACCGCGCGGATCACACTCTCGCGCCGGCCCGCTGCGGCGAAGCGCAGCTCCACCTCCAGCGCGGCCGGCTGCAGATCGGGCCGGGCCTTGACGCGGTAGTCCAGATCGCAACCTTCGGGCAGCGCGTCGGCGGCGCTGGCAGCGCCCGGCAGAAAGGCAGCCGCGCTGCAGCCGATGGCAAGGAGGGTCAGTGTCTGGCGGCGCATGAAAAGTGGTCCTCGCTGGGCGGTGCGCGATTATCACGAGCCGCCTGCGCTAAGCTCATTCGTCATAGCCCGCAGAAACGATGACAGCCACTACCGCATCCCGCTTCCCACCGCGCTGCCCAAAACCCCTGGCCGCGGGCGACCTGATCGCGATCACCGCGCCCTCCTCCGGCGTGCCGCCCTCGCGCCATGCGCGGCTGGATCGCGCGCTTGAGGCGCTGCGCCAGCGCGGCTACCGGGTGCTGGAAGGCACATGCCTGCGGGCCGAGCATCAGCAGGCCAGCGCACCAGCCGCGCAGCGCGCCGCCGAGTTGATGCGTTTTTTGCATGACCCCGAGGTGGCCGCCGTGATGCCGCCCTGGGGCGGCGAGCGCGCCATCGAGCTGCTGCCGCTGCTGGATTTCGAGGCCCTGGCGGTCCTGCCGCCCAAGTGGATCGTCGGCTTCTCAGACCTCAGCACGCTGCAGCTGCCCTTGCTGCTGCGCGCGGGCTGGAGCAGCCTGCATGGGCCCAATCTGATGGAGCATGGCGCGGCCGAGGTCGATGCCACCACGGCCGGCGTCTGGCCCCTGCTGGCCGCCGCACCGGGCGAGACGCTGCAGCAGCCCGCATCGCGCGCCTTTCGCGGCGCCGGCCAGCAGGTGGACTGGGGCGTCGATCCGGCCGCCGGCTTCAGGCTCAGCGAGCCCACGCAATGGGCGCGGCTGGATGGCGCGGCAGCGCCGCTGACGCTGCAGGGCCGCCTGATCGGCGGCTGCCTGGACACCATCGCACGTCTGGCCGGCACGCCGTATGGAGACCTACCCGGCTTTGTGCGCGCCTGCGGCAGCGAAGGCACCTTGCTGTTCCTGGAGAACTGCGAAATGGCGCCCTGCGAGCTGCTGCGGGCCTTGAGCAGCCTGCGCCTGCACGGCTGGTTCGACGGCCTGGCCGGCCTGCTGCTGGGCCGCAGCGCCGGCCCAGCCACGCAAGGCGATCTCGGCACGCGCCAGGTGCTGCTGGACGTGCTGGGCGATCTGCCCCTGCCGGTGCTGGTCGATCTGGACATCGGCCATGTGCCGCCGCAGCTGTCACTGCTCCAGGGCGGGCTGGCCCGGCTTCACTTTGACGGCGCGGGCGGCGGCTGGGTGGAGCAGCGCAAGCCTGGAGTGGACGCAGCATGAGCCAGCAGCCCCTGCTGGACGAGCTGCGCGCGCTGGAGCTGCAGCTACACCAGCCCGCCGTGCGCAGCGACGCAGGCGCGCTGGCCCGCCTGCTGCATGCCGACTTTGCCGAGATCGGTCGGTCAGGCCGCGCCTACACGCGGGACGAGATGGTGGCGCACTTGCTGGAGCCTGATGACGCGCAGCCATCGGTCATCGTGGCCGATGCCTTTGCGCTCAGCGAGCTGGCGCCCGGCGTGGCGCTGCTGAACTACCGCTCAGCCCACCGCGCGGCCGATGGCAGCCTGCAGCGCCACACCTTGCGCAGCTCGCTGTGGCTGCACACGCCGCTGGGCTGGCAGATGCGCTTTCACCAGGGCACGGCGACCGCTGCCTGGGACTTGCGGCCCACCTAAGACATCGAGGACACGAACTCCTCATGCAAGTCGTACATCCGCGCCCAGAGCAGGTTTTTATCGCCCTCGATCTGCCCGAGGAGTCGGCCGCACGCGCCCTCGTCGAGCGCCTGGGATCAAGCGCGCCGGCCTACAAGATCGGCATTGCGTTTCTGACCGCGCATGGACCTGCCCTGGTGCGGGACTTGGTGAGCGCTGGCAAGACGGTGTTCCTGGATCTCAAGCTGCATGAGATTCCTGCATCCGTGGCCGCGGCGGTCACTGCAGCGGGCCTGCTCGGCGCTCACGCCGTCACCGTGCATGCCAGCGCAGGCTCGGCCGTCCTGCGCGCCGCAGTGGCGGCAGCCCGACCCTTCCCTGCTTTGCGCGTGCTCGCGCTCACGGTGATTACCAGCCTGGACAACTCGGACCTACCCGAACTCGGGTTGGCGGCCGATGTTGCGCAGCAGGTCGAACGTCTGGCCCGCCTGGCTGCGCAGGCCGGCTGCCACGGCGTCATCGCTTCGGCCTGGGAGGCCGCCCGGCTGCGGCCTTTGCTTCCGGAATCGGCATGGATCGTCACGCCTGGGGTGCAGCCGGGCAGCGGCGTGGCCTCTCCTGACCAGCATCGGGTCGCCACGGCTGAAGCCGCACTCGCCGCTGGCGCCACGCATCTGATCGTCGGCCGCGCCATCACCACTGCCCCTGACCCCGTGCAGGCCTGGCAGTCGATGCTGCGCAAAACAGCGAGCTAAGCCGTCCGCCCAGGCTTTCCCTCGGCTTCAAGCGCTGCGCGCTCGGTTAAGCTGCCCCGCAAGGACCTCGCCCGATGCATCTGATCGATCCCTGCTCCGACCTCGACCGCAATGCCTGGCTGCAGCTGCGCCTGCAGCTGTGGCCGGACTGCCCTGTCGACGAGCAACGGCGCGAGATCGAGGGGCAGCTGGCCGAGCCGGCGCGCTTTGGCGCCTGGCTGGCGCGCGATATGGACGGCGTGCCGCAGGGCCTGATCGAGGTGGCGATCCGGCGCGACTATGTGCCGGGCGCCGACTATTCGCCGGTGCTGTATCTGGAGGGCATCTATGTGCTGCCCGAGACGCGCCGGCATGGCCTGGCGCGCGAACTGGTGGCGGCCGCGGCCGCCTGGGGCGCCAGTCACGGCTGCCGCGAGTTCGCCTCGGACACCACGCTGGACAACACCGACAGCCAGGCCATGCACCTGGCGCTGGGTTTCAAGGAGACCGCGCGGCTGGCCTTCTACCTGGCGCCGCTGACGGTGGAAGGCCAAGAGCGCCCGCCGCCGCCGGCCTCACGCGAGCTGAAGGCCTTTGTGCCGGCGTTGGACTTCGCGCTGAGCAAGCGCTTCTACATGGCGCTGGGCATGGATTTGCTGTGGTCCACCGACAACCTGGCCTCCTTCCGCCAGGGCCCGGCGCGCTTTCTGCTGCAGGACTTCAACGCGCCAGCCTTCGTCGCCAACTTCCAGATGCATCTGCTGGTGGACGACGCCGATGCCTGGTGGCGCCATGCGGCGCCGGTGGCCGAGCGCTTCGGCACCCGCTGCGACCCGCCGCAAGACCAGCCCTGGGGCATGCGCGACTTTGCGCTGCTCGACCCCAGCGGCGTGCTGTGGCGCATCGGCCATCCGCTGGCCGGCCGCACCTGATCAGCCGGCCAAGCGCGCCAGCACGCGAGGCTGGCCGCGCTCATCCAGGCCCAGCAGCAGGCCCTCGCCCGACGCGGTGTTGGCGCCCACAAGATCGCTGAGCACGAACATATGCGTGACCCAGACCTCGAAGCGGCCGCGCTGCTGCTGCACCGCCGCCTGCACGCCCTCGCGCAGCTGCGCCAGCGATTGGGCATTGGTGGTTTCGGTGCCGGCGCGCGGCGAGCCCAGCGCCGCCCAGGGCTCGGCGCGGCCGAAAGCCAGCTCGGCGGTTTCCAGACAACGGCACCAGGGGCTGCTGCGCACCCGCGCCGGCACCAGCCCGGCGGCCTTCAGGCGCTGGCCGAGGGCACGCGCCTGCGCCCGGCCGGCATCGTCGAGATTGCGCTGCGTGCTGCAGTCGCCCAGCTTGAAGCCGGGCGGGTCGAAGGTGCCGGGCGCCAAGGCGTGGCGCATCGCCAGCACCACGCCGCCGCTGCGCAAGAGGCGCAGGGCCGCGTCATCAGCCCAGGCCGGGCTGGCAGCCGCGGGCAAGCCGAATGCGGCCAGAGTCGCGAGACAGTCGCGTCGGTTCACATGAGGCATGGCCGCAGCACTCCAGCAATGATGATGACGATGAGCTGGCAGGGATGATGCCCGCCGGCGCAAATCAGCGCCGGCCGCGGGGCTTCTGCTTGATGCCCCGCGGGCCGGGAGCGTGCAGGGCCAGCTGGGGCGCAAACAACTCCATCACGCGCAGCTCCGCGCCCTTGCGGTGGAACACCGAGTTGCGCGACCACAGCATCTGCGCCGCCGCCGCTTCGCCGGTGGCCGCCTGCCATTGGCGCTGCATGTGGCGGCGCGTGTGGCCATGGCGCGCCAGCCGGCGTGGCTGCAGCTCGCTGCGCTGCACGCGCGGGTCGGCATAGAGCAGATGCGCCAGCGGCCGCGTGCCCAGGCCCTTCAGCGCCTTCCAAGGCCCGGCCAGTGCGCTGGCATGCAGGGCCGAGCGGGCCCACACCAGCGGCTCACCATCGACGCGCAGCAGCACCTCGCGCACCACCGTGCAGCCGCGCCGCGGCAGGCCCAGCGCGCGCCGCTCGGGCGCACGCAGCGGCGTCACCGCCTGGCGCAGCAGCTGCACCTCGAAGCGCTGGCCCAGCGCGGCCAGGCGCCGGCTCAGCGAACCGGGCGCGCGCAGCCAGTCGCGCAGGCCCTGACGGCTTGCAATGCCCATGCGGTGTCTTCCGTCGTGTCCTAGCCGGGGGGTCAGGTCTTGATGCTGCTGCGGCCCGGCGTGGCGCCGAACTCGTCGCCCAGCTCCTTGGCGCGACGCGCGGCGGCCAGCACGGCGCGCTGCACCGCCTCGCCCACGCCATCGGCCTGCAGGCTGCTGATGGCCGCGTAGGTCGTGCCGCCTTTCGACGTGACGCGCTCGCGCAGCACCGTCGGCGATTCGTCCGACTGCAGGCCCAAAGCGGCCGCGCCGCCGCAGGTGGCCAGCGCCAGACGGCGGCCCTGCTCGGCGCTCAGGCCCAGCTCAACGGCCGCGGCCATCATGGCCTCGACCATGTAGAAGAAGTAGGCCGGGCCCGAGCCCGACAGCGCGGTGACGGCATCCAGATCGCTCTCGGCCTGCACCCACAGCGTCTGCCCAGTGGGCGCCAGCACCTGCTCGACCAGGGCCTTGTCCGCGGCCGTGACGGCCTCGCGCGCAAACAGCCCGGCAATGCCCTGGCCGATCAGCGCCGGCGTGTTGGGCATGGCGCGCACCACGCGCTGAGAGCCGGTGGCGGCGACGATGGAATCGCTGCGGATGCCCGCCATCACCGACAGCTGCAGCGCCCCGGCCACCGCGCCGGCGCAGGGCGCGGCCGCTTCGCCAAACAGCTGCGGCTTGACGGCCCACACCAGCAGCGCCGCCTCAGCCAGGCTGGTATCGGCCGCTGCCAGCAAGCGCAGGCCGGGAAACTCGGCCGCCAGCTTGGCGCGCTGCGCTTCGAAGGGCTCGACCACGATGACGGATGCCGCCGGGCGACCGGCGCGCAGCAGGCCGCCGATGATGGCGCTGGCCATATTGCCGCCGCCGATGAATGCAAGAGTGGGTTGAGGTGCTGTGCTCATGGGGGGAAGTGTAGAAGGCGGCTCAGTCGGCCAATTCGCTCCAGCGCTCGTGGCGATCACGCCGCTCCTGCCGGTAGTTGGTGACCTCAAGGCGCACGCCATCGGGGTCGGTGAAGAAGGTGGCCCAGTAGTCAGGCGCGTACTCGGGGTAGCAGCGCGCCTCGCTGGCCGCGATGCCCTGGGCCTGCAGCTGCACGGCCACGGCCTGCACATCGGAGATGCTGTCCACGCGCAGGCAGAAGTGGTGCAGACCCGGCGCATAGGGCTCATGCTGCGCAGCCACGCGCGCCGGCCGCAGCACGAAGCCAAACAGGCGGTTGTAGTACTGCACATGGGCATCGCCGCCCAGCGCGAAGCGGTTCTTGCGAAAGCCCAGCGTGGCCTGCAGCGCCCGGTCGTAGAAGTGCTCGGAGGCGGCCATATCGCTGACCGTGATGTAGATGTGGTCGATGCCAGTGACTTCAGGCATGAGGGCTCCCTGGGCTGTTCGCCTGATTGTGCGATGAGCACCGCGACAGACGCCACGCGCACACAGGCCGCGCGCGTGCCGAAACCGCCGCGCCGCGCTCGGTTACCCTCATCCGCATCGACAACCGGCCCCGGCCCACCCCGCCATGACGAAGCCCTTGCTGCCCCGCCGCCAGACCCTGAACCTGCTTGCCGCCGCCTTGCTGGCCCCCGCCCTGCCCGCAGCCTTCGCGGCCGAGGCCGCCTGGCCGAGCAAGCCGGTGCGCATCGTCGTGCCCTATGCGCCGGGTGGCACCAGCGACGCGGTAGCGCGCCTGCTGGGCGAGCGCCTGCAGGCCGCGTTGGGCCAGCCCTTCGTGGTGGAGAACAAGCCCGGCGCCAGCGGCACCAGCGGCATGGACGCGATGGCCAAGTCGGCCCCCGACGGCCATACGCTGGCCTTCGCCGCGGTCAGCCCGCTGACGCTGAACCCGCATCTGCAGCCGCGCATGCCTTACGACGCGATGAAGGACATCGCGCCGGTGGCGCAGGTGATGTATTCGCCGGTCTATCTGGTGGCCACCTCGGCCTTCAGCGGCAAGAGCTTTGCCGACGTCATCAGCCAGGGCAAGGCCAAGCCCGGCCAGCTGGCGATGGCCAGCTCGGGCATGGGCAGCATCGGCCACATCATGATGGAGCAGATCGCGCGCAAGGCCGGCGTGCCGCAGATGTTCAACCACATCCCCTACAAGGGCGGCGGCCTGGTGACCAACGATGCCATCAGCGGCCAGTTCGAGCTGTTCACCGCCAACCCGGCGCCGGCGCTGAATGCGCAGATCGCCAACGGCAAGCTGCGCGTGCTGGCGGTGGGCGCGCCGCAGCGCCTGGCGCATATGCCCGAGGTGCCGACGCTGGCCGAACTGGGTCATGCAGATGCCAACCTGAACTCGCTGTTCGGCCTGTTCGCGCCGGCGCGCACGCCGCGCGAGGTGCAGCTGAAGATCAATGCCGAGATCAACAAGCTGCTGGCCGCCAAGGACATCCAGGAGCGCCTGACGACGCTGGACAACGTCGTCAGCCCGACCAAGGTGGAGACCTTCGCTGCGCGCGTGCAGCGCGAGTACGAGGCCAACGCCAAGCTGGTGCGCGAAGCCGGCATCAAGGCCGACTGATCACAGCAACAACAAAAGTAGCCGCCGGCCCAGCACTCAGCGCTCGCCAGCGAGCAGCGCCGCGTTGCCGCCGGCTGCGGCGGTGTTGATGGTCAGCGTCTGCTCGGCCGCGAAGCGGTAGAGCTGACGAGCATCCATCGCCTCGTCAGCGCTGACCAGCGGCAGGATGGCGCCCGTGCGGGCGGCCAGCTGACGCTGCAAGGGCGCGGCCGCCAGATCGCTGGCGATGCAGACCCCCGCCAGCCCCTCGGCGGCCAGCCAGGCGGACACGCTGCCGCTGACCCGCTGCAGCGCCGATTCCGGCAGGCCGGACAGGCGCAGCGCGCGCAGCAGCGGCTCGGCCACGGCCTCGCCCGCGGCGCTGTCGGTCAGCAGGGCCACGGCATTGCCGGCCAGCAAGGGCGCGACCACGGCCGCTGCCAGCGTCGGCGCAGCCGGAACACCGCTGGCCAGCAGCAGGAACACACCGCGGCCATGCAGGCGCAGCTCATTGCTCTCGCCGGTGGGGCCGGGCAGGCTGTGCGAAGCCAGCTCGCGCTCGGCCGTCATGCACAGCTCGTGCACCAGCGCGCCGCCTGCGCCATCCAAGCCGGCCGCAGCGCGGCGAAGCACGGCGGCGCGCTGCGCCAGCGGCGTGTCGCTCCAGGCCAGCGCGCCTTGCTGCAGCGGGGCCAGCGCGGCCTGCGCTCTCGCCACGTCCGAGCCCGCGCCGCCGTCAAGCTGCAGGGCCGAAGTGGCCGCAACGCTTGCCGCTGCCGTCGCGATGAAGCGGCGCAGATAGAAAGGCCCGCCCGCCTTCGGGCCGGTGCCTGACAGGCCTTCGCCGCCGAAGGGCTGCACGCCCACCACCGCGCCGATGATGTTGCGGTTCACATAGACATTGCCGATGCGCGCGGCATCCGCCAGGCGCTGGGCGCGGCTGTCGATGCGGGTCTGGATGCCGAAGGTCAGGCCGTAGCCCAGCGCGTTGATGCGCTCCACCACCGCATCCGGCTCGCCATTCCAGCGCAGCACATGCAGCACCGGGCCAAAGATCTCGGCGCCCAGGTCTTCGATGCGCGCGATCTCGAAAGCCACCGGGCGCTGCTGGCGCGGAATGGCTTCGAACACCGGCGCCTCGGCGATCAGCCGGGCCTCGCGCTTCAGACGCTCGACATGCGCGCTGATGCCGGCATGGGCTTCATCGTCGATCAGCGGGCCCACATCGGTGGCCAGCTCGGCCGGCTTGCCCACGCGCAGCTCGCGCATCGCGCCGGCCAGCATCTCGATCAGGCCATCGGCGATGCCCTCATGTACGCACAGCAGGCGCAGCGCCGAGCAGCGCTGGCCGGCCGAGCGGAAGGCGCTTTGCACCACGGCATCGATCACCTGCTCGGGCAGCGCGGTTGAATCCACCAGCATCGCGTTGATGCCGCCGGTCTCGGCGATCAGCGGCACCGGCTGCGCCTTGGTGGCGGCCAGGCTGCGGTTGATCAGCTGCGCCACCTGGGTGGAACCGGTGAAGCACACGCCCGCCGTCAGCGCATGGGCCACCAGGCCGGCGCCCACGGTCTCGCCAGCGCCGTGCAGCAGCACCAGCGCATCGGCGGGCACGCCAGCGGCGTGCAGCAAGGCCACCATCTGCTGCGCCACAAACGGCGTTTGCTCGGCCGGCTTGGCAGCCACCGTGTTGCCGGTGACGAGTGCCGCCGCCACCTGGCCGGCAAAGATCGCCAGCGGGAAATTCCAGGGGCTGATGCAGACGAACACGCCGCGGCCTTGGGCGGACTTCCCCAGGGTTTCCGCCTCATCGGCGTAGTAACGCAAGAAGTCCACTGCCTCGCGCACTTCGGCAATGCAGTCGGCCTGGGTCTTGTAGGCTTCCTTCACCAGCAAGGCGCAGAACTCGGGCAGACGCGCATCCAGCGCATCAGCAGCACGGCGCAGCGCGGCGGCGCGCTGGGCCACCGGCGTGGCGTTCCAGCCGGCAAAGCCGGCCTGCAGGCGCTGCATCGCGGCGTCCACCGCAGCGGCATCGGCCTCAGGCACCGGCTCGACACGGCAAGTCTCCAGCGCCTGCAGCAGCGGTGTGCGCTGGGCCAGATCGGCCAGGTCAGCCCCGGTTGAATTGCGGCGCTTGGCGCCATACAGCGCGGGCGGCAGCGGTAGCGAGCCGGCGGGCTGAATCAGGCTCAGCGGCGAGGCCAGCAGTTCTTCAGGCGCCACGCTGGGGTCGGCCAGCTGGTGCACGAAGGACGAATTGGCGCCGTTCTCCAGCAGGCGGCGCACCAGATAGGCCAGCAGGTCGCGGTGCTCACCCACCGGGGCGTAGACGCGGCAGGGGATGGTGCTGTCCTTCAGCACCTCGCGATAGACGCCCTCGCCCATGCCGTGCAGGCGCTGCATCTCAAACGGCGCATTGGCGGCCCTGGCCATCTGCACGATGGCCGCGATGGTGCCGGCGTTGTGGCTGGCGAACTGCGGGTAGATCACATCGGCGTGCGCGATCAGGCGCTGCGCGCAGGCCAGGTAGGACACATCGGTGTGCTGCTTGTGCGTGAACACCGGGTATTCGTTCAGGCCCAGCTCTTGCGCGCGCTTGATCTCGCCGTCCCAATAGGCGCCCTTGACCAGGCGCACCATGAAACGCAGGCCGTGGCGGCGCGCAATCGCGGCCACCTCGTCCACAACCGCCAGCGCGCGGGTCTGATAGGCCTGCACCGCCAAGCCAAAGCCGCGCCACTGCGGAAAGTGGCCGGCGATGCGCTGGGCCAGCACTTCGAGCACGTCCAGCGACAGCTCCAGGCGGTCCACTTCCTCGGCGTCGATGGTCAGGTTGATGTTGGCTTGCGCGGCTTTCTCCACCAGCTGCCAGACGCGCGGCAGCAGCTCGGCAAACACGCGCTCGCGCTGCAGCACCTCATAGCGAGAGAACAGCGCCGAGAGCTTGATCGATATGCCATCCGCGCCCTCGGGCGACGCGGCGCGGGCGCGCCCGGCAATGGCGGCAATCGCGGTCAGGTAGGCCTGGTGGTAGCGCTGGGCATCGGCCTCGGTGCGGGCGCCCTCGCCCAGCATGTCGTAGCTGAAGCGCAACTGGGCCTGCTGGCGGCGCGCGCTGGCGGCTTCGTCCATGGCCTCCTGGATGTTGCGGCCCAGCACGAACTGCCGGCCCAGAAGCTGGATGGCGCGCACGGTGGCAGCCACCACGGTCTGCGCGCCCAGGCGCTGCAGCAGGCCGCCTTCGTTCTCGGCCTCGGGCAGAAACTTCTTGGACAGCGAAATCGCGCTGGCCGACAGGCTGGCCAGCATCTTGTGCGGGCCGTCGCCCCCGGCGGCTGAATCAAAGTCGGCGCGGCCCAGCTGGTCGGCCGTCAGTGCGATGGCGGTGGGCGCATCGGGCACGCGCAGCAGCGCCTCGGCCAGGCGCATCAGGGCCAGGCCCTCGGCGCTGGTGATCGGGTATTCGCGCAGCAGCGACTCCATGGCCCAGAACGGTGCCGGCTTGGCCCGCACCTGCTCCACCCAGGGCGCGGCCGTGGCCAGCACGGCCGGCCAGTCCATGGCCTGTCCCAGGCTGGCGGCCAGCGCCTGCACCACGGCGCTTTCTTCGCGATACGGGCTGGGCAGGCGGGCGGTCTCGGGCGGGAGGGCGAAGTGGCTCATGCTGGCACTTTCTCGGCTGACGCTAGTGAAGACCTGAACTTTATGGATTTGCCGCTTGGATTAAATTCCGAAGATCTGAAGATTGACCGAAAGAAATCCAGCATGCCCAGCTCGAACAGCAGCAGCACCACCCCGCCCGAAGGACTGGACAAGATCGACGCCCGCATCCTGCGCGTGCTGCAGAGCGATGGCCGCATCTCCAACCTGAAGCTGGCTGAAGCGGTGCACCTGTCACCCACCGCGGTGCTGGAGCGGGTGAAGCGCCTCACGCGCGAGGGCTACATCCTGGGCTATGAGGCGCGGCTGAACCCCGACAAGCTGGGCGCCTCGATGCTGGTATTCATCGAGATCCTGCTGGACCGCACGGTGCACGACGTGATGGACAACTTCAAGGCCGCGGTGCAGGCCCGCCCCGAAATCTTGGAATGCCATCTGGTGGCCGGCGGTTTTGACTATCTGCTGAAGACCCGCGTGGCCGACATGGCCCATTACCGCGAATTCATCGGCAGCGTGATCTGGACCCTGCCCGGCGTGCGCGAGACGCGCACTTATGCGGTGATGGAAGAGGTGAAGAGCACGACGGCGTTGGCGATTTGAGGGGGCGGCGGAGGGCTGGCATGTGATGGCCTGGGTTTGCGCCCTTGCTAACTTCTAAAGTGGTGGCATTATCGCGCGATACGGGATCTATGCGCGCGGCCGTTACAAGCTGAGGGATTTGCGGAGCGTTTTCGGCCAGGACGAATCCGCCGAGAGTTCTGGCTTTATGAAGCTGCGCCAACGGATTAATGGCGTTCCGCTGGCCGGACTTTTACTGCGAGCACCAAGGATCGGGCGCAGCGGCTGGCTGACTAAAAGAAGTTAATCGATCGCAAATAAACAAGGCGCATCAGCTAGCAATATGTCGACACTAAAAGTAAATCAAATCCGCGGCAAAATTCAAGCAATGTTCGACCCGTATCTTGATGTTAAAGACATCGGCATTACCGACTCGGAGCGAGAACAAAAAATACTAAGTCGATGCTTGGCTGCGTTTGCGGTTTACTTAACGTCTGGCTGCTCGGAAAAGGAAGCCGCAGAATCCGTATGGGACGGGGCTGACGACAACGGCATCGACGCTGCGTTCTTTGATGCCTCTGAAAAGCGCGTCATATTTGTGCAATCAAAATGGATAAACAAAGGCGCCGGCGAGCCAGAAGCAAAAGATCTCAGCACTTTTGTTAAGGGTGTACGGGATTCAATTGAGCAAGACTCCACCAACTTCCACAAACGCCTTCAAGGTCGTTTCAGTGATATATCACTACGTATCGCAACCCCTGGCACATCAGTAGAACTGGTAGTTATCTCCACTGGAGCAAGCACACTGGCCCGCCACGGCAACGCTGTACTTGATGATTTCATTGCGGAGCTAAATGGCGACGATCCGGACGCTATTGCAAGCAAATCAATTATTGGGCTGGCAGAGGTTTACTCGGGCCTCGCAAATGACCTATCCCAAAGCAACGTCGAGGTCGACGCTACGATTCTTGAATGGTCGTATGTGCCGTCGCCCTACCCAGCCTACTTTGGTCTGATTGATGGCCTTTCACTGAAGTCTTGGTGGAAGCGGCATGGCAAGAGCCTCGTCTCGTCGAATATTAGACATTCACTCGGCAGCACCGAGGTTAACAACGAGATAAAGAATTGCGCATCGACTTCACCTCAAAAATTCTGGTATTTCAATAATGGCATCACATTAATCGCAACTGAGGCGGTAAAAGCACCTGCGGGCGCAGCATCAAAATCGGCCGGAGTATTTTCGTTCAAAGGGGCGTCCATCGTGAACGGAGCTCAAACCGTCAGCTCCCTTGCGAAGGTCGAGGAAGACGAGAAGCTTGGCCAAGTGCGAGTCCCAATTCGCGTAATCTTGCTTAAGGACGCACCCGAAGGCTTTGGCAGTGAAGTAACCAGGACCAACAACCTACAGAACAGAGTTGAGCCCAGAGATTTTGTTGCTCAAGATCCAGAGCAGAAGAGAATCCGGCAAGAAATGGCCATTGAGGGGATCGACTATCAATTCGTTCGCTCTGACGATGCTGCGCCCACGGCAACCGCATGTGAACTCGTTGAGGTCACAACTGCCCTGGCTTGCGCAACGGGTGAATCTAGCCACGCAGTCCAAATAAAGACTGGTATTGGCCGCTTCTTCGGCGATTTAAAGAAGCCACCCTACAAAACACTATTCAACCCAACAACCAGCGGCGCAAAGGCATTTAACGCCACAGTTCTCCTTCGCGATATTGAGCGCTGGATTGACAAGAAAAAACTTAGCATCACCAAGAAGAGCGGTGCGCGTTGGGGCGTCCTCGTTCATGGCAACAGGGTCCTTGCAGCTGTTGTGTTCAAGCGAGTTGGCATCGAAAAGCTCTCTCAACCAATATCAGACTTCAACTCGTTCATTAGCGGTCTTGATCTTGACCCCGTTTGCGACGATGCGCACTCAAAAATGGTTGCATCCATTGAAGCACATTACTCCGGGAAGTTTCTTGCGGTGTTATTCAAAAACCCGAGCATGAGCAAACATGTATTTGACAGTGCAGCCGTATAAGGGAACCGGCGTCAGGTCTTTCATCTGAGCCCATCAAACTCAGAACCTGACTGACGCCGCCAACGCAGGGGCCGAAGGGGTCAGGTTCTTAGTTTGAACCCTTCCGATTCAAGATCTGCCACTGAACCCATGGCGCGGAAAGTGCCAGGGATTCATATTAAGGGCCTGACACCGGCATTCGTCCGTGTTTCTTCCCCCTTAATCTTGAACCACTTGAACCGTGTATTTATTTCTAAGACCTAAATTGACGAGCTCGCCTAGGCATCTGGCGTCTTCTTGCTTGCTCGACACGATCTGAAGTCTTGGCTGGCCAATATAAAACACGCTCGGCTGAATGATTCGCATCGTGATGTTTCTCGTGTCGCCTCGTCGCGATAGTGCCTTACCCATTCGAAGATGATCCCACTGGTCTGGCGGGCTCATTGCGTCCCCTAGGTTTCGAAAAACCAAAATATTGCAATCAATCGTATCGGCGATCTGGACTAGCTCTAGTTGCGAAAGCATCCAGCCGTGCTTCTCACTTCCGATGGGATCAAAGGTGACGTATTTGGTGGCGAATGCCGTAAAGATCAGGCCTGCCAGCAAGATTGCTATAGTCGCAAGGCGGGTTGATTTCATTTTTGTCGAAGAAGCAAAGTGAGAGTACATATGTACTTGCCTTCGGAAAGTAGTGCTGTAGGGGTCCGGCCATTAATTTGAACCCTCCAGATTCAAGGCCCGACCCACCAGACTGCCACGCGAGACGCCGCACGCGCCTCTAACTCCTTTCTACGTCATTCATCGCAATCTATGGAAGCATTGATTGGCCTATTGCCCTTTTTTTTGTGGATCAGTCTGATCGGCTGGAGCGGCGCCTACGCTTATCACGACGCAAAGAAGCGTGGCAAACCGCCACTGCTGGTTTGCGCCTTGGTCATGCTGTTGTTCTGCCCTCTCAGCTTGTTCGTTTGGATTGCCCTTCGGCCGGCGGTAGTCCGTCCGCCGTTCAATCTCGACGACTACCGTGTTCGATAGTGTTCTTGCTTCGACGCCCTGTGTTTCTGAGGCAGCGTGGAAACCAGGGCAGGTGAGGTCTTGAATCTGCCCCGTTCAAACTCCGGCCCTCACTGACCCCAGCAGTCCGCCAGCATTCCCGTCGCTCAGCTCGCCCACTCCGCCTGCTCTATCCCGAACTGCTCATTGGCCGCGGCGAATGCTTCCTCGATGCTCTGATGCCAGCTGTCCGCGGCATAGCAGCCGTCGAGTGAGCTGTAGTGCATCAGGTAGCCCTGGCCGCCGTCGCTGGTGATCCGGAAGGCGAAGTCGAGCTCGAACGAGCCTGGCGTGCCTTCATCGCAGCCGGACCACCCGCTGTTGGGATGGCCGGCGATCAGGAGGGTGCGGCAAGGGATTGAGGCAAAGGTCTGCATGCTTGTTGTTTGCTTGTTTGCTTGCTGCCGGAAGTGAGTCTTGGGGCGGCCGATACACAAATAGTGCTGCTGCCCTCAATCGCAGCATGGCATGAATTGCAGCATGGGAGAGCAGGCAGGCAGACAGGCGCTGCAGAGCGCGGGACGGGCCGGGGTCAGGCCGTGCGTAGGCAGCCTCTACACTCGTTCTCAAGCCCCGCGCAGCGCCCTGCAGCAACGAAGAAGCAGCATGCCCACCCCCTCCATCAGCCTGTCCCTTGCGATCGCCGGCAGCCACAGCGCCCTGGCCGCTGTGGCCCACCTGGCCTGCATCGCCATCGGCCCCCAGGCCTATCGCTTCATGGGTGCGGGCGAGCGGATGGCGCGGGCGGTGGAGGCCGCACTGGAGTCGGGGTCAGGCCTTTAATTTGAATCCTTCAGATTAAAGACCTGACCCCGGCGCCCCCACTGCTGGGCATGGCGCAGCGGGTGGAGCGCTTCGAGGAGGGCGGGCAGACGCGCGACACGATCTGACGCCTGCCTGGCCGCTGTCCTCTCAGGACTGGCGATCGACGCGGTGATGCTCGCGCATCTCGATCGCTGTCTTGAGCAGGCCAATCATGCCCAGGCCGAAAGCCACCATGCCCAATGAGAGCTGACGGAAGGCTGAGTCGCGTGCCTGTGCGGCGCCGACCAGGCCGATGACGATGGGAACGAGGGCCTCCAGAGACAGCACCCAGAGCAGCACACGCCCCTTGGCCGGGTCCTGCCAGACGCGCAGAGACAGCTTGTTCTGGGTGCGGCTGGGATCCTGCAGCGAGGAAAGACCAATGCCCACGCCCGCATAGAGCAGCACATCGTTCAGCCGATCGAATATGGGTGACCAGCCCTGGGTCTTCAAGGCGGCCAGCGCCAGGACCGCCTGGACGGCAAACACCAGACTGACTGCCAGCGCCGGGTACTGGAGATAGCTGAGTCCCTGAAAGAGATCCCTGGCATGGATCCGGTGTATCCAGGAGCGGGCATGGGGTGTGGGCTTGCTCATCAGGGCGCTGTGTTGAGTTGTCTGCATGGAGACTGCTGGTGATGCAGCGGCCGGCGATTCTCGCCGACAAGCTGCGCCGACGACGGCGGCCCCCCCCGGGAGCCGGGGTCAGGTCTTGAGTCTGTGGCCGAAAGCCATGCCTGACGCCAGTCGATACTGGCGGCCATCTGTCTTCCTCGCTTCCCCTTCTCTGCCATGAACATCCGCCCGGCCACGCCGGACGACCTGGCGCCGCTGCTGGAGCTGCGCAACTGGTACGTCGAGAACTCTTTCGCCACCTTTGACGAGGCGCCGCTGACGCTGGCGCAGATCAGCCAGTGGTTTTCGCAGTTCAGCCCAACTGGCCCGCACCGCCTGCTGGTGGCTGAAGAGCAGCAGGGCCAGCTGCTGGGCTATTGCAGCAGCCAGCCCTATCGCAGCCACCCGGCCTTCGCAAAGACCATCGAGACCAGCATCTACATCCGCGCCGGGGCAGTGCGCAGCGGGCTGGGCTCGGCGCTCTATACGGCCTTGTTTGATGAGGCCCTGGCTGACGAGGACCTGCACCGCGCGGTGGTGGGCATTGCGCTGCCCAATGAGGCCTCGGTGCGCCTGCATCAGAAGTTCGGCTTCCAGCCGGTGGGCGTGTTCAACGAATACGCCTGCAAGCGCGGGCAGTTCATCAGCTCGCAGTGGATGGAGCGGCGCTTCTCAACTTGAGTTGGCGCCAGGCGCGCTGGACTGAAAAGCCTGGGTGAACAGCACTGTGGCTGGGCGCGAAGGGAATCACCCAGCGCCTGAGCCGGGCGGCGGCGGCAGCGACTGCTGCTGTAGCTGCGCCTCGAACTGCGCCAGCTCGTCATCAA
>PNNH01000027.1 GCA_013824165.1 Methylibium sp. | reverse complement strand
TTTGCTTCGTCGGCGCCTCGGCGATGACGCGGCTGCGCCTGGACTTCGCGGTCACGCTGCTGACCGACTACCTGGGCGAGCGCATGGCGCGCCGCGTCAAGGCGCTGGCCACGGCGGGCGTGCTGATCTTCGGCCTGGCCATGCTGGCGATGTGCTGGCTGTGGATGGACCCGGTGGGCATTGCGCGCTACGGCTTCGATGCCAGGGAATATGCGGCCGAGAGCTTCAACTTCCTCTACACCGAGCGTACGCAGACGTTGAACTGGCCCACCTGGCTGGTGCAGTTGATCTTGCCGCTGTTCGCCTTGGGATTCAGCACGCATGCGGCCGCCAATCTGGTGGAAGACCTCGGTCTGCAGCCGCGCGCCACCATCGCCGGCTTCGACCTCGGCAGCGCCGAGGAAACCGTCAACTGAACGGCGCGGCGCGCAGCAGAGGCCTCCCACATGATCACCAGCTTGTTCTTCCTCGCCGTGATGCTGCTGGGCGTGCCCATCGGCGTCTGCCTGTGCCTGTCGGGCATCGTCTACATCTTCAGCACTGGCAATGTGGTGCTGCTGCAGTCCTTCCCCAGCCAGATGTTCGGCGGCGTAGACAGCTACGGCCTGATCGCGATCCCGCTGTTCATCCTGATCGGCGAAATCATGAGCAGCGGCGGCATCACGCGGCGCCTGGTGGCCCTGGCGATGGGCTTCGTCGGCTCGGTGCGCGGCGGCCTGGCCTACGTCAACATCCTGGCCAATATGATGCTGGCCTCCATCATTGGCTCGGCCACCGCGCAGGTGGCCATCATGTCCAAGATCATGGTGCCCGAGATGGAGAAGGCCGGCTACGACAAGACCTTCGCCGCCGGCGTCACCGTCTATGGCGGCATGCTAGGCCCCATCATTCCGCCCTCGGTGATGTTCGTGGTCTACAGCGTGCTGGCCCAGGTGGCGGTGGGCGACATGCTGATGGCCGGCATCCTGCCTGGCATCCTGCTGACGCTGCTGTTCTTCGTGGTGATCGCCTGCATGGGCCTGATCTACAACTACCCGCGCAGCGAGCCGCGCACGCTGCGCCAGCGCGTGCACACCATCGTCAGCGCCTCGCCGACGCTACTGATCCCCATCGTCATCGTCGGCTCCATCCTGGGCGGCATCGCCAACCCAACCGAGTCGGCCGCGGTGGGCGCGGTGGTGTCCGCGCTGGTGGGGCGGTATGTGACGCGCGAGTTCCGCTTCTCGATGCTGCCGCAGATCCTGCTGCGCGCCGCCGTCTACTCGGCCATCGTGCTGTTCCTGGTGGCGGCTGCCGCGGTGTTCTCCTGGCTGCTGATCTACGGCGGCGTGCCGCAGGCGGCGGCCGGCTGGATCCAGTCGGTGGCCAAGGATCCGGTCAGCTTCCTGCTGCTCACCAATGTGATCCTGCTGGTGATCGGCACCGTGATCGACGGCATCCCCGGCCTGATCATGACCGTGCCCATCCTGCTGCCGATCGCCACCGAGGTCTACGGCATCGATCCGCGCCATTTCGGCGTGGTGGTGGTGGTCAATCTGGTGCTGGGCCTGATGTCGCCGCCGGTGGGCCTGAGCTTCTTTGTCGCCGCCGCCGTCACCGGCGCCAAGCCCGGAAAGATGTTCCTCGTCACCCTGCCCTTCTTCATCATTTGTTGCGTCGCGCTGGTGCTGCTGTCGCTGTTCCCCAGCCTCTCTCTCTTCCTGTTGAAGTAAGAAACCCCACCCGAAAGGTCTCGCCATGTCCCAGTTGACCCGTCGCCATTTCGTCCAAGCCGGTGCCGCGCTAGCGGCCCCCGCCTTTATCGGCCAGGCCCGCGCCCAGGGCAAGGAGTTCCGCCTGGGCCTGATTACGCCGGCAGGCCACTCCTGGAACCGCGCTGCGCTGGCCTTTGGCGAGACGCTGAAGAAGGAAACCAACGGCCGCCTCAGCGCCACCGTGTTCCACTCCGGCCAGCTTGGCAATGAGGCCGCGATGATGCAGCAGCTGCAGACCGGCGCGCTGGACATGGGCTGGATCCAGGCCGCCGAGCTGGGCTCGCGCGTCGCCAGCATCGCCTCGATCAACGCGCCGTATCTGGTGCGTTCCACCACCGATGTGGCCAAGCTGGTGCGCCACGAAGCCGCGCTCAAGCTGCTGGAGGTGCTGCCGCGCGAGACCGGCACCGTGGGCCTGGGCTGGGGCATCACCGGAATGCGCGTGGTGTTCTCCACCAAGGAGATCGCCAGCGTCAAGGACATCAAGGGCATGAAGTTGCGCATTAACCCGACGCCGGTCTACCGCGACTTTTACCAGTCGCTGGGCGCCGCGCCGACGCCGATCCCGACGCCGCAGGTTTTTGACGCGATGGCCAACGGCCAGGTTGACGGTCTGGAAGCCGACATCGAGTTCTCGTGGAACCAGCGCTTCGACAAGGTGGCCAAGGCCATGCTGCAGATGAATGCGCTGTTCATGCCCTTCGCGCCGCTGGTCTCGGGCCGCGTCTGGCAGGGCCTGGATGGCAAGGACAAGGAGCTGATCCGCGGCCTCGTGCGCCAGAGCCTGGACGCGCAGATCAAGGACATCGTCACCACCGAACTGGGGCTGATCGAGAAGTTCAAGGCCGTGCCGTTCCCGATCCGCACCGAGCCGGGCCTGGACATCGCCCCGCTGATCAAGAGCTTCGATGATCTGTGGCTGCCCAAGGCGCCGCAGATCGCGCAGCTGCGCAAGATCGGCGCCAGCTTCTGAGCCGCGAGCTGCGCATGACGACGATGACGACGATGAGTATCAGCGGCACGCAGTTGATCGGTAGCCAGGAGCGTCTGGGCCTGGCGGGCAGTTTCCGGGCCCACAGCCCGCTGCGCGGCGAAGCGCTCGAACCGCCTTTCGGTGGCGGTGATGCCGCCGATGTCGAGGCCGCCTGCCGCCTGGCCGAGCAGGCCTTCGATGAGTTCCGCAAGCTGCTGCCCGAGCGCCGCGCTGCGCTGCTGGAGGCCATCGCCGAGGGCCTGCTGGCGCTGGGCGACACGCTGCTGGAGCGCGCCCACCTGGAGACCGCGCTGCCGCTGGCGCGCCTGCAGGGCGAGCGCCAGCGCACGGTCAACCAGCTGCGCCTGTTTGCCGACTGGCTGCGCGCCGGCCAGTGGCAAGGCGCCCGCTTGGACGCGGCCTTGCCCGAGCGCCAGCCGCCGCGGCCGGACCTGCGCGCGCAGCGCATCGCCATCGGCCCGGTGGCGGTGTTCGGCGCCAGCAACTTTCCGCTGGCCTTCTCGGTGGCCGGTGGCGATACCGCTTCGGCACTGGCAGCCGGCTGCCCGGTGGTGGCCAAGGCCCATCCGGCACACCCGGGCACCTCGGAGCTGGTGGGCCGGGTGATCCAGCGCGCCGTGGCCGAGGCCGGCCTGCCGGCCGGCGTGTTCTCGCTGCTGCATGACGCCGGCACCGCGCTGGGCCAGGCCCTGGTGCAGCATCCGGCCATCCAGGCGGTCGGCTTCACCGGTTCGCGCCGCGGCGGCCTGGCGCTGCAGGCGCTGGCCCAGGCCCGGCCGCAGCCGATCCCGGTGTTCGCCGAGATGAGCGCGGTCAATCCGGTGCTGCTGCTACCGGCCGCGCTGAGCGCGCGTGCCGAGACCCTGGCGCAGGGCTTCGTCGACTCGCTGACGCTGGGCGTCGGCCAGTTCTGCACCAACCCCGGCCTGCTGATTGCGGTTGCGGGTCCAGCGCTGGAGCGCTTCGTGGCGGCCGCAGCGCAGGCGTTGGCGACGCGTGCCGCCGGCACCCTGCTGACGCCCGGCATCCAGCGCGCCTACCAGCAAGGGCTGGAGCAGCTGGACGCGCAGCCCGGCGTGCAGCGCGCGGCGGCTGGCCTGGCCGCCGAAGGTGCGGCGCAGGCCCGCCTCAGCCGGGTGAGTGCGCCGGATTTCCTGGCCAATCCCCTGCTGCAGGAGGAATGCTTCGGCCCCAGCGCCTTGCTGGTGAGCTGCCGCGATGCCGGCGAACTGCGTGCGGTACTGAACGCGCTGGACGGCCAGCTGACCGCCACGCTGCAGCTGGACGCCGACGATCACCCGCTGGCCCACCAGCTGCTACCGCTGCTGGAGCGCCGCGCCGGCCGCATCATCGCCAACGGCTGGCCGACCGGCGTCGAGGTCTGCCATGCGATGGTGCATGGCGGGCCGTTTCCGGCCAGCAGCAATGCGCAGCACAGCTCGGTGGGCACGCTGGCGATGGAGCGCTTCCTGCGGCCGGTCTGCTACCAGGGCTTCCCCGATGCCTTGCTGCCGCCGGCCTTGCAGGAGGCCAACCCGCTGCAGCTGCACCGCCAGCATGAGGGCATTCCTCGCGCCCCGGGGCGCTGACTTTCGGCGACACTTGCGGCTCCAGCTAGAGGGAGTGGCATGGCCTTGGGGCTCAATCGCCTGACGATACAGACACGCTTGATTGCCGGCATCGCGCTGGCCGCTTCGGTGCTGGTCGTGATGATCGGGTGGTACTGGACCGAGCGTGAGGAGCGCGAGCTCAGCATCGCGCTGGCGCAGCGCGCTGACCGCATGGCGCAGCTGGTGGAGCGCGGCTTCGCCGGCCCGGTGTGGAACATCGACACGTTGGCCGTCGATACGCTGCTGGACGCGGTGATGCAGGACCCCGAGGTGCACTCGATCGAGCTGAGCGCAGCCGGCATCAGCGCGACCCCGGTGCTGCGCCGCCGCGACTCGGCCCCGCAGCAGACGCTGACGCGCGAAGTGACGCTGCGCTACCAAGGCCTGCCCGCCAGCCGGCCCAGTGTGGTCGGCCAGGCGCGGCTGGTCTTCAACCGTGATCAGGTCATGCAGACGGTGGCCAGCACGCGCCAGCTGGTGGCCGCGCTGCTGGCGGCGGTGCTGGCGGCCGTGATTGTGGCGAGTTATCTGCTGGTGCATCGCTTCGTCACCCAGCCGGTGGTGCGGCTGGGTACCTTGGCGCGTCGCGTGGCCAAGGGCGAGCTGGGCGTCACCCTGGCGGTTGAGCGGCGCGATGAGATCGGTGCGCTGACCGAGCAGTTCAACCAGATGAGCTTGCAGTTGCGGGCCTCGTCCGAAGGGCTGCGCCAGAGTGAGGAACGCTATCGAGGCCTGTTCGAGAACGCCACCGAGGGCATTTTCGTGGCGGACGCGCGCGGGCGCCTGCTGGGCATCAACAAGGCGCTGGCGGCCTTGCTCGGCTTTGCCCGTCCGGTCGAGGCGCTGCTGGGGCATTCCAGCCTACGGCGGCTGGCGCGCATCGAGCCGGGCGAATACCGGCGCTTGACCACCGCCTTGCTTCGCCATCGCGTGCTGCAGCAGGTGCCGCTGCTGATTGGCACGCCGGATGGGCGCCAGCTGTGGATCGAGGTCAGCGTGCACCTGGCCGGCGACGCGGCCCAGGGCGATCTGCGCGTCGAAGGCATGGTCAGCGACATCACCCAGCGCCGCCTGGCCGAGCAGGAGCTGACCCGCCACCGCGACCATCTGGAAGAACTGGTGACCGAGCGCACGCTGGAGCTGAGCCAGGCCAAGCTGCGCGCCGAAGAGGCCAATCAGAGCAAGAGCCGTTTCCTGGCCACCATGAGCCATGAGTTCCGCACGCCGCTCAACGCCATCCTCGGTTTTGCCCAGTTGCTGCAGATGGACAAGACCCTGAATGCGGCGCAGCACAGCAAGGTGGACCTGATCCGCGATTCCGGCGATCACCTGCTGAGCCTGATCTCCGATTTGCTGGACATGGCCAGCATCGAGGCCGGCAAGGTGCGGCTGATGCCGGCGGTGGTCGATCTGCGCGCGCTGCTTGAAGTGGCCTGCGATTCGGTGCGCATCCGCGCCGAGGAAAAGCAGCTGCGTTTTGCGGTGAGCCTTGACCCGCAGATGCCGGCGCGGGTGCGCGTGGACGGCCAGCGCCTGCGCCAGGTGGTGCTGAACCTGCTGGCCAACGGCGTCAAGTTCACCGATGCTGGCGAGGTGCGGCTGGAGGCCCGGCTGCTGGCGCAGACGCCCGCGCTGGCGCGGGTGCGCATCGAGGTGCATGACACTGGTATCGGCATGGACGCTGGCCAGCTGGCGCGCCTGTTCAAGCCCTTCGAACAGGTCTCGGAAGACCACCGTCGCGGCGGCGGCACCGGGCTGGGCCTGTCGATCAGCCAGCAGTTGGTGCGCTTGATGGGCTCGCAGATCGAGGTGCAGAGCGCGCCCGGCGTCGGCAGCTGCTTCAGCTTCGAGCTGGAACTGGCCCCGCAGTCCTGAGGCCGCGCGTTCGCTTGTTCGTCCTGCGCGCCTGACGAAGGCAAGTGCGTGGGTGGCGCGGCGATACTGCCGCCATGTCCTGGATCGTGTTCTACAAGCTGCTGGCGATCTTCATCGCAGTGGCGATTGGTTGGTTCGTCGGCCGCATGCGCTGGCTGGGTGGCGAGACGGCCGGTGGCAGCGGCGGCGACCCGGCGCGCGTACTCTCCAACGCCGCCTTCTACATCTTTGTGCCGGCCCTGCTGTTCCGCACCACGGCGCGGGTCGACTTCGCCAGCCTGCCTTGGCTGACGCTGAGCGCCTTTTTCGTGCCGGTGCTGCTGATGATCATCGGCGTCTACGGCGTGCAGCGCTGGCGCGGTGCCGGTACCGGCGAACCGGCACTGCCCAGCGTGCAGGCCATCACCACCAGCTTCGGCAACACCTTGCAGGTGGGAGTGCCGCTGGCGGCCGGCGTGTTTGGCGAGTCGGGCCTGGCGGTGCACATCACCGTGGTCAGCCTGCATGCGCTGATCATCCTGACCGTTCTGACCACGCTGGTGGAGCTGGACCTGGCGCGTGCACAAGTCGGCACGGGCCTGCTGCAGACGCTTAAGCAGACCGTTCGCAACACGGTGATCCATCCGGTTGTACTGCCGGTGGTGGCCGGCCTGGCCTGGAACGCGGTGGGCCTGCCTCTGCCGGCCGTGCTGGACGAGGTGCTGCAGATGCTGGGCACGGCGGTGGTGCCGCTGTGCCTGGTGCTGATCGGCATGTCGCTGGCCTATTACGGCTGGCCTTCGCGCTGGCGCGGCGCGGTGAGTCTCGCGCTGCTGAAGCTGTTCGCGCTGCCGACCCTGGTGCTGCTGCTGGCGCACTGGGGTCTGGGACTGAGCGGCCAGCCGCTGGCTGTGATCGTGATGATGGCGGCGCTGCCGGTGGGCTCGAACGCGCTGATCTTTGCCCAGCGCTACCAGACGCGCGAAGCCGAAACCACCGCGGCCATCGTGATCTCGACCCTGCTGTTTGCCCTCACCGCGCCGCTGTGGCTGGCGGTGCTGAGCCGGGTCGGCTGAGAAGGCTGTAGAACAGGAGCTGCCGATGACAAGCTGGCCCGACACCCGCCTGTGCGATCTGCTGGGCATCACCTTGCCGCTGATCCAAGCCCCCATGGCGGGGCCCAACGACCATGCGCTGGCGGTGGCCGCGGCCTCGGCAGGGGCCTTGGGCTCGCTGCCCTGCGCCATGCTGTCGTCCGAGCAGATCCGCGCCGAGGTGGCGCGCTTTCGCGAACTGGCGCTGAGCCGGCCGCTGAACCTGAACTTCTTCTGCCACCGCAGCCCCGCGCCCGATGCGACGCGCGACGCCGCCTGGCGCGCCGCGCTCAAGCCCTTCTACCTGGAGCTGGGCCTGGACCCTGACATGCCGCTGCCAGCGGCCACGCGCCGGCCCTTCGATGCCGAGAGCTGCGCGCTGGTCGAGCAGCTGCGCCCTGAGGTGCTCAGCTTCCACTTCGGCCTGCCCGAGCCGGCGCTGCTGGCGCGCGTCAAGGCCACCGGCGCACGTGTGCTGTCGTCCGCCACTACGGTGGACGAGGCGCGCTGGCTGGCCGGGCAGGGCTGCGACGCGATCATTGCGCAGGGCGTGGAGGCGGGCGGGCATCGCGGCGTGTTCCTGGGCGATGACATCAGCACCCAGCCCGGCACATTTGCGCTGCTGCCTCAGATCGTCGACGCTGTGGAGCTGCCGGTGATCGCCGCTGGCGGCATCGCCGATGGGCGAGGCATGGCTGCGGCACTGACGCTTGGCGCAGCCGGCGTGCAGATCGGCACCGCCTACCTGCTGGCGCCCGAGTGCAAGACGCCTGCCGTGCACCGCGCCGCGCTGCAAAGCGCAGCAGCTGAGCACACCTCACTGACGAATCTGTTCAGCGGCCGCCCGGCGCGCGGCATCGTCAACCGGCTGATGCGCGAGCTAGGGCCGCTCTCGGTGCTGGCACCGGCCTTTCCGCAGGCCAGTGCCGCTTTGGCGCCGCTTCGCGCCGCGGCCGAGGCGCGCGGCAGCGCCGACTTCACACCGCTGTGGGCGGGCCAGGCCGCGTCGCTGGCGCGTGCGCAGCCGGCCGCCGAGATCACGCGCCGCATCGCGGCAGAGGCGCTGCGCTGCCTGGGGCAATAATCGGCGCCCTATGTCCCTGGCTTCCCTGAGTCTGCAGCACGGCCTGGTGCTGGCGGTTTTCGTCATCGTCTACCTGGGCATGATCCTGGGCGGCCTGCCGCGCCTGCAGCTCGACCGCACCGGCGTGGCCCTGCTGGGCGCGATTGCCATCGTCGGCACCGGCGTGATGACGCCCGAGCAGGCGGCGCTGTCCATCCACCTGCCGACCATCGTGTTGCTGTTCTCCTTCATGGTGATCTCGGCGCAGATGCGCCTGGGTGGCTTCTATGGCGCGGTGACGCGGCGCATCGTCGCGCTACGCGTGGGCGCGCCGGCACTGCTGGGCGTGGTGATCGGTGTGGCGGCGCTGCTGTCGGCGGTGTTCTCCAACGACATCGTCTGCCTGGCGATGGCGCCACTACTGGCCGAGGCCTGCCTACGCCGGCGCATCGACCCGGTGCCCTATCTGCTGGCGCTGGCCTGCGCCAGCAATATCGGCTCTGCCGCCACGCTGATCGGCAACCCGCAGAACATGCTGATCGGCGAGGTGATGAAGCTGCACTTCGCCGACTATCTGCGCCAGGCCGCCGCGCCGGTGGGTCTGAGCCTGCTGCTACTGTGGGCACTGCTGGCCTGGCCGCTGCGCCGCGCAACGGCGCTCGCTCCGGCCGAGCTGCCCGCCGAGCGCCGCGACGACACGCCCTATGACGGCTGGCAGACCATCAAGGGCCTGGGCGTGGCCGGCGCGCTGGTGGCTGTGTTCTTGCTGACCAACTGGCCGCGTGATGTGGCGGCCCTGGTCGGCGCCGGCCTGCTGCTGCTGAACCGGCGCTTCCACTCCAGCCGCATGATGGGCCTGGTCGACTGGGAGTTGCTGGTCCTGTTCATGGGCCTGTTCGTGGTCAACCACGCACTGCAGATCACTGGCCTGGCGCCGCAGGCCCTGGCCTGGCTGGCCGCGCAGGGCCTACAGCTGGCCGAGCCGCTGACGCTGTTCATCGCCACGCTGGGCCTGTCCAACCTGGTCTCCAACGTGCCGGCGGTGATGCTGCTGCTGCCCGCGGCCCAGGGCGTGCCGCAGGGCGGCGTAACGCTGGCGCTGGTGTCCACACTGGCCGGCAACTTGCTGATCGTCGGCTCCATCGCCAACATCATCGTGATCGACGCCGCGCGACGCTGCGGCATCGAGATCGACTGGCGGCGGCATGCGCGCACGGGGGTGCCGGTGACGTTGTTGAGTTTGGGGGTGACAGCCTTTTGGCTGCGCTGAGGCGCTTGACTGGAAGCTGCTTGGCTAAGGCGGGGCGGCGGCGCGCAGAGTTCCGGGTTTGTCGGGGTAGTTGTGCGCTACGCTAACGTGGCGGCATGTAGCTTCAACAGCACCGTGAGTGCGTGGATGAATCTGTCGCGAACTGCTACTGCTGGTTTTGCCGGATACAGCACCGCTTGAAGGGGCGATATGTTCGTTCAAGGATTTTGGTCACACGGCAGAGTCATTGATGTGCAGGGCACGTTGGTGTTAGGGCGCAGTGCCTGTCTATCGACAACAGGTTTGTGCGTCGATTAAGGGGTAGAGATGCTTTCGACGATTCCGAATCCAAGGCGATGGTTCACTGCGAACTGGTTCATCCCGGTGGCAATCATGGTGATCGTCGGAGATGTCAGCGCTGTCTACTTCGGTGATTGGACGCAAACGGGGATTCTTGAGGTTGCACTGCTTTTTGACTTCGCGGTATTGCTGCCAGTGCTCTATTGGTGGTGCTATCGGAAGAAGGGGAAGGCCGCGGTTGTACAGGCCATTGCACTTGCGTGCTTTGCCATTTGGGCCACCGGAATGGTGCTTCCAGAAGAGCACCGAGAAATCGTTGACTCAGTTGGTTGGCTTCGGTACATCGGTCTTGCAGGGCTGCTCGTCTTGGAATTGAAGCTCCTGGTCTCGGTCTACAAAGCTGTTGTGGTTTCGGGCAAATCCCCAACCGATGCTCAAGCCAAACTTGAATCTGAGGGGATGCCTTCGTGGGCTTCAAAGTTGGTAGCGATGGAGGCCGCTTTCTGGCGAAAGATGTGGCTACAACTGAAACGACTTTTTGATAGGTCGTGAACTCTGCGCACAGCCGGCCAATCGAGCCACCGTCGCTCCGCTAGCCTTGGCCCGCGGAATCGCAAGGGCGTCTCCTGCTGATGAATTTTGGAGTTCGCAGGCTCACTCCAACCTCGCGGGCTCGCCGTCGCGCTGCGCATCCGCCCCAGCGATATCGAAGCCGTCCTCGTGAACGTCCAGCCCTACGAACAGGGTGCTAAATTCCTGACTCACGGCCCGACTCCTTGCAAAATTCGCAACGGTCCAGCAGCCCGTCTGGTGGGCGCCTGGATGTATCTGTGCAGGCCGAGTGCCTGCAACCGAGGGATCGCCGGGTTCAGGCCGCCTGAATTCACGAAGCCATCTTGTTAAGGCGTCACGCAAGCCTCCCCAGCTTTTCCGAAATCCTATGTCGCAAATTGAGTACCGCCACAACGTCCCGCTTGATCCAGTTGATGTGGTTCGGGTCTTCGATGCATCTGGGATCACGCGCCCCACTTCGGACTTGCCCCGAATCGCCCGCATGTTTGCCGCTCCCAGCCTCGTCATTTCGGCCTGGGAAGACGGACGTCTGGTTGGGCTCAGCCGGTCCCTCACCGACTACGCCTACTGCTGCTACCTCTCGGACCTTGCGGTCGACAAGTCACATCAAGCCCGCGGAGTAGGCAAGGAACTGATAAAGCGGACGCAAGCCGTCATTGGCGACCAAGTCTCTCTCATACTGTTGTCGGCTCCGGGGGCCATGTCGTACTACCCAACATTGGGCTTCCAACGAGCAGAGAACGCGTTTGTGATCAGGCGTAAACAGTGACGCCGAACTGGTCGTAGATGGACTTCCCACAAGGCCAAAGGTTCGCGCATGGGCGGCTCCTGTCGATGCATGTTGGAGTCCGCAGACTCACTCCAACCCACCCGGCCGCGGATTGGCTCGCTACATTCGTGTAGCTACATTAATCCATGCACGCCGAGTTCGACGCCGCCAAGGATGCAGCCAATCTGCTGAAGCGCGGCGTCTCCCTGGCGATGGCTGCCGAGCTCGATTGGGAGGCATCGCTCATCGCTGGTATGGTTTGATGAGCGGCCTGACTACAGCGAGCGGCGCATAGATCGCGCTGGGCCCGAGGACCGGAATCCTGTGCTGCGTGGCCGTGCGAAGTCCGAGAACAAGAAGCTGCTGGCTTCGGTCCGCTACAGCCCGGAGGTGGTCGCCTATTTCAAGTCCACTGGCGAAGGCTGGCAATCACGCATGGATAGCGTGCTCCAACAGTACGTGGCGCGCCAATCCCGCCAGTCGTGAGGCGCGAGCCCTATCAGCGAGAATGCGGCTCATCATGAGCAGCACAACCGATCTCGACGCCTATATGAACGGCGTGGGCCAGGCCGCCCGCGCCGCTTCGGTCCGCATGGCCGCGGCCAGCACCCTGGCCAAGAACAAGGCCTTGCTGGCGTTGGCGCGCCGCCTGCGCGAGCAGGGGCCGGCGCTGGCCGAAGCCAATGCGCGCGATCTGGCCGCCGCCAGCGGCCTGGATGCGCCGATGCGCGACCGCCTGAAGCTGACGCCGGCGGTGATCGCCACCGTGGCCGAAGGCTGCGAGCAGCTGGCCGCAATGCCTGACCCCATTGGCGAGATCACCGGCGTGAAGCGCCGCCCCACCGGCATCAGCGTGGGGCAGATGCGCGTGCCGCTGGGCGTGTTCGGCATGATTTACGAGAGCCGGCCCAATGTGACCATCGAGGCCGCCTCGCTGGCGATCAAGAGCGGCAATGCCTGCATCCTGCGCGGCGGCTCCGAAGCCATTCATTCCAATCTGGCGCTGGCCCAGCTGGTGGGCGACGCGCTGGAAGAGGCCGGCCTGCCGCGCATGGCCGTGCAGCTGATCAACACCACCGACCGCGCTGCCGTGGGCCTGTTGATCGCGATGCCCGAGTATGTGGACGTGATCATCCCGCGCGGCGGCAAGGGCCTGATCGAGCGCATCAGCCTCGAGGCCAAGGTGCCGGTAATCAAGCATCTGGACGGCAATTGCCACAGCTATGTGGACGCCGAGGTGGACCTCGCACAGGCGCTCACCGTGGTGGACAACGCCAAGACGCAGAAGTACAGCCCCTGCAACGCGACCGAGTCGCTGCTGGTGCATGCGGCGCAGGCGGCAGCCTTTCTCCCGCAGATCGGCGCCATCTTCGCGGCCAAGGGCGTGGAGATGCGCGGCTGCCCGCGCACGCTGGCTCTGCTCGGCCCGCTGCCCGGCGCCAAGCTGGCCGCGGCCACCGAGGCCGACTGGAGCGAGGAATACCTGGCGCCGGTCATCAGCATCAAGGTGGTGGACAGCCTGGATGAGGCCATCGCGCACATCAACCGCTACAGCTCGCACCACACCGACGCGATCCTGACGACGAACCATCCGAACGCGATGCGCTTCCTGCGCGAAGTGGACTCGGCCAGCGTGATGGTCAATGCCAGCACGCGTTTTGCCGACGGCTTTGAGTACGGCCTGGGCGCCGAGATCGGCATATCCACGGACAAGTTCCACGCCCGCGGCCCGGTGGGCCTGGAAGGCCTGACCTCGATGAAGTGGATCGTGCTGGGGCAGGGCGAGGTGCGGCAATGACGAAGGTGGATGCGTCCTCGCGCAAGGCGCTGGTGCTGTTCTCCGGCGGCCAGGATTCGACCGCCTGCCTGGCCTGGGCGCTGGAGCGCTATGCCGAGGTCGAGACGATTGGCTTCGACTACGGCCAGCGCCATCGCATCGAGCTGGAATGCCGCCAGACGGTGCGCGCCGAGCTGGCGCGGCAGTTCCCGCAATGGGCTGCCAAGCTGGGTGAGGACCATGTGCTGGATCTGGCACTGCTGGGCCAGATCTCGGACACCGCATTGACGGCCGAGCGCGCTATCGAGATGCAGGCCAACGGCCTGCCCAATACCTTCGTGCCGGGGCGCAACCTGCTGTTCCTGACCTTTGCGGCGACCTTGGCCTACAGGCGCGGCGCCTCGGTACTGGTTGGCGGCATGTGCGAGACCGATTACTCGGGCTATCCGGACTGCCGCGACAACACGCTGAAGGCGCTGCAGGTGGCGCTGAGCCTGGGGCTGGATGCGCCGATGACGCTGGAGACGCCGCTGATGTTCATCACCAAGGCGCAGACCTGGGCGATGACCGAGCAGCTGGGCGGCGCGGCGCTGAATGCGCTGATCGTCGAGCACACGCACACCTGCTATCTGGGTGAGCGTGGCACGCTGCATGCGTGGGGCCATGGCTGTGGCCACTGCCCAGCTTGCGAGCTGAGAGCCAAGGGCTACAGCGAGTTCATTGCGGCGGTGGCCCACTGATGGACTGGTCCTGGCTTGGCTGGCTCTTCGTTGCCCTGCTGTTCTTCTGGGGCGTGGGCGCCTACAACCGCCTGATGGCGCTGCGCAATGCCATTGGCGCGGCCTATGTGCAGCTGGATCAGGCGCTGAGCGCGCGCGCCGCGCATTGCCGCGTGCTGCTGACGCTGCTGCGGCCGCAGCTGCCCAATGAACACGCCACCTTCGATGCGCTGGAAGCGGCTCAGGCCGAGGCGCAGGCCGCCGCGCAGGCGGTGCGGGCCAAGCCGCATGCGGGCGATCCCGTGGCCGCTCTTGCCGTGGCCACGGCCCTGCATGCCGCAGCGCTGACGCGCTTGATGAGCCTGGTGGAGCACCACAGCGAGCTGCACCACCAAGGCGAGGTGATGGCGCTGGTGGATGAACTCAAGATGGTCGAGCGCCAGCGGGCCTTTGCGCGCCAGGTCTTCAACCAGGCGGTTGAAAAGTACAACCTCGCGGCCGAGCAGTTCCCGACCCGGGTGCTGGCCAGCTTCTACGGCTTCGGGCCGGCGCGCTCAGTCTGAGAGCTCCGCGCTCAGGCGCAGACGATGGCGCCGCTGTTGACCAGTTCCTCGAACAGCTTCATCAGCGTGGCGCCGCTCATCGCATAGGGGTCGAGCTTGGTGCTTTCGCCGTACTTCAGCATCAGCGCCGGGTTGAGCCGGTGCAGATTGACCTGGCCCATGCTCCAGCCGGCGAAGTGGCGCTCGGTGATTTCCGTGTAGCTGAGCAGCATCACGTCCTTGTGGCGCGGGTCGTCGATGATGTGCTTGTAGCGCGCATTGACCGCGCTGCGGCCGCCTTCGAGCACCTGAATGAAGATGCCGTCGGTGTAGCAGAGCAGGCCGGTCAGGCCCTCGGCCGGGTTGTGTTCGCGGGATTTCTTGACGATGGCGCTCAGCTCGGCCTCGCCCAAGGGGCTGGCGGCGCGGCTGGCGTAGAGGAGGCGGACAAGCATCGGAATCTCCGGGGGCTATCGGGTCAGGGTCACTTCTTGCTGAGCAGCGAGAGGAACTCGCGGCGCAGGTTGGCGTCCTTCAGGAAGGCACCGCGCATCACACTATTGGTCATCATCGAGTCGATGTCCTTGACGCCGCGCCAGTGCATGCAGAAATGGTCGGCTTCCATCACGATAGCCAGGCCGTCGGGCTGCACGCGCTCCTGCAGCTCGTTGGCCAGCATGGTGACGGCCTCTTCCTGGATCTGCGGCCGGCTCATGATCCAGTCGCACAGGCGGGCATATTTGGACAGGCCGATCAGGTTGCTGTGCTCATTGGGCAGCAGGCCGATCCAGACCCGGCCCATGATGGGGCAGAGGTGGTGCGAGCACGCGCTGCGCACGGTGATCGGGCCGACGATCATCAGCTCGTTCAGGCGCGTGACGTTGGGGAACTCGGTCACCGCGGGCGCATCGGCATAGCGGCCCTTGAAGATCTCGCGCAGGTACATCTTGGCCACGCGCTTGGCGGTTTCCTGCGTGTTGTGGTCGCTGTCGGTGTCGATCACCAGCGCGCGCAGCACCTCCTGCAGCTTGGCCTGCACCTCGGCCTGCAGCTCGTCGAGCTCGCCGTCCTCGATATAGGCCGCGATGTTGTCGTTGGCGTGATGGCGGCAGCCAGCGGCCACCAGGCGGTAGCGGATCCGTTCGGAGGCGGGCAGCGCGGCCAGCTCAGCCTCGCTGCGGAAAATACTTTCGGGCGTCTGGCCCACTTTGCCGTTCATGGGAATCCTCGGTCTTCGTCGTCTCTGGCACCGATTGTGAGCGCAAGTTCAAGACCCTGCGTTATCAGGGCCGTGCGCAAGGGGCGAAACCTCCAAGCCCTACACTGCGGCGCGTGACAGCTTCTTCCCCCTCTTCCGGCACGCTGGGCGTGCCTCTGAACCGCCTGCTGGGCCAGGTGGCCGATGCCGTGCAGGCGGTGCGCGAAGGGCGCTCGCTGACCGATGTGCTGGCGCGTTGCCCGGCCGATCTGCGGCCCGGCACCCAGGCCTTGAGTTTTCATGTGCTGCGCCTGCTGGGCGGTGCGCAGGCCGCTCGCGCCCATCTGGCGCCCAAGAACCCGCCGCCGCGGGTGGACAGCCTGCTGGTCAGCGCGCTGGCCCTGCTGTGGCCCAGTGCCGAGCCGCCCTATGCCGAGCACACTGTGGTGGACCAGGCGGTGCAGGCGATGCAAAAGCGCGCCCCCGCCGCGGCCGGCTTCGTCAATGCGGTGCTGCGGCGCTTTCTGCGTGAGCGCGATGCCGTGGTGGCGGCCGCCCAGCGCGACCCGCAGGGTGCCTTCAACCATCCACCCTGGTGGATCGAGCGCCTGCGCCAGGACTGGCCCAGCCAGTGGCAGGCCATCCTGCAGGCCAACAACCAGCATCCGCCGATGAGCTTGCGCGTCAACGCGCGGCATCTGACGGCGCAGGCCTATCTGGAACGGCTGGCGGCCGTGGGCATCTCCGCGCGGCTGGCCGGCCCCTTGGCGCCGCAGGGGCTGATCCTTGAAAAGGCGGTGCCGGTGACGGCATTGCCGGGCTTTGATCAGGGCCTGGTGTCGGTGCAGGACGTGGCCGCCCAGCTGGCCGCGCCCCTCTTGTTGATCGACAGGCAAGATATGACCCCGCTGCCGCCGGATGCGCGGGTGCTGGACGCCTGCTCGGCGCCGGGGGGCAAAACCGCGCACCTGCTGGAGCTGGCCGATCTGGACTTGCTGGCGCTGGATGCCGATGCCCAGCGCCTGAATCGTGTGCAGGACACCCTGCGCCGCCTGCAGCTGCGGGCCCGCCTGAAGGCGGCCGATGCGCGCCAGACCGCCAGCTGGTGGGACGGCCAGCTGTTCGACGCCATCCTGCTGGACGCACCCTGCAGCGCCTCAGGCATCGTGCGGCGCCACCCCGATGTGCGCTGGCTGCGCCGGCCCGGTGACATCGGCGCACTGGCCGAGATCCAGGCGGGGTTGCTGGACGCGTTGTGGCCCACGCTGAAGGCCGGCGGCCGGCTGGTCTATGCCACCTGCTCGATCTTCAAGGCCGAGGGGCAGGCCCAGGTCGATGCATTTATGCAACGCCACGGCGACGCGCGGGCGCTGGCCGTGGAGGGCGTCACCGGGCATCTGCTGCCCCTGGCCGACAATGGCTCGAACGCGGGCGGCGGGGCGTCGATGGTCGACGGCTTCTTCTACGCCCTGCTGGTGAAGAACTAGAACTTTGCTGTCCTCCATCGCCCTTCGTCTTCCGCGCCTCACGGCCTGGCTCTGCCAGTTCGTGCTGGTGCTGCTGTTCGTTGGGCTGACGCCGTTGGCCGTGCGCGCCGACGTGGTGGAGCTGACCCAGTTGGCCACCGAACGCAGCGAGGACGCGCTGGAGCTGAGTTTCAGCACCCGCTTCGAGCTGCCCCGCACCGTGGACGATGCGCTGCACAAGGGCGTGCCGATCTACTTCGTGGCCGAGGCCTCGCTGTGGCGCTCGCGCTGGTATTGGCGTGACGCCCGGGTGGCGCGGGTCAGCCGCACGTGGCGCCTGGCCTGGCAGCCCTTGACCCGCCAGTACCGCGTCAGCACCGGCGGCCTGCACCGCAGCTATGCCGGCCTGGGCGAGGCGTTGGCCAGCCTGCAGGGCATCTCCGGCTGGCGTATCGCCGAGGCGCGTGAGGTCGAGGACGATGCGCGCCACTACATCGAATTCAGCTACCGGCTCGACACCAGTCAGCTGCCGCGTCCGATGCAGATCGGCCTGGGTGCGCCGCAAGGCTGGAACCTGGGCGTGGCGCGCACGCTGACGGTCAACCCGGACTTCACGAGCCAGATCAAGCCATGAGCAAGGCCGCGCGCTGGGCCTGGCTGGTTTCGCTGGTGGCCGTCACCGGCGCCGGCGGCGTGCTGGCCTTCCTGCTGTCGATTGGCGCCACCGCGCCGCGCGGCTTCTTTGAGCGGCATTATGTCTGGCTGTTCTGGCTCAACGCCACGGTGGCGACGGTGCTGGTGCTGGTGATCGGCGCGGCGGCGCTGCGCCTGGCGCTGCGGGTGCGGCGCGGCAAGTTCGGCAGCCGGCTGCTGCTGAAACTGGCCGGCATCTTTGCGCTGGTCGGGCTGGTGCCCGGGCTGCTGATCTACACCGTGTCCTACCAGTTCGTGAATCGCAGCATCGAGAGCTGGTTCGATGTACGCCTGGCTGGCGCGCTGGAAGCCGGCCTGAACCTCGGCCGGGTGACGCTCGACGGCCTGGTGGACGAACTGGGCAACAAGACCCGCGATGCCGCCGACCGCCTGGGAGAAGCCGGCACCTTGCCGCAGACCCTGACGCTGGAGCGCCTGCGCGAGCAGATGCTGGCGCGCAGCGTGGCCTTGGTGGGCAGCAATGGGCAGATCCTGCTGGCCGTGGGCGGCGACACCAGCTCGCTGACGCCTGATCGACCCTCGGCCAACCTGATGCGGCAGGCCCGCTCGGCCGGCGTCATCAGCCAGCTCGAAGGGCTGGAAGACGAGGCGCAGGCCCTGCAGGGCCAGGCCCGCATCCGCGCGCTGGCGCTGCTGCCCAGCAGCCAGTTGCAGCTGGGCGGCGGTGACCGCTATCTGATGGTGGTGCAGCGCGTGCCGGCCCAGGTGCTGGCCAATGCGCTGGCGGTGCAGACGGCCAGCAGCGAATACCAGCAGCGCGCGCTGGAGCGCGATGGCCTGCGCCGCATGTATCTGGGCACGCTGACTTTGGTGCTGATCCTGGCGGTGTTTGCGGCCCTGCTGCTGGCCGTCACTTTGGGCAACCAGCTGGCGCGGCCGCTGCTGCTGCTGGCCGACGGCATGCGCCAGGTGGCCAAGGGTGACCTGACGCGCAAGCCCGTGCTGGCCTCGCGCGACGAACTGGGCGGCCTGACGCGATCCTTCGCCGACATGACCGACCAGCTGGCCGATGCCCGTGCGCTGGTGGAGCGCAGCGTGGCGCAGCTGGAAAGCGCCCGCACCAATCTGCAGACCATCCTGGACAACCTGACCGCCGGCGTGATCGTGTTCGACTCGCGCCACTTCATCGAGACGGTGAACCCCGGCGCCACGCGCATCCTGCGCCTGCCGCTGTCGGCCTACCAGGGCCGCCGCCTGGAAGACATCCCCGAGCTGCAGACTTTTGCCCAGGCGGTCTGGCAGCGCTTCGAGCAACTCAGCGATGCCCCCGAGGCCGGCGAGCGCGGCCACTGGCAGGACGCCTTCGAGCTGCAGCTGCAAGAGGGGCAGGACACCCTGACGTTGCTGGTGCGCGGCGCCCACCTGCCGCAAGACGGACGGCTGATGGTGTTCGATGACATCTCCGAAGTGGTCTCGGCGCAGCGTTCGCAGGCCTGGAGCGAGGTGGCGCGGCGTCTGGCGCACGAGATCAAGAACCCGCTCACCCCCATCCAGCTCTCGGCCGAGCGGCTGCAGCACAAGCTGGAAGCCAAGCTTGAAGGCGCCGACCAGGCGATGCTGGTGCGCTCGGTCGGCACCATCGTCAACCAGGTGCAGGCGATGAAGCAGCTGGTCAATGAGTTCCGCGACTATGCGCGCCTGCCCTCGGCCAAGCTCACCGCGCTGGACATCAATGCGCTCGTCTCCGAGGTGCTGGGCCTGTATGCGCCGGCCCAGGAAGCCGGGCGATTGCATGCAGAACTGGCGGCCGAGCTGCCGCTGATCATGGGCGATACCTCGCAGCTTCGACAGGTCATCCACAACCTGGTGCAGAACGCGCTGGACGCCGTCAGCGAACGGCCCGACGGCCATGTGCAGGTGCGCACGCAGAAGTCGTTCAACGATGCCGGCGAGCTGCGCGGCCTTCGGCTGATCGTCAGCGACAATGGGCCCGGTTTTGCGGACAAGGTGTTGAAGCGGGCTTTCGAGCCCTACGTCACGACGAAGAGCAAAGGCACGGGCCTCGGGCTTGCCGTCGTGAAGAAAATTGCCGACGAGCACGGCGCGCGGATCCGTCTGAGCAACCTGCACCCCCCGGGTGAGGATGTGACCGCGACGATTGGGGCTCAAGTTTCGTTATCATTTTCAAAACTCGCGACTGCACCCAGCCCGACCGAACTCGGCGAAGCGAACAGGGCCGCGTGAACAGCAGGCATACATGGCAACCATTCTTGTAGTCGACGACGAACTGGGCATCCGGGCCCTCTTGTCTGAAATCCTCAGTGACGAGGGCCATACGATCGAACTCGCGGAGAACGCCGCGCAAGCCCGCGCCGTGCGCGAACGCATGCGGCCGGACCTGGTGCTGCTGGACATCTGGATGCCTGATGTCGACGGCATCACGCTGCTCAAGGAATGGGGCAGCAGCGGACAGCTCTCGATGCCGGTGATCATGATGAGCGGCCACGGCACCATCGATACCGCCGTCGAAGCCACCAAGTTCGGCGCCATCGCCTTCCTGGAAAAGCCGATCACGCTGCAGAAGCTGCTACGTGCCGTGGAGCAGGCCCTGGTGAAGACCGCGCCCCGCCCGGTGCCCGCGCCCGGCCTGCCCAACTACTCGCGCGCCGAGCTGGGCGTTGTGCACGCGATGCCCAGCAATCTCAGCGTGCCGTCGATGAGCGCCATGCCCGTTGCGCAGCTGGCGTCTGAGCAAGTCTTCGAGCTTGACCGGCCGTTGCGTGAAGCGCGCGATGCCTTCGAGAAGAGCTACTTCGAATTTCATCTCGCCAAGGAAAGCGGCTCGATGACCCGCGTGGCCGAGAAGACCGGCCTGGAGCGCACGCACCTCTACCGCAAGCTCAAGCAACTGGGCGTCGACCTGAGTCGCAACAAGCGCGGCGGCGGGCTCTGAGCTCCTTAAAGCTGTGTTATAGTCTCGGTCTTCGCTGATTCGGAGCATGGTTTCCGAAGCGGCAAAAGAACAAAGGCCTGGTAGCTCAGTTGGTAGAGCAGCGGATTGAAAATCCGCGTGTCGGTGGTTCGATTCCGCCCCAGGCCACCAAGACATAAAACCCAAGCGTGGCAACGCGTTAGGGGTCGCAGACAAGCCCGGCTAGCCCGGGCTTTTTTGCGCCCGAATTTATTTGCAGTCCGCGTGTCGCAACCCCTGATGTCAGGTCGAGCGGCACCGGCTACCCTGCGGTGACCGACCGGACCCACCTATGCCAGCCCCAGCGCTCTATACCTTCGGTTACGAAGGCCTGACCATCGAGGCGTTCATTGAGCGCCTGAAGCAGGCCCGCGTCCAGCTGATCGTGGATGTGCGCGAGTTGCCGCTGTCGCGCAAGAAGGGCTTTTCAAAGACCGCCTTTCGCGAGGCGCTGGCTGCCGCAGGCATCGCCTACGAGCACCGCGCCGCGCTGGGCTGCCCCAAGCCCGTCCGGGACCGCTACAAGGCGGATGGCGACTGGCAGGCCTATACCCGGGGGTTCCATGCTCACTTGGCCAGCAAGAAGGCCGAGATCACGGACCTGACGCTGACGACGCAGGCGCAGACTGCCTGCCTGGTTTGCTTCGAGGCCGATTACGTCTTTTGTCACCGTACCTACGTCGCCCGAGCAGCACGCCAGGCCGGTGCGCCGGCCGTGCAGCATCTGACCGCTAGAACAGTGATTGCTGACGCGCCAGCGCGTCTGGCAGCCTAGGCGGGTAGAGCACGCTGACGATCAACCACTGCTTGGGAAAGCGGTGGATGGTGCCCATCAGGAAGAGCACCTCCCGGTCGCTGAACTCGGCCACGAACTTCTGGCGGAACGCGGCCTGCCAGTCGTCACGGCGATGCACGTTCCAGTACAACGCGCCAGCTTCCCAGTCCACCAGCTTGTGCCGGACTTCTATAGGCCCAGTGGCTGTCTGGCATTCGTAGCGGTAGTGGAAGTCGTAGGGTAGCTTCTTCAGGGTCTTCAACGAACGCTGATCTTCATCGGCATCGAACAGGTTGCCCTGCTGCTGCTCCTGCAGTAGCTTCGCTTTCTCGTCCTCGGTCCAGTCCGGGTTGTCCACGGGCGTGATGTCCAAGCCCAGCAGGCGGCTGGGGCGCACCAGGCCCAGCGTCACGCCCGCAGCCTCGCGTGCCGCATCAAGCGCCTCGAAGGAGTCGAACACCGGCACACCCTTGAGCGCGTCTCGCCGCGCGATCCAGTAGTCGCGAGTGGGCAAGGGTTCGCCCTCCAACTGGATCGTGTCAACCGAGACGCGGTGGCTTTCCTGCCGAGCATCGTCCTGCGCGCGGCGAACCCGAGCGCGAACCCATTGCCATTTCTTGAATTGCTGGTCGTCCTCGACCAGCCTGAAAGGCACGGGAAACAGACGGACAAGCCGCCCATCTTCGGCCATACCTGCAACGCAGGAGGTCTCGACGTACCTGGCGCTAGGCGAGGGATAGGTCTTGCAAAGAATCAGGATACGTTGGTGGTCTGATGCCACGTTGCCCTCCCCAATTTTGGACCCATGCCGCAACCCGGCTGGGCGTGCATCCATTCTGAGCCACGCCACGCCAGGACCTGCTCGAGCTGCTGGACGACCGGGTGGGCAGCCGCAGCACGCTCATCACGAGCCAGATGCCCAGCAGCGCCTGGCATCAATGGCTGGGCGAACCCACCATCGCCGACGCCATCATGGACCGGCTGATGCACGCCTCGCACAGCATTGCGCTCAGGGGCGAGTCTCTGCGCCGGGGCTCATCCCAGGCCTGACCCAAGGGCCAGTTCCACGCTGATCGCGGACACCGTTCCAAATTGATGGCGGACAGTTGACTTACCATCCGGGCCGTCACTCAGGCACCCCACTCAGCGTGTCCGCGATCAGTGGAATAGGCAAGCCAGGCGCTCAGCCGCTGCCGCGGCCTGGCCTTGATGCGCTCAATCAGGGCCGCCAGTTCGCCGGTTAGCTCAATCGCGCGCTTGACCTTGGTCTTGTACTGCACGATCCACAAGGCGCCGTCGCGCAAGTTTTCTATTCCATCGTGACAGTCGGAGGCTGTCGTGGGTGTCTTACAGGGCATGCAAATGGCCTAGTATTTGAATAGAAAATTCACTTAAATTCCCTCTGAATGGGAACGTCACCATCATTTCTATTCCGTCAGCTCCTGCCCGAGGTGCCTCGAGGCTCCCCTATGCCCACGGCATGGCTGCAGATGCGTGGTTTCAACGCCAAGCAGGTGGCGCGGCTCGCCCAGGATGGCTGGCTTGCGCGGCTGGGGCATGGGGTCTACATCCTTCCAGGAGACCAGCTGAACCGGGACGCAAGCCTTGCTTCCTTGACTCAGTCCATGCCCGGCCTGCATGTGGCCGGGAAGACCGCGCTGGCATGGCGTGGGGTTCGGCACAACCTTGCCATCAAGGAGCGGCTGATCCTCTGGGGCGACAAGGCCGCCACACTGCCGACCTGGTTCAGCTCGGCCTTCCCGGCGGACTACCAAGCCACCCACCTCTTCGACCCAGGCTTGGATGCCCGCGCCGGCGTGGCGCCCTTGCCAGGTGGCCGTCCTGACATGCCTGTATCTACCCCGGAGAGGGCGCTGCTTGAACTTCTGAGCGACGTGGGCAAGGATCAGGAACTCGAAGAAGCCCGGCATCTCGTGGAGAGTGTGCGAACGCTGCGCCCGGCCGTTCTGGACGAGCTCCTGTCCCATCTCAAGCGCATCAAGGTGGCCCGGCTGGCACATGCCTTGGCCGAGGAACTGGCGCTGTCCTGGGTTGACCTGGCCCGCAAGCACAGTGAGCGCCTGGGCGGCGGGAGCCGCTGGGTGTCGACCACCAAATCCGGCGAACGGCTCAACCTCAAGCGTCCGACATGAGCGACGCCCACATCCGCACGGTCCAACTGCTCCTGGATATCGCGCCGGCGGTGTTCGACACTCCATTGTTCGCGATGAAGGGCGGCACAGCGCTCGACCGGGGGTGCGGACGATTTCTTGGACTACCTGGAGGGTAGTTCATGTTTTCATACGAGGAGCGGCTTCGCGCCGTGCGGCTCTACATCAAGCTGGGCAAGCGCCTAGGCGTGACCATGGCAGCTGGGATATCCGACAAAGAATGCGCTCAAGACTTGGTACCGAGAGTACGAGCAGCACGGTGACTTGGCTGCCGGCTACACACGGCTGCCAAAGTTTTCCCTTGCTCAGAAGGAACGGGCTGTCGAGCACTTCCTCGAGCACGGCGAGTGCATCGCGGCGACGATCAAGTCGCTAGGCTATCCCTGCAGGTCACTGCTGTCCGCCTGGCTTCAAGAGCTTCAACCGCGGGGCACGCGCGTTGTCGGACGATCGCAGGAGCTTGCGCCCGAACCCTACAGTTTATGGCCTATGCAAGGGCCTGGAAGCGCCACCATTGAGCAGTGCATCGCTGTTCTGCAAGTTGCAAGTCGTTATAGAAACTCCGCCTTGATCTTTGCCGCCTCGCCAGCAAGATGAGTCAGCCGGGTCGCCTGTCCCACCACGAAATCTCGCAGCTGGGCTGCGAAGTCGCGCTCACCGTAGTCGATGTAGTCGTCCGCCAAGGCCTGTGTCGGCGCGTGCTCCACCGCCAGCTTGGCCAGCCGCGCCGCCTCGCGTTTCAGCAGGTTCCGGTCGACCCCGCATCGCTGCGCAAAGTCTGCCAGCTGAAACGCCCCCACCTCGTCCAACGAGAAGGCATCGCCCCAAGCCATGGCCAGCTCATGGGCTATGCCCGGGTACTGCACCACACTGACCAGGTCGTACCAAGGTGCTGGGTCGAGCCCCTCGCGACGGACGAAGAATGAGAAGTTCTTGCCGTGCGCGTCGCTGTTGCCGATCAGGAACTGGAACAGGGCCCAGCGGAGCAGGGTCATGCGTGCCACGGCCTTGTTGACGGTCTGCTCGACGCGCTCGAAAAGCATCTCGAAGCTCACGCCCTCCCGGATGTTGCGGATGTGCTCGCCGCTCCCCAGGTTCCGCTCGTACTTGTAGCTCTCGGGCAGGTCCGAGGCCTGGCAGGCGTCGATGATGTGCAAGCGTTGCACGGTGGGCTCGTTGGCGCCCTGTGCTGCACCTTCCCCGCCGCTTGGCACGACAACCCGGTCGAAGCGGCGGACGACCAGTACCGGCCTCGGCGTTCGATAGATGCTGACCTCCGCCACCGGCAGCTTCATGCGCCGTGCCAAGGACATGCAGAAGTGTTCATTGATGACCAGATGCTGCGTCACCTTGCGCGCGGGGTCGGGCTTGAGGATGTGCGTCGATGCCAGAGGCGGCTCGACCAGGAACAGTCGTCCTCCATCGCCGAGCGGGCGGTCCAGGTAGACCATCATCTTGTCCTGCACGCCCGCGATGGACATGCGGACCTTGCCATCCCAGAGGGCCAGCGGTATCTGGTCGCGCTCGGCAATTCGTTGGTCCAGTTCCTCGCGGGTCACTTCACGCGGCGGCTTGGCCGCCACGATGGGCGGGACTTCGTCCGAGCGCCAGAAACGGAATGCCCCGGTGGTCTCGGTCCCGAGGGCGCTGATGAGGGCATAGATGTTGGACTTGGAGACGCGGTAGGTCGTGGCCGTGATGTCGAGCGCGCGACCCTCGGGCAGCAGGTTCTCCACGAAGCGCTTAACGGCGCCGACGGCATAGCCGTCGGCCGAGGGCTCGAAGGGAAGCGCAGGCGACAGTGGAAACGCCCCCGGCTTGGTGACCCAGTCCGCGTCGTAGTCCAGCGACCACCGGTCGTTCAGGGACTCGTAACCCAGCGTCGCGACCTTCTGGCCGTCGGCCCAGAGATCGAGCGTGTGCGGGGCAACTGGCGTGTCGGTGGCCGAGCCGGTCAGCGTGTTCATGACTGCTCCGGCCGCTCGACGCCGCCGCGCCAGACGGACTGCATCGTCGGATGGTCCTTGGGTCCGAGCACGAGTGCGAGCCCCAGGCTGTCCAACACCGCCAGAAGCTTGTCCAGTCGCACGGAGCCCTTGCCGTTCTCTAGGCGGGAGAGCAGGTCAACGGAGACGCCGCTCAAGGAGGCTGCGTCGTCGATGCGCAGCGCCTGCGCCCGGCGACGGGCTCGAATGACTGGGCCCATGGCGCCTGCGTCCGTAACGCGCAGTAGTTCGGGCGATGGGGATGGAGGGATAGAAGGCATTTCGGAATTCCCGGGGTGAAGGCCTCCGGGTCGACATCGAAGGCATGGTTTCTTGAATTCCGAAATCATACCACATCTGCGCTTTCACAATCTGTAATTCATCAAATTCCGAAATGTTCACTTTTCCTCGTTCCCGGTCGCCCTGCAACTTAAAGTCCGAAACAGGCTGACGTGTCATACAAAAGTGACCTGTCTTGTCTCAAGCAAGCTTTCAAGCTGGACGGGTCAAGCTGCGAGGCGCCTCCCGGCGTCCTGCAGGCCATCGAAGATGGTGCTGGCGACTTGTGCGGGGAACCCCTCGGGCAACTGCGAGCTGACGCTCGCGATGACCTGCGGCGTGCGCGTGATGAGCTCATCCATCAGGAACTGCGCATCGCGGCCGTCTTCAGTCAACACACCGTGGCGCGCCCCAAGTGCCACCCAGTGGCGGCGCAGGATGTCGCGCATTTTCCAGTGTGCGTTTCTTGATCGCGCGGCCATGGCCATCTTGGCCTTGAACGGTGAAATCCTCCCTGGCCCTTCGCCCAGAACCGGGTAGGCCGACAGCACGTCGTACAGTGGCGTGAGCTGGTAGCGGCCGCCGGGGCGCAGGAACAGGCTGAAGTTCTTGGCGTGGCCATCGGTGGCGCAGAGCATCCAAAAAAGCAGTTGCGCCTTGAAGAAATCGCGCCGGTCCTGCTCGCGGGTCATCGAGCCATCCAGGACGTCGAGGATGCGGTCCATGCCAGGCCCGCCATCGGCCTCGTACTTGGCCTCCGGCGGCACGCCGGTGGCTTGGCACAGGTCTTCCTGCGGCAAGCGGATCAGGCGATGCTCGCCGGACGGATGCGTCCACCGGGCACGGTCGAAGCGCTCTACCACCAAGGCCTTGACGTCCTCGAACTGCAGCGGCCGGCAGTCGGCCACAGACAGCCCGAACTATCTCAGGATCAAGGCGCACAGCCACTCGTTTTCTACCGAGTCGCGCATGTCCAGCTTCATGCCTCCAATCAGGCCCAGCGGCAGCTTGAAGATATGCGTGGTGGGTGTGCCGCCTCGCGGCAGGCATAACTGACCGTCTCGCAGCAGCAGGGCCGTTTTCTCCTGGGCGCCTGCCATCGAGATGCGGAAGTCTTCGCCGTCGACGCCCAGCCCATGGCGCTCGGGGTTGTCGTGCTGCGCAGGACCTGGGCGACCTGGGCCTCGCTCAAGGGCTCGGCCTGCAGGGGCGCAGTCCCGGAAGAGCTTGTGCCGTCGGGGTGGATTTCGAGTGCGCCGACGCAGTTCCTCCCGATCTCGGCAAGCAAGTCGAACGCACGGGTGGATCCCGTGTTGAAGCGGTGCGCCAGCCGGTCCCGGATGTCCTTGCTGTCGGGCGGTAGGTTAATAGAAGTAGGCGCTCACATTGTCGTCGTGGTGCGGCGCATTGCCCGGTGTGAAGGGCGGGGACAGTGACAGCGGGCGCCCTGACTCTGACTGGGTCCAGGCCAGGTCGGACTGGAGGGTGTCGGGCGCATGAGGCGCCAGATTCCAGGTGCCCACGTAGGCCCCATTCATCCAAAGGCCCAGCGAACGGGTGTGAGAGTGGCGGCCCATGGCTTTCCAGACCGGCTTGTCCGTGGTGCTGGGCTGGTCGGATGGGGCAGTTGCTTGCGCCGGTGGTTGCGAGGGCTTGCCGACGGCCAACTCCACGCCCAGGATGTTGAGCAGCTTCAGCAGCCGGGGGGGCCGTGCCCACCTTGTCGGTATTGCGCTCCATTGCCGAATAGGTCTGCTGCGAGACCCCCAGGCGCAGCGCGACTTCACTCTGCGTGAGGCTGGCCTCTTTGCGGAGGGCCTGGAGCAGCGTGGGTAGTTGCTCGGCGGTACGGACGGTGAATTGGGGCATACAGGTCCTGCGCTGTGGCTTGGGGATACAGCGTTTAATCAGTACTTTGAAAACACACATTGAAAGCTGTAAAAGAAATAAACAGCTCTTAACCTGTGCAAGCGCCGCTCGGGCGACAGAGCCGATCCCGGTGAACACCGAAGATCACGGCCCTGCTTGTCCTGAGCGGCTTGATCGATGAATCTGGCCTGCCAACCATCGTTCGCCAGCGCCGATGCCGATCCATAGTGGTGATCATGGCCACAGCAGGCTGGACCCGCCGCACCGCTGATGTTGCGTCTCGCTCGACGGTTCGCCGTGAGCGCGTAAGCAATGATCTGCGCGGGCATGGCCAGGCACTGACTGCCGTCGCGCAGTCGATGGGCGTGCCTGCGGCCGTCCTGGTGAGTTCGGTCCTCGCCGAGTGGCTGTAGACGCGCGCCGTCGCTGTGTCTGGCGTACGCAGTGCCCTTGATGTTGCTCCGGCACAGCCGGCGGAGGCCGTCGTCAAGGTGACCTTGCGCATGCGCGCCAGCCATGCGGCTCGCCTGGCTCGCGCAGCGCACGCGGCCGAGCATTCGCAAGGGGCGTATGTGGAGCGGCTCATTGATGAGCTGCCTTTCGTTCCCGTATCCCCGGATCTGCGAGAGATCCGTGCGGCACTGATGCGTTCCACCTCCACGCTGGCGGCCATGTCCGGCGAGGGCGGTCGCTATGAGAACCTGTAGCAGCGCAAAGCCCGGGAGGAGGGACGCCTGCGCCACGAGGCCGACCCGACGAAGTCAGGGGATGCCTACCGAGGCAAGCGCACCGGCGCGCTACTGGCCTGGATTCGCATCATGGAGGCACTCAACGCATCAGACCAGGCCGGAGACCGTGGGCTGGCGCTGCACATCCGCAGCTTCGTACGCGACAGTACTTTCGTGAAGGAGTATCGACGTCAGAAGGCGCGCGAAGTGCCGGCGTGCCCGCATGAGCACGACGTTAGCCCGGTCGTTGCCAGGGAGCGGTCGGGGCCTGACATCGGGCGGTGATTGCCTGGGGCGGACCGCCGGCCGTGCGATGCTGCTCGACGGGCTGGCCTGCCTTGACCAGCCGTTGGCGAAGGCAGGGTGAGCTACCCTTTGGCCGATGCAAACTGCCTCCAACGTTTCGATCTCTCGTGCCGCCGGCTGGATGGCCGGTTGGCTGACTCTGATGGTCGTGATCGCTGTTGCGGGCCGCGAGGCGTCGCGCGAGTTGTCGGTGTTCCAGATCATGCTGCTGCGATCCACCCTGGGTTTGGCGATGCTCTGGCCGCTGGTGCGCGCGGCGGGGGGCCTCACTGCAATGAAGACTGATCGGCTGCCGCAGCATGTGCTGCGCAACGCAGTCCACTATGCAGCGCAATACGGGTGGTTCGTGGCCTTGACCTTGATCCCGCTCGCTCAGGTGGTGTCGATCGAGTTCACCATGCCGATCTGGTCGGCTGCCCTGGCGGTGGCCTTTCTGGGCGAACGCATGAGCGGTCGGAAATGGTTCGCTGTGCTGCTGGGCTTGGTGGGGGTGGCGGTGATTGTTCGACCTCAAGCGGGGCAAATCGATGCCGGTCAGCTGATTGCCCTGGCTTCTGCGCTGGGGTTCGCGGTGTCGATCGTGTTGGTGAAGTCACTAACCCGCACCGAAGCGGCGGTGGTCATCAGCTTCTGGATGCTGGTGGTGCAGAGCGTGATCGGGCTCGTTCCGGCCCTCATGGTCTGGCAATGGCCATCGCTATCCACCTGGGGCTGGGTGGTGGTGGTGGCCTTCTGCGGGACCTACTCACACTACTGCTTCGCCAGGGCGATGCAACATGCGGACGCCACAGTTGTCGTGCCGATGGACTTCCTGCGAGTGCCGCTGACCGCGCTCGTGGGCTGGCTCGTGTACTCGGAAAGGGTGGACCTCTTCACGGCCGTGGGCGTCGGCCTGATCCTCGCCGGCAACATGCTTAACTTGATCCGTGTGCCGGCGGGCGGTTGGCGGTCTCGGCAAAAGGCCTAGTGGGCGTTCCAGGCCAAGGTTTGGCCGAATCAGTTCCTGCTTTGGAGACGCTGAAAGTGGATGTCAGCTATGCGGCGACAGCCGACATCGGGCGAGTTCCAAGCAGAGCCCCTCGCGCAGCCAAAAGCGGGGGCGCCAAACCTTCAATTTCACACACAATGCGCCACTCTATCGCCGCCCATCCAATGTCAATGCCACGTCTTCCTGGCCTCGACCTTCTTCGCAGCATCGCCATCGTCTGGGTGATGCTGTTCCATTCCTTCGTGGCCGGCGGGCTTGGCCCGGACTTTCAGTGGCTGTCGCGCTTTGGTTGGATGGGGGTGGACATCTTCTTTGTGCTCAGCGGCTTTCTGATCGGCACGCAAGTGCTGCGACCCTTGCAACGCGGAGAGGGGTTGGCGTTCCAAGCCTTCTATGCGCGCCGTGCGTGGCGAATCTTGCCTGCCTTCGGGGTAGTGTTGACGCTCTATCAATGCTTTCCGGTATTGCGCGAGGCCCCCGGGCTTGAGCCTTGGTGGGTGTTTGCCACGTTCACGCTGAACCTGCTCATCGACTATGGCCACAACACGGCCTTCTCGCACGCCTGGTCGTTGTGCGTGGAGGAGCATTTCTATCTGCTGTTCCCATTCATCGCTTGGTGTTTGGCGCGCCGACCCTCTGCGCGCCGGGTTCTGGCGGTCTGCGCAGCCATTGCGTTGCTCGGACTGGCGCTGCGAACCGGCGTCTGGTTGCACAACGACGCGCTGAACCCTCCGCGCCCCTGGTTCATTGAGGACATCTACTACCCCAGCTGGATGCGCCTGGACGGGCTACTGATGGGCGTGATGCTGGCCGTGCTGCGTGTCTACCGCCCCGACAAGTTCCAGCGTTTGCAGGCGCGATCCAATCAACTGCTGCTGAGCGCACTAGCGCTGTGGGGTTTGTCCTTGCTGCTGTTCAGCAATCGCACCGGCTTGCTGGCCAACGCCATCGGGTGGCCCGTACTGTCGCTGGGGTTCGGCCTGCTAGTGCTGGCCGCCACCGACCCCAAAGGCTTGCTGGGACGATGGACGCTACCGGGCACGGCTTGGCTCGCAGCAATTTCATATAGCCTCTACCTGAGTCACAAGATCGCCATGCATCTGGTGCACGAGATGCTGGTACCTGTAATAGCCGAGCGCGTGCAAGGTCTGGCGTTGTTTTCGGTCTATGCCCTGGCTGTGTTGGCACTCGGCGCTGCCCTGCACTATTTAGTGGAATTGCCCTTTCTGCGTTGGCGCGACCATCGGGCACGTTCGCGGTCTTCGGCCTCACAGCCCAAGGCCGGCGATGCAATCTCCCTCTGACGAGGCGAGAAATTCGACGGTCCCCTTCGAATGTCTGATCCTGCCAAGTGCTTTGGCTCGGTGAATTACGGCTATGGGCACATTGCTGACAGCCGACTAAGCAGAGCGACGGGCAGCAATCGCTGCGTTGCTGACGTACAGATTCGGCGGCTTCAGGCTGAAGGCAG
>PNNH01000025.1 GCA_013824165.1 Methylibium sp. | reverse complement strand
AAACATCTGGCGCTGCACCACGACCTCAGGCGCCTCGTCGGCAAAGGCCTGGCTGCCGCGCGGGTCCACGCAGCGATCGCTGCCCGCCCACATCAGCAGCGTGGGCACCATCCACTCGCTGGCATGCTCGACCACCTCGGCGCCAGTCGCCGCGATCATGCGCGCCAGCGTCGGCGTGATGCGGTCATGCACCAAGGGGTCGTTCTTGTAGGCCGCGACGACATTCGCGTCGCGCGAGATCCAGGCAGGCTTGAGCCCATTGCCTACCGCCAGATGCGGCACCAGCGGCAGCGTCGCCGCCAGCAGCGCCCGCTGGAAGGCGGACAGGCCGGGGTCCAGCGCGGGCGAACTCAGCACCAGCGCGTCGACGGTGCGAAACCAGGTCGGCATCACGCCGCCATTGCTGACCGACAGCCCGCCGGCCACGAAACGCGCCGCCACCAGGCCGCCCATGCTATGGCCCAGCAGCACCAGCGGGCCGGCGCTCAGCTGCGCATCGCCGCGCAGTTCATCGATAACTGCCGCCAAGTCCTTCAGCAGGCTGTCCTGAGCCCCGATGTCGCCACGCGGGCCGCCAGACGCGCCATGGCCACGCTGGTCGTGCCCCACCACATGCCAGCCCCAGCTATTGAGCTTGGCCGCCAGTGCCTCATAACGACCGATATGCTCACCCAGGCCATGGACGATCAGCACCGTGCCGCGGGCACTCTCCATGCCGGGCTTGCTCCATTGACGCCAGTGCAGCGGCAGTCCGTCTTCGGTTCTCAAGGTGTGCATGGCGGCAGTGTAGGGAGCCCGCACCACTGCCCGCCCCAGGGCTTCCCCTTTTGGTAAAAGTACGCAGCCCTGCGCCGCAATGCGCCTGTCGCTTAGACGATAGACAGCACCTGTCCCTTGAGTAAGCTACGCCCTCGCCGGCTGAGCCGCCGCCCTCGACACGGAGTCCTGATGAACGAGTTCTTCACCCTGGCCCAATCGCCGCATGGCATTGCGCATTTGCAACTGAACCGCCCGGAGCGCATGAACACCATGGCGCCGGACTTCTTCCCGGCCCTGCGCGATGCGGTGCAGGCACTCAGCGACGAGGGCCGCACCCGCGTGCTGGTGATCTCCTCCACCGGCAAGCACTTCAGCGCCGGCATGGCGCTGGACACCTTTGCCGGCCAGGGCGCCATGCTGGACACCAGCAATGCGCGGGCGCGGCTGAGCTTTCAGGATTCGCTGCAGCGCCTGATGGACTGCTTCAGCGTGCTCGACCAAGCGCGCTTCCCGGTGATCTGTGCCGTGCAGGGCGGCTGCATCGGCGGCGGCTTTGATCTGGCGGCCGTCTGCGACATGCGCTTTTGCAGCGCCGATGCCTTTTTCAGCGTGCAGGAGATCAATATCGGCATGGCAGCCGACCTCGGCATCCTGCAGCGCCTGCAGCGCCTGATTCCGCCCGGTCTGGCCCGCGAACTGGCCTACACCGGCGAGCGCCTGCCGGCCGAGCGCGCGCTGGGCGTCGGGCTGGTCAATGCCGTGCTGCCGGACGCCGAGGCGCTGCTGGCGCATGTGATGAAGCTGGCAGCCGCCATCGCCTCCAAATCCCCGCTGGCCATCAGTGCCAGCAAGCTGGCGCTCAACCACGCACGGGACCACGGCGTGGCCGCCTCGCTGGCCCATATGAGTGTCCTGCAGAGCGCGGTGTTCGACACCGCCGAGATGGGTCAGGCCATCATGGCCTGGAAGTCCAAGCAGGATGCCGGTTTCGCCGATCTCAACCCGATCGCCGAGCTCTGAGTCTCGTCAGCAGTCGCGCGCGCCGGGCCCAAGCAGGGCCGCGGCGTCTACCGCAGAACCAGCGGCGGCCGCTGGACAGACGACGACCTGAACGATCAGCCAACCGAGAATGGGCGCTGATCGACAAGAAGAAGAGGCCCAAGGATGAGCATCGAGTCGCCCCAGATCGAGCTGAGCCCACCGGACATTGAGGCCTACCGCGCCTCCAGCAGCGGCGTCGAATTCGTTCACGTATTCGATTCGGGTCGACCCGGACCGACGGTGATGCTGCAGGCGCTGACGCATGGCAACGAGCTGTGCGGCGCGATCGCGCTGGACTGGCTGTTCAAGCAGGGTCTGGGCCGCACACTGCTGCCGCTGCAGGGCAGGCTGATCGCGAGCTTTGCCAATGTCGAGGCCTATGCGCGTTTCGACCCAGTCGACCCGCATGCTGCGCGCTGCGTGGACGAAGACCTGAACCGCGTCTGGGCCGACGCGGTGCTGCTGGGCCCGCGCGACTCGCTGGAGCTGCGCCGCGCCCGCGCGCTGCGGCCCTTCGTCGACGAGGCTGACTTCCTGCTGGACATCCATTCGATGCAGGACGCCTGCCGGCCGCTGATGGTCTGCGGACTGCTCGACAAGGGCGCTGAGTTTTCACGCCAGCTCGGCATGCCGGGCGAGCTGCTGATCGACACCGGCCACCCCTCCGGCCTGCGCATGCGCGACCGCGGTGGGTTCGGCGACCCGGCCAGCCCGAAGAACGCGCTGCTGCTCGAGTGCGGCCAGCACTGGGAGCGCTCGTCAGCGGTGGTGGCGGTCGACGCGCTGATCCGCTTCCTGCGCCTGACCGGCATGGTGGCGCCGGACTGGGCCGCGCAGCACCTGCTGCTGCCCTTGCCTGCCGAGCAGCGGCTGATCCGCGTCGATCAGCCCATCACCGCGCTCAGCGAGGATTTTCACTTCCTCATGCCGGTGCATGGCCTGGACGTGATTGCCCAGGCCGGCACGGCCTTCGCGCAGGACGGCGACACCGTGTTTCGCACGCCGTATGACGACTGCGTGCTGGTGATGCCCTCGATGAAACATGGCCGGCCCGGCAACACCATGGTGCGCCTGGGCCGGCTGGAACGCTGATTAGCGCGCCTTCAGCAGCTCCGGCACCTTCAGCAGGATGAACTCGTTGTCGTCCTGCAGATTGGGTTTGCGGGCCGAGGAGTAAGGCAGGTTGTTGTCGTTGGCCACGACGATGTGCTCGGCATCCACCACGTCCACGTTCTCGATGGTCACGAAGGGGAAGGTGAAGCGGCCGTTCTTGCCGCCGCGCTTGGCCACGCCCTTGGGGTCGGCGATGTCCATCAGGTCGACATAGCCGATCTTCTTGACGAAGCCGTCGGCATCGGCGTCCTTCAGGCTGATCTTGTAGACGCGCTTGAAGCGGGCCGGGATATTCTGGCAGTCCGGGCGCGCCGGGCCGTTGCAGGCGTCCTCTGCCAGGCCTTCACCGTTGTCGCGCTCGATGATCAGCCCGGTGTCGGCATCGATCATGTTGAAGTCGCCGATGTTGTTGCCCTTGAGCTCCAGCGCGTACTTCCAGCTGCGACCGGTCCAGGCGCCCTGCTTGACGTCGAACTCCAGCACACGCAGGTATTCGCGGCCGTCCTTGTCGGTCTCCCACTTCTTGTCGGCCTCGACCCACAGCGGGCCTTCCAGCAGGGGGTAGAGGAAGCGGCCGTCCTTGCTGGCCGCCATGCCTTCATAGCCGCGCGAGCGGCGCACCGGCGTCGTCACCGGCGTGCCCGGCACGGCCGGCGTGGTGATGCTGAAGTGGTCCGGCGATTTCAGGGTCTTGCCATCCAGCTGCGTCTCGAACACCGCCAGCACGCGGCCCTGGCGGTCGGCGCGGATCAGGTAGGGGCCGAGCTCGTCGCCGAACCAGAACTCGCCGTCGATGATCTGCATCGATTCGACATCAAAGTCGGCGCCGGTCAGGTAGCGCTTGTCCGTGCCTTCGTTGACGATCAGGAACGGCACCTTGCGGTCCGGGTCGTGCAGGAACTGGGTCTGCACGCGCGTGATGCCGCCCTTGTTCCAGTCCGGCTTGACCTGGTGGAACATCAGCATCGCGTCAGCGCTATTGGCCTTGGCGCCGAAGCCGTTGTCGGTCAGCACCCAGAAGCTGCCGTCCTTCATGCTCTTGATGCCGGAGAAGCCCTGCACAGGCTGGCCCTTGAAGGGCAGGCTCACGCCGGTGGGGCGCGGCGCAGTCCGGTCGGACAGGTAGGAGTTGCCCATCACCGACTCCAGCGAATCGATGCGGCGGGCATCGGCGGCGGTGTACTTGCCGCTGGTGCGCAGAAAGGCCGGCGCATCCTTGGGCGCAGCGACGAAGCTGCGCGCCGGCAGCCAGGCATGGCCGGCCAGTTCGGCGCCAAAGGCTTGCGGGGCCGTCGTCTGTGCACTGGCGGCTTGCGAGCCCAGCACCAAGGCCAGGGCAAGGAGGGATGGCTTCATCAGATTCATGGCAGACGTCGCGTGGGGTGTGGAACAAGCGCGTCAGCCTAGTCAGGCCTGATGACAGGGGCGTGAAGTCAGGGCCTGCCGCTCCAATCGAGCAGTTCGGCCGGGAAGTGCTGCAGCAAGGCCCGGCGCACGCGGCCGTCGCGCACCGCCTTGGTCAACAGATCGGCGAGCAGCAGGCGATCTGCTTCGCTGAGACTGGCGCGCGACAGATAGGCGCCGAACTCCATCGCTGGCAGATCGGCCAAGCGCTGCAGCACCAGCCCCTCGCGCAGGCTGCCGCCATCTTCATGGGTGGCACTGGGCGGCATCAACGCAAATTCCACCCGGCCGGCCTGCAGCATGCGCAGCGCGGACAGCGGGTCGCTGACCAAGTCAGCGCGGCGCGTCGCCTTCAGGTGATCGGCCAGGCCGACATACTCGTCATTGAAGGCGTAGGAGCGGACCAGCACGCCGCGCCAGCTGCTGCGCGCGTGAAGTTCGGCCAGGCTGCGGGGCGCGCGCGCCTGATCGGCGGTTCTCACAATCAGCGCCAACGGCTCGCGCATCAGCGGCACGAACTGGGCCGAGCGGTCGCGCATGGAATTGCGGCCGGCGGGCAGCAACATGTCCATGCGGCCGTTGTCCATCACCTCCTGCTGCGCTCGCGCCCGCGGCATCACCGGAAAGCTGAATTCACAGCCACCGCTGCGGCCGATCTCGCGCAGCAGATCGGGCAAGGCACCGCGGACGGTGTCTCCGTCCACCTGCACCAGGCGGCCGGTCGGTGCTGCCGGAACAACGATGGTGCGTGAGCATTGTCCCCAGGCCGATGACGGCAGGCCTGCCATGCCCAGCGACAAACCGACTGCGAGCGGGATCAGCGGATGGATCGAAACCGGGCAAGGACTCATGCAGGAGTACAGCGTGTTGGACATACCAGGCGAACCAGCCCGTCCGTCGACCGGCTGTGTGACGTGGGTCAGCATACCGCCTGCAGCTCGCTGCTGCGCCGCGAGCTAGCCCTTGCCATCCACCTTGACGGCCATCAAGGACAGGCCCTCGGCGCGGTGCGATTCTTCTGTGACAGTTTCATTACAGCCGCAGCCATCATGAGCACCACGACCCCGCGCAAGAAAGCCGCCAAGACTTCGACCACGGGCGCAGCCCGCCCACGCCGCTCCAGCAGCGGCGACACCAGCGGCAGCACCGATCCGAAGCGCATCGCGCAGCGCAGCATCAAGGACGCGATCGAAAAGGCGCAGGCGCGCGAGTTGGAAGCGCTGAAGGACATCGTGGCCCAGGGCGGGCCGTCCAGCCTGGCCAGCTCGGTGCGTGCAGTGGTGGCCGGCGCCGCGCCGGATGATGCAGTGGCGCTGCGCCAGGCCTTGCTGGCCGAGTTGCACAGCCCGAACAGCGCCGGCGTGCCCAATCCCGACGAAGAGTTGTCGCCCGGCTGGCGCAAGGGCGGCTATCCGTACAAGAACCTGATGTCGCGCCGGGCCTACGAGAAGCAGAAATACCGCCTGCAGGTGGAGTTGCTGAAGCTGCAGGCCTGGGTCAAGCAAACCGGGCAGAAGGTGGTGATCCTGTTCGAGGGCCGCGACGCGGCCGGCAAGGGCGGCACCATCAAGCGCTTCATGGAACACCTGAATCCGCGTGGCGCGCGCGTGGTGGCGCTGGAGAAACCCAGCGAGGTCGAACGCGGCCAGTGGTACTTCCAGCGCTATGTGCAGCACCTGCCCACCGCGGGCGAGATCGTGCTGTTCGACCGCAGCTGGTACAACCGCGCCGGCGTCGAGCGCGTGATGGGCTTCTGCACCAACGACGAGTACAACGAGTTCATGCGCCAGGCGCCCGAATTCGAGCGCAATCTGGTGCGCTCCGGCATGCATGTGGTGAAGTTCTGGTTTTCGGTCAGCCGCGAAGAGCAGCGCCGCCGCTTCAAGGAGCGCGAGGCGCACCCGCTCAAGCAGTGGAAGCTATCGCCAATCGACAAGGCCTCGCTGGACAAGTGGGACACCTACACGAAGGCCAAGGAGGCAATGTTCTTCCACACTGACATCGCCGAGGCGCCCTGGACCGTGGTCAAGTCGGACTGCAAGAAGCGCGCGCGCCTGAACGCGATGCGCTACGTGCTGCACCAGCTGCCCTACACCAACAAGGATCTCGACAAGCTCGCGCAGATGGACCCGCTGCTGGTGGGCCGTGCCAACGTGGTCTACGAGCGCGGCGAAGCGCAGAACCCGGCGCCGCTTTAAGCCGGGCGGGCCGGAGCTCAGGCCGGTCAGGCGTCTTGTTGTTTACTCGGCAGTCATGCAGAAGGCGTTGAGCTTGTTCCCATCGAGATCGCGGAAATAGGCGGCGTAGAAGTTGCCACCGCGCGGCCCCGGTGCGCCTTCGTCGGTGCCGCCCAGCGCCAGCGCCTTGGCATGCAGGGCCTGCACGGTGGCCGGGCCGTCCGCGGCCAGCGCGATCATCACGCCGTTGCCCACCGTAGCCGGCTGGCCGTCAAAGGGCAGCGTCACGGCGAAACCCGGCTCGCTCATGCTGCGGCCCCATGCAATGCCGCGGCCGAAGTCCATGGTGCGCTTCGCGCCGATGACGGCGAACAGCTCGTCATAGAAGGCCGCAGCGCGCGGCAGATCATGGGTACCGAGTGTGGTGTAGCCGATCATGGTCAGAGCTCCCTGTGAGATATGGAGCACTGATGATGCCAGCGGCCTGTGCCGGAAATTGGCAGCAGCCTGAGCCTGAGCTGCGAGGATTGGGCTAGCCGGGCGCCCTGCAACCAGCGTCAGCCGCGATCGAGCTTGAACACCGCCATACTGGCCAGCAGATTGGGCAGCGTGCGCACGACCTGCCCCTCCTGGATGCCGAAGCTGTCCAGCACGCGCAGGCGGTTCTTGCGTGCCAGCACCTCGAAGTCGGCGTAGGTGCCGACACGGATGTTGGGCGTGTCGTACCACTCATAGGGCAGCACACGCGTCACCGGCATGCGGCCCAGCAGCACCTGAAGGCGGTTGGGCCAGTGGGCGAAGTTGGGGAAGCTGACAATGCCGATGCGGCCCACGCGCGCCGTTTCCCGGAGCATGGCCTCGGTATTGCGCAGATGCTGCAGCGTCTCCAGCTGCAGCACCACGTCGAAGCTCTGGTCCTCGAAGATGGCCAGGCCCTCTTCCAGGTTCAGCTGGATCACGTTGACGCCGCGCTGCGCGCAGGCCAGCACATTGGCATCGTCCAGCTCCACGCCGTAGCCGGTGCAGCCCTTGGTCGTCTGCAGGTGGTGCAGCAGCTCGCCAGTGCCGCAACCCAAATCGAGCACGCGCGAACCGGCTGGCACCAGCGCGGCAATCGCTTCCATCACGCTGCGATCACTCATGCCGAAAACTCCTTGGCAATGCGTTCGAAATAGGCGCGCAGCACGCCGTGGTAGCGCGGGTCTTCGAGCAGGAATGCGTCGTGGCCGTGCGGCGCGTCGATCTCGGCATACGAGACGTCGCGCTTGTTGTCCAGCAGCGCCTTGACGATCTCCCTCGAGCGCGCCGGCGAGAAGCGCCAGTCGGTGGTGAAGCTGGCCAGCAGAAACTTGGCCTTGGCTGACGCAAAGGTGCGCGACAGGTCGCCGCCATGCTCGCGCGCCGGGTCGAAGTAGTCGAGCGCGCGGGTGATCAGCAGGTAGGTGTTGGCGTCGAAGTACTCGCTGAACTTGTCGCCCTGGTAGCGCAGATAGCTCTCGATCTGGAACTCGATGTCCTGCGTCGAATAGCCCAGCTCGGCAGCCCTCATCTGGCGACCGAACTTCTGCTCCATCACATCGTCGCTGAGATAGGTGATGTGGCCGATCATGCGCGCCACGCGCAGGCCGCGCTTGGGCACCACGCCATGCGCGTAGAAGTGGCCCTCATGGAAATCCGGGTCGGTGATGATGGCGCGGCGCGCCACCTCGTTGAAGGCGATGTTCTGCGCCGACAGGCTGGGGGCCGTGGCGATGGCGATGCAATGGCGCATGCGATCCGGATAGCGCAGCGACCAGTCCAGCGCCTGCATGCCGCCCAAGGATCCGCCCAGCACAGCGGCCAGCTGCGTGATGCCCAGCACATCCAGCACACGGGCCTGCGCATCCACCCAGTCCTGCACCGTCACCACCGGGAAATCGGCACCATAGACGCTGCCAGTGGCCGGATTCACATGCATGGGGCCGGTCGAGCCGAAGCAGGAGCCCGGGTTATTGATGCCGATGACGAAGAACTTGTCGGTATCCAGCGGCTTGCCCGGGCCGATCAGGTTGTCCCACCAGCCCTCGCTCTTGTCCTGGCCCTCGTAGGTGCCGGCCACGTGGTGGCTGGCATTGAGCGCGTGGCAGACCAGCACCGCATTGCTCTTGTCGGCGTTGAGCCGCCCGTAGGTCTCGTAGACCAGTTCGTAGTCGCGCAGTTGCGCGCCGCTGCGCAGCGGCAGCGCCTCGCTGAAATTCAGGCGCTGCGGTGTGACGTGGCCAATCGAGCCCATGCACTCACCTCTGACTTCCATACAACCCAAAAACAAAAAAGCCGGTGTCGCTGACGGAGCGGACACCGGTTTTCGGGCGTCCCTCTTTAGCGGAATTTATAGAGCGCCCGCAATCCGGAACAAATCGGCGCTGTGAGAGCCAAGTATATCGGGCGCCGCTTCCGTGGCAGGATGGGCGCAGAACAACGGACATGGAGCACACACGATGAGCGGCTGGTTCGAAGGCTTCACTGCGGAGACCGTCGAGGTCGGCGGGCAGGCGATCCACCTGCGCAGCGGCGGCAAGCCGGACGGGCCGCCGCTGTTGCTGCTGCACGGCTTCCCGCAGACGCATGCAATCTGGCAGCGCGTGGCGCGCGTGCTGGGGCACCACTTCTTCCTTGTGATGCCCGATCTGCGCGGCTATGGCGACTCGGGCAAGCCGCCCAGCGATGCCCAGCACCTGCCCTACAGCAAGCGTGCGATGGCGCACGATATGGTGGCGCTCATGCGCGAGCGCTTCGGCATCGCCCGCTTCGGCCTGGTGGGCCACGACCGCGGCGGCCGCGTCGCGCACCGGCTGGCGCTGGACCATCCGGATGCGGTCGCCAAGCTGGCGGTGCTGGACATCGCGCCGACGCTGGACATGTATGCCCGCACCGACATGGACTTTGCGCGGGCCTACTACCACTGGTTCCACCTGATCCAGCCGCAGCCGCTGCCCGAGACCATGATCGGCGCCAACCCGCGCTTCTACCTGCACTGGAAGCTGGGCGGCTGGGGCAGCCAGGGCCTGGCCCATCTGGAGCCCGAGGCGCTAGCCGAATACGAGCGCTGCTTCTGCCGCCCCGAAGCCATCCACGCCGCCTGCGAGGACTACCGTGCCAGCGCCGGCATCGACCTGGAGCACGACGGCATCTCGCGCGCCTCGGCGCACAAGGTGGCCTGCGATCTGCTGGTGCTGTGGGGCGCACGTGGCGTGGTCGAACGCCTGTTCGACCCGCTGGCGCTGTGGACGGCGCAGTGCGCCGGCCGCGTCAGCGGCTGGCCCCTGCCCTGCGGCCATTACCTGCCCGAGGAGCAACCGGCCGAGACGGCGGCAGCGTTGCTGGAGTTCTTCAGCGCCTAAGTCGTACCGGCCAGGGGATGGGCAATACCGCCATCGCCGTAGCAACGCAGCACCTCGGCGATCACCACCTGATAGCCGCGCAGCCAGCGGCCCTGCTGCTGCTTGGCCTGCAGGTGGGCCGGATGCTGCATCAGGCTCTGCAGGGCCTGCAGGCTGTCCCAGTAGTACACATTCGAAGTCAGCCCCTCTGCGCTGTTCTCCCAGCTCTCCTCGCCGAGATAGCCCGGGATGGATTTCGCCACCTCGGCAATGACGGCATCCAGGGCATGGAACTCCGCGTCATAGTCGCCCTTGGCAAAGGTGAAGGTGGCGCTGAAGCGCGCCCCCTCCCGCTCCTGCCTCACCGCGCTCACGGCGCCGTGCACAAGCAATGCACCAGCGCCGAGTAAGGCTTGCGGCCGGCGCTCAGCTCCGCCAGCGAGGCCAGCTCCTGCTGGGCCTGCTGCATGGCGGCGGGCAGTTGCAGCGGCATCGCGGCGCGCACCAGCTCCACCAGGGTGGGTGCCAGCACTGAATCCAGCGACTTCAGCAGGCGGTCCAGCTTGCCCGGCTCGCGTTCCACATAGGCAATGCGCGGCTCGCCTTCGATCTTGGCCAGCGTGGCCGCGGCCTGCAGCGCGTCGCCCAAGCTGCCGAGCTTGTCGACCAGGCCGCGGTCCAGCGCCTGCGTGCCGGTCCAGACCCGGCCTTGCGCCACGTCGTCGATCTGCTCGACCGTCTTCTTGCGCGCCTTGGCGGCCCGGCCGGTGAAGTCGTCGTAGATGAACTGCACGGCCGATTGCACGGTGGCGCGCAGGCGCTCGTCCAGCGGCCGGCGCGGGTCGAAACCGCCGGTCAGCCAGGTGGTGGTGTAGCCGCCGGTGTGCACCGACAGCTTGTCCAGCAACTTGTCGGCGGTGGGCAGCATGCCGAACACGCCGATCGAGCCGGTGATGGTCGACGGGTCGGCCAGCACCTGGTCGGCCGCCATCGAGATCCAGTAGCCGCCCGAGGCCGCCACATCGCCCATCGACACCACCACCGGTTTGCCGGCGGCGCGGGTGATCTCCAGCTCGCGGCGCACGATTTCGGACGCAAAGGCGCTGCCGCCCGGCGAGTTGACGCGCAGCACCACGGCCTTGATCTTGTCGTCCTCACGGGCCTGGCGGATCAGCTTGGCAGTGGAGTCGCCGCCCACCTTGCCGGGGCCGGCCTGGCCGTCGACGATCTCGCCTTCGGCCACCACCACGCCGATGGCCGCGGCCTTGTCGTCCCACTTGGGCTTCACATGTGCCAGGTAGGCGGCCAGGTCGATCTGGCGGAAGCTCTTGCTCTTCTCGTCCTTGGCGCCGCGCTCGATCAGCAGCGAGCGCATCTCGTCACGCGTCTTCAACGCATCGACCAGCTTCTCCTTCAGCGCCAGCTGGGCGGTGTCGCCCTTGACGGCCTGCATGCGCTGCGGCAGCTCTTCGATGGCACGCGCTATGGCGCCCTTTTCCAGCTTGCGCGCAGCCTCGACCGAGGCGGTGTAGCGCGTCCACAGATCGCCATACAGATAGGCCTCCGACTCCAGCGTCGCCGGCGAGGGGCCGTTGGCGAAATAGGGCTCGCCGAAGTTCTTGAACTTGCCGACCCGGATCACATTGGCGTCGATGCCGAGGCGGTCCAGCGCGTCCTTGTAATAGTTGCGGTAGCGCCCGAAACCGTCGATCAGCACGCCGCCCATCGGGTGCAGATAGACCTCGTCCGCGCGAGCGGCCAGGAAGTAGCCTCGCTGGTCGAACCCATCGCCATAGGCCAGCACCTTCTTGCCGCCCGAATCCTTCTTGAAGCGCTCGATGGCGGCGGCCACCTCGTGCAGCCCAGCCATGCCGGCGCCGCCGAACTGGTCCAGCTGCAGCAGCACATGGCTGATCTGCGGGTCCTTCGCAGCAGCGTCCAGCGCCGCCAGCACATCACGCAGCTGGGTCTGTGCCTGCGGCGTCTCGCCGCGCGCTTGTGCCATCGCCTGCTCGCGCAGCGAACCCGAGCGCTGCTCGACCAGGCGGCCGTCGAGGTTCAGCACCAGCGCTGTCTTGTCCTCCAGCGCCTTGGGGCCGCGCGTCGCAAAGCCCACGATCACGGCGATCAGCACAGCCAACAGCAGCAGGTTGAGCAGCGCACGCCGGCTGGCATCCAGAAACCACCAGGCTTTGCCGAGAACACGCCCGATCGGGCGTAGAACAGTCATGATCATCCGGAATCTCCAGCCCTTGAAGCAAGGGAACCACGCGATTCTAGGCAGCCGTCCGCTTCCAGCTGAAGGTCAGGGACAAGCCCAGGGCAAACACCGAGCCGGCCGCACGCGCCAGCGCACCGTGCCGGCTTAAGCTGCTGCCAGCGCGCCGCCTTCGTGGCGCGCGGAGTCATGCCCATGCCTTCCTGGCTGCACCCGTTCGAACGCCTTTACCCTGTCCGTTTCACCGTGTGGCTGTTGTGCGGCATCGCCGCAGCGGCCTTCTCGACCGACTGGCTGATGAACGGCCAAGCCCGCGACCTGCTGCTGGCACTGCTGTTCCTGGCGCTGACCCTGCTCGGCTGGCACGACCGCCGGCAGACCAAGCGGGCCGTGCTGCGCAACTACCCGGTGATCGGCCATCTGCGCTTTCTGCTCGAATTCATCCGGCCCGAGATCCGCCAGTACTTCATCGAGGCCGACAGCGAAGCCGCGCCGTTCTCGCGTCAGCAGCGCTCGCTGGTCTACCAGCGCGCCAAGGGCGACCCGGACAAGCGGCCCTTCGGCACGCAGCGCGACGTCAATGCATCTGGCTATGAGTGGATCAACCACTCGCTGGCGCCGACCCGGCTGGACAGCCACGATTTCCGCATCACCATCGGCGAGGGGCGCGCCCAGCCCTACGAGGCCAGCGTCTTCAACATCTCGGCGATGAGCTTCGGCGCGCTCAGCGCCAATGCCATCCTGGCGCTTAACGAGGGCGCGCGCAAAGGCAACTTCGCGCATGACACCGGCGAAGGCTCGATCAGCGTGCACCACCGCGCGCATGGCGGCGACCTGATCTGGGAAATTGGCTCGGGCTACTTCGGCTGCCGCAACGATGACGGCAGTTTCAGCGCCGAGCGCTTCGAGGCCAATGCGCGCGATCCGCAGGTCAAGCTGATCGAGATCAAGCTCAGCCAGGGCGCCAAGCCCGGCCATGGCGGCGTGCTGCCCGGCCCCAAGGTGACGGCCGAGATCGCCCAGGCGCGCGGCGTGCCGATCGGCGTGGATTGCGTCTCGCCAGCAGCGCACAGCGCCTTCGGCACGCCGATCGAGCTGCTGCGCTTTGTCGACAAGCTGCGCAATTTGAGCGGCGGCAAGCCCACCGGCTTCAAGCTCTGCATCGGCCATCCCTGGGAATGGTTCGCGATCGCCAAGGCCATGCTGGAGACCGGCATCACGCCGGACTTCATCGTGGTGGACGGCGCCGAGGGCGGCACCGGCGCCGCGCCGCTGGAGTTCACCGACCATGTGGGCGCGCCGCTGCAGGAAGGCCTGCTGCTGGTGCACAACACCCTGGTCGGCCTGAACCTGCGCGAGCGGGTCAGGCTGGGCTGCGCCGGCAAGGTGGTCAGCGCCTTCGACATCGCCCGCATGATGGCCTTGGGCGCCGACTGGTGCAATTCGGCGCGCGGCTTCATGTTCGCGCTGGGCTGCATCCAGGCCCAGGCCTGCCATACCGGCCATTGCCCGACCGGCGTCACCACCCAAGATCCCAAGCGCCAGCAGGCCCTGGTGGTGCCCGACAAGGCTGAGCGCGTCTACCGCTACCACCAGAACACGCTCAAGGCCCTGCAGGAGCTGGTGCAGGCGGCCGGCCTGCACCACCCCGGCGAGATCAGCGCCGCGCACATCGTGCATCGCATCAACAAGCATGAGGTGAAGCTGCTGATCAATATGCTGCCCTTCGTCAAGCCCGGCGCGCTGCTGGGCGGCGAGTTGCCCGGCAATGTGTTCACCGTCTACTGGCCGCTGGCCAGCGCACATAGCTTTGCGCCGCAGGGGACGGTGGGGAGGATCAGCTGATGCAAGACTTGGCAATGCAAGAGCCGCAGGACCTGGCCGCACTCGACGCGCTGCTGTCGGACCGCCAGGGCGACTGGTGGGACGGCTTCTACGCCAACCGCGCCAAGCCTGTGCCGTTCTTCGGCCCACAGCCGGATGAGTGCCTGGCCGAGTGGATCGCGCAAGGCCTGATCCGTGCGCCCGGCCGCGCACTCGACCTGGGCTGCGGCAACGGCCGCAATGCCGTGCTGCTGACGCAGTCGGGCTTCGCGGTGGAAGGCGTGGACTACTCGCAAGCCGCCATCGACTGGGCCGCGCAGCGCGCGGCCGAAGCCGGCGTTGCCGTGCAGCTGCGCCACGCCTCGGTCTTTGAGGTGGACATAGCTGCTGGCGCTTACGACCTGGTCTACGACTCCGGCTGCTTCCACCACCTGGCGCCGCACCGGCGGCCGGGCTATGTGCAACGCGTCGCCGCCGCGCTGAAGCCCGGCGGCTGGTTCGGCATGGTGTGCTTCCGCCCGGAAGGCGGCAGCGGCCTGAGTGACACCGAGGTGTACGAACGCCGCACCCTGGGCGGCGGCCTGGGCTATACCGAAGCGCAGCTGCGCGCCATCTGGGGCGGCGCGTTCCAGATCGAGCAGCTGCGGCCGATGAAGCCACAGCGCCCAGCCGAGAGCGGCCGCTTCGGCGAGAGCTTTCTTTGGGCGATGCTGGCGCAAAAGCGTTGAGGCCGGCGGTCATGCCAAGCCCCCGGCGCTGCAGCGCAGCGCCTTCTCGTTTACCCTTGGCGCATGTGGACTGCCAAGCCCTCCCGTCTCCTGCATCTGCGCCATTTCGCCCTCGTGCTGGCACTCTCGCTCGGCCTGCTGGCCGGCTGCGCCACTCTGGACGAAAAGCAGCGCGAGTGGATCTTCCAGCCCAGTGACCGGACCTGGTCCGGCGGCTTGGCCGCGGCCCAGGGCATGGACGATGTCTGGATCAGCTTCGAATCCAAGCTCAACAAGGAGGCCGTGCAGCTGCATGGCCTGTGGCTGCCGGCCGCAAAGCCGGATGCGCCGGTACTGCTGTATCTGCACGGCGCGCGCTGGGATGTACGCGGCAGCGCCAACCGCATGCGGCGCATGCAGGAGCTGGGCTTCTCGGTGCTGGGGGTCGATTACCGCGGCTTCGGCCAGAGCGGCCACGGCAAGCTGCTGCCTTCAGAAGACATGGCCTACGAGGACGCGCGTGCTGCCTGGGACTGGCTGGCGCAGCAACACCCCGGCCGTGCCCGCTACATCTTCGGCCACTCGCTGGGCGGGGCCATCGCGGTGCAGCTGGCCAGCGAGGTGCAGCAGCAGGCCGCGGGCCTGATCGTCGAAGGCACGTTCACCTCGATTCCCGAGGTGGTGAGCCAGTACCGCTGGGGCTGGCTGCCGGTGGGGCCGCTGATCACGCAGCGTTTCGAGTCGGCGGAGCGCATCGCTCGGGTGCGCATGCCGGTGCTGATCGTGCATGGCCGCGAGGACCGCACCATTCCCTGGTCACTGGGCCAGGCCTTGTACGAGCGTGCACCCGAGCCCAAGCGCTTCGTGCTGGTGGACGGTGGCACCCATCACAACACCAATGCGGTGGGCCAGCCGCTGTACCGCGCCGCGCTGGCCGAGCTGTTCGGCCTGGGCAGCCCTGCTGCGGCGCCCGCTGCCGCTCAGCTCAAGCCGGGGCCCAGCAGCGCTGGCGCAGCAGGGGGCTGATGCGGTAACGCTCGCTGCGGTAGGCCTCGAACAGGCCTTCCAGCAGTTCGCTGACGCGCGGCGCTCCCAGCAGGTCCAGCCACTCGAAGGGGCCGGCCGGGTAGTTGACGCCCAGCTTCATCGCCAGATCAGCGCCCTGCTCGTCGCAGACGCCCTGCCAGACCGCGTCGGCACCCTCGTTGACCAGCATGGCCACGGTGCGTGCCACGGCAAGACCTGGCACATCGCGCAGCAGCAGCAACTCCCAGCCCAAGGCATGCCACAGCTGGGCCAGCAACTGGCGTGCAGCCTCACCGGCCTGCGGCGCGAAGGCCACCGCCAGGCCATCGGCGCGATCGGGCGCCAGCGGCCAGTCCATCACCGCCAGCTGCGGGTGGTTGCGCTCATGCGCCAGCTGCGCCGCACAGCGGCCACTCGTGAGGTGCACCTGCAAGTCACCGATCTGCAGGCCGCTCCAGTCGGCTGATTCGCCGCGGGTGATGCTCAGGCCCTTCTGCGTCATCCAGTCGGCCAGGCGCTCGACCAGTGCACTGCGCCCGCAAACGCTGAGGGCCGGCAGTTCGCCATCAAAGGCCGGCACCGGCGCAGCTGCGGTTGGCGTGCCGACATAAAAGCCCTTACCCACCTTGCGGCCCAGGCGACCGCCATCGACCAGCGCCTTCTGCACCAGCGAGGGCACATAGCGCTTGTCGCCGAAATTGGCATCGAAGACTGACTGCGTCACCAGGTAGTTGGTGTCGTGGCCGATCAGGTCCATCAGCTCGCATGGGCCCATGCGGAAACCCGCGCCGCGCAGCGCGCGGTCCAGCACGGCGGGCTCAGCGCCCTGCTCCTGCAGTACGGCCAGCGTCTCGGCGTAATAGGGCCGCGCGATGCGGTTGACGATGAAGCCCGGCGTGCTCTTGGCATGCACCGGCGTCTTGCCCCAGCGCTTGGACAGCGCGTGGATCGCGTCGGCCACCGAGGCCTCGGTCTCGGCACCCCACACCACCTCCACCAGCTTCATCAGCGGCACCGGGTTGAAGAAGTGCATGCCCACCAGGCGCTGCGGGTTCGTCATGCCATTGGCCAGCGCGGTGATGCTGATCGACGAGGTGTTGGAGGCGATGATCGCGTCCGCCGGCAGCAGCGCATCCAGCTCGCGCAGCAGGGCCTGCTTGGGCTCCAGCTTCTCGATGATGACCTCGATCACCAGCGCAACGTCCGCCAGCTCAGCCGTGGCCGCGGCCGGGCTGATTCGGGCCAGCACCGCGTCGCGCTCGGCGGCTTCCATGCGGCCCTTGGCCACCAGTCCGTCCAGCGCCTTGGCAATCGAGGCGATCGCCGCTGCGGCGGCGCCTTCGCGCACGTCCAACAGCTTGACCGCATGTCCAGCCTGCGCGGCCACCTGGGCAATACCTGCCCCCATCACACCGGCGCCGATCACACCCACCGTTGCCTGCGCCGCCTCGCCGGCCACGCGCCATTGCTTCATTGCGTTCTCGCTCATGTCTTCGGTCTCGATCAATCCTTGTGGGGCACCCAAGCGGCGGGGCGCTTGGCCAGAAAGGCCGCAAAGCCTTCGCGCGCCTCATCGCCCATACGCACGCGCGAGATAGTCTGCGCGGTCAGCTCGCGCACGCCGCTGCTGACCGGGCCGACCTCCAGTTGCTCGAACAGCTTCTTGATCTCGGCCTGCGCCTGCGGGCCGTTCATCAGCAACTCGGCGATCCAGCGCTCGACAGCGGCATCCAACGCATCCAGAGTCACCACCTCATGCACCAGGCCCATGCTCAGCGCCTCGGCGGCGGAGATGCGGCTGGCCGTCAGCGCCAGGCGGCGCGCCTGGCGCGGGCCGACGGCATTGATCACATAGGGGCCGATCACCGCCGGCAGGATGCCGAAGCGCGCCTCGCTGACGGCGAACTTGGCATCGTCCGACGCGATGGCGATATCGCAGGCAGCAGTCAGGCCGACGCCGCCGCCCAGCGCCACGCCCTGCACACGGGCGATGGTCGGCTTGGGACACACGGCAATGCGGTGCAGCATGGCGGCGAAGCCCCGCGCATCCTCCAGATTCCATTCATGCGTGGCTTCGGAGGCGCGCTTCATCCACTGGATGTCGGCGCCGGCGCTGAAGGCCTTGCCCGCGCCACACAGCACGATCACGCGTACAGCGGGGTCGTTGGCAAGCCGGTCGAAGGCCTCGCCCAGCTCGGCAATCATGGTCTCGTTGAAGGCGTTGAACACCTCGGGGCGGTTCATCTGCACGCGGGCCACGCCGCGGGCGTCGATGGCGATCTCTAGGGTTTGCACAAGCGGTCTCCTCTCAGGCCCGACAGTATCGCAGCGGGAAAACCAGCCCGGTTTCCGGGCTCAAGGCCGCGGCTCTCTCGGGTAAATACTGGTCGGGTTAGTGCCGGAGGGGTTAGTCCCAGCCCACATGCGGGGGGGAGGTGGAGCCAAGTCGGCACCTGGGCCGTGATACTGGCAAGGCAGCAAATGGTCCCTTCAACATCCGGCAGTCCTTGACCCACGAAGGTATCGCGCCGGCTGCTGACTATCCGCATCAACCTTCATCGAGGAATCCAGGAATGCAGCCCCTTCATCTGAAAAAGCTCATCGGCGCGCTCAGCCTCGGCTTTAGCGCACTCTCCGCATCGGCCGCGCCGGTCAATTTCGAAAACGTCACGCCGACTCTCTTCAGTGGCAGCTCGGTGTCCAGCCAGGGCTACAAGCTGACCTCCTCCGGCAACGGCTTCAGCGGCGTCGACTCGGCCGCGGGCTTCTCAGCGATGGGCAACGCCCCAGCCAATGCGAACAGCCAGTTCCTGTACGCACTCAACAACGACAGGATCACGCTGAGCCGCGAAGACGGCCAGAAGTTCTCGTTGTTCGGCTTCGATGGCGGCTTCATTCCGCCCTATGGCGGCATCGGCGCGGGGATCGACGCGGGTGAGCTGTGGTTGCTTGGCGATACCGGCAACGGCATGGTGGCCGACGCCTTCTGGTTTGGCCTGAGCGATCAGGACGGCAGCTGGAACATGAACGCCTACCAAACGCAGAACCTGCTTAACACCGCCGTGTTCAGCATCACCTTCTTGGCATGCGTCTACGACGACAACGGCTGCAACTTCAGCTCCGACCAGTTCGTGCTGCCGCAGTTCGCGTTGGACAACCTGAACGTGCCCGAGCCGGGCACCTTGGTGCTGGCCGCGCTGGCGCTGGGTGCCGTTGGCGTGACACGCCGCCGTCGCAACGTCTGAGTCGCGCCGACCACACTACACGAAGGAATCCATCATGAATCTCAGCATTCGCCTGGCTGTTGCCAGCATGCTCGCCGCGGGGCTTCTTGGCGCCCAGGCACAGACAGCGTCCCGCAAGGGCTATGTCATCGAACTGGTCGATGCGCCTGTGGCCTCCTACAACGGCAGCGTCGCCGGACTGGCAGCCACAGCGCCTGTCGCTGGAGCCAAGATCAACGTCAACGCCAGCCATGTGCAGGCCTACCTGAGCTACCTCAACAGCAAGGTCGCCAACGTCGCCTCGACAATCCCATCGGCCCCCATCTACTACCGCTACGGTGTGGCCTTCAGCGGCTTCGCCGCGCAACTGACCGACGCCGAGTTGCAGAAGCTCACCACGCACAGTGGTGTGCGCGCCATCACGCGCGATGAACCGCGTCCGTTGGACACCGCAAGCACCCACCGCTTCCTGAGCCTGAGCACGCCAGGCGGAGCCTGGAGCGGGCTGGACATTGGCGGCCGACGCATCAAGGGCGAAGACGTGATCATCGCCAACGTTGACAGCGGCGTCTGGCCCGAGAACCCGTCGTTCTCGGACAAGATCGATGCCATCACCCAAAAGCCGGTGCCCTATCACGCCAACGGTGTGCAGGTCTACGGCCCGCCGCCCGCAAAATGGAAGGGCAGTTGCCAAGCCGGCCTGGGCTTCACCAGCGCCATGTGCAACAACAAGCTGATCGGTGCCCAGTACTTCAACACCGGATGGAAACAGTCCGGCAATGCGACCTGGCCGCTGGAATACCTGGACTCCCCGCGTGACGAGGACGGCCACGGCTCACACACGCTGGCGACCGCCGGCGGCAATGAAAACACGGATGTGGTCGTCGGCGGCACGCCCATCTCCGGCGTCTCTGGCGTAGCGCCGCGTGCCCGCGTGGCAGCCTACAAGGTCTGCTACACGAATCAGGAAACCTCGGGCGCGCGCGGCCGCGGCGGCTGCTTCCCCTCGGACAGCGTGGCGGCTATCAACAAGGCGGTGGCTGACGGCGTGGACGTCATCAACTTCTCGGTCAGCGGCAGCCAGACCAGCTTCCGCGATGCGGTCGAGACTGCGTTCCTGAATGCTGCCAAGGCCGGCGTCTTCGTGTCCGCCTCCGCCGGCAACGGCAACGTCAACGGCGCATCCACGGTGGCACACAACAGCCCCTGGCTGCTGACGGTGGGCAACTCCACCCATGACCGCTACACCGAAGCCCAGGTCTTCCTTGGCAGCAACGGAACGGTGCAAGGCTCCTCGTTCCAGACACTGGGCCTGCCAGCCAAGGCGCTCATCTGGTCGCGCAATGCCGGTTTCGGTGCGGCTGCTGGGCTAGGCTCTGCACAGGCGCTTTGCTTCGGTGCTGTCGATGGACAGCCTGCATTGCTCGACCCTGCAAAGGTCAGCGGCAAGATCCTCGTCTGCGATCGAGGCACCAACGCCCTTGTCAACAAGGTCGTCAATGCCAAGGCAGCAGGCGCGGTCGGGGTGATCATCGTGAACACGTCGTCCGCGAACAACAGCACACCGCTGATCTCCGCGGAGCTGCCCACGGTGCATGTGCCGGTCTCGGCCTTCGCTTCGGTCACGGCCGAAGCGTCCAGCCCGTCGGGTTCCGCGGCGTTCGGCGGTGGCGTACAGGTCGCCGGTGCAATCGCCCCAGTGATGAGCGGCTCATCCTCGCGCGGCCCCAACCAGGCCGACCTCAATGTGCTGAAGCCCGACCTCACGGCCCCGGGCACGGACATCATCGCGGCCTACTCCAACCGCAGCATTAACGCCGCACAGCGCGCAGGCATCATCGCCGGCACGCTGATCCCAGATGCAGGCGCCGACATGATCTCCGGCACCTCGATGTCCAGCCCGCACACCGCGGGTGCTGCAGCCCTGCTGCGTCAAGCCAATCCGAGCTGGAGCCCTTACGCGATCAAGTCGGCGCTGATGACCAGCACGCAGCAGATCGTCAAGCTGGCCAGCGGAGCCCCGGACACGGTGCGCTGGGGCTACGGCGCCGGCCATATGACACCGGCTGCCGCGCTGTCGACCAAGGTGGTCTATGACCAGAGCAATGCCGATCACGACGCCTACTACGCAGGGGTAAAGGACGGCTCCACGCTGAATCTCGCGTCCTTGACGCGCGCCAATGTCGTGGGTGTCTACACCTTCACACGCACCTTGACCAACAAGGGGACGGCATCGCGCAGCTACAGCGCCAATGCCAGCGTGCCGGGCTTCGACGTGACTGTCTCGCCATCGAACTTCAGCCTCGCCCCAGGCGCGAGCCAGTCCATTAGCGTCACGGTGCTCCGCACCACGGCGACCATCGGCAGCTGGGTCAATGGTTCGCTGACCTGGACGGGCGACGACGGCAGCACGCTGTACAGCCCGATCACGGTGCGCGCACAGTCGCTGGTGGCGTTGGCCACCGTGACCGACACGCGAGCCGCTGGCACCAAGGTGTTCTCGATCTCGACTGGCTTCGGCGGCAGCTTCTACACCACGGGCGTCGGTCTGGTGGCATCCACCCGCTTCAGCGGCAGCGTTGCCACCAACGGGCAGCAGTGCTTGGACTTTGCCGTGCCTTCAGGCGCCAAGCTGGTCCGTGCGCAGCTGCGCAACGTCGACACACAGGGTGGCTCGGCCAGCGATCTGGACGTGTCCGTCTACCGCGACGGCGTCAGTCAGGGCAGCAGCTTCAACGGCGATTCCAATGAGCTGGTGCAGCTGAGCAACCCGGGCGCGGGTAGCTACAGTGCTTGCGTGGAAGGCTATGCCCCCCTGGGCGGCAACGCCAGCTTCGTGCTGAACGTCTGGGTGCTGCCCGGCACGGGTGCACCGCATGCACTGAACGCATTCGGCCCCAGCACGGTCAAGACTGGTGGCATCGCGTCGGTGGGCATGTCCTGGAACGTCCCCACGGGCGCCTGGTACCTGGGCATGATCGAATACCGCAATGCTGTCGGCGCCACACCGCTGGGCAACACCACGGTGCTGATCGACAACGGCCCGTCCGGCGCGCCCGCGATGGCTCCGGTCACCGGCATCAAGCCGGCCAGGTAAGCCAGTTTTCGACGCAGGTGCGGCGCGCATCTGCATCGAAATGACCGCGCCGGGTCTGCCGGCATCAGCAGTGCCCACAACGCAAGTTGTGGGCACTTTTTCTTTGCGGCTTGATTTGGTGCGCCGGAGCCGGGCGATCACAAGAGAAATCGTCGCAGGCTGATGCCACTGAGGTTTGAAGTTATGCTGTGCACGCCCCAGATTCGCCCGCGCGCCATGACTCCGTTCCTGCTCGCAGCCGCCTTGCCCGTCGCATTGATCGCCATCACGACGGCCAACGCCGCCATGGCCAACGGCCTGCCCGCGCCGACGCGCACCGTCTACAAATGCCAGGACGGACAGAAGACCTACTACTCAGACGCCCCTTGTGTTGGCGCTACCAGGGTCGACGTCACGCCGACACGCGGGCTGGACAAGTCCAGCGGCCAGCAGCGCCAAGGCGCCGACGTGCAGCGGGAGCGACAGCGCGAGCAGATCGCGGAGGCCTTCCGTCCGGTGACCGGCATGGACGCGCAGCAACTCGCCCAGTTCGGGCGCCGCAGCAAGCTCACGCCCGAGGCGCAAAAGGAGTGTCGTCGGCTGGACGCCGCCTTGCCGCAGGCCGAGCAAGCTGAGCGTGCGGCGCGGGGCAATTCAGAGCGCCAAGCCTCCCAGCACACCTTGTTCAAGCTGCGCCAGCTGTTCCACGAGCTGAGGTGCGAATGAAACTACCCACCCTGAGCTGCGCGCAAGCCCTGCGCGACGGCGGCATCGATGCCATGGCAGCTCTGGACCACGCCCTTGCCCAAGCGCTGGAGAGTGCACCCCAGGCCGCGCATGCAGCGATGAAGCTGGCCATTGGTCAGGCCATGTCCGCCATCATGGAAGCGACCTTGCAACCGGCGATTCGCTCCTTCCCTGAGTTGAATCCCACGGATGCACGCTGGCGCGAGGTGGTCTGCGAAAGGCTGGCAGCGCGAGTCGGGCCGTCGGCGTCGGCGTCCTAGCACCGGTCGCGCGCCGCTCAAGCCGAGCCGCTGAGGCAACACCGAACGGACTAGATCAGCAGGCAAGGCAGAGCAAGCACGTGCCACGTCCCCAGGCGACTCTGCCGGGTTCACCGCGCGTCGAATGGCCGGGCTGCCGAACGCCATCGCTTGCGTCAAACCACATGCCATCCGCCGCCACAATAGCGCGATGGACTCCCTGCCTGCATCCCAGCGCACGCTCCCATTCTTTCTACAGCCCTTGCCGCTCGACGGCGTCGATCTGCAGATCGAATCTCGATGGCTTAACGCCGAGCTCGGCCAGGAACGCCCGCTGATCGTCTTCCTGCACGAGGGCCTGGGCTCCTTGTCGCAGTGGCGGGACTTTCCGCAGCGCCTGTGCGACGCGGCCAAGTGCCGTGGGCTGGTGTTCTCGCGCCCGGGCTATGGGCGCAGCACGCCGCGTACCGAGCCCTGGCCGCAAGACTATCTGCAGCACCAGACCCGCGCGCTGCTGCCGGCCTACTTCGATGCGATGGGCCTGGCCAACGAACGTCTGTTTCTATTCGGTCACAGCGATGGCGCCAGCCTGGCGCTGCTGTTTGCCGCGGCCTGTCCCGAGCGCGTGCGCGGCCTGGTGGCGATGGCGCCGCATCTGTTCGTCGAGGACATCACGCTGGCAGGGCTGCGCGAGGCCAAGCGCGCCTATGAGGCCGAGCCGAGCAGCCTGAAGGCCGCCCTGGCCCGCCACCATGCCGATGTGGATTCGGCCTTCTATGGCTGGAACGATGCCTGGCTGCGGCCGGGCTTCGAGCAGTGGAATATCGAGGCCGATCTCGCCACCTTGGCCTGCCCGGTGCTGGCGATGCAAGGCGTCGGCGACGAATACGGCACGCTGGCGCAAATCGAGGCCGTGGGGCGCATCCACTCGGCAGCACGCGTGGTGGCGCTGCAAGAATGCGGCCATGCGCCGCAGCGCGATCAGCCCGAGGCCGTGATCGCACACACACTGCAATTGCTGGAGAGTTGCCCGTGAGCACCGTTGTCATCCCCATCAAGCCCGAGACCGCCCGGCGCCCCGCGCGCGGCGGCGGCCTGCGCGGCCGCCAGGCCAGCGCTGCGGCGGTGGCCGCGGTGGAGTCCCTGCTGGCCGGCCTGCCGCGTGAGCGCAGCCTGTTGATCGAATACTTGCACCGCATCCAGGACAGCCAGGGCCACTTGAGCGTGGACATGCTGGCCGCGCTGGCGCAGGCACTGCACCTTTCACAAGCCGAGGTGCATGAGGTGGCGAGCTTCTATCACCACTTCGACATCGTGCGTGAAGGGGAGGCCGCGCCGGCGCCGCTGACGCTGCGCATCTGCAATTCCTTCTCATGCTCGATGGCTGGCAGCGCCGGCTTGAGCGACACGATGCGCCAGTTGCTGAGCGAGCAGCGTGAGCTGCGCGTCGTCGAGGTGCCCTGCATGGGACGCTGCGAAGGCGCGCCGGTGGCCATGCTGGGCCAGCGCCCGCAGCCGCATGCAACGCCCGAGTCGCTGCAGGCGCTGATCGCCGCCGGCGACACGCGCGAGCCGCTACCAGTCGTGCAGTCGCTGGACGATTACCTTGCCGAAGGCGGCTGGCGCGTGCTGGATGAGTTGATCGCCGGGCAGCGCAGCGCCGACGCCGCGATCAAGGCACTCAGCGACGCAGGCCTGCGCGGCCTGGGCGGCGCGGGCTTTCCGCTCGGCCGCAAATGGGAGATCGTGCGCAGCCACGCCGCGCCGCGGCTGCTGGCGGTCAACATCGACGAAGGCGAGCCCGGCACCTTCAAGGACCGCTACTACCTGGAGCGGCGGCCGCATCAGTTCCTAGAAGGCATGCTGATCGCCGCGCATTGCGTGGGCATCAAGGCCATCTACATCTATGTGCGCGACGAGTACCACGCGCTGCGCCAGGTGCTGGCCGATGCAGTGGCCGAGCTGCAGCAGCGCCGGCAAGACTTGCCCCCCATCCACCTGCGCCGCGGTGCCGGCGCCTATGTGTGCGGCGAGGAGTCGGCCATGATCGAGTCGCTCGAGGGCAAGCGCGGCTGGCCGCGCCAGCGCCCGCCCTATCTGGCCGAGGTGGGCCTGTTCGGCCGGCCCACGCTGGAGCACAACATGGAGTCGCTCTACTGGGTGCCGGAGATCCTGGCCAAGGGCGTGGACGCTTTCGAGGCCCAGGGCCGGCGGGGCCGCAAGGGACTGCGCAGCTTCTCGGTCTCAGGCCGGGTGGCGCGGCCGGGTGTCTATGTGGCACCGGCCGGCATCACGCTGCGCGAGCTGCTGGACGCCTACGCAGGCGGCATGGCGCCGGGCCATGAACTCTATGGATACTTCCCCGGCGGCGCCTCGGGCGGCATGCTGCCGGCCCGTCTGGCGGATGTGCCGCTGGATTTCGACACGTTGCAGCCGCACGGCGGCTTCATCGGCTCGGCCGCCATCATCGTGTTCTCTACCGCCGACAGCGCGCGCGATCTGGCGCTCAAGGCGATGGAGTTCTTCGCGCACGAGAGCTGCGGCCAGTGCGTACCCTGCCGCGAAGGCACGCAGCGCGCCGTCGAGCTGATGCGCGCGCCGCGCTGGGACCGCGCGCTGCTGGAAGAGCTGGGCGAGGTGATGGCCGATGCCTCGATCTGCGGCCTGGGCCAGGCCGCGCCCAATCCGATGCGCTGCGCGCTGCAGTATTTCCCGCAGGAGTTCGGCGATGAGTGAGCGCAAGCAGCCGATGATCAACTTCACGCTGGATGGCCAGCCGCTCAGCGCCCAGCCGGGCCAGACGATCTGGCAGGCCGCGCGTGACGCCAAGATCTCGATCCCGCATCTGTGCCACAGCGACGGCCTGACGCCGGCTGGCAACTGCCGCGCCTGCGTGGTCGAGATTGCCGGCGAACGCGCGCTGGCCGCATCGTGCTGCCGCACGCCGCGCGAAGGCATGGCGGTGACGCAGAACAACGAGCGCGTGCAGCGCAGCCAGCGCCTGGTGCTGGAACTGCTGGCGGCCAAGGCGCCCGAAGTGGCGCACACGCGCAGCTCCGAGCTGACGCAGTGGTGCGAGGTCAAGGGCATCCAGCAGCCGCGCTTTGCCCGCCCTGCGCACACGCCGGCGCCGGACTTCAGCCACCCGGCCTTCAGCGTTCAGCTGGACGCCTGCATCCAGTGCATGCGCTGCGTGCGCGCCTGCCGCGACGAACAGGTCAACGATGTGCTGGGCATCGCCGGCTGGGGCGAGCACACGCGCATCGCCTTCGATGCCGACGAGACCCTGGGCCAGAGCAGCTGCGTGGCCTGCGGCGAATGTGTGCAGGCCTGCCCGACCGGCGCACTGACTACTGCCAAGGGCGTGGCGCTGATCGAGGAAGACGAGACCGTGGATTCGGTCTGCCCCTACTGCGGCGTCGGCTGCCAGGTGGCCTATCGCGTCAGCGAGGGACGCGTCATCGAAGCGCTAGGCCGCAACGGTCCGGCCAACCATGGCCGGCTTTGCGTCAAGGGCCGCTACGGCTGGGACTATGTGACGAGCCCCGAGCGCCTGACGATGCCGCTGATGCGTCGCGAGGGTGTGGCCAAGGACCCAGCGCAGATCAACGCGGTGCGGCGCGGCGAGCTGCCGCTTTCAGCGCTGTTCCGCGAGGCCAGCTGGGACGAGGCGCTGGACTTTGCCGCCGCGGGCCTGAAGCGCCTGCGCGACAGCCATCCCCAAGGCGCAGCCAGCCCACTGGCCGGTTTCGGCTCGGCCAAGGGCAGCAACGAAGAGGCCTATCTGTTCCAGAAGCTGGTGCGCCAGGGCTTCGGCACGCACAACGTCGACCACTGCACGCGGCTGTGCCATGCCAGCTCGGTGGCGGCACTGCTGGAAGGCATCGGTTCAGGCTCTGTCAGCAACCCGGTGGCCGATGTGGCGCACTCGGACTTCGTGCTGCTGATCGGCGCCAACCCCAGCTCCAACCATCCGGTGGCGGCGAGCTTCATCAAGAACGCGGTGAAGCGCCATCACGCCAAACTGGTGGTGGCCGATCCGCGCCGCCAGCCGCTGGTGCAGCACGCCTGGCGGCATCTGGCCTTCCGGCCCGACAGCGATGTGGCGATGCTCAATGCGATGCTGCATGTGATCATCGAAGAGGGGCTGACCGACCCGGACTTCATCGCCGCACGCGTCAAGGGCTTCGAGGCGGTGAAGGCCGCGGTGGCCGACTGCACGCCCGAGCGCATGAGTGAAATCTGCGGGCTCGCGCCCGACACGCTGCGCGAGGTGGCTCGCGCCTATGCCACCGCGCGCGCCGCGATGATCTTCTGGGGCATGGGCATCAGCCAGCATGTGCACGGCACCGACAACGTGCGGGCCCTGATCGCGCTGGCCATGATCACCGGCCAGATCGGCCGGCCCGGCACAGGCCTGCATCCCTTGCGCGGGCAGAACAATGTGCAGGGCGCGTCCGACGCAGGCCTGATCCCGATGATGCTGCCCAACTACCAGCGCGTGGTGCGTGAAGAAGTGCGCGCGCATTTCTCGCAGCTCTGGGGCGCGGGCTTCGATGCCGCCGGCGACCAGCCGGGACTGACCGTGGTGGAGATCGTGCACGCGGCGTATGAGGGCCGCATCAAGGGCATGTACATCGAGGGGGAGAACCCGGCGATGTCGGACCCCGACCTGGACCATGCGCGCGCCGGCCTGGCGCGGCTGGAGCATCTGGTGGTGCAGGACATCTTCGCCACCGAGACGGCGATCCTGGCCGATGTGATCCTGCCCGCCTCCTCGCATCTGGAGAAATGGGGCAGCTACACCAACACCGACCGCCTGATCCAGCCCGGCCGGCCCGCGATTCGGCCGCCCGGCCAGGCACGCCAGGACCTGTGGACGCTGGAGCAGATCGCCCGCCGCATCGGCCTGGACTGGCACTACTGGCGCGACGAGGACGGCAACGGCCATGCCGCCGCTGAGGCGCCGGTGGCGCGCGTCTACGAAGAAATGCGCCAGGTGATGGCGCCACTGGCCGGCGTACCCTGGGCGCGGCTGCTGCGCGAAGGCGCGGTGGAGACGCCCGCCGCGCGCGAGGACGAGCCGGGCGATGCGGTGCTGTTCATGCAGCACTTCCCCACGCCCGACGGCCTGGCACAGCTGATGCCCACGCGTTTCACGCCCGGCCCAGAGCAGCCCGATGCCGACTACCCGTTGGTGCTGGCCACCGGCCGCGTGCTGGAACACTGGCATGGCGGCGCGATGACGCGGCGCGCCAGCGTGCTGGAGGCCCTGTCGCCACAGCCGCTGATCAGCCTGCATCCCGAGGACGCCGCGACGCTGCGCCTGCAAGAGGGTCAGGTCGTGACGATGAGCTCACGCCACGGCGGCGTGCAGGCGCAGCTGCAGATCAGCCCCGAGGTGCAGCCGGGCCAGGTCTTTTTGCCCTTCTGTTACTGGGAAGCGGCGGCCAATACGCTGACCGGCAGCGCACTGGACCCCAGCGGCAAGATCCCCGGTTTCAAGGTCACGGCGGTGCGGCTCAGCGCCTGAGCAAACCCTGCTGGCAATGCGGGTAAATCCTTGTCCGCTTGTCAGCAAGCTGTCGCGTTGTGCTTCTGATAATTGGCTGATCGGGTGCGCCTGCGCACCGCTGGCGCTGAGCCAAAGACAGGAGCACGCATGCATGCCGTGACCAGGCTGGAGTTGCTACCCTCAACAGGGATAGAACTCCCGCCCCAACAGACCGAGGCCGGCCTGGCCGTTTTGGCCGCGCTGGGCCTGGGCCGATTTATTGGCGCCCACGCGGCCACCGGCACGCTGACGCTCACCGCGCAGGCTGCCAGCAGCCTGACGGGCGACTACAACACCACCACGCTGTGCCGCAGCCTCGCGCTTGATACCCATGCCAGCGAGGCCGACCTGCATCGAGAAATCTGGCTGGCGCTACTGGCCGCGCCGCGTGCGCTGCCCTTCCCCAGCCTCGCCGAGCTGCAGGCCGCCGTGCGCATGCGCGCCAACATCGTGCGGGCGGCACGCAAGACCGCGCTGGCCTTTCACACCAAGGAAGCCGAGCGGCCCGAGGGCCTGTGGACCTACGCGCGCGAGACCGGCTTCACCGTGCTACCCGGCGTCAGCCTGATCGAGGCGCTGGAGCGTGCCACCCAGCCCGAGCGCAGCGGCCGACTCTATGACTTCTCCTGCTATCGCGCCACCGAATACGTGATCCTGCTGGCCATGGCCCAGGAAGCGCGCCAGCATCACCCCGAGCTGTACGACCGCATGCAGCGCCAGAGCGAGCTGCGCGCGGTGATGTCGGGCGAGTTCCACGATGTCTTCCTGCGCGAGCTCGGCGATACCGACGATCCGCTGCCGCCGGCCTATTACGTGCCCGGCGACCGGGTCTGGTTCCGCAACCCTGATTCGGCCTCGTCGGACGTCACCGGCTTCGAGGGCTCCTGGGTCTTCTATCTGGGCGACGGGCTGTTCTCCAACTTCTGGAAGCGCGACCAGCCTTTCACCCTGCAGAGCAAGTGCCTGGAGATCTACCACTGGCGGCATGGCCTGTTCCACGACGCACAAGGCGAACCGCAGCTCAACGAGGACATCGTGGCCGAGCGAGTGGCGCAGACGCTGCAAGACCCGGCCGAGACCGCACGCATCGTCGAGCGCATGATGCGGCTGCGCGATCCCAAAGGCGTGTATCAGTGGGGCGGCTGCATCGACCGCACACGCGAAAGCCCGCGCTGGGTCTGCCCCGGCAGCAGCGATGTGCTGCTGCCTGACGCCTGATTCAGCGACACCACGCAAAGCGAAAGCCCTGAGCCAGGATCCTCGAAGTCGCCGAAATCACCATCCCGGTCGGCCAGAACGCCACTTTTGAAGAGGCGATCCTCCTTCGCGGCGTTCGCACCGTGATCTCGAATGCGCAGGGCTTTCTGCGCTACCAGGTGCAGCGCGGCATCGAGTCGCCCGAGCGCTATCTGCTGCTGATCGAGTGGGCCACGCTGGAGGACCAAACCGTGCACTTCCGAGGCGGGCCGCTGTTTGCGCAGAGGCGCGCCATCGTCGGCACCTTCTTCGCCAGCCCGCCGCGGGTTGAGCACTTCGCGCTGACCTGCGGCAGCGACAGCGTCGCCAGCCATGAAAAAGGGCGCCAGCGGCGCCCTTTCCTTTGCTGCGAAGCAGACTTCGAAGATGAATTACTTCTTGGCCTTCTTGGCGGCGGGCTTGGCCGCAGCCTTGGCCGGCTTGGCTTCGGCCTTGGCAGCCTTGCGGGCAGCAGCCTTGGGGTCGACAGCAGCCTTGAAGCCGGCGCCGGGGGTGAACTTCGGCAGCTTGGCTGCGGCGATCTTGATCTTCTCGCCGGTGCTGGGGTTCACGCCGGTGCGGGCAGCGCGAGCGTGCTGCTTGAAGGAGCCGAAGCCGGGGATCGACACCGTGCCGCCCTTCTTGACGGTGGTCACGACCGCGTCCAGCAGGGTCTCGACAATGCGGCCGGCCTCGGCCTTGCTCAGCTCGTGCTTGCCAGCCAGGTGCTCAATCAGTTCGGTCTTGTTCATTCCTAGTTCTCTGTTCAATTGAAGCCCGACGATCACGGGCAGGCGCGATTTTGCCTTGATCTGGGCGCGATGCCGATGGACACGAGGGAAAATGCTGACAAGCTCTGCGCAACGCCCCGCTGGCCCGTCGATTCCGAGGCCCGGCTTGCATGCGACACTGCAGCGGCAGCTTGCATTTGCAGCCCGCAGCGAAGCCCGGAGTCGTCCCGCCGTGAGTTACCGCCCCCTGCTCAGCCAGTTCGAGTCGTCAGACGAGTTGCTGACCCTGCTGCCGCAGCAGGTCTGGCTGCTCAGCGAAGAACTGAAACCCCTGTACGTGGACGCCGAGATGCTGGCCGCATGCGGCCTGTCAATGGAGCAACTGGCTCAGCTGGGCTGGCCAGCGGCGCTGCACCCCGATGACGTAACGCTGCTGCTGCAGGCCTTCGATCAGCAGACCGGAGAGCTGAGCCTGGACTATCGCTGGCGCCAGGCCGATGGCAGCTACCGCTGGGTGCTGGCGAGGGCGCGACGCGTGCCGGGCGAGCGGCCAGCATGGCTGGGCACGCACACCGACATCGACCAACGCAAGAGCAGCGAGCTGGCGCTGCAGGACAGCGATTCGCTGTGGAAGCTGGCGCTGGAGAGCAGCGGCGACGGCGTTTGGGACTGGTATGTGCAGGCCGGCATCGAGCTGTATTCGCGGCGCTGTCTGCAGATCTACGGCTATGACGAAGGCGATGTGCAACCCACGCCCGAGGAGTTCGACGCCCGCACCCATCCCGACGACCTGGCCCAGATGCAACGCGACCGGGAAGATCATTTCAGCGGGCGCGCCAGCAGCTATCGCAATGAGCATCGCATCCTGTGCAAGGACGGCAGCTGGAAATGGGTGCTGAGCCGCGGCATGGTGATCAGCCGTGACGACGAGGGCCGCCCCTTGCGCATGGTGGGCACGCACACCGACATCACTGCCCGGCGCACGCACGAGGCCCTGGTCTGGCATCAGTCCCGCCACGACGCGCTGACCGGCCTGCCCAACCGCACCCTGCTGCGCGAACGGCTGGAGGCCGAGCTGCGCGAGCGCAGCGCGCAGCCGCAGCCCAGGCCCATGGCCGTGCTGTTCGTCGATCTGGATCACTTCAAGGAGGTGAACGACACCTTGGGCCATGACGCCGGCGACGCCCTGCTGCTGCAAGCGGCCGAGCGGATCCAGGCGAGCCTCGGTCCCAGGGATGCCGTGGGCCGCATGGGCGGCGATGAATTCACGGTGCTGCTGGGCGAGGTCAGCAGCCGCACCGAAGCCGAGCAGATGGCGCAGCAGCTGATCGACAGCCTAGCGCGCGCCTTCACGCTCGGGCATGAACGCGTGTTCGTCTCAGCCAGCGTCGGCATCAGCCTGTTTCCGGAGCATGGCCAGCAGATCGAGACCTTGTTCAAACATGCGGACCAGGCGCTGTACGTCTCCAAGGGCGCCGGCCGCAACCGTTACAGCCATTTCACGCCGGAGCTGCAGCAGGCTGCGCAGATGCGCATGCGGCTGGCCACCGATCTGCGCAGTGCGCTGCCGGATGGTCAGCTGTTCTTACATTACCAGCCGATCGTGCGTCTCTCGGATGGCAGCGTCAGCATGGCCGAAGCGCTGCTGCGCTGGCAGCATCCGAGCCTGGGCGACATCAGTCCCGCCGTTTTCATCCCCATCGCCGAGAGCACCGGGCAGATCCTGCAAATCGGCGCCTGGGTGTTCAACACCGCACAGGCACAGGCCGAGGCTTGGCGGCGCTCACTGCGGGCCGACTTCCAGATCAGCGTGAACACCTCGCCGGTGGAATTTCGTGCGCCGGATCGGGGCGCGCGCAACGGGCTCGCCAGCAGCAGCGGTGCCCTGAAGTGGCTCAATGCCTGCCTGCAGGTGGATGCGGTGAGCCTGGAGATCACCGAGGGCCTGCTGCTCGACAACGAGCCCGCCGTGGCGCAGCAGCTCAGCAGCCTGCGCACGGCCGGCATCCAGATCTCGCTGGACGACTTCGGCACCGGCTACTCCTCGCTGGCCTATCTGCAGCAGCACAGCATCGACGTCATCAAGATCGACAAGAGCTTTGTGAACGGCATTGGCCCGGGATCGACCGGCCTGGCGCTGTGCAAGGCCATCATCGCCATGGCCCACGAAATGGGCTTGCGGGTGGTGGCCGAGGGCGTGGAGACCGAGTTGCAGGCCTCGCTGCTGCTGAAAGCGGGCTGCGACTATGGCCAAGGCTATTGGTTCTCCAAGGCGCTGCCGGCTGAAGCCCTGGCGCAGTGGCTGCTGCAGCGCGACGTGGCACGCTAGGCGAGCGCGCGCACCCTGGATACGCAAAAGGCCAGCACTTGCGTGCTGGCCTTTCTTGTTTGGTGCCCAGGAGAGGACTCGAACCTCCACGGAGTTACCCGCTAGTACCTGAAACTAGTGCGTCTACCAATTCCGCCACCTGGGCTTTCAGGCTCCGCCTTGCAGCGAAGAGGCCGAACTATAACATCAAAATTTCAGCCCGGACCGAAGTTCGTGAGGCCGAGTGCAGACTGTGGGTTCAACACCGCCTGGATCGCGCCCGCCAGCTGCAGCACAGCGGGGTCAGTGCGCTCGCGGTAATGCTGCAGCAGCGAGGGTCCGACGCCATGCTCCGCGCTGAAACTGCCACCCAGCGAAGCAACGACGGCATAGACGCCGGCGCGCAGACGCTCCAATTCCTCATTAGGTAAGGCCGCTTCGGATTTGGGCCAGACCAGGTTGAAATGCAGCCCGCCATCGCCCAGGTGGCCGAAGTCCGCCACGCGCGCCGCCGGAAAGTCCTGCGCCAACCAGGCCGCAGCCTCAGCACGAAAGCGCATGAAATGGCGACGCGGCAGCGAGATGTCGAAACCGATCACCTTGCCCTGCTCACGCAGGCCTTCGCTGACGCTGTGGCGCAAGGCCCAGATCGTCTCGTCGGCGCCGAGCACGGCATCCACCACGCTGCCGGCCTCGAACTCGCTCTCCAGCCATTGCTGCAGCAAGGCACTGAGATCCAATGTTGCCGCAGGCAGCTCGCTGGACAACTCGATCAGCAGCGCGTACTCAGGCAATTGCCCATCGAACAGGCGTCCGGGATCGCCGCAAACATGCAGCGCCGCTTGCAGGGCCGGCCTCGACAGCCCTTCGAAGGCGCTGATCAGCCCGCAGAACTCGGCCGCCATCGCGCGCTGATACAGCGGCATCACCGCCTCCAGGCTCGCCGGCGCAACCAACACGGCGGCCTGCTGGCGCGGCAGCGAATGCAGCTTCAAGGTGGCCTCGCAGACGAGGGCCAGCGAGCCTGAGCTGCCGATCATCAGGTGCTGCAGCGCCAGTCCGGCGTTGTCCTTCTGCAGGCCGCGCCCGAGTTGCAGCAGCTGCCCGGCCGGTTCGGCCAGCGCCACCTGCAGCGCCAGGGTGTTGGCGCGCACATCGCCATAACGCAGCATGCGCGTGCCACCGGTGTTGTGGGCCAGCATGCCGCCAATGCTGGGATCAGCGCTCAGGTCGATGGGGAACCACAGGCCATGCGGCGCCAGGCGCTCGTTGATCTCGGACAGCTTGAAGCCGGCCGAGACGCGCAGCGTGCGGTCCAGCAAATCGAGCTCGAAGCATTCGCGCATGCGTTCGGTCGACAGCAGCACCTGGCGCGCTCCATCCCTGGGCGTGCCGGCCAGCACCAGGCCGGTGTGGGCGCCCTGCGGCACCAGGATCAGATCAGACGCTGCACACAGCGCCAGCAGCGCCGAGACCTCAGCTGAAGTGGCCGGCCGCACCAGGGCGGCTGCCTGGCCGCTACCGTAGCGAGCAGCCTCGAGATAGCGCGGTTCGACCTGT
>PNNH01000002.1 GCA_013824165.1 Methylibium sp. | reverse complement strand
AGCCAGCCGAAGAACTCGCCGTACCAGAGCTTGCTGTTGCGCGGCTTCAGGATCCAGTGGTTCTCGTCCGGGAACCACAGCAGCTTGGCCGGCACGCCACGCGCCTTGAGCGTGTTGTAGTAGGCCAGCCCTTGCGCATCGGGCACGCGGTAGTCGAGCTGGCCGTGAATCACCAGGGTCGGCGTCTTCATGCTTTTGGCGAAGGCGTGCGGGCTCTGCGAGGCGACCTTGGCCGCATCGTCCCAGTACCAGGCGCCCAGTTCCTTGGCATGCCAGGTGTAGGCGTCGTCGGCGAACATGGCCTGCCAGTCGTAGCATCCGGCATGGCAGACATAGGCTTGGTAGCGTCCCGGTTTCACATGACCATTCATCCACGCGACCATGTAGCCGCCGTAGCTGCCGCCTGTGGCGAAGACGCGGTTCTTGTCGGCCCAGGGCTTCTTCAGCAGCAGGTCGGTGGCGGCTTCCACATCCTGCAGCTCCAGCTCGCCCCAGCGGTGCGTGATCGAGTCCAGGAAGGCGTGGCCGAAGCTCGATGAGCCGTGGTAGTTGACGCAGGCCACCACATAGCCCTGCGCGGCCATCACCTGATGGTTCCAGCGGAAATGCCAGCTGTCACCGAAGGCGGTGTGCGGACCGCCGTGGATCACATGCAGCAGCGGGTATTTCTTCTTGGCGTCGAAGCCGGGCGGGTAGACCAGCCACATCTGCACATCGTCGCCTTGGGCGCCCTTGTAGAACACTTCCTCGTGGCGGGAGAACTGGTGGTCGGCCAGCAGGCTGTCGTTGAAGCTCTCGACGCGGCGGGCCACGCAGTCGCTGCCTTCGCCTTCGCTGTCCAGCACCGACAGACGCGGCGGATGCTGCACGCTGTCGTGCTGCACCACCAGCGTGCCGGCCGCCAGCGCGAAGGCGGTGGCATTGCCGCCCTCGAAGAGCTTGAAGGCGGCGCAGGTCTTCACGTCGAAGCGCCACAGATGGCGGCGGCCCGTCTCTTCGGCGCCGAACAGCACGCCCAGATCGTCCTCGTCCCAGCGCAGAGGCGCGGTCACTTCATGGTCCCAGTCTTCCGACAGCACGGCCCAGTGGCCATGGGTGTCCAGCACCGCCAGCTGATCGGGCATGGTGTGCTTCTTGCCCTGGTGGGAAGCAAGGAAGGCCAGGTGCTGGCCGGCGTGGCTGTAGCGCGGGGCTGTCAGGGTCCAGTCTTTGTCCTGCAGCAGCGTGCGGATGGCACCGCCGCGCAGCTCGATCTCGGCCAGCGCATAGCGGTTGTCCAGGCGCTTCTCGGCCTGCGGGTCGTAGCTGAAGACGATGCGGCGGCCGTCCGGCGAGATGTCGAAGCAGTTCGCGTCGGGGTCGGCGCGGGTCAGCTCGAAGTCCGTGCCCTCGAACAAGTCGCGGGTCTTGCCGGTGGCGATGTCTACGATGTGCAGATGCGCGACGCGGCCCATCGGCACATGGTGGTCCCAGTAGCGGTAGACCGCCTCGTCGGTGAGGTAGCCGGTTTCTTTGCGCTCCTTGAATTCCTTCAAGGCCTTGGCCTGCGCCGCCGCGCCCTTGAGCTTGGGCCAGACCCAGGAGATGAAGGCGATGCGCTTGCCGTCGGGGAACCACTTGAAGGCTTCGACGCCGGTGGCAATGCCGCCTGTCGGACCGACGCGGCGCGCCTCGCCGCCGTCCGGGGCGATCACATACAGCTGCGCTTCCTCGTCCTTGCTGCCTTCCTGCTCGCGCCGCGCGACGAAGGCGATCAGCTCGCCGGTGGGGCTCCACTGCGGTGCACCGTCCTTGTCACCAGCGCTGGTCAGTGCGCGCGGTGCGCCGCCCAGCGTGGAGAGCAGCCACAGGCTGGAGCTGCTCTTGTTCTTCTCCATCGAGTAGCGGGTCACTGCGGCCACGGCCTGCGCGCCATCGGGCGAAAGGCTGGGCGCGCCGACACGTTCGATCTGCCAGAGGGTGTCGACGTCGAATTGCTTGCTCTTGTTCTTCTGGGTGGCCATGGGTGCTCCGGTAAGAGACAGACAAAGTGGGGGTTGGGATTGCGCCTGGCCCGGCAGATCGTGCGCGGGATCAGGCAGCCGCCGGCTTCAGCGCGGGCGTTCGAGCTGCCAGCGCAGATGGGTGCGGATGGTCGGCCATTCGGCCGCGGTGATGCTGTAGACGGCGGTGTCGCGCAGCGTGCCGTCCGGGCTGCGCTGGTGGGCGCGCAGGATGCCGTCGAGCTGGGCGCCCAGGCGTTCGATGGCGCGCCGGCTCTGCGTGTTCAGCCGGTGGGTGCGGAACTCCACCGCGATGCAGTCCAGCGTCTCGAAGGCGTGCGTTAGCAGCATCAGCTTGCACTCGGTATTGAGGCCGCTGCGCTGCACCCGCCGTGCATACCAGGTGGAGCCGATTTCGACGCGGCGATGCTTGGCGTCGATATTCATGTAGGTCGTCATGCCGGCGATCCGGCCCTCGGCGTCGAACACGGTGAAGGGCAGCATGCTGCCGCTGGCATGCAGTGTGAGGCGGCGTTCGATCTCCGCCGCCATGCCCTCGGCCGTGGGCACGGCGGTGTACCAGAGGCGATGCAGATCGCCATCCGCGCAGGCCTGCTGCAGGCCCGCCAGATGGGCTTGCGACAGCGGCTCCAGCCGGGCATAGCGCCCGACCAGGCTGACCGGCGCGCTGAGCCCGCTCACCGCTGCTCGCCCTTCAAGATCAGGCGCCGCATCAGCCAGCGACCCAGGCCCGATCCGGCGAGGATCAGCGCCAGGCCGGCCAACTGGGTCAGGCCCCAGTCGGTGCTGCCGATGAAGTCGATGCCGAACTGCAGGCCCAGGCCCCAGCCGGCCAGTGCGCCCAGCACGAATCCCAGCGCGTCCGCCACGCCTTCGCGCAGCGCGTTCTTGGTGTCAATGTTCATCGCTTGCGGCGCTCAGCGGTTGCGGCTCTGCATGAAGACCAGCTTCTCGAACAGGGTCAAGTCTTGCTCGTTCTTCAGCAGCGCGCCGACCAGCGGCGGAATCGAGACCTTGTCGTCCTGGCTTTGCAGCGCATCGACCGGAATGTCTTCGGCCACCAGCAGCTTCAGCCAGTCCAGCAACTCGCTGGTGGAGGGCTTTTTCTTCAGGCCGGGCAGGTTGCGCACGTCGAAGAAGGTCTTCATCGCTGCCGACAGCAGCTCTTTCTTGATGTCGGGGAAGTGCACGTCGACGATGTTCTGCATCGTGGCGGCATCCGGGAACTTGATGTAGTGGAAGAAGCAGCGGCGCAAAAATGCGTCCGGCAGCTCCTTCTCGTTGTTGGAGGTGATGAAGACCAGCGGGCGGTAGCGCGCCTTCACCATCTGGCGCGTCTCGTAGACATAGAACTCCATGCGGTCGAGTTCGCGCAGCAGGTCGTTGGGGAATTCGATGTCGGCCTTGTCGATTTCGTCGATCAGCAGGGCCACCGGCCGATCCGCCTCGAAGGCCTGCCAGAGCACGCCCTTGACGATGTAGTTGGCGATGTCGCGCACCTTGTCGGTGCCCTCGATGCTGGCCAGCTGGCTGTCGCGCAGCCGGCTGACTGCGTCATATTCGTACAGGCCCTGCTGGGCCTTGGTGGTGCTCTTCACATGCCATTGCAGCAGCGGCATGTCCAGCGCGCGGGCGACTTCCTCGGCCAGCATGGTCTTGCCGGTGCCGGGTTCGCCCTTGACCAGCAGCGGACGCTGCAGGGCGATGGCGGCGTTGACCGCCAGCATCAGATCGGCGGTGGCGACGTACTGGTCCGAACCTTGGAATTTCATGGTGTAGATCAACGACAGATGTTTGACGGGGCAGTATAAGAGCCCCCTTATAATCCCGACCGGTGTCAGATCAGGAACGTTCGGGATCATGAAAAAACTGCTGAAGATTTCGCTGGCCGTGGCCGCAACCCTGGGTGCCGTGGCTCAAGTGCAGGCGCAAGATGTGGCCGCCGGCCAGAAGAAGGTGGCGATGTGCATCGGCTGCCATGGCATTCCCGGCTACCAGTCAAGTTTCCCCGAGGTGCACCGGGTGCCGATGATCTCGGGCCAGAACGCCAAGTTCATCGCAGCCTCGCTGACCGCTTATGCCAAGGGCGAACGCAAGCACCCGACCATGCGCGGCATTGCCCAGACGCTGACCGAGCAGGACATTGCCGACATCTCAGCCTACTACGAACAGCACGGCAAGACCGCGCCGGCCCCTGAGCAGGTTGCCGCACCGTCTGCCGAGGTCAAGGCGCTGCTGGACAAGGGCGCTTGCATCTCCTGCCACGGCGCCAACTTCAGCAAGCCGATCGACGGCAGCTACCCGAAGATCGCCGGCCAGCACGCCGACTACCTGTATGTCGCGCTGAAGTCCTACCAGGTCGAAGGCAATGCCCTGGTGGGTCGCTCGAACGCGATCATGGCCGGCCAGGTCAAGCAGTTCAAGCTGGCCGAATTGAAGGCGATCTCGAAGTACCTGGCTTCGCTGCCAGGCGAACTGACGTCGACGCCCCAGCCCCGTCTGCGCTGAGCGAAAGCCGCCCGACCCCTTCGGGCAGGGCTCGTTTCGCTGTGTCCGGATAAAGCCGCCTCCTCGGGCGGCTTTTCTGCGTCTGCACTCGGCGCGCGCCATGTCCCAATTCGGTGATACTGAGAAAGTCGATAGTTTTGTTTTCCAGGCGCCCTCCGCTCATGCTCAAGAAGATCCCGGTTCAGCAGGTCAAGCTCGGCATGTTTCTGCACGGCATGGAAGGGCCATGGCTCTCCCACCCGTTCTGGAAGACCAAGTTCGTGCTCCGCGACCAGGCGGATCTGGATGCTTTGGCGCGCAGCGGCGTGCCGGCCGTGTGGATTGATTCGAGCAAGGGCGCTGATGTCGAAGGTGAGGCCTTGGATGCCAAGGATGCAGCACCTGCCTTGGTGACCGAGCCTGAGCCGAAGCCTGTTGTGCCGGTCCTCACCCTGCCGGAAACGGTGGCCGAGCCCGCACCGGCTCCCGCTCAGGCCCAGGCCCGCGTGGGTGCCGGCGAGGAAATGCAGCGCGCCGCGCAGCTGGTGAACCGCTCGCGCGAGGCGGTCGTCAAGCTGTTCGGCGAGGCCCGACTGGGCAAGGCCATCGACGCCGAAGAGTGCCTGCCGCTGGTGGAGGATGTGGCCTCGTCGGTGGCGCGCAACCCTTCCGCGCTGATCAGCCTGGCCCGGCTCAAGACCAAGGACGACTACACCTATATGCACTCGGTGGCCGTGTGCGCCTTGATGGTGTCGCTGGCCCGTCAGCTGGGCTTGAGCGAAGCTCAGACGCGCGAGGCCGGCCTTGCTGGTCTGCTGCATGACGTTGGCAAGATGGCCATGCCTCTGGATGTGCTCAACAAGCCCGGTGCCCTGACCGACGACGAATTCGCCGTGATGCGCTCGCACCCGATGCGCGGCTTCGAGATGCTCAGGGACGGTGCCGCCGTGCCCGAATCGGCGCTGGACGTGTGCCTGCACCACCACGAAAAGATGGACGGCAGCGGCTACCCGAACAAGCTCAAGGGCGAGCACATCAGCCTGCTGGCTCGCATGGGTGCGGTCTGCGATGTCTACGATGCCATTACCTCGAACCGGCCCTACAAGACGGCCTGGGATGCGGCCGGCTCGATCCAGCGCATGTCGCAATGGGCGGGGCATTTCGACCCGGCGATCTTCAAGGCCTTCGTCAAGAGCGTGGGCATCTATCCGGTCGGCACCCTGGTCAAGTTGAATTCCGGCCGGCTGGCGGTCGTGATCGACCAGAACCCCGGTGCCCTGGTGTCGCCGGTGGTGCGGGTGTTCTTCTCCACCAAGTCCAAGATGCCGATTCCGGTGCAGGTGCTGAATCTTTCGGACCCAGCAGCCAACGACAAGATCGTCGGCCGCGAGGCGCCGCAGGACTGGGGCTTCAGCCACATCGATGATCTGTGGTCCAAGCCGGATGTGCGCGCCTGAAGGCCCCGATCGGGCATCAGCGTCAGGGCTCGGTACAAGCCCCATCAGGTGAATCCCAGGTAAAGCAGCCGCTGCCGCTTGCCTACACTCCCCGGCGTCGTCACCCCTCGGGAGTTTCAGGATGAAAAGCATTTTTGTCGTTGGCGCGATTGCGGCCGCATGCACGCTGAGTGTCCAGGCGCAGACCCTGCGCTGGGCCAGCCAGGGCGATCCGCAGACCATGGATCCGCACTCTCAGAATGAGAGCATGACCAATATGATCAACGGCCAGGTGTACGAGCGCCTGACGCGCCGCGATGCCAAGCTGAACATCGTGCCCGGCCTGGCCACCGAGTGGACCCAGGTCTCGCCCCTGGTCTGGCGCTTCAAGCTGCGCCCGGGCGTCAAGTTCCACGATGGCTCGCCCTTCACCGCCGAGGATGTCGTCTACTCGATCAATCGAGGCAAGGAGCTGACGTCCCAGATCAACGCCTATGCCAATGCGCTGGGCACACCCAAGCGAATCGACGATCTGACCGTTGAGTTCCAACTCAGCTCGGTCAACCCCATCTTCCTGCAGCATCTGGACTCGATGTGGATGATGAGCAAGAGCTGGAGCGAGAAGCACAAGGTCACCAAGCCGCTGGACTTCAAGAACAAGGAAGAGTCCTACGCCAGCCGCAATGCCAATGGCACCGGGCCGTTCGTCCTGGCCACGCGTGAACCCGGCGTGAAGTCGGTCTACAAGCGCAACCCGAACTGGTGGGGCAAGTTCGAAGGCAATGTTCAGGAGATTGTGTTCACGCCGATCGGCAATGACGCGACACGCCTCGCCGCCCTGGTCTCGGGCGAGATTGACTTCGTGCTCGATCCCGCACCGCGTGATGTGCCCCGCTTGCGCAATACCGCGGGCGTGAAGATCATCGACGGCCCTGAGAACCGCATCGTCTTCATCGGCATGGACCAGGCGCGCGACACCATGCTGTATGGCAAGGCGCCGGGCGACAAGAACCCGTTCAAGGATCAGCGCGTGCGCCGTGCGCTGTATCAGGCCGTCGACATCGAGGCGATGAAGACCAAGCTGATGAACGGCCAGAGCATGCCCACCGGCGGCCTGACGCCGTCGCCCTTGGGTGCATATGGTGACGCGGCGATCGAGACGCGCTACCCCTTTGATATGGCCGCTGCGCGCAAGCTGATGGCTGATGCCGGCTATGCCGATGGCTTCGAAGTCACGCTGGACTGCCCCAACAACCGCTACATCAACGACGAGGAAATCTGCCTGGCGCTGGCCTCGATGTGGGCGCAGCTGAAGGTCAAGGTCAAGGTCAATGCCATGCCGCGCGTGACCTATTTCCCCAAGCTGGAAAAGCTCGACACCAGCATGTACATGCTGGGCTGGGGCGGCGCGGTGACCGATGCCGAGACCACGCTGACGCCGGTGCTGCGCAACCGCGGCGAGAAGGGCATCGGCGCCTACAACTACGGCAACGCCAAGAACGACAAGCTGGACCAGCTGGCGGCGCAGAGCAGCGTTGAGGCGGACCCGAAAAAGCGTGAGCAGTTGGTGAAGGCCGCGCTGACCGAGGCCAAGGAGCAGGTCCAAGTCATTCCGCTGCACCGCCAGATGATTCCCTGGGCCGCGCGCAGCAATATCAATGTCGTGCATCGCGCCGACAACTGGTTCGAGGTGAGCTGGGTCACCGTCGGCAGCAAGTGAGCGCAGACGCGCGGCCAGCCGCGCACGGTGCTTGAAAGGGCGGCCCAGGGCCGCCCTTTTTTCGGTCGATCCGACGCCAGCGGTAGCGGCGTTTGAGGGGCGAATGCGCCACTGATGCGGGGTTTGCCCGGGCTGCTGCGGCGCCATACTGGGCGCGCCTTCCTCTGCCCTGGTTTCATCAGCATGCGAACCGCCGCCTTTCCACGTCTGCTTCTTGTTGCGAGTACTGTCCTGCTTCTGGTCGCCTGTGGCGGCGGAGGAGGGGGCGATGCCGGCTCGGGTAGCACGCCGAGCAATCCGGGTCTGGCCAGCGAGCCGGTGCTCAGCGGTGTGGTCGCGGTCGGCGCGCCGCTGGGCGGCGCCAGCATTACGGTGATTGACAGCAAGGGCAATGCGCTGGGCAGCACCACTGCCCATGCGGTGGACGGCAGCTACAGCCTCAAGCTCAGCAGCAAGGCCATCAGCACGCCGGTGCTGGTGCAGGCCAGGGGCCTGGACGCCACCGGCGCGCCGGTGCTGCTGCATTCGGTCGTCGCCACGCCGGCGGTCACGATGACGGCCAACATCACGCCGCTCAGCGATGCGGTGCTGCATCTGGCGCTCGGCACAGAAGTGGCGCCGGTGTTCGCCAAGGCCGCCGATCAGCAGACCGTGCTGGCCAATCTGAGCCAGCTGACGCTGGCCTCCGATTTCCTCAAGACCCTGATCAAGACGCCGTTGTCCGACGTCAAGATCAGCGACAGCAAGACCCTGGACCTGCTCAATGCCAGCGGCTTTGCCGCCAACAAGAGCGCGCCCGATCTGCTGCTGGACCTGGTGCGTGTCGGCGTTGTGCGCAGCAATCTGGACGTGCTACAGCTGCAGCTGTCCAACAAGCTGCAGCCGGCGGGCGCGGCCGAGGTGGTGGTCGATCTGGCCACTGCCAAGACCGAGCTGGCCAAGACCACCGGCAGCACGCCGGCGCTGGCCATCACCTCGACCCTGAAAGTCACTACCGCCGCTGCCGCCACGGCAGCGAATCTGGCGACGATCGACGATGTGGCCGTGGCGCTGAACCAGCTGATTGCGCAAGGCGGCGAGGCATCGACGATTGCGACCAACGCGCTGCTGGCGGCATATGACAGGCACAACGGCGGCAGCGGCGGCGTGCTGGCGGCCAAGCTGGCCACCTTCGCCAGCAAGAACTGGCAGCTCAGCCGCTTCCAACTGCTCGGCTGTGCCGATGATGCGCTGGTCTCGGGCAACTGCGCGCGCGTGCTGGTGGGTGCCTTCGTCACCGACAGCAGCGGCAAGCGGGTCGACTACTTCAGCGATGCACTGACTTACGACACCAAGACCAAGAAGTGGCTGCTCAAGGGCAACGGCCGCAAGCTCGACATGCAGCTCAAGCCGCTGGCCTGGTGGGCGCTGGACGCGGCCGGTGCGCCCGACAGTGCGGCTAGCAGTCCTAACCCTGCGCTGGGCGTGCAGGTGCTGCTGCAATCGCAAGACCCGATCAGCTCCACGGCCCTGCTGGACAAGGCCACGATCCAGACCCCTAGCGGATTCAGCCTGCCCTTCGCCTATTGCGAGCAATACTGGATCTGCCTCAGCGACACCGCCGGCGCCAGCAGCGTCACCGCCACCGGCGGCATCAGCGACACCTTGCTGGCCTCGGCCAGCGTGGGCTGGCTGGGCGGCGCCGACACCTTGCGCGGCGCCAGGTACATCGCCAGCTACACCTTGGCTGGTGTGAGCGAGACGCGCAGCGCCTACCTGCCGAGTCATCTGCAGACCACGGTGCCGGCGACCTCGCGCTATCCGGTGATCGACGGCGTCAGCAGCACGGCGCCGTTGACCCTGGCCGCGCTGAGGGCCGGCCTGGATCCGGTCTGGTCCACCTGGGCCGCGGCCAATCCCGATCTGCGCCTGCTCAGCATCCGTGCGGTGATCCGCTACACCGACGGCCGCCTGCAGCAGCGGGAATTCGTCGTCGCGCCGTCCGAGACCACGCGCTTTGCCAGCCCGATGGGCGGCGTGGCCGCGCTGGCAGTTGGCGGCACGCCGGTGTACGAACTGTGGCTGACGGCCCAGGACGGGTTGGGCCGGCGTCTGCTGACACGCTACATGCTGAAGTCTTGATCCGGGTTTTCCACTAGCACCACCCGGCTTGTCGCTGTTGGGACAGCGACGGCGGGCGCGCCTTTCCTAGAATCGAACGAGCGTTCTATTTTTCCGGCAAGCCTGTCTTCTGGGGCTAAGCTGCCGGCTCGTTTTGCAGGTTTTCTAGGAAGGGCTGAGCATGAGTGCGAACTATGAAGTCCGCGGCGCCATCGCCGTGATCACGCTGGACAACCCGCCGGTCAACGGCCTGGGCTTCGCGACCCGCAAGGCGGCGGCGGAAGGTATCGAACGTGCCGAGGCCGACCCGGCCGTCAAGGCGGTAGTCATCACCGGCGCCGGCAAGGCCTTCTCGGGCGGCGCCGACATCCGCGAGTTCGGCAGCCCCAAGGCCATGGCCGAACCCAATCTGCTGAGCCTGATCGCCGTGGTCGAGAACTGCAGCAAGCCTGTGGTGGCTGCGGTGCACACCGTCTGCATGGGCGGCGGCCTGGAGCTGGCGCTGGGCTGCCACTACCGCGTGGCCGCACCGGGCGCCAAGATCGCGCTGCCCGAGGTCAAGCTGGGCCTGCTGCCGGGTGCCGGCGGCACGCAGCGCCTGCCGCGCGCGCTGGGCGTGGAGCCCGCGCTGAACATGATCGTCAGCGGCGAGCCGGTCAATAGCGAGATGCTGGCCCAGGTGCCGGGGCAGCAGCTGTTCCAGAAGATCGTCGAAGGCGATCTGCTGGAAGGGGCGATCGCCTATGCCAATGAAGTGGCTGACAAGCGCCCGCTGCCAAAGGTGCGCGAGCTGAAGGCGCGCCATGCCAACCCGGAGGCTTTTTTCCAGTTCGCCCGCAATATGGTGGGTGGCATGAGCCGGAACTTCCCGGCGCCTCTGCGCTGCCTGGAAGCCGTGGCCGCTTCGGTGAACATGAAGTTCGACGAGGGCATGAAGGCCGAGCGCGAGGGCTTCGCGGCGCTGATGATGACGCCAGAATCCAAGGCGCTGCGCCATGCCTTCTTCGCCGAGCGCGCTGCCAGCAAGATCGGCGACGTGCCGGACTCGACGCCGCAGCGCGAGATCCGACGAGTGGGCGTGATCGGCGCCGGCACCATGGGAGGCGGCATCTCGATGAACTTCCTGAACGCCGGCATCCCGGTGACGATCTTGGAGACCAAGCAGGAAGCGCTGGATCGTGGCGTCGCCACAATCAAGAAGAACTACGAGGCCCAGGTCAAGAAGGGCAAGCTCAAGGAAGACAAGTACCAGCAGCGCATGGCCTTGCTGAGCACCACACTGGATTACGCAGCGCTGGGCGATGCCGATCTCATCATTGAGGCCGTGTTCGAGGAGATCGGCGTCAAGGAAGCGGTGTTCAAGCAGCTGGATGCGGTCGCCAAGCCCGGTGCCATCCTGGCTTCAAATACTTCGACGCTGGACGTGGACAAGATAGCGTCCTTCACGAAGCGCCCGCAGGACGTGGTGGGCATGCATTTCTTCAGCCCGGCCAACGTGATGAAGCTGCTGGAAGTGGTGCGCGGCAAGGCCACCGCGAAGGACGTGCTGGCCACGGTGATGGCGATTGGCAAGAAAATCAAGAAGACGGCGGTCGTCTCGGGCGTCTGCGACGGCTTCATCGGCAACCGCATGATCGAGCAGTACAGCCGCCAGGCCGGCTTCCTGCTGGACGAGGGCTGCAGCCCGCAGCAGGTCGACAAGGCCGTCGAGAAGTTTGGCTTCGCGATGGGCCCCTTCCGCATGGGCGATCTGGCCGGCAACGACATCGGCTGGGCGATCCGCAAGCGTCGCTATGTCGAAAAGCCGGGCATGAAGTACTCGGCCAGCGCCGACCGCCTGTGCGAGCTGGGCCGCTATGGCCAGAAGACCGGCGCCGGTTGGTACGACTATGTGCCGGGCAAGCGCGATGCGATCCCATCGCCGGTCGTTGAGGAGATGCTGGCCAAGCACCGTGCCGCCATCGGCATCCAGACCCGCCAGATCAGCGACGAGGAGATCGTGCAGCGCCTGGTCTTCGCGCTGGTGAACGAGGCCGCGCATCTGCTGGAAGAGGGCATCGCCCAGCGCGCCTCCGACGTGGACATGGTCTACCTGACGGGCTACGGATTCCCGCTGTGGCGCGGCGGCCCGATGTGCTATGCCGACACGGTGGGTCTGTTCAATGTGGTGCAGGCGATGAAGCGCTTCGCCAAGAACCCCAACGACGACGGCAGCTTCTGGCAGCCGGCGCCGCTGCTGGCGCGCCTGGTGGCCGAAGGCAAGAGCTTCAACGACTGACAACAGACACCACCTGCGCCGCACCGAGGGTCGAACGACCCGGTGCGGCTCCTGAACGAAAAAGTTAGGAGAGAGCCATGAGCAAGGCTGTGATTGTTTCTACCGCACGCACCCCGCTGGCCAAGAGCTGGAAGGGCGCCTTCAACATGACCCATGGCGCAACCCTGGGTGGCCATGCCGTCAAGGCCGCCGTCGAGCGTGCCGGCATCGAAGCCGGCGCCATCGAGGACGTGCTGATGGGCTGCGCCACGCCCGAAGGCGCCACCGGCGGCAATATCGCGCGCCAGATCGCGCTGCGCGCCGGTCTGCCGATCACGGTGTCCGGCGTCACCATCAACCGCTTCTGCTCCTCGGGCCTGCAGACCATCGCGATGGCCGCGCAGCGCGTGATCGCCGGGGAGGGCGATGTCTATGTGGCCGGCGGCGTGGAGAGCATCTCCTGTGTGCAGAACGAGGCCAACCGCCATATGTACGCCGACACCTGGCTGGTCAAGAACAAGCCCGAGATCTACTGGAGCATGCTGCAGACCGCCGAGCAGGTGGCCAAGCGCTATGGCATCGGCCGCGAGCGCATGGACCAGTACGGTGCCGCCAGCCAGCAGAAGGCCTGCGCTGCCCAGGCGGCGGGCAAGTTCGCTGACGAGATGGTCAGCGTCACCACCACCATGGGCGTGGTCGACAAGGTGCTGGGCATGAGCACCAAGGAAGTCACGATCAGCGCCGATGAAGGCCTGCGCGACGGCACCACCTACGACGGCATCAAGGACCTGCGCTCGGCCCTGCCCGGCGGCCTGATCTCGGCCGGCAACGCCAGCCAGTTCAGCGATGGCGCGGGGGCCTGCGTGGTGGTCAGCGAAGACTATGCACAGAGCCACAACCTCAAGCCCCTGGGTCGCTTCCTTGGTTTCGCGGTGGCGGGTTGCGAGCCTGACGAGATGGGCATCGGCCCGGTGTTCGCCGTGCCCAAGGTGCTGAAGAAGCTAGGCCTGAAGGTGTCGGATATCGACCTGTGGGAGCTCAACGAAGCGTTCGCCGTGCAGGTGCTGTACTGCGCCGACACGCTGGGCATTCCGATGGAGCGCCTGAACGTCAACGGCGGCGCCATCGCGGTGGGCCATCCCTACGGCGTCTCGGGCCAGCGCCTGACCGGCCATGCGCTGATCGAAGGCAAGCGCCGCGGTGCCAAGCGTGTCTGCGTGACGATGTGCATCGGTGGCGGCATGGGCGCAGCCGGCGTGTTTGAAGTTCTGTAAGCCTGATTCAAAGGCTTGCGGGCGCGGCACATCGCGCTGTCCTTTTTGATGGAGGAGGGCGCGATGCGCCAGACCCTGGATTTCCTGCTCAATGACTGGCTCAAGGTCGCGGACCTGACCCAGCGCGAGCGCTTTGCCGAGCATTCGGCCGAGACCTTCGGCGCGGTGCTGGACACCTGCGAGAAGATCGCACGCGAGAAGTTCGCGCCCTTCAACCGCCTGGCCGACACGCAGGAGCCGCACTTTGATGGCGAACGCGTGCACCTGCCGCAGGCCACGCATGAGGCGATGGCCGCCTATGTCGAGTCCGGCATGCTGGCCGCCGCGCAGGATTACGAGATCGGCGGCATGCAGCTGCCCTGCGTGATCGAAATGGCGGCCAATGCCTTCTTCAGCAAGGCAAGCGTCGCGATGGGCGGCTACGCCATGCTCACCAGCGGCAATGCCAGCCTGCTGATGGCCCACGGCACGCCGCTGCAGCGCGAGGTTTTCGCCAAGAATGAGTTCGCCGGCCGCTGGTTCGGCACCATGTGCCTGTCCGAGCCGCAGGCCGGCTCTTCGCTGTCGGACGTGGCCACCCGCGCCGAGCCGGATGGCGAGTGCTTCGAGCAGGACGCGCTGGGTCCGCGTTATCGCCTCAAGGGCAACAAGATGTGGATCTCGGGCGGCGAGCACGAGATCAGCGAGAACATCATTCACCTGGTGCTGGCCAAGATCCCTGGCCCCGATGGCAAGACCGTCCCTGGCACCCGTGGCATCTCGCTCTTCATCGTGCCCAAGCGGATGGTCAACGAGCGCGGCGAGCTGACCGGCGAGCGCAACGATGTGGCGCTGGCCGGCCTGAACCACAAGCTGGGCTACCGAGGCACGACCAATACCTTGCTGAATTTCGGCGAAGGCAAGTTCAAACCGGGTGGCAATGCAGGTGCGGTGGGCTATCTGGTGGGCAAGCCCGGCGAAGGCCTGAAGTGCATGTTCCACATGATGAATGAAGCCCGCATCGGCGTGGGCCTGGGCGCGGTGATGCTGGGGTATGCCGGCTATGAGGCCAGCCTGGACTATGCGCGCCAGCGTCCGCAGGGCCGGCCGATGACGGCGGCCGGAAAAGATGCGGCGTCGCCCCAGCGGCCCATCATCGAACACGCCGATGTGAAGCGCATGCTGCTGGCGCAGAAGAGCTATGTGGAAGGCGGGCTTGCACTGGAGCTGTTATGCGCCCGCCTGGTGGACGAGCAGCACAGCGGCGCGCCCGAGGCGGCGGCCGAGGCCAAGGCGCTGCTGGAGGTGCTGATTCCGATCGCCAAGAGCTGGCCCAGCGAGTGGTGCCTGGAGGCCAATTCGCTAGCCATCCAGGTGCTGGGCGGCTATGGCTACACACGCGATTTCCCGGTGGAGCAGTACTGGCGCGACAACCGCCTGAACATGATCCACGAGGGCACGCATGGCATCCAGGGCCTGGACCTGCTGGGCCGCAAGGTGGTGATGGACGGCGGCAAGGCCCTGGCCGTGCTTGCCGCGCGCATCAACAAGACGATCGAGCACGCCAAGGCCCTGCCCGAGCTGGCTGAGTCGGCCAATCAGCTGGCCGCGGCGCTGGCCAAGGTGGGCCGCGCCACCAAGATGGCCTGGGCCACTGGCCAGCCCGAAGAAGCGCTGGCCAATGCCACCGCCTATCTGCAGGCCTTCGGCCACACAGTGCTGGCCTGGCTGTGGCTGGACGTGGGCCTGAGCGTCCACGGCGACAGCGATTTCGCCCAGGGCAAGCGCGCCGCACAGCGCTATTTCTACGCCTACGAGCTGCCCAGAATCGAGGCCTGGCTGGGCGTGGTGGAGCGCCGCGAAGCGCTGTGCCGCGAGATGCGCAGCGAGTACTACTGAGCGCAGCGGCCATGAGCAAGAACGCCCTGGTGTGGATGGAGCGACTGATCTGGCTGCTGATCTTCGGCGGCCTGGTGCTCGCCTGCCTGGGGCTCTTTCTCGTGCGCGGCGGCGATCCGGTCTGGGGCTGGGTGTTGATCGGCAAGGGCGGCACCGCAGTCGCGGGCGGCGTCTTGCTGATCTGGCTGCGCTCGCTCTGGCCCTGACGATTGTTTGATTGAACCCGACAAACCCACGGAGACATTGAGATGAGCGAACAAGCAGCAAGCAAGCCGGTGATGGACCTGTTTAGGCTGGACGGGCAGGTGGCCCTAGTCACCGGCGGCTCGCGCGGCCTGGGCCTGCAGATCGCCGAGTCGCTGGGCGAGGCCGGCGCCAAGATCATGCTGAGCTCGCGCAAGGCGGCTGATCTGGAAGAGGCCGTGGCCCATCTGCAGGATCGCGGCATCGACGCACGCTGGATCGCCGCCGACGCGGCCGATGAGGCGCAGGCGCGCGGCGTCGTCAGCCAGACCATGGAGCGGCTCGGCCAGATCGACATCCTGGTCAACAACGCCGGCGCCACCTGGGGCGCACCGGCCGAGGACCATCCGGTCGAGGCCTGGGACAAGGTGATGAACCTGAACATCCGCAGCCTGTTCGTGATGAGCCAGGAGGCCGCGCGCCAAAGCATGATTCCGCGCCGCTACGGCCGCATCATCAATGTGGCCTCGATCGCCGGCCTGGCCGGCAACACGCCGATGATGAAGACCATCGCCTACAACACCAGCAAAGGCGCGGCCGTCAACTTCACCCGTGCGCTGGCCGGCGAATGGGGCCAATATGGCATCACCGTCAACGCGCTGGCGCCGGGCTTCTTCCCGAGCAAGATGACCAAGGGCCTGCTGGCCGCGCTGGGCGAGGAGAACATGGCTGCCAAGGCGCCGCTGAACCGCATCGGCGATGATGAAGACCTGAAGGGCGCGGCCCTGCTGTTCGCCTCGCGCGCCGGCAAGCACATCACCGGCCAGATCCTGGCGGTGGACGGCGGCGTCTCGGCCATCCACGGAGCCTGAGTGAATGAAGCATGAGCAGCCGGCGCCGCCGCTGAAGTTCCCCGTCCACATTCCCTTTGTCGAACAGCTCGGCTTCGAGCTGCATCGGATGGGACAGGGCGAGGCGGAGTTGCGGGTGGACCTGAACGAGGGCCACCTGAACTCCTGGCGGGTGGCGCATGGCGGCCTGCTGATGACCTTGCTGGATGTGGCGATGGCGCATGCTGCGCGCAGCATCCATGCCGACCAGCCGGACTTTGGCCCCGGCGTGGTCACCATCGAGATGAAGACCTCCTTCATGCGTCCCGGCGAGGGGCAGCTGCGTGCGGTGGGTCGCTTGCTGCACCGCTCCACCACCATGGCTTTTTGCGAAGGCTCGGTCTACGGGCCTGAAGACCAGCTCTGCGCCCATGCCACCGGCACCTTCAAATACCTGCGGGCGCTGCCCGGCAAGGGGCGGGTGCTGAAGACGCTGAACCCAGGCGAACGGGCTGCGGACAGCTGAGACATCGCTTGAGCGCTGCGCCTGCTGAGGCTGGCAGGCGCGCGGAACGCCGTCCGTTGCTCGGCGTGTCAGTCCGCGCGATTCAGGATTCAGTTCAACCAGAAGGGCCGTTGCGGCGACAGCTTGCCTTCGATGCCTGCTGGCCCGGCATCCAGGCGGATGACACGGCGCTTGTTCAGCTGGGCGCGGACGATGGTGTCGTGAAACGTGGCTTTGAACAGGGCCTGAAATGAGCCGTCCTTGCGCATCTGGGCCAGGCCTTGCTCGAAGCGGCGCCGCAGCGCCCCGTCGGTCTTGTTGAACATGAGATAGACCGGGTTGTGATAGACCAGCGCCAGATCAGGCGCGACCATCAGATTGCTCTTGTCCGCATGCTGCTCCAGCTCGGCCCAGGCTTCATGGAGCCCACGGTGGAAATAGTGAAAGCGGCCGGCGTCCAGCATCGCCAGCAGGGTCTCGGCGCTGTTGGCGCCGACCACGGGCAGCTGGTTCAGCTCGAACAGGCGGTAGTCGCTCCACTGGCTGCCGAAGCCGCCCTGGAGCTGGCGCAGATCCTCCAGGTTCTTCACCTTGGCAAACAAGGCTTCATCGCGTCGGTTGATCAGCAGCAGGCGATAGCCCAGCATGCCCTGGTGCAGATCAAAGGCGATCACGTCGAACTCGGCCACGCGCTCCGGGCTGGGCGGCAGGTAGACCAGATCGACCTTGCGCTGGCGCAGCAGGGCCAGGCATCGCTCCTGGCTTGGGTCCGGCCCGCCGGCATAGGGCTGCAGGCTGTCGGCCGGCGCGCCGGGCGGCTGGGTCCTGACCAGGATCTGGCGCACGACGGCCATTCGATAGCCATAGCGAGCGGGGTCGCTCTGGCAGACCCGCAGCGTTTTGGCGTGCGCCTGCGCCGGCGGCAGCAGCAGGCCCAGCAGGGCGCCAAGCCAGGCCAAGCAAATCAGCTTGCGGATCATCGGAGGCGCATCTGGCCCCAACGCCAGATGCAGAGAAATTGATTTGCAGCCAGTCTAAGCGAGCGCTCTCGACGTCTGTGTGACGGTGCGCATGTTTCGCCTGCGGCGGGCAAAGTGAACGACCGTTCTATTTTGTCGCCCACGAGACGCCGCCGGCCTGGTGCTCATGCTTCAATTCGTCGGTCTGATCTTGCTCCAGGAGGCACTCACCATGACCGTCAATCGTCAAATTCAACTCGCCAGCCGCCCCCAGGGCGAGCCTTCGGCAGACAACTTCAAGCTGGTCGATACCACGCTGCCGGCGCTGGCCGAGGGCCAGGTGCTGGTGCGCAACCACTACCTCAGTCTCGATCCCTATATGCGCGGCCGCATGAACGACGGCAAGAGCTACGCGCAGCCGCAGCCGCTGAACGAAGTGATGATCGGCGGCACCGTCGGCGAGGTGGTGGAGTCGAAGAACGCCAATTTCAAGCCCGGCGACAAGGTGGTGGGCATGGGCGGCTGGCAGGAATACCAGTTGGTCGATGCCAGCCAGCGCGGCGTGCTGCAGAAGGTGGACACCACCCACATCCCGCTGTCGGCCTATCTGGGCGCGGTGGGCATGCCCGGCGTCACAGGCTGGTATGGCCTGGTCAAGATCATCAACCCCAAGGCCGGCGAGACGGTGGTGGTCAGTGCCGCCAGCGGCGCGGTGGGCGGCGCGGTCGGCCAGCTGGCCAAGGTGCGCGGCGCGCGTGCAGTGGGCATTGCCGGCGGCGCTGACAAGTGCCGTTATGTGGTCGAGGAGCTGGGCTTCGATGCCTGCATTGACTACAAGGAACACAAGGATGTGAAGAGCCTGTCGGCCGCGCTGAAGGCCGCCTGCCCGAACGGCATCGACGGCTATTTCGAGAACGTCGGCGGCATGATCCTCGACGCGGTGATGCTGCGTGCCAATGCCTTCAGCCGCATCGCCATGTGCGGCATGATCTCCGGCTACAACGGCGAACCTATCCCGATGACGGCGCCCCAGCTGATCCTGGTGAACCGCATGAAGGTCGAGGGCTTCATCGTCTCCGAGCACATGGAAGTCTGGCCCGAGGCGCTGAAGGAGCTGGGCACGCTGGTAGCTACCGGCAAGCTGAAGTACCGCGAGAGCGTGGCCGACGGCATCGCTGCCGCGCCGGAAGCTTTCCTCGGCCTGCTCAAGGGCAAGAACTTCGGCAAGCAGCTCGTCAAGCTGATCTGAGCGCTTGAGCGTCTTCTACTGCGCCGCCGCCATGCGTCGTTGGCCGGTGCTCGGAATCCTCACGTACAGCAAGTACGTTCCGGTTCCTGTGCGCCGTCCGCCTAGCCTGACAACGGCTTGCGACGAAGACCCTCAAGCTCAGTGCCTTCGTTTGAGATGATGCCAACGCTAACCTGGACCTGCTGCGCGCTCGATGCGCTGGGCGCGCGTGAGCTCTATGCGCTGCTGCAGCTGCGCAGCGAGGTCTTCGTTGTCGAGCAGCGCTGCATCTATCTCGACCCGGACGGGCAGGATCTGATGGCTCTGCATCTGCTGGGCCGGGATGCGTCTGGCGAGTTGCTCGCCTGTGCGCGCCTGATTCCGACAGTGGCCGGGCCCAAGATCGGCCGCGTGCTGACCGCGCCCGCCGCGCGCGGCGCCGGTCAGGGCAGGGCGCTGATGCAGCGCGCCATCGCCGAATGCGAGCAGCGCTGGCCCGGCCAGGGCATCTCCTTGAGCGCACAGGAGCACCTGCAGGGCTTCTACGCCAGCCTGGGCTTTGTGCCCACCTCGGCCGTCTACGACGAGGACGGCATTCCCCATATCGACATGCGCCGGGAGCCACAGCAGCCATGAGTGATTCGATGATCCTGCACCACTACGCCGGCTCGCCCTTCTCCGAGAAGATGCGCCTGATCCTGGGCTTCAAGGGCTTGGCCTGGCGCAGCGTCACCGTGCCGGTGATCAATCCCAAGCCTGATGTGCTGGCGCTGACCGGCGGCTACCGCCGCACGCCTTTCTTGCAGATCGGCGCTGACATCTATTGCGACACCGCGCTGATGTGCCGCGTGATCGATGCGCTGCATCCCGCCCCCAGCCTCTACCCGGCGGAGGCCGGCGGCGCGGCCGAAATCCTGGCGCATTGGGCCGACAGCGATCTGTTCTGGGTGGCGATTCCCTACACCATGCAGCCGGCGGGTGCTGCCGCCATCTTTGCCGGCGCACCGCCCGAGATGCTGCAAGCCTTTGCTGCCGACCGCGCCGCGATGACAGCCGGCATGAAGCGGCCCAGCACGCGTGACGCCACTGCTGCGCTGCAGACCTACCTCGGCTGGCTGGAGCAGCAACTCGACGGCCGGCCCTTCCTGTGCGGCAGCGTGCCCAGCATTGCCGACTTCTCGGCGGTGCAGAGCCTCTGGTACATCCGCCGCGCGCCGCCGGTGGCCGGCATCCTCGATGCTTTCCCGCGCCTGGCCGCCTGGTTTGATCGCATCGCCGTTTTCGGCCACGGCCGCAGCGAGAAGCTCAGCAGCGCCGAGGCCATCGCCATCGCCTACGCGGCGACGCCGCAGCCCACCGAGGTGCAGACGGGTCAAGGCTTCGAGGCCGGCGATCCGGTCGAGGTGGCTGCCACCGACTACGCCTGCGATGTTGTCAGCGGCACGCTGGTGGGCCTGAGCGCCGGCCAGATCACGCTGCGCCGCGAGGACCCGCGCGCGGGCACCGTGCATGTGCACTTCCCGCGCATCGGCTATGCGCTGAACAAGGCAAAGCAGCCAGCCTGAAGAGGCAAGACAGAACAATCAAGGAGACCAGCCATGAAGACTTACCAGGGCCGCACGGCCGTAATCACCGGCGCGGGTTCGGGCTTCGGCCTCGAAGTGGCGCGGCTCGCCGCGGCGCGTGGCATGAGCCTCGTGCTCTGCGATGTGCAGCAGGACGCGCTGGACAAGGCGGCGGCCGAGTTCGAGGGCCGCGTGCCGGTGCTGGCACGCCGCGTCGACGTGGCCAAAGCCGATCAGATGCAGGCGCTGGCTGATGCGGTGCAAGAGCGCTTCGGCGCGCCGAGCTTCGTCTTCAACAATGCCGGCGTCGGCTCGGGCGGCCTGGTGTGGGAGAACACCCTGGCCGACTGGGAATGGGTGCTGGGCGTCAACCTGATGGGCGTGGTGCATGGCGTGCGCCTGTTCACGCCGATGATGCTGGCGGCCGCCAAGGCTGATTCCGCTTTTGAAGGCCACATCGTCAACACCGCGTCGATGGCGGGCATGCTGAATGCGCCGAACATGGGTGTCTACAACGTTAGCAAGCATGCGGTGGTGAGTTTGAGCGAGACGCTCTATCAAGACCTGTCCCTGGTCAGCGAGCAGATCCACTGCTCGGTGCTGTGCCCCTACTTCGTGCCCACCGGCATTTCGCAGAGCCACCGCAATCGGCCAGGTGAACTGGCGGCATCCAAGCCTACGCAGAGCCAGCTGATCTCGCAGGCCATGAGCGACAAGGCCGTGTCCTCCGGCAAGATCAGCGCCGCCGATGTGGCGGCCATGGTGTTCGCCGCGATGGATGAGGACCGCTTCTACATCTTCAGCCACCCGCAGGCGCTTGCCGGCGTGCAGACGCGCATGGAAGACGCCATGCTGCTACGCAATCCGACAGACCCCTTCAAGGACAAGCCCGAGCTGGGGCAGAAGCTGCGCGGGGCGCTTAAGCAGGCTTGAGCGGGTTGGCTGTCTGCGCCTGCATGGCCAGGCGGCAGGGTTTGTTGTGGGTGCGCATCGCGCTTTCCAACCGCAGCTCGCGGGCTTCCTTATGGTGCCAGGGAACTCCGGGTTGGCCGAGGTTCGGGCGCCGCGTCGGATAGCCGCCTGCGGCCTTGTGTGATCGCATTCACCTGGCTCCCGGTCTGCGCGTCTTGCAGCGAGTCAGGGGCTGGTGCCGCGCCGACGGGCCAACCCGTTCATCGCGTGACGCCTAAGGGCCGCACCCGAAGGAGCGCCGTACCGTAGAAGCATCGGCCTCGCGCCGGCAGGAGCTGCAGCATAATGTCCTGAGGTAGCGGCCCTATGGCGATCCAATCGCCATAGGGCTTAGACCAAAAAGCCACGATGACTGGGGGAGCTGCGATGGTTCAGTTCAACACGTTTTATCTGCCTCGGCATGCCGAGGTGTGCTCCCGCTGCACTTGCGCTCGGCAGATAAGCGCGATCCGTTAGGCCGGAGGTGAACCACTTTGGAGCCACGGTCGAAGTTGCCGTCGAGTATCAACTGGGCGAATACAAGCGCGTGCTGCGCGACTTCATTCCAATGCACCTTGCTGAAACCGGGGAGAAGCCAAATCGACTGCTTCCCTGGAACTGGCCCGCAGTAGAAGCCGCGTTTCTCTGGATTGTTGTGCCCCTGGTTTTCCTCGTGAAGAAGGCCAAAGTTGGACCTTGCGTTTTCACATTCAGTGAAGCAGGTCTGACTCGAGCAAGCAAGTCTGGGGCTGGAAGCAGAGCCTGGAGTGAAGTACAGGCCGTCCGTCGCCTGTCAGAAGCCTTCCTCATTGAACTCAAAGCAGGCGGAGCCATGCCGGTACCCTACCGAGCGTTCACGCCAGAGCAACGCCTTTTATTCGAGGCCCTTGTCCAGCGCGGAACGGGCAATCGGAGCCAGGCCTTGGATATGAGCCCTTCAAATCCAAGCTCCGACCCCGGAAGCGAAACCTGATCCGGAAGACGCCTGCCCGCCGGTCGTCAGCTGGAGCAGCACGCGAGCGCTGAGGGCTTCCGGTGTGCTTGCAGGCGACAACTGGCTCAGGGCCTGGCGAGCCGGATCGGGCAAGGCGCTGGCCATCGCGGCCGGGGTCGCCCGAGCAGAGGGCGGGAACCTCAGCGACTGGGACTGTGCCTGGGCGGCCGCTGGCAGCAGCAGTGCCGCCAGCAGCAGGCGGTGCAGGCAGGGGCGCATCGGGGATGTCTTCATCGTGTATTGGTGCTGAGCCGCGGCCTCACGCCTTGCGCGCGATGATGACCACACGGATGTCCTTGCCGCGCGTGCCATGGCGTTCGACGGCCTCAAGATGCAGCCCCTGGCGCTCGAAGGCCGCCACCAGTTGGGCCTCCTTGAACACCAGCACGGGCGGCGCCTTGCCGATCAGCCGTGCCAGTGGCAGGGCCAGTCGGGTGATCAGCGGGTTCATCTCCCCCACGCAGGCGGTCTTGGAGATGAACAGGCCGCCGGGCTTGAGCGCACGCAGCAGGGCGGCCAGGCTGGCATCGAGGTCGGGCAACAGATGCACGGCGTTGAAGGCCAGCAGCACGTCGAAGCTGCGCGCCGGTGGCGAGCAAGCGTCGGCCACCTCGAATTGCAGCGCGGCCGCGGGGCGGGCCAGCAGCTTCTCGCGGGCAATGGCAATCATCTCGGGCGCGACATCCGTGGCGAGGTAGCGCCGCCCTGCGCCGGCAAGGCGCAGGGCCGTGCTGCCCGTGCCGCAGCCGACTTCGAGCACGTCCTGGTCAGCGTGCAGCAGCGCCTGCACGCGGCGCAGTGTGTTCTCGTAGCCCGCCTCGTCGGCGATGGGGTCGGTGGCGTACTTGCGGGCGATCCGGTTCCAGAAGGCGACTTGAGGGTGGGCAGGAGCGTTCATCGGCGCGAGGAGTAGGGGCTTTGGCGAAGCGTGCTCGCATCCTACGCAGGGAAGGGGGTGCTCGTCTCAGGCAATCCCGGAGTTCAGCCATGCAAAAACGCATGGACCCGGGCGCAGCCGCGCGCCTTGCCGCGTCACGCATCACGGATTGCAAAGCTCGCAGCGCGCGGCCGGCACGGTCTCTCGCAGAGGCTTTTCTTCTTCATGGCGGCAGACGGCGCATTGCAGGCGCTGCGCGCGCGCGGCCGAGGTGGCGTGGCCGCAGCAGTCGCAGCGAGCGCCGCTGATCAAGCCCACCGGCGCCCATCCCCTGGCCTCGCAGCGCGGGCAGCGCTCGTGCAGGCGCTGCGCCAGCACCTGGCCGGCCTGCGCAATCATGGCCATGCGGCTGGGGTTGCGGTGGGCGCGCATATCGGTCTCCAGCCACAGCTCGCCGTGCAGCAGGGCCTGTTCAGCCCGTTGCCTGAGCTGTGCCAGTTCGCGCGCCTCCTTGTCGAACCAAGGCTCGTCCGCGCGGCCGATGATGAAGCCCTGCGCGGGGAAGCCGATCTCGGTGGCGAATGCGATCGCGGCGTCCAGGCTGCTGACGCTGGCCTGGCGATAGGCCAGCGCCGGCCCCTGTGCCACCGCATGCACCTGGCTGTCGGTCTGCGCGTCATGCAGCACCAGCAGCTCCACACCCCAGGGCGCCTGGGCCAGATAGGGGTCGGGTCCGAAGCTACCTTCGCTGCCCAGGCCCCAGCGGCAGCCGGACAGCTCGCAAGCCAGCTTGGCCTTGGCCAGCGCGGCATCGAACTGGCTGCCGAGCCGCGGCCGCTCCAGCGTGAAGGTGCCCAGGCTGTCGGTGTCGAAGTCGTCGATCAGCTGGAGCTCAAGCCCCAGAGCCTCGGCCACGCCACCCAGCACGGCAGCCTTGCCATGGCGCGTCAGCAGCGCCAGTCGGTTGGCACGACTCATCCGTGCACCGCCGCGTAGCCGGGTGCGCCGTCGAAGGTGTAGAGGTTCTCCGTCTTCACCACATCGAAGCCCTCAGCATGCAGGCGCTCCTGCAGCGCCAGCACCTCCTTGAAGCACAGCGTGCCTGCCGTGGCCGTGAAGCGGCAACGCCAGTGGTCGACACAGAAGGTCTCGGGGAAGCCCTGCGGCCAAACCTTGACGCCGCGGTTGGTGATCAGATGCAGGGGCAGATCCGGCGCGGCCACCGCTTGCAGCTGCGGGCCGAGCTGCTCGGGCTTGCCCTCGCGCCACTGCAGGAACACGTCCACACCTACCAGCTGCTTGTGCAGTGGCGCCTGGCGCACCGGTGTGGGCAATACCAGCGGCGCCTGCTCGGTGTAGCTGACGGCCTTCAGGACTTCAGGCTTCTTGCCCAAGCGTGCGATCACTGCATCGGCAAAATCCTGCGTGCCCAGCCGGGCGTAGCTCTGTCCGTCGCGGTAGATGTCGGCCGTGTGCAGGCCTTCTTCCAGCGTGCGCAGCCAGGCGTTGTGCACGCGCTCGGCCACATCGGCCTGGCCGACGTGCAGCAGCATCTGGACGGCGCCGTTCAGCAGGCCGGATGGGTTGGCCAGATCCTGGCCGGCGATGTCGGGGGCCGAGCCGTGGATGGCTTCGAACATGGCGCACTGGTCGCCGATATTGGCCGAGCCGGCCATGCCCACCGAGCCTGCGATCTGTGCCGCCACATCGGAGAGGATGTCGCCGTAGAGATTGGGCATCACGATGACATCGAAGCGCTCGGGCGTGTCGGCCAGGCGCGCCGCACCGATGTCCACGATCATGCTGTCGCGCACGATGTCCGGGTACTCGGCGCCGATCTCGTCGAACACGCGATGGAACAGGCCATCGGTGAGCTTCATGATGTTGTCCTTCACGAAGCAGGTGACGCGCTTGCGGCCTTGTCGGCGCGCGTACTCGAAGGCATAGCGCACGATGCGCTCGCAGCCTGGGCGGGTGATCAGCTTCAGGCATTGGTACACCTCGTCGGTCTGGCGGTGCTCGATGCCGGCGTAGAGGTCTTCCTCGTTCTCGCGGACGATCACCACATCCATCGCCGGGTGGCGGGTCGGCACGAAGGGCGCGTAGGCCAGGCAGGGGCGCACATTGGCGTACAGGCCCAGTGCCTTGCGGGTGCTGACGTTGAGGCTCTTGTAGCCATTGCCCTGCGGCGTGGTGATCGGCGCCTTCAGGAAGACGCGGGTGCGCCGCAGCGATTCCCAGGCGGCCGAGCCGATGCCGCTATTGTTGCCGGCCAGGTAGACCTTCTCGCCGATCTCGATCACCTCGGGCGCCAGGCGGGCGCTGGCGGCTTCGAGCACGCGCAGCGTGGCTTTCATGATTTCGGGGCCGATGCCGTCGCCGTAAGCGACAGTGATGGGGGTCTTGCTCATGGTTTGAACCTTTCGTTGGCAACAGCCGTTGTGCGGCGATGCGGCGGATTCTGGAAGTTGCGATGGATTTGAGAAAATAGATTTAGAGCCAGATAACCATCTACCATTGGCTATGAAGAAGAGACTCCACACCCGCCAGGCGACCTTCCGCCAGCTCGAAGTCTTCCGCGAAGTGGCCGAGCGGCTCAGCGTCACCGACGCGGCGCGGGTGCTGCATTTGGCCCAGCCGACCGTGTCCACCCAGCTGGCGCGGCTGGCGCAGGCGCTGGATGCGCAGCTGTTCGAGCAGATCGGCAAGAAGCTCTACCTCACCGATGTGGGCGAGGAACTGCTGACCACCAGCCGCGAGCTGTTCGAGGTGCTGGACCGGCTGGAGATGCGGCTGGCCCAGCGCGCCGGCCTGTCGGTGGGGCGGCTGAGGCTGGGCGTGGTGACGACCGCCAAGTACCTGGTGCCAGGTCTGCTGGGGCCGTTCTGCAAATCGCATCCACAGGTGGAGGTGGAGTTCCAGGTCGGCAACCGCGCCGAGATCCGCCGCCGTCTGCAGGACAACCTCGATGACCTCTATGTGTTCAGCCATCCGCCGCGCGAGCTCGACATCGAATTGACCCTTCTGACCGAGAACCCGCTGGTGGTGATCGCGCCGAGCGAGCATCCGCTGGCGCGACGCAAGCGGGTGCGCTGGGACGAACTGGCCGGCGAGCGCTGGCTGATGCGCGAGCAGGGTTCCGGCACGCGCCATGCCATCGAGCGGCACTGCGAAGCCCAGGGGCTGCGCCTGGACAATCCCATCACCATCGCCAGCAACGAGGCCATCAAGGAATCGGTCGCCGCAGGTCTGGGCGTTGCGATCCTGAGCCGCCTGGCCCTGACCCATATGGCACCGGGCAATCTGGTGGAACTGCCGGTGGATGGCTTCCCGATCGCCAACAGCTGGTATCTGGTGGTGCCACGCGGCAAGCAGCTCTCGCCCATCGCCGAGGCCTTCAAGCACTATCTGCTGAGCGAGCTCGGCGCAGCGGCTTGAGCGTGCCGCGAGGGGCGTGGTCAGGTCTAGAAGCTGTCCCTTTGGTTTCAGGACGTGTTCCCGAGAAAGCTTGGCGCTTCCCAAGTCTGGTTCGGCTGGGTTCGATGTGCGGCGAAGACGCGCACAATCGGATCTATTGATTCAAGGTTCTGCATCCGCCTGTCCCTATGCGCAAGCGCTCTGCCGGCCGCTGCGCCTGAGGGTTTGGGCAGCTTTCCTAGGCGTTGCCAATTGCTCTTGCTCCTGCTCAAGCTCCTGCTGGTTCCGTCCGCACTGCTGGCTCTCTCGCTGGTCGGCAGGCATTTCGGGCCAGCTGTTGCAGGCTGGTTGGCCGGCCTGCCCGTTGTTGCCGGCCCGATACTGCTCGTGTTGGCGCTTGAGAACGGTGCCGACTTTTCTTCCACTGCGGCGATTTCCGCCATGGCTGCGGTCTTCGCTTCCGTTGCCTTCAGCCTTTCCTATGCACACGCCGCCAGGAAGGGGCCGTGGTTCGCGGCATTGCCCTTCGCGCTGCTCGCATGGCTCTTGGCAGCTTCAATACTCGCTGCGCTTCCGAGTTCATTCTTTGTCAGCTTGGCGGTCGCGCTGGGAACGTTGTTTGCCGCGCCGAGGGCTTTCCCGGCAGAGTCCCCCAGTGGTGTTCACCGTGACTTGTCGCGATCAGAACTCGCGCTGCGCATGTGCGCGGGTGCGGCTTTGACGGTTGCGGCTTCGGCAGCAGCGTCCTCCTTGGGAGGTTCACTGAGTGGCTTGCTCGCTGTCTTTCCCGTTCTCGGCATCGTCCTTGCAGTCTTCTCGCATCGGGCAAGCGGTGCGCCCTATGTATCCGCCCTCTTGCGAGCAATGGCCAAGGGGCTGTATTCCTTTGTGGCGTTTTGCGCGGTCCTCTCGCTTGCGCTCAAGCTCACAGGGATTCCTGCGGCCTTTGCGCTTGCTGCTGCGGCTTCAATCGTGGTGCAGGTGGCCACCAAGAGACGACTCTCAGGCAATTGATCCGCGACGAAGATCGAATATCCCTCTCATTCGGCAGGCCTTATGACCTACGCCCCTGATGTCTCCGACTGTCTGCTCACCGTTGCCGGGAAGGGTACCGAATACCGTCTTTGTCCTCCACACTTGCTGCCGGAAGCCATAGATCAGGCGGCCATGCTCACTGCGGCGCAAGCTACGCTCGCTCAGCACTCGGCATCGGAGTCTGCCGAAGCACTGCGCGCGCAGAGCATGGCTGCCTTTATGCTCTTGTGCGCAGGCGAGCTCGACAAGGCAGAGGCCGTCCTGCGCAGAGTCATCGCGAAGCAGAACGCGATCGGAGACGCTGGCGCACGGAGTGGCTCAGAGTTGCGGCTTGTGCAAGTCCTTCAGCGCCTCGGACGTGTGAATGAAGCAGTGAGCCTCGCCACTGAGGTGCTTGCGCGGCAGTCAAAGGACTCGCCCCGCGAGCACTTCGCCCTGCATCATCTCGGTAAGGCACTCATGCAAGCTGGCGCACAGGGCGAAGCGCGCGTCACCCTTTCTAGAGCACTTACGTTGCGTCTGGCTCTGGGTAATGCAGAGCTCATTGCGTCGACTCGTCATGCGCTCGCGCTACTGCACAAAAGTCCGCTGCGCACAGCGCTGCCGCCGCCCGAAGATGCCGCTGAGGAGTTGTCTCCCAAGTGATTGGACTTGCGATGCATAGTGCTCGCAGGCTGAGTCGCAGTGGCGAGTTGCAGCCCCAGATTCTTGGCTTCTTCGCTGAGCCTGCGCAGCACGCGTGTGGGTGTTGCTGACCTTCTGGCACACTCGCGCTCCAGTTTCCCGCGTGAGTTCCCGATGTCCCAGTCCGCCCCATCCGCAGCAAGAGCCGTCGTCATCGGAGGCGGGCCGGCCGGCCTGATGGCGGCCGAGCGGCTGCGCGCTGCGGGTTGCGAAGTGGATGTGTTCGATGCCATGGCCTCGGTGGGGCGCAAGTTCCTGCTCGCCGGCAAGGGCGGCCTGAACCTGACGCACTCCGAAGACGGCGCGTTGTTTGCCAGCCGCTTTGCCACCGGACGGGGCGAGCCTTGTGCCGAGGTGGCGCAGTGGCTCGCTCGCCTCGATGGCCCGGCGCTGCGCGACTGGGCGCTCGAGCTGGGGGTGGAGACCTTCGTCGGCTCCTCGGGGCGGGTCTTTCCGGTCGACATGAAATCCGCGCCTTTGCTGCGCGCCTGGCTGGCCCGGCTGCGTGCCTCAGGCGTGCGCTTTCACATGCGCCACCACTGGCTGGGCTGGACCGAAGCGCAGGCGCTGCGCTTTCGCCATGGCGACGAAGAGCGCGTGGTGCCAGCCGATGTGCTGGTGCTGGCGCTGGGCGGTGCGTCCTGGCCGCAGCTGGGCTCCAACGCCGGCTGGGTGCCGATCCTGGCCGCGCGCGGCGTGGCCGTGGCGGGGCTGCGCCCGGCCAACTGCGGCTTCGATGTCGGCCGGCTGCGCGCTGGCGCCGCCGAGCCGGGCTGGAGTACGCTGTTTCGCGACAAGTTTGCCGGCCAGCCGGTCAAGCCGGTGGCACTGCATTTCGAGGGCCAGAGCGGCCGCAGCTTCAGCCGCCAGGGCGAGTTCGTCATCACGGCCAGCGGCGTCGAGGGCTCGCTGATTTATGCGGCCTCCAGCCTTCTGCGCGAGGAGATCGAGGACCACGGCGAAGCCTTGATCCATCTGGACTTGCTGCCCTCGCGCAGCGAGGCCTTCGTGGCCGACGAGGTGGCGCGGCCGCGCGGCCCACGCTCGATGTCCACGCATCTGAAGAGCCGCCTGGGGATCGAAGGCCTGAAGGCCTCGCTGCTGCACGAGGTGCTGAGCAAGGATGAATACGGCGATGTGGCCACGCTGGCGCGTGCCCTCAAACACCTGCCGATCCGCCTGCTGGCGCCGCGCCCGGTGGCCGAGGCCATCAGCAGCGCCGGCGGCGTCTGCCTGCCCGAGCTTGACGAGCATCTGATGCTGCGCAAGCTGCCCAGCGTGTTTTGCGCCGGCGAGATGCTGGACTGGGAAGCGCCCACCGGCGGCTACCTGCTCACCGCCAGCATGGCCAGCGGCGCGGTGGCCGGCGAAGGTGCGGCGGCCTGGCTGCGGCGCTGAAGCTTTAACAACCCTCGATGCGGTGGCTGACGATGTGCAGGCCCTTGGCATCGAGCAGGTAATGCACCGTGCATGAGAACGACGCGCTTTGCGGCCCGGTCGGCGCCTTGAGCGGCAGGGTACGGGTGTAGCTCAAGCGCTGCTGGCCATGGGCATCGCGGCTGCGGCTGCTGGGCGGGCCTTGCTTGGCCAGCAACTCCTGCACGCTGGCGCCATGCCAGCGCCGCTGGCTCTGGTCGAAGGCCTGCTGTCGCTGACGGTTGGTGTCAGCGTCCGGCAGGGCTGTCTCGGGGGGCGGAACGGTTGTACAGGCGCTCAGCAGTGCCAGCAGCAGGGCCGCCAGCGCGGGCTGCCGGCCGCGGCGGCGGGATTCGGGACAGGTCACAGGTTCTAACATGCCCGCAGCCTAGCCGCGCCGCGCCGGGTGGTCGCGGCGAGCTTGTATCGATTCGCAGGCGTGGCAGGGCTGCGCTTACCGATCGATACCTTGCCGGCTTGATCTCCGGTCGTGCCTTCCCATGGCCGGCGGCATAGGCAACTTCGGCCTGAGCTGGGGCTATGTAGGCGCGCAGAGCTGCACTGCCGACTCCGTCAACCAGGGCAGCTGCGTGCAGGGCCTGGGCTTCAAGGTCGGCAAGGCGATGCAGCGCATCGACGCGCGCCTGTTCTGGGATGCCCCGGGCAAGCGCTGGAGCGCAGCGCTGATCGTCAACATCCTCGCCGAAAAGCAGTACGAGCGCTGGACCAGCATGATGGGCGCACCCTTCGGCACGCCCTACGGCTGGGTGACGCCGCCGCGTAGCGTGGCGCTGGAGCTGAGCGCGAAGTTCTGAGCCGGGGCGGTGTGATCACTGCTGCTAGCTAGTAAAGTGAGCGGCTGAGGCGATTGGTGCGAGGCGACGAAGCAGAGTGCGCGCCAGAACCCGCAGTAGCTGAGGCTTCGGCTTCCAGCTGCGACTGATGGGGCATTGCAGCGATTGCCGTTGGTGGGCCTGTGGCCCACGGTGACTGCAGCAAGCGTCGGCTTGGTGTGGTGGAAGGAGCCGGCCTGCGTGTCCTAATTGACGGGGTGCGTTGTGCTGATGGCGCACATGCACCCGTTCGTCGACTTGTGCGAGTCCGATGGCGAGCGCTATTGGGCTTGAGTCATTGAAGTCCGATGTGCTCCGTATGCCGCCATCGCACCATCTGCGACGGCCAGCGTCACGTTGCCTGCTATGCGCGCGGCATCGCCACAGGCAAACACGTTTGGCACGCTGGTGGCCTTGAAATCGTCCACCTTGATGAACCGCCCCGTGGGCCCATCTTCCAGGGTGCAGCCCAGTTGCTCGGCGATGGGGCTGCTCATGACGGTCTGGGGCTGGGTAAACAAGGCATTCATGCAGAGGGTGCGGCCGTCTTGCAGCACCACGTCGGCGAACCCGTCAATGCGCGCAATTGGCACCACTTCCACTTGTGTACCACGGCGAGCGATCGCGGCGAGTTCTTCAGCGTTGGGTCTGTAGGCACCGTTCAAAAACAGGGTCGTTCGGCCCCAGTCCGGCAACATGATGGCGTGATGCTGCGCCAGCGGCGACGCGGCAATGATGCCAATTGGCCCGGCGTCTGCTTCGTAGCCGTGGCAATACGGGCAATGAAAGACGCTGTGACCCCAGCGCTCGGCCAGACCAGGCACCAGCGGCAGTAGGTCGCGAACGCCGGTGGCGATAATGAGGCGCTGCGCCCCGAGGGTCTCGTTGTGCACGCGAAACGTCAGCCGCCCGTCTGGTGCCACGCGGGCATCGTCTGCGGTGCCGGTTAGCCATTCCACATTGGGGTAGTTCATGAGTTGCTCGCGGGCATCGGCGGCAATCTCGGCGGGCGCGCTGCCGTCTTGCGTCAAGTAGCCGTGTGATGTGCCCCCGGCAGCATCAACAAATCGGTTGCGCGGCTGGCCTGCGTCTACCACCAGCACGTTGCGGCGCGCGCGGGCCAGTTGCAGGGCCGCGGCCATGCCAGCGTAACTGCCGCCGATGACAGCAAATTCAAATGACTTCATGGCTGTGGTCTCTCAGTTGATGGGTATGACCTTTGGCTTTGTGCTGGGCCATGCGACGGTGAAAGTCAGCTGACAAAGTGGCCAAGGTGACCGCGCCGAAACGCTTGAGCAGCAGGGCCTCGGCCTCATGTGCGGCCCCAGCCAGGGCGTGGTTCACGGCCAGGGCCACCAAGCAGCTTGGGTTGTCTTCCCGAAAGCCCAGCGACACCAGCTTGGGTGCGCCCAGCGCCTGGTACACGTCGCTCAAGGTGATGCGGTCAAGCGCGCACGACAGCACCCAGCCGCCCCCATGGCCTTTTTGAGAGACCACAAACCCTGCGTCACGCAGACCACCCATCAGACGGCGCAGCACCACAGGGTTGGTGTTCATGGCGGCGGCTAGTGCCTCAGACGTGGCAGGCCCTTCGTCCTGGGCCATGTGAAGCAGTACGTGCAATACGTCAGAGAGCTGACTGTTTCTTTTCATGCAACATTATGTGTTGCATATGTTGGCCTTTGCTTTCAAAAGGGGATTCGCTTCGCACGTCCGCTTGCCGCTGTCCCCTCGCGCGTCACATTTCTGGCGGGCGCCGCCTTTCGGAGCGATATCGAAGGGGTCGCCTTGGAATGAACTTGGTGGTGGCTTCGGCCTTTTCTCTCTTGCGTTCGGCTTTGGCGCGGTCTTGCGCCTTGTGCAGAGGTCAGTAGCCGCTACCTGCAGAAGGTTTGCAAATTTCCTATGCCGCCGCCTCGCTGACGCCATAGGACAGGGTCAGTAGTCCATCCTACGTGGCGCTGCTCCGTTCCACGCACATTCGTGCGAGGACACGCCGGGCCTACAGCTTGACCTCCAGCCGCAGCTGCCAGTTGGTGAAGGTGCGTCCGGCGCTCTCGGTCGTGGTCTGCCACTTGCTGGTGGTGATCATGCTGGCACTGCTGTAGTCCAGCGGCGCGATATTGCTGGCGGCCAGGCGCAGGCCGATGTCGCGGTTGATGTTCCACAGCACGAAGGCATCGCCCACGAGCTTGCGGCTGCTGCTGCTGGCCAGCAGCGGGGTCTGCTGCACAGTGGTGGCCGGCGTCCAGTTGAGATTGCCGCCAAAGCTCAGCGGCAGGCCGCGCATGCGGTAGTCGGCGCCCAGATTGGCGGTGGCCTTGGGCTGCTGGTCCAACCGGTTGTTGGGGCCGGGAATGCCGTCAACGCTGGATCGGAACAGGCTCAGATTGCTGCGCAGCGAGACGGGCAGGGCGTCGTCGATGAACTCGTCGAGGCGGAACTTGGCTTCCAGCTCGATGCCGTAGGTCGTGGCGTTGCCGATATTGCGCGGGCGCTGCACCCAGCGCGGCGTGCCGGACCAGCTGACGTTTTCCAGCGTGGTGACATTGCGGATGAGGTCGGTGATGCGGCGGGCAAAGGTGCTGACGCTCAGCACGCCGCCCTTGCTCAGGTAGCGCTCGAAGGCCAGATCGATGCCGGTGGCCAGTTCGGGCTTGAGATCGGGATTGCCGGCGCGGTCTGGGTAGCTGCCGGTGTCGGGGTCGAGCTCGTATTGCGAGTTGATGGTCGGCCGCGCGATCAGGTTTTGCACATCGGGCGCGCGGTAACTTCGCGTCAGGCTGACGCGCACCTGGTCGCGGCTTTTCTCGTTCGGCTTCCAGACGGTGTGGAGCAGCGGCGTCCAGACGCTGGAGTTGTTGCGCACCGCGTAGTTGGCGGCATCGCTGCTGGTGCGAATGCCTTCCCAGCGCAGGCCTGCATAGGCCGACCATTGCTTGTTGATCTGGAACTCGTCCTGCGCGTAGGCGGCCAGGCGCAGCGTCGAGGCCTGCAGCTCATCGCCGAAGTCGGCCAGCTCGGGGCGTGGCAGGCCGTTGACCAGGCTGATGCGCGTCTGGTCGCGCTTGACACCCTCGGCCTCCAGGCCGCCGACCAGGCTGTGCTCGCTGGCTTCCAGCTGGTGCGAGAGCTTGCTGGCCAGGTTCCAGGAGCGGTCCAGGCTGTCGGTTGTGTCGTCCTGGCGCTTGGAGAGCAGCAGCGCACCAGGCGTGCCTCGCCATTCTTGGCGCAAGCTGTTGCTGTCGAGCTGGGCCTGGCCGATGCCGCCGCGCAGCTCCAACCGGCTGCTGTCGGACAGGCGCTGCATCCACATGCCGTTGAGCCGGCCCATGCGGAACTGGTTGTCGCCCTCGGTCTGCACCTGGTCGTAGTCACGGCCCGGCACCTGTGTGAAGGCGCTGCTGTTCTTGCCCTGCGCGGCCACCAGGATGGGCATGAAGTTCAGCGTGTTGCCGCCATCCAGGCGCAGCTGCACGCGGGCATTGACGTTGAGGCTGTCGCGCGTGTTCTCGCTGCGGCCGGTCTGCTGCAGGCGGCTGCTGCTGCCGTCCTGCAGATTGAGTGTGGTGGTGCGCGTGTCCACATCGTCCATGCGGCTGCTGCGGTTGGCCACCACGCTGGTGGTGTAGGCATGGCCGCTGCCTTCCTCGCCCAGCGTGTCGTTGCGCGTCCATGAGAACTGCGGGCTCCACAGGCCTTTTTCATAGGCCGTGCCGACGCGCAGATCGTTGTTGCGCTTCACCAGGGCCTCGCGCAGCACGATATTGATGGTGCCGGCCACGGCGCGCGCGCCGAACTCGGCGGTGGGCGCGCGCATCACCTCGATGCGTTCCACCTGCTCGGGCGGCAAGTCGTCCAGCGAGAAGCCGGCCGGCATGCGCTCGCCATTGACCAGCACCTGGGTATAGCCCGCGCCCATGCCGCGCATGCGCGGCGCACCGCCGCGACCCGGGCGGCCGCCGGTGGTGACGCCGGGCAGGCGCTTCAGCGTCTCGGCCACGCTGGCATCGCCAAAGCGCTCGATCTCCTCGCGGCCGATGATGATCTT
>PNNH01000042.1 GCA_013824165.1 Methylibium sp. | reverse complement strand
GCTCGCTCGAAATAATTTTCAAACTCGCTTTTCTCTACCGCCCTGCACCCAACCCTGCCAGCACCGCTTTCGCGACACCTGCTGTGTTCAGCGCAGCCTTAGATTATGGCACAGGTTTTTGGAGTGGTGCAACAGGTTGGGCGGAAATCGATTCAGACTAGCGCGGCGACAAGCAGGCTCATGGCGGCGGCGCACCGTTCGTAGGCTGCGCCAACGTGTCAGCGGGGCCCGAGCCGCAGCTGTCCTGTCCGCGATGCCCGTATGGCTGCGGCTACAGCGCATGAATAGCTCAGTGGAGCGGCGTCGTCCGCTGCCGCTGGCCGGCAAACACCGTTTCGGCAACTGTTGCGGGATCCTCGCTGGCCAGTATCTGCGGCACGGCGCTCGACAGTCGCGCCGCATCTGCGCGGAGGATGCGCTGCTTGACAGTGGGTATTTGTGCCGGGTGCATGGAGAAGCTTCTCAAGCCCATGGCGAGCAGCAAGTCCGTGAACGCCGGATCTCCGGCCATCTCGCCGCACACACTGACAGACCGCCCCGCCTGCCGGGCCTGGGAGATCGTTGATGCAATCAGATGAAGGACAGCCGGGTGCCACGGGTCGTACAGGTGGGCCACCGCTTCGTCTGCTCGATCAATCGCCAGCGTGTACTGGATCAAGTCATTGGTTCCAATGGACACGAAGTCCACGTGCGGCAACAAGAGCGGCAGCATCACGGCAGCAGCCGGTATCTCAATCATGACCCCAAGGTCGACATGCGTGTACGCCTGCCCAGAGTCAGTCAATTGCTGCTTCACCCGAACGATTGCTTCCTGAATCTGGCGGACCTCTCCGAGGTGCGCCACCATGGGGATCAGCAGCCTGATCTTTCCGTAGGCGCTGGCCCGATAGATGGCTCGAAGCTGCTGACGGAACATGCTCGGCTCTGCCAAGCTCCAGCGAATCGCCCGGAGCCCCATGGCCGGGTTGAGCACATGTTCGTGACGCAACTCGCTGGGACTCATTCGGTCCAAGGGTTTGTCGGCACCAATGTCGACGGTGCGGATCGTTACTGGCATGCCGCGCATGGCCTCGACCGCTGCCCGATAGGCCTCGAACTGTTCATCTTCGCCCGGAAGCTGCCCGCCACGGTTCATGAACAAAAACTCGCTGCGGAACAAACCCACGCCGGTCGCGCCAGCCTCTACAGCCGCCGGTGCATCGCCGGGCAGCTCAATATTGGCATGGAGTTCGATCCGTTCACCATCCAGTGTCACCGCAGGTGTATGGCGCAGCCGGGCGAGTCGAGCGCGCTCCAGCTCGCTTTGACGCTGCCGAAAACGATACTCCTCCAGCACGATGGGAGACGGGTTGACGATCACCGCGCCAACATCGCCATCGATGATGACCCAATCGTCCTGGCGAATCAGCCGCGAGGCCTCGCGCGTTCCGACCACCGCTGGGATGTCCATGCTGCGGGCAACGATCGCCGTGTGCGAAGTTTTGCCGCCGATATCCGTGATGAAGCCGTGGAACACGCTGCGCTTGAATTGCATCATGTCCGCGGGCGCGATATCGGCCGCAACCAGCAGCAGCGGATCCTCGCCGGCAAAGTCTCGCTGCGCCAAGCTGGCAGCGTTGCCCTGACTCTTGCCCTGCTCACGCGCCAGCGCCCCCAGCACGCGCTCTACCACCTGTTCGAGATCCGCCTTGCGCTCGCGAAGGTATTCGTCCTCCATCTCGTCGAACTGGCGGGCCAGCACTTCGAGTTGGGCTGACAGCGCCCACTCAGCGTTGTAGTGCCGCTCAACGATCCACTGCTTGGTCGCACCAGTGAGGGCCTCGTCATGAAGCAGCATCAGATGTACGTCCAGCAAAGCGGCCAACTCGTGGGGGGCGTCGCTGGGCAGATCCGTCTTGAGCGTCTCCAGTTCGCGGACCACTTCATCGCGCCCACGCAGGCAGCGCTCAATCTCGCTGGCTACGCTGGCATCGTCAATAAAGTAGTGCGCCACGTCGATACGACTCGACGCCACCAGCACGGCACGCCCAATGGCCACGCCGCGGGAAACCGGAATGCCGAAGACCTGGAAGCTCATGCGCTGACTGTAGCAGCGCCGCGCCTTCATCATCCCGTCATGAACGCGTCACGGCAGCGTCACCGCGGCGCCCGAGCATCACGGGCGTCAACCACAGACGAGGTCGCCATGAGGGACATCCCGCTGCCCACACTGCCCTTCTCCGAGCTGCGCACCGAGACTGCGCTACGGAGGTCACTTCCAGCACCGCAACTGGACACGCATCAGCCTCTCGCGCGGCCTCAACTGGATGTGGCATGGGCTCGTTCACAAGACGAAGTCCGCGAAGCCCAGCGCCTGAGGTACTCGGTCTTCGCTGGCGAGATGGGTGCGCGACTGACGCCGCCGCCCGGAACGCCTGCCGCGCACGACGCAGACCGCTTTGACGACTACTGCGAACACCTGCTCGTGCGCACTCGCGAGTCGGCGGACGGCCCGGGGCTCGTCATCGGCACTTATCGGGTGCTGACCCCGGCTGCAGCCGCGCGTGCCGGCGGCCTCTACAGTGAAACCGAGTTCGATCTCTCGCCGCTCAACGACCTACGCCCGCGCATGGTTGAGCTGGGCCGCTCCTGCGTGCATCCCGATCACCGCTCGGGCGGCGCCATCATGGCGCTGTGGGGCGCGCTGGCTGAATTCATGCTGCGCAACAAGCTCGACACCATGATCGGCTGTGCCAGCGTCAGCATGCGTGACGGCGGTCACTATGCAGCCAGCTTGTGGAAGCGTCTGGAACAGACCCAGCTCGCGACTCCCGAGTGGCGAGTAAGCCCGCGCTTGGCATTGCCAGTCGACGAATTGAGGCACGATCTGGACGTCGAGCCGCCGCCGCTGATCAAGGGCTATCTGCGCTGCGGAGCCCGCGTACTGGGCGCACCGGCCTGGGACCCCGACTTCAACACAGCGGACCTGCCGCTGATGATGCGCATCGCTGACCTGCCGGCGCGCTACCGGCGTCACTTCCTGGAGTGAACGCGTGCCCGGCAGGCTCGACTCACTCGCCCTCGCCGAACTTGTCGTTCACGAGGGCAGTGATAGCCTGCTGTGCCTGCGCCTCATCGGCACCTTCGGTCTCCAGTTCGACCTGAGAGCCCATTCCCGCGGCCAGCATCATCACGCCCATGATGCTCTTGGCATTGACGCGTCGGCCATTGCGGCTAAGGAACACCTCACACTGGAAACCACCAGCCAGCTTTGTCAGCTTGGCAGATGCGCGGGCATGCAAGCCCAGTTTGTTGCTGATCAGGAGAGTGGACTTGAGCATCTGCAGCTATCGCACGAGGTATTGGAGGAAGGGTCAGGTTCAGCCTTGACGATGCCCTTGACGCCGCCCTCGGACGCTCTTGTCACCAGATCCGCCAAGGGCTCCGACGAATAACAGAGCGTGCGCCAGAGCATGGGCACGTTGACACCGCTGACGACCTGCACATGCCCCGCATCATCCAGCAGACGCTGGGCGGCGTTGCAGGGTGTGGCGCCGAACACATCGGTCAACACCAGCACCTCGGCATGTCCTGCGGCGCTCAGCAGGGCGCGGGCACGCGCCTCCACCTCGTCGACCGACATCTCCGGCGTCACATCGAGAGCAGTGACCTGCGGGGCACAGTTCGGAAACGTGTGCTCTGCCACTGTCGCAAGCGCAGAGGCCAGCGGAGCGTGGGCGATCAAGAGCAAGCCAGTCATAGTCAGATTATCGTCCCACTGTCGCCCGGACGCCGTCCGGCAGCACAAACCAGAGATAGGCCAGTGCGAAACCGGCGGCCAGCACCGCAAATGCGCCTTGAAAGGCCGCCTGTGTGCTCCACCCGCTGGCCAGCAAGGCATCAACGGCAAGCCCGATGCCCCATTGCACCGCAAAGACGCCCACGAAGATCACCAGATTGAAGGCCGACAAGGCACGGCCAGCCAGACGGGCGTCGAAGGCTTGGCCGACGGCGGGCTGGGACAGCGTGACCACCGAGGTGCCCACACAGAACAGCACCCAGGCCCAGACACCGCTGTGCTGCCCCAGCGCAACGGCCAGCAGCAGGCTCGCCAGCCCAAGCGGCAACAGCCACTTGAGCAGCCGCAATGCGCCCCAGCCATGCGCCGCCAACCTTGGCATCAACAAGCCCCAGGCGAGAAAGGTGAACAGCATCGCCAGGTTAAGAAAGAACAAGCCCTGCGCCGCTTCCGCCTGGCTCCAGCCGCAGACGCGGGTCAGCCACGGCCCGGCCCACAGGGACTGCACGGCCACCATGCCTCCATACGGCAGCAGCCCGAGCGGCAGCAAGCGGATGAACAAGGGCGCACGGAAGACCTGCGCATAGCTGCCTGCCCGGGCATCGGCCGCTGCCGCCGGTGCGTCGCGCGGGATCAGCAGCGCCAGCAACAGCATGGCCAGCAGCAGCAGCCCCGCCAGCAGCCAGAACAAGCCGCGCCACCCCAGCGCAGGTAGCAGCCATTGCACCGGCAGCGTCGACGCCAGCATCCCCAGCGAACCGGTCATCAGCATCCAGGAGTTCGCCCGCAACTGCGCGGCTGCCGAGAAGCTTTGCCGGAATGCGGTCAGCGGCGCCATCAGGCAGGCTGACACGCCAACGCCAATCAGCACCCGCGTGAGCATCATGCCGGTGAAACTTTGCGCGAGGGCAAATCCGGCGCAACCCAGCACAGCGACTGAAAGAAGTACCAGCAGCACCCGCTTGGACCCCCATCGATCCAGCGCGCTCCCCAGCGGCAGCTGCATCGCGCAGAAGCCCAGGAAATAGGCGCCGGCCAGCAGGCCGAGATCCGAGGCGGCCAGTTCCAGTTCGGCACTGAATACAGGCGCCAGCGTCGCGGTCACCGCGCGCAGCAGCGCCGAGAAGAAGTAGGCGAAGGCAAAGCTCGCGAAAATCAGCAGCGCAGCGCGCGAACCCAGCACGGCGCTCATGGCTCCAGCTTGATGGAGCCCAGCAACGTCTCCCAAGTCTGCGTGGCCTCGGCCCCGGGGCGCGCGCCCAGCATCACCAACTGGTAGACCCGCAAGCCCCTCGCGAAGACTGCGACCGAGCCCTGACGCGCCGCCGCGCCAGCGCCCGCCACCAGAAAGACCTGCTGCAGCGCCTGCTCATTCGGCGTCATGCCCACCACGGTCACGGCCTGGACGGCGTCCGAGGGCACCTGAAGCTTGCCCAGCAGCGACTCGCGCATTTGCTGCATTGCCGGCCCGACTTGCGCGGGTTCGGGCACATCCGCCCAAGACACCGAGACACTGAGCTCATCCACCCGGCACACCGCCAGGCCCATGGCTGGAGTGGCGGCCGCCCCCGTGCGCGGCGCGGCGCGGCTTTCCACCGAAGGCTTGCAAGGGAACAAGGCCTTCAGCCCTGCCCCCTCGGGACGCACCTCCCGCCAATCAAGCTTCGGCGCGCAGGCCGCAATTCCCAACGCAAGCAGCAGGACTGTCGCAAGCGCGCGGGCCGAAGAAAGGTAGCGTTTCATCGCCGCATTATCGATGCCGCCATGCGCACGGCCACGTCCGCTGCTGTCGCACAATGCCTTCATGCAGACCCCGAACACCCCCACCCCTGGCGCGCTCGATGGCGTGCGCGTGCTCGACTTGTCCCGCGTGCTTGCCGGCCCCTGGTGCACGCAGACCCTGGCCGACCTCGGTGCCGACGTGATCAAGGTCGAGCGCCCGGGCAGCGGCGATGACACCCGCGCCTGGGGCCCGCCCTATCTGCGTGACGCCGAAGGCCGGGACACCTCGGAGGCCGCCTACTACCTGGGCGCCAACCGGAACAAACGTTCGATCGCCATCGACATCGCCAAGCCCGAGGGTCAGGCCTTGATACGGGAGCTGGCCGGCCAGGTGGATGTGCTGGTGGAGAACTTCAAGGTCGGAGACCTGGCGCGCTACGGGCTTGATGCGCCGACGCTGCTGGCGGCCAACCCAGGGCTGGTGATCTGCTCCATCACCGGCTTCGGCCAGACCGGCCCCTACAAGGACCGCGCAGGCTATGACTACGCGGTGCAAGGCATCGGCGGCTTGATGAGTGTCACCGGCGAACGTGACGACCTGCCCGGCGGTGGCCCGCAGAAGGTCGGCGTCGCGGTGGCCGACCTCTTCACCGGCCTGTATGCCACCGTCGCCATCCTGGCCGCTCTGCGCCACCGCGATGCCACCGGCCAGGGCCAGGTGATCGATATGGCGCTGCTCGATACGCAGCTGGCGATGCTGGCCAATCTGGGCTCCAACTACCTGTGTACCGGCGTCGCGCCCAAGCGCATGGGCAATGCGCACCAGAACATCGTGCCCTACCAGGTCTTTGCCAGCAGCGATGGGCATCTGATCCTGGCCGTCGGCAATGACAGCCAGTTCACCAAGTTCGCCGAGATCGCCGGGCGCCCGGACTGGGCCACCGACCCTCGATTCGCGAAGAATGCCGACCGCGTCAGGCACCGCGCCATCCTGGTGCCAGAGATCGCCGCTGTCGTGGCCACGCGGCCGCGCAACGACTGGCTTGGCGCGCTGGAAGCAGCCAAGGTGCCTTGTGGCGCCATCAACGACCTGGCCGAGGCCTTTGCCGATCCACAGGTCCAGGCCCGTGAGATGACCGTCGCGATGCCGCACCCGCTCAGCGACAAGCTCCGCCTGGTCGCCAGCCCGATCAAGCTGTCCGCCACCCCCATCAGCTACCGCCACGCGCCCCCGCTGCTGGGCCAACACACGCTGGATGTACTCGCTGAAGCCGGGCTGAGCGAACAGCAGATTGCGCTGCTGCGCGAACGCGGCGTCATCACCTGACCCCCTCCACGCCGGCGCAGTCCGTGCGAAATTGCGCACACTGCGCCGCGCTGGCACAAGCCCCCCAAGGTTTCCCCCGAGACGGGGGATGGACGCTGCAAGAGCAGGCCCGGACCATGGCGACCGCTTCGCTTAATACAAGCCGGGGCCGCCCGATCCCGAGAAAAGCCCCGAAGCCACAGCCTTTTGCACCCCATGCCCAGCCAACCGCCCGCCCCGCCCGTCAAGGTCAGTGGTGCCGCCAACGATATGGCGCAGGGGCCGAGCCATGCTCAATGGGCAGAGATCGTGCAGCAGATCGGCGCTGAGATCGCCGGCCCGCTGAGCGGTGCGCTGGAGCGCATCCACAACCTGATGGTGACTGGCCAGATCGACCGTCAGGGCCTGCGCGCCCTGCGCGAAAGCGTGGCGCATGCCCGCGAGGCCGGGATGATGGGCCAGCAACTGGCGCGCCTGGCCTCAGGCCGGATCAAGCTGGCGCGCGAACGCGTTCACCTCACGCAGCTCTTGCGCAGCGTGCTGGCGCATCGCAGTCGCGAAACACAGGCCCGCGGGATCCAGATCCGTCAGGTGCTCAAGCCGGTCGAGGTCTATGCTGATGGCTCGCTGATTTTCGGTCTGCTCAATGCCTTGATGGACTGGGCGCTGACCAGCACGCACTCCTCCGTTGACCTGCGGCTCGACCTGACGCCCTGGCCGACCAAGGCGCGCCTGGTCTGCCGGTTTGCACACCGTTCGATGGACATGCTGGATGACTCACGTTCGGCACCGGCACCCGCCACATTGAATTCACTGGCCTGGCGCCTCCTTGAACAGACCGCCTTGACGATGGGCGTGCTGCCGCTGCGTGAAGACGAGAGCAGCATCACCGTGCTGACGCTGGAATTCCCGCAGACCGTGGGAGATGAAAGCAGCCCCCCCGTGGCGCCACCGCCCGTGGTGGAAAAGGAGCCCGAGCATCTGCCGTCTGCCAACTCCAAACCGCTGGCCGGCAGCCACCTGTTGATCGTCACGCCCAGGCGCGAGCTCCGCGCACAGATTCAGGAAGCCGTGCGCCACATGGGCCTGATCATCGACGTGGTCAACAATATGGACGAGGCCTCGCAGTTCTGCATGGAGGGCCTGCCGCATGGCATCGTCTTCGAGGCCACGCAACGCAACGCAGCCTTTGATCTGCTGCGTCGAGACCTGCTCAGAGAAGTGCCTGAGTTCAGCTTCATCGAAGTGCTGGACCACGAACATCTGACTCAGCTGTCCACTGCGACCAGCGACCGCATCGCACGAATCTCGCGCAGCCACCTGATCGACGCCATGCCCTCGGTGCTGCTGTTCGAACTCTCGCGCGGCATGTAAGCCAGCGGCGTGACCCGCCAATTTCTGCGGGCTTGAGCTCTGGTCTAAACTGGAACTCATGAAGAAGCTGCCTCGTTTTCTAGCGCCCCTCCTGCTTGCCGCCGGCCTGGCTGTGGCCGGGCTGCTGGGCTACCAGAGCCTGGCACAGCGCCCGGCGGCGCCCGTCGTGGACTACGTGCTGCTGGACGGCAGCAAACATGTGTCCTCGCAATGGCAGGGCAAGGTCGTGCTGGTCAACTTCTGGGCCACCAGTTGCGCCACTTGCGTGCTCGAAATGCCCGAGCTGATGGCAACGCACGAGAAGTTCAAGCAGCGCGGATTCGACACCCTGGCAGTGGCCATGAGTTATGACCCACCAGCCTATGTGGCGCGCTTCGCCGAGAGCCGCAAGCTGCCCTTCGGTGTGGCAATCGACAACACCGGCGAGATCGCCCAGCGCTTCGGCGACATCAGGCTGACGCCCACCACGCTGCTGATCGACAAACGCGGCCAGATCGTCAAACGCTATGTTGGCGCGCCTGACTTCCCGGCGCTGCACGCCCTGGTAGAAAAACTTCTGGCCGAGAGCTGAGCCAGCGCATCTGGCCCGGAAGGGGCGCATGGCTGGCGAAGGCCAGCCGGCGATGCAAGCCGGATGGCTGAGCCCGCCCGACACCCAAAGCAATCGAGCCGCATCAGCGGCTCGATTTCATTCCAGAGTCCGGAATCCGAAGGCCTATTCAGCCCCGACCCCCGCATGCGCGGCCTGCTGGTCCGCGTGATAGCTGGAGCGCACCATTGCGCCCACCGCCGCATGGCTGAAGCCCATCTTGTAGGCCTCGGCCTCGAACATCTTGAAGGTGTCCGGGTGCACATAGCGGCGCACCGGCAGGTGGTGGCCCGAGGGGGCCAGGTACTGGCCGATGGTCAGCATGTCGATGTTGTGCGCGCGCATGTCGCGCATCACCTGCAGCACTTCCTCATCGGTCTCGCCCAGGCCCACCATGATGCCGCTCTTGGTAGGCACGCCCGGCACTTCTTCCTTGAAGCGCTTGAGCAGGTTCAGGCTGAACTCGTAGTCCGAGCCCGGGCGCGCTTCCTTGTAAAGGCGCGGCGCGGTCTCGAGGTTGTGGTTCATCACATCCGGCGGCGCGGCCTTCAGGATGTCCAGCGCGCGGTCCATGCGGCCGCGGAAATCGGGCACCAGCACCTCGATCTGGGTGGTCGGGCTGAGCTCGCGAACCTTGGTGATGCACTCGGCGAAATGGCCGGCGCCGCCATCGCGCAGGTCGTCGCGGTCAACGCTGGTGATCACCACGTACTTGAGCTTCAGCGCGGCGATGGTCTTGGCCAGATTGACCGGCTCGTCCGCATCCAGCGGGTCAGGACGACCGTGACCCACATCGCAGAAGGGGCAGCGCCGCGTGCACTTGTCGCCCATGATCATGAAGGTGGCCGTGCCCTTGCCGAAGCATTCGCCGATGTTCGGGCACGAGGCTTCCTCGCAGACCGTGTGCAGCTTCTGCTCGCGCAGGATCTGCTTGATCTCGTAGAAGCGCGTGCTTGGTGAACCGGCCTTGACGCGGATCCAGTCAGGCTTCTTCAGTGTCTCGGCCGGCACCACCTTGATGGGAATGCGCGCGGTCTTGGCCTGGGCCTTCTGCTTGGCGCTGGCGTCATAGGCCTCGCCGGTCTTGGCTTCGTGAGTGATGTTCTCGGTCGGCATGAATGCCCCGCTGTTGTCGGTGATCAGCGCGTCATCTGAGCGACCAGACGGTCGCCAAAGCGCTGGGCCACGGTGGGCCAATCGGTGGAGACTCGAAGTGTAGCGAGGTCGACCGTCTGCATCCCGGCATAGCCGCAAGGGTTGATGCCGGCATAGGGTTGCAGGTCCATCGCCACATTCAGCGCCACGCCGTGATAGGTGCAGTGCCGGCTGACCTTGATGCCCAGCGCGGCGATCTTGCCCAGGCCGCGAAAGGGATCGTCCTGCGGGACAGGGCCAGCCAGTGCAGCATGCGAGCCAGGATCATCCAGGCGCACATAGATGCCGGGTGCGCCGGCCACCCGGTGGCCGGTGATCCCGAAGCTTTCAAGCGTCTGGATCACCGCCGTCTCCAGGCGGAACACGTACTCGCGCACATAGATGCCCAGGCGCTGCAGGTCCACCAGCGGGTAGGCCACCACCTGTCCAGGCCCGTGGTAGGTTACTTGCCCGCCACGGTTGGTCTGCACGATGGGAATGCCCGAGGGGTTCATCAGCACATGCTCAGCCTTGCCGGCCAGGCCCTGGGTGTAGGTGGGCGGATGCTCGCAGAGCCAGAGCTCGTCCGGCGTCTCAGGACTGCGCGCCTCGGTGAAGGCGCGCATCGCCGCTTCGGTGGGCAGATAGTCCACCCGCCCCAGGTTCTTGACGATCATGGCCTCAAAGCACCACCTTGACCATCGGGTGCGTGGTCAGCGTGCGGTAGAGCTCATCGAGCTGCTCGCGGCTGGTCGCCGTGACGGTGATGGTCAAACCCAGGTAGTTGCCGGCCTTGCTGGGGCGTTGCTCGATGGTGGCGGGATCGAAGCCGGGGTCGAAGCGTTGTGCCACGAAGGTGATCGCCTCGACGAAACCCTCCACATGCGCACCCATCACCTTGATGGGGAAACGCGACGGGTACTCAATCAGCGACTCTTCGGGCGGGATTGGGCGATTCATCGTTCAGCTCTCCTCGCGCTCAGATCGATTGCAGCAGCTTGGCGCGCTGGTAGCCTTCGTACAGCCGGGCATACACCGGCCCCGGTTTGCCGCGCAGCGCGCCATGACCGACCGGCTGGTGGTCCAGTGTCGTCACGGCCAGCACTTCCTTGGTGGCCGAGCTCAGGATGATCTCGTCCGCGCTCATCACCTCGTCCTCGGCGATCGGCCGCAGATTGAAGCCGATACCGCATTCCTCGCACAGCTCGCGCAGCAACTCGATGCGCACGCCCTCCAGCACATGCTCGCTCTTGGGCGGTCCCAGCAGCGCACCTTCGCGGACGATCCACACATTGGAGGCTGAGGCCTCGGTCAGGTGCGCGTCGCGGAACATGATGGTCTCGGCCGCACCGGCATCCGCCGAGATCTGGCGCGCCAGCACATTGCCAAGCAGCGAGGTGCTCTTGATGTCGCCGCGCTCCCAGCGGAAATCGCGCGCCGTCACGCAGGACACGCCACGGTGGCGCTGCTCAGGCGTCAGCAACTGGGCCGCGCTGCTGTAGGCAAACACGGTGGGGGCGATGTCCGGCGGCATCACATGGTTGCGCGGCGCCACGCCGCGCGTCACCTGCAGATAGACCCACTGGTCGTCCGCCGGCACCGCAGCGATCAGCTGGCGCGCGATCGCAAGCCACTCGGCGCGGGTCATCGGCGCTTCGATGCGCAGCTTGGCCATGCTGCGCTCCAGGCGCTCCATATGCGCGTCGAAGCGGAACAATCGCCGGCCGTAGACGGGCACCATCTCATAGACGCCATCGCCAAAGATGAAGCCCCGGTCCATCACCGAAACCTTGGCCTCGGCAAGCGGACCGAACTCGCCATTCAGATAGCACGGCACATCGGGCAAGGCGTGGTTCATGGCATATCCCTTCTGCTCAAGCGCATCAGCTTACCCCTGCCAGGCGCCAATTCACTTGATCCAAAGCCGGATGGCATCCCAGGCACGACCAAAGACGCCAGCCAGCGGCACTTCCTGCTGCACCAGCAGAGGCACCTCGGCCACCGGCGTGCCGGCCGCCGTCATGACCTTGAGCGTGCCGACGCGCTGGCCTTGAGTCAGCGGCGCCACCAGCGGATCGGTGCGCTCGATGCGGCTTTGCAGCTTGCCACCTTCGCCGCGCGGCACGGCTACGAAGACCGCGTCCGTGGCGCCCAGTTTGACTTCGGGCGCTGCGCCCTTCCAGACCGGCACCGTGCTGATGGCCTGGCCCTTGTCGAAAAGGCGCACGGCATCAAAGGCCGAGTAGCCCCAGTTCAGCAGCTTCTGGCTTTCCGAGGCGCGCGCCTCGCGCGAGGCCGTGCCCAGCACCACGCTCAGCAGGCGGCGCTTGCCATTGGGGAACTCGCGCACGGCGCTGGTGACAAGGCAATAGCCGGCCGCATCGGTATAGCCGGTCTTCATGCCGTCCACGCTGGGGTCACGTCCCAGCAGCAGGTTGCGGTTGTGCTGGCGGATCTTGTTGAAGGTGTACTCGCGCTGCGAGTAATAGCCGTAGTACTGCGGAAAGTCGCGCACCAAATGGCCGGCGATCACCGACAGGTCGCGCGCGCTGCTCTTGTGGCCCGGCTCGGTCATGCCGGTGACGTTCTTGAATTCGGTGTTCTTCAGGCCCCAGGCTTGGGCCTGGCGGTTCATCATCGCGACGAACTGCTCCACCGTGCCGGCCACGCCTTCGGCCAGCGCCACCGACGCGTCATTGCCCGACTGGATGATCATGCCGCGCAGCAGCTCGTCGACCTTGGGCCGCATGGTCGTGTCGATGAACATCAGCGAGGGGTCGCCCTTGCGCTCGTCCCAGGCCCGCTGCGAGACGCTCAGTTGCTGATCCAGCGTCAGCTTCTTGTCGCGCAGCGCGCCGAACACGATATAGGCCGTCATCAGCTTGGTCAGCGAGGCCGGGTCCTGTGCCTGATCGGCTTCGCGCTCGGCCAGCACCTGGTTGGAGGTGACATCCAGCAGCAAGTAATTGCGAGCCGCAATCTCGGGCGGCTGCGGCGCCTGGGCCCAGGCATGGAAGGCACTGGCCGCGGCCAGGGTGAAGGCAATCAGACGCTTCATCGGAGAGAACCAGTCAGGAAGAAAAGCAGGAGGGAAGGAAGGAAAGAAAGAATGGAAAGGAGTCGGCGGCCGCTGGCTTCAACGGTGCCAGCCGCGCAGCACGATGTCCTTCAACAGGGGCAGCTTGCCATGAAAGAAGTGCCCCACGCCCGGCACCACCGTGACCGGCAGCGACTGCGGCCGCGCCCAGTCCAGCACCGAGGCCAGCGGCACGACATCGTCCGTCTCGCCATGGATCACCAAGGTATCGGCTGGCACCGGCGCGGTATCGAAACGGCTGGTGGCCGGACCGACCAGCACCAGGCGCTCGGCCGGCGCCTCCTGCGGCAGGCGCTGCGCCGCGCGCGACGCCACATAGCCGCCAAAGGAGAAGCCCGCCAGTGCCAAAGGCAGGTCAGCGTCGCGGCAGGCATCGATCACCGCCAACGCGTCATCCACCTCGCCACGGCCCTCGTCCCAGGCGCCCTCCGAGGCCCCGATGCCGCGGAAGTTGAAACGCACCGCGCGATAGCCCAGCTGCACAAAGGCACGCGCCAGCGTCTGCACTACTTTGTTATCCAGCGTGCCGCCCTGCGTCGGGTTGGGGTGGCAGATCACCGCCACGCCGCGCAAGGTATGGCTGGCTGGCGGACCGTCAATCGCACACTCGATCATCCCGGCCGGGCCGGCGATCAGGCGCTTCTCAGTCTGAGAGTTCACGGACCGGCTTCAACGACCGACGTTGTCGGGCAAGAGCAGGCGCTCGACCACCTGCCCGTTCTGCAGATGCTGCTCGACGATCTCGTCGATGTCACTGCTGTCGACAAAGCTGTACCAGACCGCTTCGGGGTAGACCACCGCCACCGGCCCGCCGGCACAGCGATCCAGGCAACCCGCCTTGTTGACGCGCACGCCACCCGGGCCGGCCAGGCCCAGGTCGCGCACCTTGGACTTGCAATGGTCGAAGGCCTGTTGCGCACCATGCTGAGCGCAGGCGTTCTCGCCGTTGTCACGCTGGTTCAGACAAAAGAAGATGTGGCGCTGGAAATAGCTCATGGCCGGATTGTAGGCAGGGCGTCGGAAGCCGCTGCCCCGCGGGGGCTCATCCCCGCTGCGTCAACAGGGCTAGCAGCCAGACCAGCACGGCGGACGGCCACAGCCAGCCCAGCCACTGGGCCAAGCCGTAGAAGTGGATGAAGCGCCCCAGCTCCCAGGCCGCCAGGCTTTGCGCCAGGTAGGGGTCCGTCGGCGCCTCGCTGACCAGCGCGATCAGCGCCGTTGTGGCCACCAGGCCCCAGGCTGCTGCTGCCCGCCGCGACACCAGGCACATCGCCCCGCCCACCAGCAAGCCCAGCGCCAAGCCGGCGAGGCTGCCCGGCGTGAGCCAGGCCCAGGCATGTTGGGGACCGAAATTGAGCGCCGTAGACAGCCCGGTGGCCAGCACGCCCACGCCAGCGGCGCCCAACACCAGCGCAAGACGCTGAGCTCCGGGCCGCGCCACCGACAAGGCGAGCAGACAGGGCGCCAGCAGGCCAAGCGCCGTGAGCAGTGCCTCCAAGCCGGGCGGCAACGCGGCATGGGCAGGCATCGCCTCGCTGGCTCGCTGCAGGGCCCAGGGCGTGTCGGCCAGCAGCTGCCCGAGCCCGGCTTGCAGCCTCGGCAGCACCTGGCCCAGGCCCAGCGGCACCGGCGGCGGAAACAGCAGGCCCATCGGCCAGATCGCCAGCAAGGCCAGCGCGCCAGCGCTCTGCGGCACGAACCAGCGCTCACGCCAGCCGTGCCAGCGGGTCAGCCCGCCGACCGCATGCAGCGCCAGGCCCAGCAAGGCGCCGAGCGCCGCGCCGGCGGCATTCAGCAGCCAGTCCAATGCCGAGGGCACCCGGCCGGGCAGGAAGTACTGCAAACACTCCAGCACGAAGGACAGCAGAGCCGGCGTCAGCAGCGCCAGCAGCAGCCCCTGGCGCAGCCGCAACCCACTGCGCACAGCCGCCGCCATCAGCAGCAGGCCCAGCGGCAAATAGCCGAGCAGATTGGCCTGGATATCAAAGTTGCCGTGGTAGCGCGGCCAGGGCAGTTGCAGCAGCGCCAGACCGGTCAGCCCCGGCGGCCACTGCCAGGGCGCGAAGGGATACAGGCTGGCATAGACCACCAGGCAGGCATAGCTCAGCGCCAGCAGGCTGGCCGAACTGCGACGCCGCGGCAGCAAAGGCGGCAGTCGTCGCACCATGCTCAGAAGGGCTTCACCACCACCAGCACCACGATGGCGGCGAACAGCAGCACCGAGACCTCGTTGAAGACGCGGAACCAGCGATGGCTGCGCTGATTGGCCATCTGCTCGAAGCGCCGCAGGATGGACTTGCAGGCATGGTGATAGCCGATCACCAGCAGCACCAGCGCCAACTTGGCATGCAGCCAGCCGCGGTTGAAACCGTCGAAGTTCAGGGCCCACAACCAGATCCCCAGCGCCACGGCCGGGATCATCAGCAAGGTCATGAACTTGTAGAGCTTGCGCGCCATCAGCAGCAAGCGCTCGCGCTCAGCGTGGCTGTCGGACGGCACCATCGCCAGGTTGACGAAGATGCGCGGCATGTAGAACAGGCCGGCAAACCAGGCGGCCACGAAGACGATGTGGAAGGCTTTGATCCAGAGCATCGGCCGATTATGCCGACCGCCCTGCGCGCCCTGCCGGTCCTTGCCGGTCAAAAAAAAGCCCTGGCCATAAAGCCAGGGCTGGAAAGCCTTTTCGCTGTCATCACGTCAAGGCTCCTGCTCAGGGAGGAAAAGCAGGGAACGATCACCTTGCGGCTATCATTCAGGATCAATTTTAGCAGAGCCGTTTTGCGAGCGTCTCTACGGGAAGTTGCGTAGATCGCGCAGTCCTTCACACGCCGCGGCCTGCCCCTTCGCCCTGCTCACGGAGTCTGCCTTGTCACGCGCCCACATCACCGCTGCCTTCCCTGCTGCTCGTCCGCGCCGTCTGCGCCGCGATGCCTTCACGCGCGCCCTGGTGCGCGAGCATGCGGTCAGCGCCAGCGATCTGATCCTGCCGGTGTTCGTGCACGAGGGCGAGAACCGCGTGGAGCCGGTCGCCTCGATGCCCGGGGTCGCGCGGCTCAGCCTGGACCGGCTGATTCCAGTGGCACAGGAGTGCGTGGCGCTGGGCATTCCGGTGCTGGCGCTGTTCCCGGTGATCGATGCGTCCCTGAAGACGCCGGATGGCCGCGAGGCCACCAACCCCGACGGCCTGGTGCCGCGTGTGGTGCGCGCCCTCAAGGACAAGGTGCCGGGCCTGGGCATCCTGACCGACGTGGCACTCGATCCCTTCACCAGCCATGGCCAGGACGGCGTGCTGGACGAGCAGGGTTACATCCTGAATGACCAGACCGTGGAGATCCTCGCCAAGCAGGCCCTGGTCCAAGCCCAGGCCGGAGTGGACATCGTGGCGCCCAGCGACATGATGGACGGCCGGGTCGGTGCAATTCGAGCGGCGCTTGAATCGAATGGCGCGATCCACACCAAGATCATGGCCTACAGCGCCAAGTACGCGAGCGCCTTCTACGGCCCCTTCCGCGACGCGGTCGGCTCGGCCGGCAATCTCGGCAAGGCCGACAAGAAGACCTACCAGATGGACCCAGCCAACAGCGACGAAGCGCTGCGGGAAGTGGCGCTGGACATCGCCGAGGGCGCCGACATGGTGATGGTCAAGCCCGGCATGCCTTACTTGGACATCGTGCGCCGCGTGAAGGACGAATTCCGCGTGCCGACCTTCGCCTACCAGGTCAGCGGCGAGTACGCGATGATCAAAGCCGCGGCTGCCAACGGCTGGCTGGACCATGACGCCGTGATGATGGAGTCGCTGCTGGCCTTCAAGCGTGCCGGCGCCGACGGCGTGCTGACCTACTTCGCGCTGGAAGCCGCGCGCCTGCTGAAGCAGCAGCGCTGATGCGCATCTTCCACGTCCAGGGCGAGCACTTCACGGAGCTTGAGGCACTGCCCAATGCGCTGCCGGCCGAAGGTTTTCTCTGGGTCGGCTGCGGGCGGCGCGAGTTCGAAGTGCAAGTGGCAGAGGTACAGACTGCCCTGCACCGCTGGAACGCCGGGCAACTGGTGGACCTGCATGTCTCCGATCTGCTGAACCATCAACTGCCCTCGCATTTCGACTACACCTCCTGGTACGACCTGCTGGTGTTCCGCCGACTCGCGGCGTCGCCGGGCAGCGAGCAGCTCTTCCTCGACGAGACGCACGGCACGCTGAGCTCGGCGCAGAAGGCGCTGGACTCAATCGACACCAGTCCGGTGGGCTTCGCGCTGTTCGACCGCGTGCTGCTGTCGGTGCATCCGGCCGATTGCCAGGTGCGCGAGCATTTCGCCGAACGGCTGGGGCGCCTGTCGCAAAGCGCTAGTGATTTCCGCGGCAGTGCGCGTCTGCCCAGCAGTTCGGCCGAACTGATGCTGCGAATGGTCAACCACATGGTGGACAGCTATCTGGAGCTGCGCCGCCTGCTGAGCCGCCATCTGGGTTCGCTGCAGCACGCCTTGCTGGCGCCTCGCAGCCGCTTCACCGACTGGCAGGTGCTGCTGAATTCGCGCAACGCGCTGCAACTGCTGGAGGACACCTGCGAGGATCAACGCAGCGCGATGCAGGAATGGATCGACGCGCTGGACGACTGGCCACAGGCCCAGGATGCGTCCCAGCAGCGCGAGCGCGAACTGCTGCGCGTGCGCTCCCGCGATGCGCTCGAACATGTGGAGCGCGTGCTCTCGCATGTGCGGCGCCTGGAGGGCTCGGCCGAGTCAGCAGTGCAGATGCATTTCTCGGCCCTGAGTCATCGCACCAACGCCATCATGCGCACTCTGACGGTGCTGACCGCCATCTTCCTGCCGCTGAATCTGATCACCGGCATCTTCGGCATGAACTTCGACGCCTTGCCACTGATCCACAGCAGCACCGGTGTGTGGATCGCCTTCGCCCTGATGCTCGGGGTCGGCGTGGGGCTCGGCCTGTTCTTCTGGCGTAAACGCTATCTGGGCACTCAGCGCTGATACGGATCGGCGAAGCCCAGGGCGAGCATGATCTCGCTCTCGCGCGATTCCATCAGTTCGGCCTCGTCGTCTTCCTCATGGTCATAGCCCTGCGCATGCAGGGTGCCATGCACCAGCATCTGCGCATAGTGGTCCGCCACGGCAATGCCCAGATCCTTGGCCTCTTGCGCGACCACCTCGGCACAGATCACCAGATCGGCCCCGACCACAGGTTCGTGGCTGTAGTCGAAAGTCAGCACATTGGTGGCGTAGTCCTTGCCGCGGAACTCGCGATTGAGCTGGCGGCCCTCTTCCGCATCGACGATGCGGACGGCGATCTCGCCGGGCAACTCCAGCGCCGCTCGGATCCAGCGAATCACCTTGTGGCGCGGCAGCAGCGCCTTGTGACGCGGATCGGCGAACTGCAGCGACAGGCTCAACTCGGGGCGGCTCACGCAAGCTTCTCCTTGGCCTTGGCCTGCTTGTCGTAGGCATCGACGATGCGCGCCACCAGCGGATGGCGCACCACGTCGGCCGAGGTGAAGCGCGTCGTCGCGATGCCCTTGACGCGAGCCAGCACGCGCTCGGCATCCACCAGACCGCTCAGCTGGCCTTTGGGCAGGTCGATCTGGCTGGTGTCGCCGGTGACCACGCACTTGGCCCCGAAGCCGATACGGGTGAGGAACATCTTCATCTGCTCAGGCGTGGTGTTCTGCGCCTCGTCGAGGATGACGAAGGCATGGTTGAGCGTGCGGCCGCGCATGAAAGCCAGCGGTGCAATCTCCAGCTGCCCCTTCTCGAAGGCCTTGGTGACACGGTCGAAGCCCATCAGGTCGTAGAGCGCGTCATACAGCGGCCTCAGATAGGGGTCGACCTTCTGCGCCAGGTCGCCCGGCAGGAAGCCCAGACGCTCGCCGGCCTCGACAGCCGGGCGGGTGAGGATGATGCGCTGCACCGTCGAGCGCTCCAGCGCATCCACCGCGCAGGCCACCGCCAGAAAGGTCTTGCCGGTGCCGGCCGGGCCGATGCCGAAGGTGATGTCGTGCGAAAGGATCTGCGCCAGGTATTTGTGTTGGTTGGGCGTGCGGCCCGCCAGATCGGCACGGCGGGTGCGCAGCACCACGCCCTCCTCAACCGAATCAGCTGCCGGGCGGCTTTTCGACGCAGGCCCCAGATCGGCAAGCGCTTCGGCCAATGCCAGCTGCAGCGTCTCGGGCGCGATCGCGCGCCGGGCGCGTTCATACAGCGATTCGAGCAGCACGCGGGCGCGCTCGGCGGCCGCCTTCGGCCCTTCGATGCGGAACTGTTCGTTGCGCCTAGTGATGCGCAGCGCCAGGGCAGCCTCAATCTGGCGCAGATGCTCGTCGAGCGTGCCGCACAAATGGGCCAGACGGGCGTTGTCCAGCGGGGTGAATTGCAGTCGGATGATCAAGGCAGGGCTTTCTCTTGGCAGCGCAGTGCGCTAATTCACATTGTCGCCGTTGCAGCAGCCCCCACAAGCCCGGGGAGGCTCCTGCACAATGCCGCCATGCAGACGACTACTCTCGGCCGGGCTGGACGCAGCGGCCGCGCATGGGGCTGGACGGCCGCCTTGCTCTCCACCTCCTGTGCCGCCTGGGCCGCGCCAAGCGCTGCGACAGTGCCGGGGTCACTGGGCCTGTCCGCTGGGCTGGCAGGGATGTCCCTTTGCATGGCGCTGGTGCTCGCACTGCTTGCCCGCATGAACAGGCGCGATCGGCAGTTGCCGCTGCTGGCGGCCCTGCTGGCAGGCTGGGCCGTGTATGCCGTGCACACGTTGGTGTTGGACGCACTACCGCAATTCACCGTGCTGCGCAGCGCCTTGCTGGCCATGCTGACGCTGCTGCTGGCGCGCTATCTGCTGAGCCTGCTGGGATGGCGCCGCGCCTGGCTGGATCTGGCGCTTTGGCTGCAGGTGCTGGCCGTGCCCTTCAGTCACCTGCTCGTCAGCGACGAACGCCAAGGCCCGCTGGCGGACAGTTGGGCCACCCTGATGACCATCGAGGCGGCGCTGATCATCGGTGCCCAGCTCGCGCTGCGCCAGCGTGAACGCCAGCGCCGCAGCCCGGACGCCCATGCCCAGCAAGACTGGCGCTGGATGTTGGGCTTCTCAGCGGCCAGCGCCGTGGCCTTGGGCCTTGAAGCCGTCGCACGTCTGGGGCCAACGCTGTTCGCGGGCACAGGCTTGCACAGCGCAGCTGGCATCAGCGTGCCCTTGCTGCTGTTGACCCTCGGTCTGCACGCGGTGCAAACCAGCACCCGAGGACGCGACGAAGCTGAAGCCCAGCTGCTGGCGCTGGAGCAAAGCCAGCAGGATCATCTGAGCGCCATGGAGCGCAGCTTCGCCGATATGGCGGAGCAGAAGCTGGAGCAGGTGACCGAACGCGAGCGCAAGCGCATTGCTGCCGATCTGCATGACGACCTGGGCGCCAAGCTGCTGACCATCGTGCACACCAGCGAATCGGACCGCATCTCGACCTTGGCGCGCGAAGCGCTGGAGGAGATGCGTCTGTCTGTGCGCGGCCTGACCGGCAAGCCTGTGCACCTGATCGACGCTTTGGGCGACTGGCGTGCCGAGGTGGTTTCGCGACTGGGCCAGGCGAACATCCTGGCCGAATGGAAGTCGCCGGCCGAGGAAGTCACGCACACGCTGCCGGCGCGCGCCTATGTGCAGACCACGCGCATCCTGCGCGAGTCGGTCAGCAATATCATCAAGCACAGTGGAGCCACACACTGCACCGTCAGCTGCGCCGTCCTGAACGGTGACTTCCAGGTCGTCATCCAGGACAACGGCCAGGGCATTTCGACCGAACTCGACGGACGGCTGGACAAGGGCCACGGCATGGCCAGCATGAAGTCGCGAGCCAAGCAGATGCAGGGCCAGTGCCTGGTCGAGTCAGGTCCAGGCTGGGGAACCGTGATCCGTCTCACGATTCCGCTGTGAATCCGACGGCCGAGCCTTGAGGGCGGGCTGCTTTGGGACGATAAGGTCGAATTGACGGGCCCGCGGCCCGACTACATTCAGGGAACAAGAAAAGAGGCCTCACCATGAACCACATCCTGCTGCTCGAGGACATTCCGGAGATCCGCGCCTGGCTCAAGGCGCTGATCAAGCAGGTGTTCGCCAATGCGCAGATCACCGAGTGCTCGCGGGTGCAGGATGCCCTCAAGCAGGTCGCCAGCCAGCGCTTCACGCTGGCGCTGCTGGACCTGGGGCTGCCCGATGGCTCGGGGGTGGACGTGATCGCCGCGCTGCGCGAGCAGCAGCCCGAAGTGCAGTCCGTCATCGTCACCATCCACGACGACGACGAACACCTGTTCCCGGCCCTGCAGGCCGGCGCCTTCGGTTATCTGCTGAAGGAGCAATCGCGCGAACTGCTGGTGGAACAACTGCAGCGCATGAGCCAGGGCGAGCCGCCACTGTCGCCATCGATCGCCCGCAAGGTGATCGCGCATTTCGCCAACCAGCGCCGGCCGCAGCAGAACACCTTGCTGCACGAGGTCTCGCTGACCGACCGCGAGACCGAGGTGCTGCTGCGCGTGGCCAAGGGTTTCACGCTGCCGGAAATCGGCGTGCAGCTGGGCCTGTCGCGCCACACCATCGCCGACTATGTGAAGCAGATCTACCGCAAGCTGAATGTGAGCTCGCGCGCTGAGGCAGCGCTGGAAGCACAGCGCCTGGGCCTGTTCGGCAGGAACTGAGGCAGTTTGTGCCCGAGCGCCGGGCCGCCCTGAGCCGGGGGCATCGATAATCACCCGATGATCGGCAGACTCACAGGCGTCGTCGCGGAGAAATCGCCCCCGCAGATCCTCATCGATGTGCAAGGCGTCGGCTACGAGCTTGATGTGCCGATGAGCACCTTCTACAACCTGCCGGCGCTGGGTGAGCGCGCCAGCCTGCTGACGCACTTGAGCATCCGTGAGGATGCCCATGTGCTGTTCGGCTTCCTGACGGCCGAGGAGCGCAGCACCTTTCGGCTGCTGATCAAGATCAGCGGCGTCGGCCCGAAGATGGCGCTCTCGCTGTTGTCCGGCCTGTCGGTCGGCGAGCTGGCCCAGGCGGTGTCAAAGCAGGAGGCCGGTCGCCTCGTCAAGGTGCCGGGCATCGGCAAGAAAACGGCGGAGCGCCTGCTGCTCGAACTCAAGGGCAAGCTGGGGCCTGATCTGTCGCTGCCGGTCAGCATCGCCAATGACGCGCAGGCCGACATCCTGCAGGCCCTGGTGGCGCTGGGCTACAGCGAGAAGGAGGCCGCAGCAGCCCTGAAGGCACTGCCGGCCGATGTCGGCGTCAGTGAAGGCATCAAGCTGGCCATGAAACGTCTGACATGAGCATACAAACCGACGACTTCGGCGATATGCCGCCGGCTGCCGCTCGGCGCGTGGTCAGCGCGGCACCCAGTTCGCCCAACGAAGAAGCGCTGGAGCGCGCATTGCGCCCCAAGCTGCTGGACGAGTATGTGGGCCAGGCCAAGGCACGCGAGCAGCTGGAGATCTTCATCGGCGCCGCGCGCAAGCGCCAGGAGGCGCTCGACCATGTGCTGCTGTTCGGCCCGCCGGGCCTGGGCAAGACCACGCTGTCCCACATCATCGCGGCCGAGCTGGGCGTGAACCTGCGCCAGACCTCGGGCCCGGTGCTGGAAAAGCCCAAGGACCTGGCCGCCATCCTCACCAATCTCGAGAAGAACGACGTGCTCTTCATCGACGAGATCCACCGTCTCAGCCCGGTGGTCGAGGAAATCCTCTACCCGGCGCTGGAGGACTACCAGATCGACATCATGATCGGCGAAGGCCCGGCCGCGCGCTCGATCAAGCTGGACCTGCAGCCCTTCACACTGGTGGGCGCGACCACGCGCGCCGGCATGCTGACCAATCCGCTGCGCGACCGCTTCGGCATCGTCGCGCGCCTGGAGTTCTATAACGCCGAGGAGCTGCAGCGCATCGTCACGCGCTCCGCCGGCCTTCTGAATGCGCCGATGGACCCGGAAGGCGCACTCGAGATCGCGCGCCGATCGCGCGGCACGCCGCGCATCGCCAACCGACTGCTGCGCCGGGTGCGCGACTATGCCGAGGTGAAGGGCGACGGCCGCATCAGCAAGAAGATCGCCGATCTGGCGCTGGCCATGCTGGACGTGGACCCGCAAGGCTTCGACCTGATGGACCGCAAGCTGCTTGAAGCCGTGGTGCACCGTTTCGACGGCGGCCCGGTCGGCCTGGACAATGTGGCAGCGGCCATCGGCGAAGAGAGCGGCACGATCGAGGATGTGATCGAGCCCTACCTGATCCAGCAGGGCTTTCTGCAGCGCACGCCGCGCGGGCGCATCGCCACCTTGGCCGCCTACCGGCATCTCGGCGTGGCGCCGCCGAAGTCAGCCGGGCAGTTGTTCGACGAATAACTGCCCAGCGATTCAGCAATGAATTCAGCAAAGAAAAAAGCGACCCGAGGGTCGCTTTTTTCATGTCCGATCCGAAGGATCAGAAGTTGTGGCGAACGCCAGCAGCCAGCGAGCTGAAGTCACCGGCCTTGTTGGCCAGCTTGGCATCAACCGAGGTGTAGTAACCGTAGACCTTGGTGCGCTTGCTCAGGTTGTAGTTGTAGCCCAGCGTGAACTGGCTTTCCTTGGCTTGCAGGCTGGTCTTCTCGGCTTGGCCGTAGTTCACGTGGAACTCGGAAGCGCCCAGAGCGTACATGCCCGACGCGCGATAGACGTCACGCTTGACATTGTTGGTGTCGACGCGCTGGTAGTAAGCGCCCAGGGTGATGGCACCCATTTCGTACAGACCGCGGAAGGCCATCTGGTTGTTGTTGCCTTCCTTGCTGTAGCCAGCGCCCAGGTGCACAGGGCCGGCAACGTAGTTGGCAGCCAGGTCAACGCCACGCTTCACGCCAGGAGCGCCTTCGCCAGCGGCGACAGCGATCTCAGCATTGAAACCACCCATGGTCGGGGTGAAGTAGCCCACCTTGTTGCTCGAGCGGAACGGGCCGCCGTACAGAGCATCCGACGAAGAGCCGGTGTCGTGGTTGTGCATGCTGATGTAGTCAGCAGTGGCGTAGTAGGAACCGGGGGTCCAGTTGCCCAGACGCACGGCGCCGAAGCCGCCGCTCAGCTGAACCGACGACTCACGACCCCAGAAGGCGCCGGAAGCGGTGCCGCTGTCGGAGTTGAAGCCGTGCTCCAGCACGAAGGAAGCCTTCAGGCCGCCGCCGATGTCTTCCGTGCCCTTGAAGCCGATACGCGAAGAGTTGTTGGCCACAACCACCTTGCGGTCCTGGTTGGCAACCTTCTGGCTTTCAACAGTGGTGTTGACGCGGCCGTACAGCGTGACGGTGCTTTGGGCGAATGCCGAAGCGGAAACAGCTGCCAGCGCAGCAACGAGTGCAATCTTCTTCATAGTCTGCCTTTGAGAGTTGAGAAAGAGCCCGACGGAGAGGCCGTCAGGCCGTGTTCGCAAAGCTGCGCGAGTATAAAAGGCTAGGGTTTAACCGAATCCGCACCGACGCGAAATTGCAACATATCGCTGGTAAAGCTTCAGGGATGCCTTGCGGCACTTGTGAGCGCTGCATCCGATGCCGGGCCTGGGGCTGAGCACAGCCTCGCCACACCCGCCAGCCCAAGCACCAAGCCAAGGATGGCCAGAACCTTGGCCGGCAAGCCCAGTTGGTGCGACCACCACAGGAACAGCGCCGTGCCCACCAGCAAGAGCAGGAACAACAGGGCTGCCGCCAACTGCCGGGCGGCCGGCACCCTGGGGTCATAGCGCTGAACCTTGTAAGGATCAAAGGCGTCATGCGCAGGCGCCGCCTCGCCCGGCTGCCAATGCGCCGGCTCCCACCAGACGCGCAGCTTGTCAGACCAGCTCGGCAGGCTGCGCATCTTGCGCCACAGCCCACGGTAGACATGGGTGTTGGCCACCCAGGGGTTCCAGCTGCGCAGTGCCTCGCGCGTGCCGTAGACGCAAGGCTCGGCTTCCAACTCGTCCTGGAAGCTGCCGAACAGGCGGTCCCAGAGGATCAGGATGCCGCCGTAGTTCTTGTCCAGGTAGGGTTCGTTGACGGCGTGGTGGACACGGTGGTTCGATGGCGAGCAGAACACCCGATCGAACCAGCCCAGGCGGCCGATCTGCTGGGTGTGGACCCAGTACTGGTAGAGCAGATCGATCAAGGCCACCACGGCGAAGACCAGCGGCGGAAAGCCGATCAGCGCCATCGGCAGATAGAAGATCCAGCCGGCGATCCAGCCGCTGCTAGTCTGGCGCAAGGCTGTCGACAGGTTGTAGTCCTCGCTCTGGTGATGCACGGCATGCGCCGCCCAGAACAGCGCCGTCGTGTGGCCGAAGCGGTGGTGCCAGTAGTAGAGGAAGTCATACAGCAGCAGACCGCTGACCCAGACCCAGACCGAATCACTGGACAAGGGCAGCCAGGCCGCATGCTCATAGACCCAGACATAGATACCCAGCGTGAACAGCTTGGTGGTGGCACCGACCACCTGACTGAGCATGCCCAAGCCGATGCTGCTGAGCGCATCGTTGAGTCGGTAGGTGTTGCGGCCGCGGCGCTTGCCGACCCAGTATTCCAGCCCGATCAGCGCAAAGAAGATCGGGGTAACGAGGATGATGATTTGTTCAGCTTGCATTCCGGCCGGTGTGCGAGTCCCGCGAGCCTCAGGCAGCCTTGTCGTCCAGGCTCAGCCCCGCGAGGTGGTTGTCGTCATTCCAGCCAACAAGCGTGAGGCCCGATTGCGAATAAAGCAATCGGTTGATCGACGCATTGCCGAGCGTCCAGGTCCGTGCAGCCTGCAGTGACTGGCGCGCAGCCGCGCGGTACAGACAGTCCAGCACGCCGCCATGCGCAACGATCAGCACGGTCTGCCCCGGATGCCGCGAGGCCAGTGATTCGACGGCGGCTACCGAGCGCGCATAGAAGTCCTGCAGGCTCTCGCCGCCCTGCGCCGCAAACTGCGGGTCGCGGCGGCGCCAGCGCTCGCTTTCAGCGGGCCAGCGGGTTTCTATTTCCGCCCAGGTCAGCCCCTCAAACAGGCCGAAGCCGCGCTCGCGCAGGCCGGGCTCCAACTGAACCGCAAGGCCGAGCTGCTGCGCGACGGCCTCTGCGGTCTGGCGGGCGCGTGAAAGATCGCTGGCGTAGATGACCTCCACGCCCTGCCCGTCCAAAGCCTGCGCCAGTCGGCGGGCCTGGGCCGCGCCGAGCGGGCTCAAGGGTATGTCGAGCTGACCCTGGATGCGAGTTTCCCGATTCCAGGCCGTCTCGCCGTGACGAACCGCCAGCACGCTGGTGACCTGGTCCAGGCCCATGCTCAGACGCCCCAGACCATGTCCTGACCTGCCGCATGGCTGCGCCGCATCAGTTCAAGCAAGGGCCAGGTGCGCTGGCGCAGGCTGATGCCCTGGCGCTGTGGCACCGGCTCGCCGCGCTCCTGCGCTTCGAGTTGCAGGCGGGCGAACTCCGCCTCATCGTCGGCCACACCGCGCTCCAAGGCGCTGATGGCGGCCGGCAGCGACTCCACGTCGACGATGCCTTGGGCCGCGGGTTGACGGCCCATCAGGCGCAAGACTTGATCTCCAGCCGGCCCCATCATGATGACGTCAGCCGCTGCCTTGGATCTGAACTTGTAGATCACCGCCCACCCCCTCTTGTTGTCGATCCCTGTATTCTGGGTCGAAACGCCCGGGGTGCCGAGTCAGCCGTTTTTGGCGATGCGTGCCTGCAGCAGCGAAGGGCGCGCCTGCGTGCCCTGCGTTCGCAGTGCCGCCGCCGTGGATGCCGGCCAGACCTTCTCTTCAAAGCTGACGGCATCCAGCGCTGGCGCGTAGAGATAGCCCTGGAACTCGTGGCAGCCAGCTTGCTGCAGGAAGTTGCGCTGCGCCAGGGTCTCCACGCCTTCGGCAATCACCTGCAGATGCAATGCCCGGCCGAGTTGAATCACCGCATTGACGATACCGGCGTCGCTTTCGTCGTCCGGCAGGCCCTTGACGAAGCTGCGGTCGATCTTCAGGCGCTGGATGGGAAAGCGCTTCAGGTAGCCCAGGCTTGAGTAGCCGGTGCCGAAGTCGTCGATGGACATGCAGACGCCCAGCGCAGCCAGCGCCTCAAGCCGGCGCAGCGCTTCCTCAGCATCGCGCAGCAGGATCGATTCAGTCAGCTCCAGTTCCAGCAGCTCCGGGGGCAGGCCCGACTCGTTCAGCACCGCCGCCACGGTCTCGGCGAACTGGGGTTGCTGGAACTGCAGCGCAGAAACGTTGACGGCGATGGGCATGCGGCGCCCTTGGCGCAGCCATTGCGCCGCCTGTTTGACGGCGCGCTGCAAGACCCAGTCGCCAATGGCCATGACGAAGCCGCTCTCCTCCGCCACCGGGATGAACTCGGCCGGCGAAACCTCACCGCGCGTCGGATCGCTCCAGCGGATCAGCGCCTCGGCGCCGATCACCTGGCCTGTGGACAGATCGATCTGAGGCTGGAAGTGCAGCCGGAACTGCCCCTCCGCCAAGGCCTGCCGCATCGCATGATCCAGGCGCATGCGCGACAGCAGGTCAACATCCTTGCGCGGCTGATGAAAGCGGAACGCCGAGCGCCCGCTTTCCTTGACCCAGTGCATCGCGCGCTCGGCGCTGGCCATCAGTTCCTCGACCGTGGACCCATCGCCCGGGAACAAGGCGATGCCGATGCTGCAGGTGACGGTGAAGCTGAGGGTATCGAAGCTGAAGGGGCGCGACATCGCTTCCTGAACGCGCCGCGCCGCCAGTTCCGCGCCGCGCGCGTCCGCCTGGTGGATCAGCAGGGCAAAGTCGTCGCCGCTCAGGCGCGCCACGGTGTCCACTTCGCGCAGACACTCTTTCAGGCGCAGCGCCACCTCCTTCAAGACCCGATCGCCGTAGTTATGGCCCAAGGTCCCGTTGATCTGCTTGAAGCGATCCAGGTCGACATCGAGCAGCGCAAAAGGCGTGCCCTCACGACGCCCCATCGCTTGCGCGTAGTCCAGTCGCTCGCACAGTGCTCGGCGGTTGGGCAGCCCGGTCAGCATGTCGGAGTGAGAGAGCTCCTCGATGCGCTGATTGGCCGCCAGCTTTTCGCTCAGGTCGCGGTAGGAATAGACCCGGCCGATCGGACGCCCGCGGCTCCACTGGGGCTGCGACACCCGCTCCAGCACGCGACCGTCGATCAGCTTGATCACATCGCTGGTCTGCAGCAGCGGCGCCTCCTCGATGGCCGCCAGGCGCGTCGCGTAGGTCGCGCCGTCGACGACACTGCGCCGCATCCAGGCCTGCACCGCTTCGTCGTTGCGCTCCAGCAGCAGGTCTTCCGGCAAGCCCCACAGCGAAGCGAAGCGCTGGTTGAAGCTGCGCATCCGCCCGGCCAGGTCGGTCACAAGAATGCCGTCGGCCGTCGATTCCAGCGTGGCCTTGAGTTCCGCCAGCAGGGTTTCACGTTCTTCGTCATGCTGGCGCTGGCGCGTCTGATCCTGCATCGTGACCAACCACAGCCCCGGTCCGCCGGGCTGGGGCACATGGGTGATACGGCGCGACACCCACAGGGTCTGTCCGTCGCCGGCACGCAGCAAGGTGTCGGAGTGCAGGCCTTCGCGGTTGCCACCGGCGGCCTCCATCCAGAAGACTGCGTCCTCGCTGGTGCAGGCCAGCGAGTCCATGCTGCAGCCCAGCAATTCCCCAGGCTTCACCCGCAGGAGCTGGCAAGCCGATTGATTGAGCGCCAGCAGGGCGTTCGTGCTCGCGTCCACCAGGCATACCGCTTCCTGCAGACCGTCCAGAAGGTTCTGGTACCGGTCCACCAGCGGCGCGCCTGGCGACTTGAGCTTGGGAAAGATCACGCAGCCATCTCCCCGGCGGGCGCAGTCGCAGCACTCTCGAAGAAGTAGGCCACCCGGGCGCGCGGGCTCAGATAGTCCAAAGCGTCGCGGGGCAGCAGATTGGGCTTCAGACTGCGGCGAATACCCAGGTCCGAATGGTCCTCGAGATTGACGATCAAGGCTTCCTCGCGCGGCACCTTGGGGTCGTGCACCATCACCTTGGGCTTGAGCGGCCGGGACGAGTTGACCGCCACCACCAGCGCGTAGCGGTCGTCAGTTAGCTGAACAGCCGAGCCCGGCGGGTACACGCCCATCATGCGGATGAAGGCATTCAGCATGGTCGCATCGAAGCGGTTGCGCCCCTGCGCGAACATCAGCGACAAGGCTTCGTGCGGCGTCATCGATTTGGAGGCCAGCAAGGGATTGCACAGGCCGTCGAAACGGTTGACCAGGGCCACGATGCGGGCAGCTGCGCTCATCCGGTCGACGTTGATGCGCTGCGGGAACCCGCTGCCGTCCGCATTCTCATGGTGTTGCGCGATCACCAGCATCGGCCCTGAGGCCAAGCCCATCTGCTGTGCCAGTGCCACGCCCTTCATGACGTGCTGCTGGTAAAGCTGCGTCTCGGCAAGCGTGAAGCTGTCATCGCGATTGCGCACGCGCGCGGGCAACTCTGCCTTGCCGATGTCGTGCAGCAGGGCGCCGACACCCAGATCCATCAGCTCGTCGCGCCCAAGGCCAAAAGCCCGGCCCAACAGCAGCGAGACGATCGACACGTTCAGCGCATGCGCGGTGCCGCGATCACCCGCGCCTTCATTCAGCAGTCGAATGCTGACATCACCTTCGACCAACATCTTGTCCAGCATGGCGCCAGTCAAGGCAATGGTCTGGTCGCGCGAGGCATGCGCGTCGCGCGGCAGGATCTCGATCACCTCGCGGAATGCTGTCGCAGCTTCGCCGTACTGCTTTTCGCACAGACTCAGGGCCGCACGCTGCGCGGCCAGCGCGCGCCGGTGCGCCTCCTTGGCCGCCTGAGTAGGATCCAGCGCGCCGGCATCTGCAGCGGACGCGTTTGGCAGGGCCACCGGCATGGCGTCTGTCTGCAGATCGCTCTTGCCCGGGCTCCAGCGCACCTGCTTGAGCCCGAGGCGGCGCAAGATGCCCAACTGCTCTTCCGAGCTCAGCTTGAAGCTGCTGAGCGGGAAAGGGTGCGACATCCATCCCAGATCCAGATGGATGAACATACCGACTTTCAGCTGGCTGACGTCGATCAGTGGATCGGAAGATCTGTCCTTCATTTGATACCTACCGCCTGGTTTTCGGGCGCCCTCGTGCCTAGCATCGGTCAACTCACGTCGTTACTTGAGTGAACAAGCCACTGCAAATCGCTTCGGCATGAAACCGGATGAAATTTACGTGCGAATTGTCACGCCATCCGCTTGACCTCCGCCCGAAGTGCGGGGACAGTTGTATCCAAATATTGAACTTCAGTTCTTTATTAGAACAACTTGCAACAGCAACAATGATCAACAAGGTTCAAGATTCGGCCGCGCAGGCGCTGCGCGATGTCGCCGATGGCGCGACGCTGATGATCGGCGGCTTCGGCACCGCCGGCCTGCCGGATGAGCTGATCGAAGCGCTGCTGGATCAGGGCGCCCGCGAGCTGACCGTGGTCAACAACAATGCCGGCAACGGCGATACCGGCCTGGCCGCCCTGCTGGGCGCCGGGCGGGTGCGCAAGATCATTTGCTCCTTCCCGCGTCAGACCGACTCACATCATTTCGATGCGCTCTACCGCAGCGGCATGATCGAGCTCGAACTGGTCCCGCAAGGCAATTTGGCCGAGCGCATCCGCGCGGCTGGCGCCGGAATTGGCGCCTTCTACACGCCGACCGGCTACGGCACGCAGCTGGCACAGGGCAAAGAATGCCGCGTGATCGCCGGTCGCGGCCATGTGCTCGAATACCCGATCCATGCCGACTTCGCGCTGATCAAGGCCGAGCGCGGCGACCGCTGGGGCAACCTCTGCTACCGCATGAGCGCGCGCAATTTCGGCCCCATCATGGCCACGGCTGCCAAGACAACCGTGGCCTCGGTGCATGAACTGGTCGAGCTTGGCGGCCTCGACCCCGAAGCCGTGGTGACGCCCGGCATCTTCGTTCAGCGTGTCGTCCAGGTCGCGCGCCGGCCGACGGGTGGCGCAGGCTTCAAGGGAGCCGTCTGACATGAGCAGTGCTGCACTGAAAGGCTGGAACCGCGCGCAGATGGCCGCGCGCGTCGCCCAGGACATTCCGGAGGGCGCGGTCGTCAACCTCGGCATCGGGCTGCCAACCTTGGTGGCCACCCACATCCCAGCCGGCCGCGAGGTGATCCTGCACAGCGAGAACGGCGTGCTCGGCATGGGCCCGCCCCCGGCCCCGGGCGCCGAAGACTACGACCTGATCAATGCCGGCAAGCAGCCGGTCACGCTGCTGCCGGGTGGCTGCTTCTTCCACCATGCCGACAGCTTCGCGATGATGCGTGGCGGCCATCTGGACATCTGCGTGCTGGGGGCCTTCCAGGTCTCGACACGCGGCGATCTGGCCAACTGGCATACCGGTGCGCCCGACGCCATACCAGCGGTGGGTGGCGCCATGGATCTGGCCATCGGCGCCAAGCAGACCTTCGTGATGATGGAGCACTGCACCAAGAGCGGCGAGAGCAAGATCGTCGAAAGCTGCCGCTATCCGCTGACCGCCGCCGCCTGCGTCAGCCGCATCTATACCGACCTGGCCGTGCTGGCAGTCACGCCGGAAGGACTGCAGGTCATCGACATGGCAGACGGCCTCGACTTCGAACGCCTGCAAGCCCTCAGCGGCGTGCCGCTGCTGCCGGCCCGCCCCTCTAACAACGACGTCAATGGAGTAGACACAAGATGAAGAACGCCCTGATCTGCGATGCCCAGCGCACCCCCTTCGGCCGCTACGGCGGTGCCCTGTCCTCGGTGCGCACCGATGACCTCGGTGCCGTGCCTCTGCGCGCGCTGATGCAGCGCAACCCGGGCGTTGACTGGGAGGCCGTGACCGATGTGCTGTACGGCTGCGCCAACCAGGCCGGCGAGGACAACCGCAACGTGGCGCGCATGTCGGCGCTGCTGGCAGGCCTGCCAATCGGCGTGCCCGGCGCCACCATCAACCGCCTGTGCGGCTCGGGCATGGATGCGGTCGGCAGTGCCGCCCGCGCCATCCGTGCCGGCGAGGCCGAGTTGATGATCGCCGGCGGCGTCGAGAGCATGAGCCGCGCGCCCTTCGTGATGCCCAAGGCCGAGAGCGCCTTCTCGCGCAGCAATGCGATCTACGACACCACCATCGGCTGGCGCTTCGTCAACAAGCTGATGAAGGAGCGCTACGGCGTCGACTCGATGCCCGAGACGGCAGAGAACGTGGCGACTGACTTCAAGATCGAGCGTGAGGCGCAGGACCGCATGGCTCTGGCCAGCCAGATGAAGGCCGTGGCCGCCCAGCAGGCCGGTGTCTTCGATGCCGAGATCTGCCCGGTCAGCATCCCGCAGAAGAAGGGTGAGGCCTTGCTTGTCAACCGCGACGAGCACCCGCGCGAAACCAGCCTGGAAGCGCTGGCCAAGCTCAAGGGCGTGGTGCGGCCGGACGGCACGGTGACGGCCGGCAATGCGTCGGGCGTCAATGACGGCGCGGTGGCGCTGCTGATCGCCAGCGAAGCAGCCGCGGCGCGCCACGGCCTGACGCCGCGCGCCCGCGTGGTCGGCATGGCCACTGCAGGTGTCGCGCCGCGCATCATGGGCATCGGCCCGGCCCCGGCCAGCCGCCGCGTGTTGGAACTGACCGGACTGACGCTGGCGCAGATGGACGTGATCGAGCTCAACGAAGCCTTCGCCGCCCAGGGCCTGGCCGTGCTGCGCGAGTTGGGCCTGCAGGACGACGACCCGCGCGTGAATCCGAACGGCGGCGCGATCGCGCTGGGCCACCCGCTGGGCGCCAGCGGCGCGCGCCTGGTGATGACGGCGGTGAACCAATTGCAGCGCAGTGGCGGCCGCTACGGCCTGTGCACCATGTGCATCGGTGTCGGCCAAGGCATCGCGCTGATCGTCGAGCGCCTCTGAGCCCAGGGCCGACTGGCGCCCAGCCACCGACAGGCATTGGCAGCGCTGCAGTCAAGTCTGTACGTCGGTGCACCGCCAGAAACAGGGGACAGGCCAGCCGATACTCCGGCGGGCCATCCGACACTGCCGCCGCAAGGCCGGCGGGCTTGATTGCGCGCCAAATTCACCATATTGGTGCACCGCCGTGCGTTTATCGCCCAGGTCGTCGGTTTTTGCGTAGGCCAGAATGGTTTGCCCTTTCTATAGTGGGCACTTTCAGGCCCGCGTCCGCATTTCAGGGCGCTAATCGCACCCTAAGCCACCATGTCTGCTGCCCGCGCTCTCGATGATCTGGCCGCAATTGCCGCGCCCCCAAGTGCCTCCACCTCTACGGCCAGCGCCGGTGACAGCGGACCGCTGAAGCGGGATCTGGTCGCCGGTCTCGAAAAAGGCCTGGCGGTGATTGAAGCCTTCGATCAAGAACGTCCGCGCCTGACCATCAGCGAGGTGGCGGCGCGCACCGGCCTGACGCGCGCTGCAGCACGGCGTTATCTTCTGACGCTGACCCATCTGGGCTTTGTCTCGCAGGACCGCAAGATGTTCGCGCTGACGCCCAAGGTACTGCGACTGGGTCAGAGCTATATGCACTCGGCCCGCTTGCCGCGCATCGTCGAGCCCGAGCTGCACAAGCTGGCCTACGCGATGAAGGAGGCCAGCGGCGCTGGCGTGCTGGATGGCAACGATGTGATCTGCATCTCGGCCACCAGCGCCGGCCGCGTGGTCTCGCCGACGCTGCAGCCCGGCACCCGCGTGCCGGCCTTCTGCGCCGGCACCGGCCGCGTCATGCTGGCGGCACTGCCGCAGACCGAGATCGACAACTGGGTGGCCCGCCAGGAACTGACCCAGCTGACGCCGCACACCATCACCCACCCGGAGCGCCTGCGCATCGAGATCGCACGCGCCCGCGCGCTGGGCTATGCCTGCGTCGATCAGGAGCTTGAAATGGGCTTGCGCACGGTCGCCGTGCCGCTGAAGAACTACCGCGGCGATGTGGTGGCAGCGATGAGCATCAGCGTGCATGCCTCACGCATGAGCATGGAGCAGTTGGTGGACCATTGCCTGCCGCCACTGCTGCAGTCGCAGGCCCACCTCAGGATGCTGCTGTAAGAGCGGCAGAAAAACCTAAGCACGGCGGGCCGCGGCCCGCCTCACGCGTCAGGGATGCGCCGCCATCACCTGCGCCACCGCGGCCGTCAGCCGCTTGCCATAGGGCACATGCAGGAACTCGTTCGGGCCATGCGCATTGCTCTTCGGACCGAGCACGCCGCAGACCATCATCTGCGCCTTGGGGAAGCCCTTCTGCAGCATGCTCATCAAGGGAATCGTGCCGCCCTGGCCGATATAGCCCAGCGGTGCGCCGAAATGCGTCTGGCTGGCCTCATCCAGCGCATGCGCCAGCCAGGGTGACAGCTCGGGCGTGTTCCAGCCGGTCGCACCATAAGCACCGGCGCGCCCATCAGGTACGAAAGTCACCTTGGCGTTGTAGGGCGCGTTGTCTTCCAGCAAGGCCTTGAGCTTGAGCGCCGCCTCGTTGCCATCCACCAGCGGCGGCAGGCGCAGCGAGAGTTTGAAGGCGGTGTAGGGCCGCAGCACATTGCCGGCATTCTTCAGCTCCGGGAAGCCGTCGACGCCGGTCACCGACAGGGTCGGCCGCCAGGTGCGATTCAGCAGCACCTCGACCGGATCCTGCGTCACCGGCAGCACCGAGCCGCCATCGGCACCACAGGCCCAGGGATAGCGCTTCCAGACTTCGTCCTTGAGGATCTCCGCCGTGGCGCGCGCCTGCTCGACGCGGTTGCCTGGCACTTCGCAGTGGAAGCTGTCGGGCAACAGGCGGCCGGTCTTGCTGTCTTCCAGCCGGTCCAGCACCTGGCGCAGGATGCGAAAGCTCGACGGCACCAGGCCCGACGCATCGCCGGAGTGGATGCCCTCGGTCAGCACCTCGACCTTCAGCACGCCGCTGACCATGCCGCGCAATGAAGTCGTCAGCCACAGCTGTTCGTAATTGCCCGCGCCCGAATCGAGGCAGACCACCAGCGAGACATTGCCCAGGCGCTCCTTCAGCACATCGATATAGGCCGGCAGATCGTAGGAGCCGCTCTCCTCGCAGGTCTCGATGATGCCGACGCAGCGCGGGCGCGGAATGCCCTGCTTGTCGAGCGCCATGATGGCCGTCAGCGAGGCATAGACCGCATAGCCATCGTCCGCACCGCCTCGCCCGTAGAGCAGGCCGTTCTCGTACTTGGGGGTCCAGGGGCCAAGGTCGCTGCGCCAGCCGTTGAACTCAGGCTGCTTGTCCAGGTGGCCGTAGAGCACGATGGTGTCCTCGCAGCCGCTCTTGGTGGCCGGCACCTCGAAGAAGATCACCGGCGTGCGGCCCTCGATGCGCACAACCTCCAGCGTCAGCCCCGCCACCTTCTTGCCTTCGACCCAGGTGGCGGCATCGCGCAGCACCTTCTCGATATGGCCGTTCTTCGCCCAGTCGGCGTCAAACATCGGGCTCTTGGCCGGGATCGCGATGTAATCGGTCAGCGCGGGGACAATTTCCTCGTCCCAGACACGGGCAGCAAAAGCGCCCAGGGCGCTGGCTTCATCGGTCTGCAGGGGCAGTGCGGGGTCGCGTGCATTCATGGCGTCATCCGGCTTGTGGCTGGGGGGCGCCCAGTTTACCGAAGCGGCCGTCCAGCCAGGCCTGCAGCCGGGCGTAGACCTGTTCACGCTCGGGCTCGTTGAAGATCTCGTGATACAGGCGCTC
>PNNH01000074.1 GCA_013824165.1 Methylibium sp. | reverse complement strand
AAAAGCTGCGCACGGTGATCGAGAAGAAGATGTTCTCCAACACCGAGGAGTTGCTGCCCGTGATCAGCTTCAACGCCAAGGCCAGCGCCGACGAGGCCAAGAAGCACGAGAACTTCGTGCAGCGCATGGTCGACAAGGGCTACACCGCCAAGCAGGTGCGGCTGCTGTGCGAGTGGTATCTGCGCGTTCGCAAGAGTTCTTGATCCGCCGCCCGATCAAGGAGCATTCATGCTTCAACAGATCATCGATCGCCGCCTCTCGGGCAAGAACAAGTCCGTCGGCAACCGCGAGCGCTTCCTGCGCCGCCACAAAGAGCAGATCCGCGAGGCCGTGAAACGGGCGGTCGACGGCCGCGGCATCCGCGACATGGAGCGCGGTGAGGATGTGCACATCCCGAAGAAGGACTTGAGCGAGCCCGTCTTCGGCCATGGCGAGGGCGGCGTGCGCGAGGTGGTGCGGCCCGGCAATACCGAGCACATGAAGGGCGACCGCGTGCCCAAGCCCAAGGGCGGCGGACAAGGCCAGGGCGGCGGCCAGGCCAGCGATTCCGGCGAGGGCGAGGACGACTTCGTCTTCCACCTCAGCAAGGAAGAGTTCATGCAGGTCTTCTTCGACGACCTGGCCCTGCCCAATCTTGCGCGCACCACGCTGGCCGACACGCCGGAGTGGAAGAGCCACCGCGCCGGCTTCGTCAGCGACGGCACGCCGACCAATCTGCATGTCGTGCGTTCGATGCGCGGCGCCCTGGGCCGACGCATCGCGCTGGGCATGGACAAGCGCCGCGAGCTGCACGAGCTGGAAGAGCGCCTGGTCGTGCTCAAGCGCGAAGACAGCCACAAGCCCGAAGCCGAGGCGCTGATCAAGGAGACCGAGGCGCGCATCGCCGAGCTGCGCCGCCGCATCGCCAACATCCCCTTTCTCGACCCCATCGACCTGCGTTTTCGCAACCGAGTGCGCGTGCCGGTGCCGACTACGCGCGCGGTCATGTTCTGCCTGATGGATGTCAGCGGCTCGATGGACGAGGCGCGCAAGGACCTGGCCAAGCGCTTCTTCATCCTGCTCTACCTCTTCCTCACGCGGCACTACGAGAAGATCGAGGTGGTCTTCATCCGCCACCACACGCAGGCGCAGGAAGTGGACGAACAGAACTTCTTCCACGCCACGGAGACCGGCGGCACCGTGGTGTCCTCGGCCCTGGTGCTGATGGACGAGATCATCCGCGAGCGCTACTCGCCGAGCGAGTGGAACATCTACGGCGCCCAGGCCAGCGACGGCGACAACTGGCACCACGACAGTGGCCGCTGCCGCGAGCTGCTGGCGGACAAGATCCTGCCACTGTGCCGCTACTTCGCCTACGTGCAGGTGGCCGAGGCCGAGCAGAACCTGTGGGAGGAATACGCCAAGCTGGCCGACGAAGTGCCCCAGTTCGCGATGCGCAAGGCGGTCGAGGCCTCGGAGATCTACCCCGTGTTCCGCGAGCTGTTCAAGAAGGAAGGGGCCAAGGCATGACAGACACCCTGCTCAGCCAGATGATCATCAGCGCCGACAACCGCCGCGACCTGGGCATTGCCGCCGACCGGCGCGAGTACGGCGGCCGCCGCCACAAGGAGCCGCTGCAGGAGATGCGGCCGCTCAAGGAGCGCCCCGCCCAGCCCCTGCCCGCGCCCAGCGACTGGACCTTCGAGCTGATCCACGACTACCACGCGGTGATACGCGCAACAGCTGAGCGTTATGGGCTGGACACCTACCCCAACCAGCTGGAGGTCATCACCGCCGAGCAGATGATGGATGCCTACGCCTCGGTGGGCATGCCGGTGAACTACCGGCACTGGAGCTATGGCAAGGAGTTCATCGCCACCGAGCGCAACTACAAGCGCGGCCAGATGGGCCTGGCCTACGAGATCGTTATCAACTCCGACCCCTGCATCGCCTACCTGATGGAAGAGAACACCATGGCCATGCAGGCCTTGGTGATCGCCCATGCCTGCTACGGCCACAACAGCTTCTTCAAGGGCAACTACCTGTTCCGCATGTGGACCGATGCCTCGTCCATCATCGACTACCTGGTCTATGCGAAGAACTACGTGGCCGAATGCGAGGAGCGCCACGGCCTGGATGCGGTGGAGCAGCTGCTGGATTCCTGCCACGCGCTGATGAACCACGGCGTGGACCGCTATCGCCGGCCCACCAAGCTCTCGCTGGCCGAGGAGCGCGCGCGTCAGCACGAGCGCGAGGCCTATGCCCAGCAGCAGATCAACGACCTCTGGCGCACCCTGCCACGCGGCAGGGAGAAGGCCGAGGACGAGAAGACTGCGCGCCGCTTCCCCGACGAACCGCAGGAGAACCTGCTCTACTTCATCGAGAAGAACGCGCCGCTCTTGGAGCCCTGGCAGAGAGAAATCGTGCGCATCGTGCGCAAGGTGGCGCAGTACTTCTATCCACAGCGCCAGACCCAGGTGATGAACGAAGGCTGGGCCACCTTCTGGCACCACCGCCTGCTCAACCAGATGTACGACGACGGCTATCTGTCGGACGGCATGATGATCGAGTGGCTGAAGTCGCACACCAATGTGGTGGCGCAGCCGCCGATGGCGCAACTCAACCCGTATGCGTTGGGCTTCGCGATGTACACCGACATCAAGCGCATCTGCGAAACCCCCACCGACGAGGACCGCCTTTGGTTCCCCGACATCGCGGGCGCCCCCTGGCTGCCCACGCTGGACCACGCGATGCGAAACTTCAAGGACGAGAGCTTCATCGGCCAGTACCTGAGCCCGCGGCTGATGCGCGAGTTCCGCCTGTTTTCCATCGTCGACGACGAGGCGCAGAACGAATACGAGATCTCGGCGATTCACGACGAAGCGGGCTACCAGCATGTGCGCGAGGCACTCTCCAAGCAGTACGACCTCAGCACGCGCGAGCCCAACATCCAAGTCTGGAACGTCAATCTGCGCGGCGACCGTTCATTGACCCTGCGCCACACCCAGCACATGAACCGCCCTCTGCACGACAGCTCGCAAGAGGTGCTCAAGCATGTGGCGCGGCTGTGGGGCTTCGACGTGCACCTGGAAAGCGCCAACGGCCGCGGCGACATCACGCAGCGCTGGAGTACGCGCGGGCCGCAGACGCATTGACGCTCAGTCCTGCCGCAGCAGGCCATCCAGCAAGGCAAGGCGGCCGGTCGGCGTCACGGCCAGTTCCCGCGAGCCCTCGACGCGGCGCAGCCAGCCCTTGTCGATGAACGCGTCCAGCAGGCCCACCGCGGCCGGCCCGGCGAAATGGTCGCGCCGCTCGGACCAGTCCATGCAGTCGTACAAGGCGCGCCCACCCGCTCCGGCCGGCAGCTGACCCAAACCCAGCGCCGCCAGTCCGGCCCGGCCCGCCTCGCTAAAGCCATAGGGCTGGCCGGCCCGCCCCGTGGCCTGAACCCAGCCGCGCGCCAGCAGCGCCTCATGCAGTCGCACGCCCAGCTCGCCAGCCAGATGGCCGTAGCAGCTGCGCGCCTGCCGAAGACCGCGCAGGGCCGGCCGCTGCCAGCGCTCCAGCTCGCCCATCGGCGCCGGGGCCAGGCCATCTGCCAGTTGCAGCAAGGCCTCCAGCGCATGGGCCACCGCGGCATCGGCCAGCCCGTAGTAGCGATGCCGCCCCTGCTGCCGCACGCGGGCCAGGCCTTCATCGAGCAGCAGTCTCAGATGGCCGGACATGGTGGCCGCCGCCACGCCGGCGTGGGCCGCCAGCTCGCCGGCTGTGTGCATGCGCCCATCCAGCAGCCGGGCCAGCGTGCGAGCCCGCGTCGGGTCCGCGATCGCAGATGCGATGCGGGCCAGCCGCGGTTCGCCGCTGCCTGCCGTCACAGCAGATCCACGGGTAGCACCGGACAGGTGGCGGGGGCCTGCTCACGCTCGTCCAGACCGTAGTCGCGCAGCACCGCAGCCACGCGCAGTCGGTATCCGGCAAAGAGGCCGGCACGACCGGCCTCCTGAGTGGCCCGGTGCTCGGCATGCTCGCGCCAGGCGCGCACAGCGGCTTCATCGCGCCAGAAGGACAGCGAGACCAGCTTGTCCGGCGTATTGAGGCTCTGGAAGCGCTCGACCGAGATGAAGCCATCCATCCCGGCCAACAGCGGCTTCAGCCGCGCCGCATGCTGGAGATAGGCGTCCATGGCGCCCGCCGCCGGCTCCACCTCGAAGATGACCGCGATCATGCCGCCACCGCCAGCGTTTCCGCCACGGCCTGGCAGAAGCGGCGCTCCTCGCGCCGGATGAAGCGCTCACGCTGCGCGAACTCGAAATTGGCCTGGGCCTCGGCATCGCCCTTCAACCTGGCACGGTAGGCCTCATAGTCGGCCAGGCTGGCAAAGCCGACTAGGCCCCAGGCCTCGACATTGCTGCCCTCGTGCGGCAGGAAGTACCCCAGCAACTGGCCACCCAGGCGTGGAATGATTCCACCCCAGGCCATGGCATAGCGGCGGAAGGCCTCGCGCTGGAAGGGATCGATCTCGTAGCGGATGAAGCAGACGACGTTCATGAGGGGCTCCTCTGTTTGAATGCCACGAGTCTGCGGGGCCTGGCCGCCAGGACGCTTTGGTCCTTACCGAATCGTCAGGGGGCGGACGCGAAGATCTTGCCCGGGTTCATGATGTTCTTCGGGTCCAGCGCGGCCTTCAGCTGGCGCATCAGCTGCACCGCGCCGGCACCGGCCTCGTCGACCAGGAAGCCCTGTTTGTGCAGGCCGATGCCATGCTCGCCGGTGCAGGTGCCTTCCAGGCGCAGCGCGCGCTGCACCATCTGCGCCGACAGGCGCTCAGCCGTATCGCGCTCCGCGGGCAAATTCGGGTCGATCAGATAGCCGAGGTGGAAGTTGCCGTCGCCCACATGCCCGACGATGAAGTAAGGCAGGCCCGCCTCCTCGACCTCGCGCACCGACTCGTTGATGCTCTCGGCCAGGCGTGAGATCGGGACGCAGGTGTCGGTAGTCACGCAGCGGCAGCCGGGCTTGGTCTGCAGCGCCGACAGATAGGCGTGGTGGCGCGCGGTCCAGAGCTTGGTGCGCGCCTCGGGCGTAGTGGCCCACTCGAAATCCTCGCCACCGAATTCGCGCGCAATCTCCTGCACGGTTTCAGCCTGCTCGGCCACGCTGGCGTCGGAGCCGTGGAACTCCATCAGCAGCATCGGTGCCTCGCGCAGCCCCAGCTTGTCGTGCAAATTCACCGCACGGATCGCATGCGCGTCCAGCAGCTCGCAGCGCGCGATCGGGACCCCCATCTGGATGATCTGGATGGTGGTCTGCACCGCCGCATCGATGCTGGGGAAGAAGCAGACTGCGGCCGACACGGCTTCGGGCAAAGGATAGATGCGCAGCGTCACCTCGGTGATCACGCCCAGCGTGCCTTCGCTGCCGATGAAGAGGCGCGTCAGGTCATAGCCAGCGCTGCTCTTGCGCGCCCGCGATCCGGTGTGCACCAACTCGCCCGTCGCGGTGACCACGCTCAGGCCCAGCACCGCCTCGCGCATGGTCCCGTAGCGCACCGCGTTCGTGCCGCTGGCGCGCGTGGCGGCCATGCCGCCGAGCGAGGCGTCGGCGCCCGGGTCGATGGGAAAGAACAGGCCCGCGTGGCGGATCTCGGCATTGAGCTGGTTGCGTGTCACGCCGGCCTGCACCGTCACGGTCAGGTCCTCGGCGTTAACGCGCAGGATCTGGTTCATGCGCGAGACATCCAGGCTGACGCCGCCCTGCACCGCCAGCAGATGGCCTTCCAGCGAGGAGCCGGCGCCATAGGGGATCACCGGCACGCTGTGCTCGTGCGCCAAGGCCAGCACCGCGGCCACGTCTTCGTTGCTCTCGGCGTAGACCACGCAGTCCGGCGGGTCCACATCGAAGGGCGACTCGTCGCGGCCATGCTGCTGGCGCACCGCCAGCGCGGTGCTCAGGCGCGCGCCAAAGCGTTCGCGCAGCGCGTCCAGCATGGCCTCGGGCACCGGGCGCCTGCGGGCCTTCAGCAAGGCATCGAGATCGTGGGGGGCATTCATCGCGGGGCTCCTCTCCGCCAAGGCTGGCGGACCCGCTGATTCTAGGAAGACTGCGGCCGGCGCTGTGCGAGCAGCGTTGCCGGTGTCGCGATGCATCACTCAAAAGCAGTGCCCTGAATGCACTTGCGCGGATTGGGCGGCGCCGAGCTGCGGCAAGCACCACTAGCTGCAGGCCCGCCTGTTCTCCTGCGTGCTATGCACAACTCTGAACTGAAATCAGAGGCATCACGATCCGCCGCGCAAAGAGCCAAAGAACAGGGGCCGGCAATTGCCGGCCCCTGTTCAACCCTGCAAGCTGCCCATCACTCGCTGAGCATCATGCTGCGGTAGTTCGGGTCCGCCTTGATGTCGGCTTCGCTGAAAGGCAGCTTGGCCCACTTGGCGCCCTTCAGGAAGATGTCGGAGTAGAGCTTGGTCTGGTCCGAGAAGTTGGCGGACAGCAGATGGCTGCTCTGCGAGTAGGTCAAGATGCCCTCGGCCACCGGGCCGTTGGCGTCGAAAGTGACAAACTGCATATAGCTGTTGCCATAGACCGGATCGCCATACAGGCCGGCGCTGAGGTTGCCGCGCACGTTGTTGAAGGTGTAGCGGCCGCCCGGGAAGGGCAGTGGCGCGCTGTCACGCACGACCACCTGCTTGCGGGCATTGACCTCCTCCAGCGCAAACTTGTTGGCGTTGAACCACTGCACCGCATCCGCCAGCAGCGTCACGGCCTTGGTGTCGGCCGTGTTGTAGCCGCGCGGCGTGTTGACCGGATCGGCCGGGTCGTAGGCCACGCGCCACAGGCTGGCGTCCTTCATCTCGCCGGACAGCTCATAGAACTTGCGGAACAGCAGCGAGCCGGGATCGACCATGCCTTCGGTCTTCTTCCAGATCGACAGCACGCCGCAGGCCTTGCTGAGATCGGTGACCACACCCTTGCTGTCAATGCCCATCAGGATGCCGCCGCTGCAGCGTGCCGCCAGGAACTCGTCCAGCCAGACCTCGGCCTTGAGGAAGCGGCTCTTGGCATAGACCTGCTGCAGATTGGCCAGCGTGAAGCCGGTGCCGGGCAGGCCATCGGTGCCCTTCATGCGGTCCAGCACCTGGACGATGCCGGTACGGGTGCGCTCGCCCTGCTCACGCCCCTCGGCCACCGGGCCGGTGGCGATGATCTTGGGGTAGCCGGCCAGGCGCACCTTGTCGTTGGGCAGCCAGTGGCTGTCGTTGGCGTTGACGATGTAGTCGTCGCGAAGCACAAACGGGCGCTGGCTGCTGGGGATCGCGCCGTTCCAGTTGCAGCTGGCCTTGCTGCCGTCCATCAGCACCAGGCCGCGCGTGGCCAACAGGAACTGGCCGGTCGGGCTGTTGACGCAGCTGGCCAGCTGGGCATCGCTGACATTGGCCGCCACCGAGTAGTTGGCGTAGAGCGCCTTGCCATTCTTGTCGGCCGCCATGGTGTTGACCCAGGGCATCGCGTTGTGCGTGGCCAGCGACTCGCGCAGGCTCTCGGCGCTGGTGGACTTGCCGTTCAGCAAGGCCTGGTCGAGCAGCTTGTAGTTCGTGTAGTTGGCATCGCGGATGGCAAAGGCCGCGCCCGCCGTCCAGCCGAAGGTGGCGCCATCGCTCAGCATCGGGCCGAAGTCGGTGCCGTACATGGTGCGCTGGTGCGTCTTCACGCTGCCATCGGGCTGCAGGGCGTCGACGCTGAGCGCCGTCTTCGTCATCGCCTTGAAGGTGCCGTCGACCTGGTAGCGCGTCGGGTCCGCCGGGTCCAGCTTGAGCTGGAACAGTGTGAAGCGGTTGTCGGTCGAGAAGGTGTGCGTCCAGGCCACATCCTTGTTGAAGCCGATCAGCGGCACCAGCGTGCCCAGCAGCGTGGAGCCGAACACATCGTACTTGCCGGGAATGGTGATGTGCAGCTTGTGCAGACGCAGCGCGCCCCACCACGGGAAGTGCGGGTTGCCCAGCACGATGCCGGCGCCGCTCTGCGTCACGCCCTTGCCCAGGCCGTAGCCGTTGGAGCCGATCGCATGCTCAAACAGCGCATTGGTGCCCTGCACCAGCGGGCTGTTCAGCACTGCCAGCTGGGTGCTCGGGCGCTTGAGCGCCTTGGCGCTCAGCGCGGCCACATTCGTCGCACCCGCGGGCTTGGGTCCGGGTGGCTGGGCCACGCCAATCGAGTTGATGAACTGCAGCGAACTGCCCGCCATCGCCGCCTGGCTGAAGCGCCAATAGGCCTCGTCCTCAGTCATCGGCGTGACCCAGGCCGCACCCTTGCACTCGGTGGGCAGGCCGTTGACGCCCTTGTCGCGCAGATAGCGGTTGTAGCCCGCGACGAAGCCGCTGACCATGTCGCGCACATCCGGGCCGGTGGCGGCCTTCATCGATTGCGCCAGCGCCGGCGTCATCAGCAGCTTGTAGAAGAAGTCGGACGACAGATTCGGCGTGAAGTCGCCGAACTGGCCCAGATAGGTGATGGGCACGCCCTTGGCATCCACATCACCGAAGAAGCGCGAGCGCTGGCCGCGCAGCGTCACCAGCTCCTGCGCGAACAGGCAGACATGGTCGTTGGCAAAGGCGTAACCGTAGCCGTAGCCGGCGCCCTTGAAGTCATCAGCCTTGACGTGCGGCACGCCGTAGCTGGTGTAGCGGATCTCGGCCGAGTAAGTGGGCGGCGCGGGCGTGGCGGGTGTGCCCGTCGCGGAATCGCCGCCGCCGCAGGCGCTCAGCATCAGGCTGCCCGCCAGCAACGCGGCAACAGGGGTCATGGAATGGGGAATGCGCAGCGGCATCGATGTCTCCTTCGTTGATTCTTGTGTTTTTCGCAGCACAGCACGTGGGTTAGCACGGCTAAGCTAGCGATGACTATCAGGCTATCATCAAACGCTCGGGTCGCCACTGCTGACCTACCCTCGAAGATACGGAGACATGATCTTGAACAGCCCTGTCGTAAACCCCTTGATGCTTGCCCTGCTGGGTGTCCTGGCTGCCCCGCTGGCCCAGGCCTCGGGCTACCACTTCGGCTCCCAGTCTGCCTCCGCCCAAGGCACGGCCAATGCCAATGCGGCCGAGGCTTCGGACGCTTCGGTGCTGTTCTACAACCCGGCCGGCCTGAGCCGTTTGGAAGGCACACAGGCCAGCGGCGTGCTGAACCTGGTGCTGCCCAAAGGCCGCTTCACCGATGGCGGCAGCTTCACCCAGTTCCGCCTGCCCACACGCGGCGGTGAGGCTGGTGATTTCGTCGAGCCGGCTGCCGTGCCGCATGCCTACCTGAGCCACCGCTACAACGAGCGACTGACGGCCGGCCTGGGCATCTTTGTGCCCTTCGGCTCCAAGAGCGAGTACGACAGCAACTGGACCGGCCGCTACAACGGCATCAGCACCGAGCTGAAGACCCTGACGATCAATCCCTCGCTCGCCTACAAGCTGAGCGAGCGCCTGAGCCTGGGCGCCGGTGTGAGCGCGCAGCATATCGAGGGCAAGCTGGCCAAGGGTGCCGACTTCGGCTCCGGCGCCATGGCATCGATCGTCGAAGCTCAGGTGCGTGCCAACGCCATCCCCGGTGTGCCAGCCGAGATCATCCGCAATGCCGTGATCAACCAGCTGGGCGGCCTGATCAAGACCGTCTCTGGTAACCCGAGCTACTCCGGCCGCGTCGATGTCGAAGGCAAGGACTGGGGCGTGGGCTTCAACCTGGGCCTGATGTACAGCCCGGATGACAGCACCCGCTTCAGCATCGCCTACCGCTCGGCCATCAAGCACACGCTGACAGGCGACGCCCAGTGGCAGGTGCAGACCGCCGCCGCCAACCTGGCCGGCCTGCTCAATGCGGCACTGCCTGGCGCTGGCAGCCAGGTGCAGGCCCAATTGCTGGGCGCCTACACCAACAGCGCGGCCAAGCTTAGCGTCAAGACGCCGGAGTCGCTGTCCTTCTCCTTCTACAAGAAGCACGACGCCCGTACCGCCGTGATGGGCGATGTGACGCTGACTCGCCACTCGCGCTTCAAGGAGCTGCGTGTCGACTTCGCCAACAACCTGCCCGACTCGGTGACGCCGCAGGGCTGGACCGACACCGTGCGCGCGTCGCTGGGCGTCTCGCACCAGTGGACCGATGCCCTGCAGCTGCGCGGCGGCGTGGCCTATGACCAGTCGCCGGTGACCCAGACCACGCGCACCTCGTCAATCCCTGACGGCGACCGCAGCTGGCTGTCGGCCGGCCTGAACTGGAAGCTGGACAACAAGCGTTCGCTCGACTTCGCCCTGAGCTACATCCACGTGGCTGCAGGTGAAATCAACGCGTTCGACAACGGTGGCCAGACCAATGCAGTCGGCTCAGCCGTCTGCAACCCGGCCGGCAACACCTCCAGCTGCGCCACCGTGGTCGGCCGCTACAAGCTGAACTCGGCGCTGCTCGGCGTGCAGTACAACCACCGCTTCTAAAGCTGGCCCGAGACCCGTGCCTGCGCGCGGGTCGAAGCCCGGCGCCTGTCTTTGATCCGGCTCCTTGCCCCCCGTCCCCGACGGTGAGAGCATGGAGCCGGTTTCACATCAACGACGGGGAGCGTTCACCATGCCATTTGCCTGGGATACCAGCACCATCTTGATCGCCATCGCGCTGGCGCTGGCCATCGTCGGCGCGCTGCGCTTCGATCTGTTCGGCCTGATCTGGCGCGAGTGGCTCAAGCTCGGCAGCCGCAAGCCTGAGCTGCCGCCCGGCCCCCCGCCCTCGCATGGGCCCTATCACGGCAAGAGCGGGGCGCACGGTCATGCCGACCCCGGCAAACCCAACAAGCCCACCGATATTCACCGCAGCGGCCGCCGGGACTGACAAAGAAGGGCCTGAGCCCGAAGGGTCAGGCCCCTTGAGGCAAGATGCGGGTCCCGTTGCAACGACTGCCCTGCTCCTTCCCATGGCCAACCGACTCTCACAAATCGCAACCCGCACCGGCGACGACGGCACGACCGGCCTGGGCGACGGCAGCCGCGTGTCCAAGGATCATCTGCGCATCCAGGCCATGGGCGATGTGGATGAGCTCAACTCGCAGATCGGCGTGCTGCTGGCCGAGCCGCTGCCTGGCGATGTGCGTGAGCTGTTGGTCACGATCCAGCACGAGTTGTTCAACCTCGGCGGCGAGCTCTGCATGCCTGGCTACACACTGATCAAAGACGAGGCCGTGCTGCGCCTCGATGAGGCGCTGGCCCACTACAACGAGACGCTGCCGCGCCTGAAGGAGTTCATCCTGCCGGCCGGCACACGCAGCGCCGCCCTGGCCCATGTCTGCCGCACCGTAGCGCGGCGGGCCGAGCGGGCTGTCGTGACCCTCGCCTCTCAGGACACGATCAATGCGGCCCCGCGCCAGTATCTGAACCGCCTGTCCGATCTGCTCTTTGTGCTGGCCCGGGTGCTCAACCGCGCCAACCTCGATGGCCTGGGTGGCGACGATGTCTACTGGCACAGCGAGCGCCTGAAGCGCCAGGACGAAGACGCCTAAGCCAGCGCCGCGGCCGCTTCGCGCAAGCGCTTGGCATAAGCCGTGCGCAAAGCCGCCGGTGCCCTGACCTCCACCTGTCCGGCATGGCGCAGCAGGTCCATCAGCAGCTCGGTGGCATCCACATAAGGCACATCAAGCTGCCAGCGGCCATCCTCCAGCCAGCGGCTCTGCTGGGCCGGATGCCATTCTTCGCGTGACACCCATTGCGCGGCCTCGGCGCTGAATACCAGCTCGGCCTGCTGCGCATGCCCGCCGGCGAAGATGCCGTAGCCCTGGTCCAGCTCGGCTTCCAGCGCCTTCAAAGCGACCGGCTTGGCTTTCTCTTCAAGCAAGACGGCTGCTTCCATCGCATCCAGCGCAAAGCGGCGCAGGCCCTCGCTCTGATGGCACCAGGCGTCCAAATACCAGGTGTTGCGGTAGTGGACCAGGCGCTGCGGCGACACGATGCGCTCCGACAGCGTCGCCCCGCCCCGCCCGCGCTTGCGGTAGCGCAGCTTCAGCCGCTGGCGCTGCACCACCGCGCTGCCCACCGTCTCGAAGAATTCGCTGGCCACGCGCCGGCGCGCCGTGCTGATCAGCTTGACGCGCCGCGTCAGCTCCTTGGCCTCGTCCTCGTCCTTGCCCAGCATGCCGCTGAGCTTGTCGAACATCGGCTGCAGATGCCGGCTCAGGATGCCGTTCTCGTCCAGGCTGGACAGCAGCTGGTGCATGGTCAGCAGCGCGTGCAGTTCGCGCTCGTTGAACCAGACACCCGGCAGCTCATGCTGGGTGCCGCGCCACTGCTGGCCGAAGCGGTAGCCATTGGCCGCGGCGTCGTACTCGATCGGCGCGTCCATGCGCTCACGCAGGTATTGCAGATCACGCTTGAGCGTGGCCGGCGACACCTCCAGCGCCTCCAGCAACGCGGCAAAGCTGACGCACTCGCGCGAGCGGATCAGCAACTCGATCTTGTAGAAGCGCTCGGTCCGGTCCATGGTGTCCTGTTCTCAGTGGTTTCCCTGACTTTCTAGGTGGCTCACGCTATGAGCCAGCTGTCGCCCAGACTGTGCCACATGGTTGCTGAAACATCGACAGGCAGCCACAACCGGAGCACACCATGGCACATCCCGCAGCAGCAGCAGCAACAGCTCAAGCACATCAGCCCCTGGCCTCGACGACCCAGCTGGAGCTCGGCATTGCCGCCGCGCCCGCAACGGCAAGTCCCCACCAGACGCTGGGTTTCGAGCTCGGCTGGGATCATGCCCATCACGGCATCACGCCGCCGACTGAGCATCTGTTCGCCGCCTCGCCGCTGCGCCAGGGCTGGCTGGCTGGCCGTGCCACCTTCGGTCGCCGCACGCTCAAGGCCAGCCGCCATACCCGCCTGTGGCTGCAACTGCGCAGCCATGCCTGGGCGCGTGGCCGCAGCTTCGAAACCCTTGAGCTGACGCCCAACTACTTGCAGCAGATCGGCGTCGAACATTGCCCCATCACCCGCTGCACGCTCGACGAGAGCACGCTCTCGATCGACCGCGTGCGCGATGACGCTGGCTATGCCGCCGGCAATCTGGCCACCATGAGCCGCGGTGCCAACGCGGCCAAAGCCAGGCATGACTGGACCAGCGCCAGCGAATTAGCGGCCAGCCTGGAGCAAGGCCCGTTCAAGCAGGTGGCCGGGCTGGCTGCCGCCGAGTGGCAGCGTGTGGCTGTCCTCTGCAGCTTCGTCACCGAGCTGCCGCACGCCCAGGCCGCGCTGCTGCCCATGCATGTGCTGCCGCCGAACCGGCTGCGCCTGTTCAACCCGATCCAGGCGCTGCAAGCCCTGGTGACACGCCAGTTGGCCAAGCCCGGCTGGAGCCAGCGTCTGGCACGCATCGAGGCACTGCTGCCGGATGAGGCCGTCAAGGCCGACTTCAACCGCTTCGTGATGGCCCTGGTGCCGCGTGTGCTGAATGCCGGCAGCCTGGTGCTGGCGCACGAAATCCGCTGGGCGCTGGAAGATGCCTGGAGCGACGCGCTGGTGCAAAAGCGCTGGGCGCGCTTTGCGCTGCAGCTCAGCCCGGCTCAGGCTGAGGCCCTGGTGCAGCGTGCCGCTGCCAAGCGGCTGAGTACGGTGCATGTGCAGCAGCATGCGCTGCCGCGCGCGACCGAAGGCTGGGCGCTGGAGCGGCGTGGCTTCCGCGCAGCGGCCTGAGGGCGCTGCGCCACCCAGCCCCGCGGGTTTGACCGATCAGCTCGGCAGGCCCTGGTACTGCTTCTCGACAGCGCCCGTCTGGTCCTGCAGCACCACGCAGTAGCCCTGGGACTTGAACCAGTGGGCCCACTGCTCGGCCATCTTCTTGCTGGGCAGCCAGGGTCCGGTCTTGTCGACATGAATGCGATAGCCGCGCCGCTCGTGGAACACCACGCGCCACATGCCGGCTGACATCGAATGCTTGAAGCTGCTCATCGCGGCCGGATTCTGCATCCTTCAGACGCTGACCCAATTCGTTTGCAGCGCGGGAAGCGCCAACAAGTTCTCAAAGCGTCAGGGCGCGTCACTCTTAGCCGCGACATGCTTGCAGGATTGGAGGCAAGACCTGACCCTGGTGGGCGCGGCATCGGTCCTGTTGAGCCTTTCGGCTAGGCCCTGTGCGCGGGTTCAGGCCGGCTGCTTGCAGGCAGCCAGTCCTTCGTCGGGCGTCGGGCAAGCCACTTGGCTTGCCCTCGGTCCTGACTCAGACCAATGACCGTTGGAGGCGGAGTTCTTCGAGGCGCAGGCCGCCGACCTCGGTGGTCTTGGCGCTGCCGAGCTCGCGCTTGAAGCCGGCCATCTCGAAGAAGCGCAGCGCACGTTCGTTGCGCAGCCAGGTCCACAGCGTTACCTTGGTGCAACCCTCTTCCTGCAGCCCATCGCGGGCGGCGTCCCACAACGCCAGGCCGACGCCCTTGTCCCAATGCACCGGCTTGGCATACATAGCCCAGATCTCGCCCGTGCTGGACGGCGTGCCCTTGTCGCGCGAGCGGTCGAAGCCGACAAAGCCCATCAGCTCGTTATCGATATGCGCCACCATCACCTGCGGCTCGCACAAATCGATGGCTTCTCGCCAGAAGGCTTGACGCTTTTGCACCGACAGTGCGTCCAGATGGCTGTCTGGCAGCAAACCTTTGTATGCACCCTGCCAAGCTGCAACATGGATTTCTGCGATGGCTTTGGCATCACGCAACGTGGCCGGACGAACCTGAATACTCGACATACTGGGAAAGGAAGGGAGAGAGAAAAAAGACTCTGGCAACAGCGCACGAAAGGGCGGAATTGTCCCTGCCAATCGAGCCCGTCGGGCCGCTTGACAGTTCGATTTTTTAGAGCCTCAGTCTGGAACGGTGCTCAGCGCCGGCTGTCTCTTTCCGACCCAGTCGCTCACGCTGCGCGCCAGGGCCGATTTGGCGCTGCGCTGCAGCCGGGCCAGCAGCGCATGCTCAACCGCCAGCGGCCCCAGTTCGCCGGCATAGCGGCGGGCCAGGTCCTGCTGCATGCGCAGCAGCAGGTGCGCGGTGGTCTGGGCGTCAGCCAGCGCACGGTGGGCCCGGCCGGTATCGGGCAATGCAAAGAAGCGTGCCAAGGTGCCGAGCTTGCAGTTGGGCGCATCCGGATAGAGCCGCCGCGCCAGCAGCACCGTGCAGGCGAACTCATGCGCCGGGTCGGGCTCGGTGCCGGCCTGCGCCAGCTCGTAATGCCAGAAGCCTCGGTCAAAGGCCGCGTTGTGTGCCACCAGCGGGCAGCCGCGGGTGAACTCGGCCACCTCGCGCATCACCTGCGTCGAGTCGGGCGCATCGGCCAGCATCGCATTGCTGATGCCGGTCAGTTGCTCGATGAAGGGCGGCACCCAGGCACCGCTGTTCATCAGGCTCTGGTACTGGTCGACGATACGGCCGTCCTGCACCAGCACGGCGGCGATCTCGGTGGCGCGGCCACCACTGTTCGGGCTGATGCCCGTGGTCTCAAAGTCAATGACGGCGATCGTCTGCATAGCTGGGCGTTCAGGGGGCTGGGTATTTGCGTGCATTCATCGCCAGCTTGCGCTCAAGCGCCTTCTCGATGTCGACGCCGCTGTGGTCTGCGATCTGCAGCAGGTAGAGCATCACGTCGGCAATTTCTTCGCCCAGATGCTGGTGGCGCGCCGGGTCTTGCGCGATGGCCAGGGACTCCTCGGGCGTCAGCCACTGGAAGATCTCCACCAGCTCGGCGGCCTCCACCACCATGGCCATCGCCAGGTTCTTGGGCGTCTGATACGGCTCCCAGTTGCGCTGGGCGGCAAAGTCGCGCAAACGGCGCTGCAAGTCGGCAATGTCCATGAGCGCAGTGTGGCATGGCCGCCCGTCTCGCCCGAGATACGCCCAGGGGTTTGCACTCCTTGGCTGCCAGGGGGCAAACAGTAGAGTAGCCATCGCTATGCAAGAAACAGCCCGCGCCGTTGATGCGGGACAAAGACATGGAGACAGCAATGAAGACGATGCAAAAACGGCTGCTGGCGCTGGCCGCCGGCCTGGTCCTGGCCGCCTGCGGTGGCGGTGGCTCCGATGTGACTCCGAAGGATCCCGGCATCACCTCGCTCAAGGTGTTTGGCGACAGCCTGGCCGATGTGGGAACCTTTGGCATCAAGTTCACGGTGCAGGGCAGCGAATCGCTGATCTATCCGGAGCGCATCGCCCAGGCCTATGGCCTGAGCCAGTGCAACTTCTATGTCTTCACCGGCACGACCTTCGCCGCCAATCCCAAGGCAGGCTGCACCAACTTCGCCATTGGCGGCGCGGTGATCAATCACGGCAACCCGATGGATCCGCGCGGCGTGCCGCTGCAGCTGGCCACGGCCGGTGGCTTCAAGAGCAGTGATCTGCTGCTGATCGTCGGTGGCGGCAACGATGCGGCCGACCTGGTGGGCGCCTATCTGCGCGCACCGCGCGACGGTGCTGCGGCCTACGCCGGGCTGCTGGGCACGCTGTTGAGCCCCACCCAGATCGGCACGGCACTGGCCGGCGGCGCTGCCGGTCTGGCCACCGTGGGTGGCGCCTATATGCAGGCGCTGGCGGCCAAGTTCCATGCCTCGATCAAGACCAGCGCTCTCGACAAGGGTGCCACCCGCGTAGCCTTGCTGAACATGCCGGGCATCACCAACACGCCGCGCTTCCAGACCGTGCTCGACAGCATCGCGGCAGCCAGTGGCGGTGGTGCCACCGGCGCGGCGGCGCGCGCGCAGGCCGAAGCCCTGTTCAAGGGCTGGGTCGAGGCTTACAACGCCGAACTGGCCAAGCGCTTTGCCGACGAACCGCGCGTGGCCATCGTCGACTTCTACACCAGCTTCAATGAGCAACTCAGCAACCCGAAGCAGTTCGGCCTGGGCAATGTGAAGACCCCCGCCTGCCCGATCACCGGCGTGGGCAGCGACGGCCTGCCCAGCTACACCTTCGCCACCTGTACCGCCACCGCCCTGTCCGCCGCGCCGCCGGCTGGCCAGAGCGGCGCCGATTGGTGGAAGAACTATGCCTTCTCCGACGGTTTCCACCCGACGCCCTACGGCCATCAGCTGCTGAGCCAGCTGATTTCCAAGACGCTGGCCAACAAGGGCTGGCTGTAAGCCCGGCCTCATGACGGAGAACACCATGAAGAAGACCCATCGCTTCAACAAAATGTTCGGTCTGCTGCTGCTGGGTGGCCTGATGGCGGCTGGCAGTGCACAGGCACAGCTCAAGCTCGATGGCCGCGTCAGCGCCCGCATTGGCCTGACCACCATCATGCCGGCCGTCAAGAGCGGCGATCTCAGCGCGCCCAGCCTGGTCGGCACCAAGATCGATGTCGGTGATGCCACCCAGGTGAGCGGCGGCATCAGCTATGCGCTGAGCGACAACATCATCATCGACCTGCCGCTGGGCCTGCCCTTCGAGCACAAGATCGTCGGCGCTGGTGCGATTGACGGTGTGGGACGCCTGGGCACGGTGCAGGCCTTGCCGATGACTTTGCTGGCCCAGTACCGCTTTGGCGACAGCAGCGCCAAGCTGCGGCCCTATGTCGGCGCCGGCGCCACCTACGCACGCTTCTTCCGTGCGCGCAGCACCGCGGCGCTATCGGGGCTGACCGGTGGACTGCCGAGCAAACCCACCACCTTGTCGATGAAGAGCGCCTCCGGCCCTACCGTGCAGCTGGGCGCGCTCTACAAATGGGACAAGCGCTGGGGCGTGGACGTGGCCGCCACCTATGTACGGCTGAAGACCACCGGCACGCTGTCAACCGGCCAGACCATCGAGACCCGGCTGGACCCGACCGCCATCAGCGTGGCGCTGGACTACAGCTTCTGAACGAGGCCTCGTGTCGGCGCGCGGACGGCGGACTCAGACCTGCCGTCCGCTCCCAAGCTTCTTCAATACATCTTTTGTCTTATAGAACTTGGTAGTCGTAGTAGAGGCCGGCCTGCGCTGTGGACAGCCGGCTGAAGGCCAATCCTGACAAGCACTTGGCGACAGCACAAGCCTGTGTGCGGGGCCCCTTGTTGCAGCAACTCGAACAGAGAACAACTCTTGTGCCGGCCCTTGCGCTGTGGACAAGTCCTTGCTTATTCAAAAACTGTCCACAGCCTTGCCCACAGGCCGGCTGGATTGCCCATTCAATCGATGCCGATCACCTTGTGCATCTGTACCGACAGTCGCCACTGTGGATGGGCCATGCAATAGGCCACCGCCTCGCGGGTGTGCTGGGTCTTCAGCACTGAATCGAGCGGCTGCAGGAAGAAGTGTTCGAAGGCCAGGCCCTCGAAACGCTCCGGCCGCGCCAGCGGCTGCGGATAGATCAGCTTGAGTTCATGCCCTGAGGTCAGCACCAGCTCGGCATCGGCCTTGGGGCTGACGCAGATCCAGTCCAGCCCCGGTGGCGCCGGCTGCGTGCCATTGGTCTCGACGGCAATCTCGAAGCCGCGCGCATGCAGCGCCTCGATCAAGGGCACATCCAGCTGCAGCAGCGGCTCTCCGCCCGTGCACACCACATAGGGCTTGCCGAGTCGTACGCCTTGCGCGTCCCTGGGCCAGCGCGCGTCGATCGCATCGGCAAGCGTGTCCGGCGTCGCGAATTTGCCGCCGCCCTGCCCGTCGGTGCCCACGAAGTCGGTGTCACAGAAATTGCAAACCGCCGTGCTGCGGTCCTGTTCGCGCCCGCTCCACAGATTGCAGCCGGCAAAACGGCAGAACACCGAGGCGCGGCCGGCCTGGGCACCCTCGCCTTGCAGCGTGTAGAAAATTTCTTTCACCGCATAAGTCATGCTTGTTCCCTCCCGCGGTGATTCTTCAAACCGGAATCAGCTCGTCGCCGCCTTCCAGACTGACGATAGAGCCGGAGCCGCGCGTTTCGTACATGTCCACCCGGTCCAGCTGCGGCAGTACGGCGCGGCCCTTGTCCAGAACCCAGGCCGCCAGGCTGGCGGTATCGCCATCGGGCAGGTCGGCAATCTCGTACAGCGGGCTGTGGTCAATGGCTTTGAAGATCGGAGTGAAGAAGGTCTTCACATCGCCATAGTCGACGGTCCAGCCCATCAGCGCATCCAGCTCGGCACTCAGGTGCAGGCGCAGCGTGTAGGTATGGCCATGGATGCCCGACAAGGGGCTGTGCGCCGGCGCGTGCTTCAGGCGGATGGCGCTATCCAGCGTCAGTTCCTTCCAGATGCGGTAGCGCTGACCGTCATAGTTCGCGCCGCTAGAGCCGGTCTCGTAGACCGTCACCCAGGACAGCTCCGGCAGTTGCGGCTTCAGGCGTTCCCACAACCAGGAGGAAATCACCTCGCTGGTCGGGTTGGCCAGGCCTTCAATCTCATTGAGGCAGTGGTAGTTCAGCTGGATCTGGAACGGTGCCCAGAGCTCGTCGAGATGGTCATAGTCGATCGCCAGATCGCGTTCGCCCAGATCCTGGTTGGCATGGATGATCACCTCGAAGCCGTGGCCATGCATGCGGCCGCATTTGTGGCCGGCCGGCACATTAGGCAGCTTGTGCGCCGCCTGGAAGCGGTAGCGGCGCCAGACATGGGCGTGGCCATTGGCATCCAGATCAACACCGGTCTGCGCCGTGCTCTGTATACCAACCTGCAGGATGCCTGGCACGCTGAATTCATTTTCAAGACGGCTGCGTATCCAGCGCGCGATGTTTTCGTCGGTCGGCTGTTCGATATGGCGGTTCAGCAGCGCATGGTCGAGCGGCGCGACACAGGCCTCCAGGCGCCGTCGCAGCTCTTCCACCTCAGCACCCGCAAACGGAGCCCAGCCCTCGGGCAGCTGCGCGCGCACGGTGGCGAAGTAGCTGTGGCCATGCAGGCCATGGCTGCGGTGCGACAGCGGCAAGGCTGGAATCTGGCAAGCGGATTCAAAGCCGCAGGAGGCTGAGTAGGTGGTTTGCTTCATGGAACGGGAGAGATCGCCTTGAACGGCTGACGTGCAACGGTTGCCAGTGTGACATGAGCCGGTTTTGACGGTTCAAGCGCAGCAGCCGTGCCGATGGCAAAAGAAAAGCTCGTCCACACTCAATGATTGAAAGGGTGGATCTCAAAGTAGTAGTCGTAGTAGAGCCGGCGATGTCTTGTGGATAAGTCCAAAATCTCCATGCGCGGCAGGTACTTGGCAGCGGCGCAAGCATGTGGGTGGAGGGCTCTTTGTCGTGAGTGCCAACAGATAACAAGTTCTGGAACAGCGCCTGGCCTGTGGATAAGCCCCCAGTTGCGCAAAACTTGTCCCCAGCCTTGTGCCTTGACAGGGACTGAGAGCAGGACTCAGGCGTGAATCCAGTACGCGCTCTCAGCAAACTCGTCGCCCAGCCACCAGCGCGGGCGGCCATGGCCGTAGCGGAAATTGCTGGCGCCGGCCTGGCTCTGCAAAGGGGAAGTCACCTCACCGCTGGCATCGCGGCGGGCGCGCCAGTCCTCGGTTTCCGGCACGACGGCCACGATGTGGCCGGATCTACCGTCTTCCTTGCGACGCGCCACGATCAAGGCCACTGCTCCCTGGTTGGCCGCTTGCTGCAGTTTGCCCAGGGTGCCGGTGCGCCGCCAGCCGAAGCGTGGGCCGTGGTCGCGCAGCCAGCGAAACAGATCGTTGGCGCGCACTTCGTTGAGGGTGTCGCCGATCAGTGGGCTGACAGCCAGGCCACGGTCCAGCGTCAGCAGGGCTGGCGCGGACCACCAGACGCGCGGCAGGTAGGCGCCGGCGAGATGGCAGTAATCGTGCGCGTAGATGTTGCAGAAGGTCAGCCCGGCGCGTGGCTGGTAGCGCAGATGTTCCGGCGTGTCGACGGCCAGCCAGTCGGCGATGTCGGCCAGTTCCTGCCGCAGCTCGGCGGCACTGCCGCCTCGCCTGCCAGGCTGGCCGGCCTCATTGAGTGAATGGGGCCCGGCCGCTTCGCTGCGGCGCGTGATGCGACCCGCCTTGCGCGGCATGTAGGCCGCGACGATGCCCTCGGTGGGCAGTGCCGGCGCCGGCACCAAGGGTTCGAGGCTGTCGGGCTCAGCGCTTGGGGCTGGCACCAGCAGCTTGGTCGATGCATAGCCGTGCAGCAGCGCGCCTTGCAGGCTGGTTTCGATCTCAAGAAAGCCATTGATCGCCTTGCCGCCAACCGCGCGTACCGGGTGGCCGTCCGGCATGTGGGCAATCACGTTGGCGGTGGCCGGGCTGCTGATCTCGGGCGCACTGCGCAGCCGCAGCATGCTGTCCTGCGTCTTGACCTTCATGCGGCGGCCGGTGGCTGAAAGCGGTGTTGGTGGCGGCACGATGGCTTCGCCCGGCGGCGGCAGCACCAGGCTGGGTTCTTCGCTGGGCAGGGCCACCGTGTGCGCCAGGCGCAGATAGTCGAACAAGGCTTCGCCGTAGTACTGACTGCCGTTGAAGTGGCCCTGCTTCAGCCCCTTGGACGGCCGGTAGCCGCCGGTGTTGTAGGCGATGCCGACGGCGGCGAGTTCGAGGTCGCTCAGTGCGGCACGGTCTTGCAGGCCCAGCTTGCGCAGGCCACGTTGCAGTTCCGCGATGCACAGAGCCAGCGTGTCTTCAAAGCGCTCGTAGCGGCGCTCCAGGAAATAGTCCGGGTCGTCCAGGAAGAACTGCAGGTCGCGCTGGAACAGGCCGAAGCCATGGCAGAACTTGTTCGGCCGCGCCGCCACGCCCGCATAACCCGGAACATACGCAGCCATGTCGACCAGGGCCTGGCGAGCAATCTCGAACATCTGCGCGCCGTCGGGTCGCGCCAGCAGATCGCTCTTGTTGCGCGGAAAGGCAGCGCGGCCCTTGTCGGCATCCAGCGTGTCGCCAACGCACAGCGCCAGGATGCGTGCCGTCGATAAGGACTTCCGGCGCAGCAAAGGCCAGATGTGGCCGGTTTCCTGGCAGGCGATGGCGGCGATCATGTCCACCTTCAGCGGGCCGCCCGCGAGCGCTGGGGCGATGCGGTCCTGGAACTGGCGCTTGAACCACAGGATGTCGGCTGCGTCTGGCATGGTGCGGGCTCCGTCCTCAAGGGATCAGGCACCTTAGGGCAAGACATGGCCCCTGCCAAGGCGGGCCATGCTCCAAGCTAGGGAGAGCGCCCGGGCCTTCTACAGCCTAGCCGCGTCTTCCAGCCCGGCCGCGCGATTGCCACAAAGGTCGCTTGCCCTTGAGCTGACGCTCGATGCCTTCGTTGAGCCGGCTGCGCAGATCGATCACCTCTTCCACATGGCCGTAGACGCCGGGAAAGCGCAGGTCCAGCCACAGCCACAAGGTGCAGCAGCGCAAGGCCTGTTCCATCTGGTCGAGCCGGCTGTGGCCATCGACTGCATCCAGAAACCAGGGATGGCCTGCCTTGCCCTGGCGTGCATGCTGAGCAGCCCAATCCAGATATTCCTGCAGCAGGGCCGGCAGGCGCGTGTCCACCGGTGCCTGGGCATAGATGAAGCGCTGCTTGAGCGGCAGCGAGCCGGCTGTCTGATCCAGCGCCTCGGAGAGCTCCAACATCTGCTCGAGCTCGGCCACGGCGAAGTGCGCATCGTCCAGCCGCAGCTGCTCGACGAACACGCCCAGCACGGCGCGCAGCTTCGAGAGTCCCAGCCGGCTGGCAATCGTCTGCACATGCCACCAGTTGGGCGCTACCGCGGCCTTGAAGTCCCGCGGCGCGCGCGGGTTCTTGGGCAGCAGCTCGCGCAGCAGGCGTGCGGCGGAGACTTCGGCTTCCCGCAGCACGCCGACAAAGCCCTCGTCGTGCATGCCGAAACGGCCGGCCCGCCCGGCGATCTGGTGCACCTCGGAGACGCTCAGCGGCCGGTCGCTCGTGCCGTCGAACTTGGTCAGGGTGCTGAACAGCACGCGCCGGATAGGCAGGTTCAGGCCCATGCCGATCGCGTCGGTGGCCACCAGGATGGTGGCTTCGCCGCTTGCAAAACGCTCGGCCTCGCGCCGGCGCACCTCAGGCGGCAAGGCACCATAGATCACGGCCACCGCATGGCCGGCAGCGGCCACCTGGTCGCGCAGCATCAGCACATCGCGGCGGCTGAAGGCCACCACCGCATCGCCCTTCTTCAGCGCTGCAATCGGCAGCGGCGCGGGCAGTAACTGCACCTCCTGCTTGCGCTCGAAGTGGCGCACGGTGCAGCGCTCGCCCGCCAGCCCCAGCAGGTTCTCGATCGCGGGTACGGCATAGGAAGAGCAGATGATGATCAGCTCGTCCGCCGGCACGCCGACGATGGCCTGTGTCCAGGCCCAGCCGCGGTAGCCGTCGAACAGCATCTGCGCTTCGTCGATCACCGCCACGTCGATGGGCTTGCCGGTATCGACCATCTCGATGGTGCTGGAGACAACGCGGGCGTCTTCGGCCGGCACGTTCTCCTCGCCAGTCAGCAGCGAGCAGGCCACGCCGCGCCCGACCAGCCGGTCGCGGCCTTCCAGCGCCAGCAGGCGCAGCGGTGCCAGATAGGCACCGGCATGCGCCTGCGCCAGGCGATCGAAGGCGGCGTGCGTCTTGCCGCTGTTGGGCGGGCCGACGTACAGCGTGACCGAGCGCTGCATATGGCGCGCGGTCTCGAAGCTATCGGGGTAGCCCTGGAAAGCCAGCTCGGTGTTCAGGCGTTCCAGCGTGTCGAGCTCGGCCACTTGGTGCTCCCAGCGGTCTTGCGCGCGGGTACAGGCCGCCAGCAAGGCCGGCAGCGGCTGGGGGGTGGCGCATTCGGCCTGCAGGCGCGGCAACAGCGAATCGAGATGCGGCTCATGGCCGCTCACACTGCGCTCCAGCAAGGCTTCCAGATGGGACTGCAAAGCTGCGGCATGCGCGCAGGCAGGCGCGGGCCCTAGGGCTTGCTCCAGCGCGGCGAGATCGCCATCGCGGTAGAAAGTCCAGATGGGCGTGGCATCCGGCAGTTCGACCTGGAAAGCCAGCGCAATCTGCCAGCCGGGCTGGGGCAGCTGCAAGCTTTGGTGGCAGAGCCGATGCCAGCTCACGCCGTCCCGGCTGAGGCCGAGACTGTCGAGCAGGCTGCTGCGGCGCTGCATCAGCGCCCGCACCGTCGGGGCGGTGCCCACCGCATCCAGGTGCGCCAGTGCGACGGCAATCAGCCCGGGTGCGATCCAGCGGCTGGGTCGCGAGCCCGCCACCGCTTTCTGGATCTGGATCAGGCCCAGCTTCTCCAGCTGCAGCGCCGCGCTGGCCGGGTCGCCCAGGTCGTTCGGACTCAGGACCTGAGGCAGCTGGTAGGCGGCCTGCCGGATGCGCGACCACTGCTCAGCGGTGAGCGTGTCTGGCAAGCGTTTGAGGTGCTGAGGATTCGGCAGCGAGAAGGCCGAAGCGGCAGATTTTGCGGGTATGGGCTCAGGCTGCTGTGCCGCTGCGAGCGCTGCCGGGGTCGTGTCGGTCATCAATCCTCAGGGGGTTCAGTGCAGCGTCGCGGCTGCTGTTTCAGCGCTCGGCCGTGCTGCTCGATTCAGCCAGCAGGCGCTGCATCAATGCGAAGAAACGGTCGTAGAACTCGCCGGCCGGTATGGTCTCCGACGCCACCTTGACCAGCGATTCTTGGGTGGAGGACAGCGGCACCGAGATCGAGCCGATGGCACTGACGCCGATGCTGGTGGCATTGGTGCTCTTCTTCACCGCATAACGGTCCTGCTGTGCAGACACGAATGCGGTGGACAAGGCGCTGGCCTTGCCTTCGGGCACGCAAACCACGTTGAAGGCAATCTCCACATGAACCTCGCCCTCGGGCTGAAAGCGCTTGGCACCGTTCACCACGCCGGCTTCGGCGCGGGTGATCACATAGCCCTGGCTCAGTAGCGCGCGCCGGGCGGCCTCGCAAGTGGCGTCTACCTTGGCGTCGAACAGGCGCGAGAACGTCTCGTCGGACTGGAAGCGCTCGTTCTGGTAGACCTGGCGCTGCTGGGATGTGGTCTTGTGCAGCGGTGCGGTGATGCTGCTGCAAGCGGCCAGACTCAGGCAGCAGGCCAGTGCGAAAGCAGGCCCTCGCAAGAAACGAGCACCTGCGCTGAGTTCAGAAACACCACAGGGGCGCTCAGCCCGCGGCAAGGGTGTTGTCGGAATCGGTCGGAGAGCGGCCATGGCGCGGGATTATGCGCAGGCTTTGCGGCGGCCGCCGCCTCAGCAGGGCAAGCGCAGCGTCGACTCGCCGCCCCAACCCGCTATGCGCGACCTGCCGCTTTGTCTCGGTCGAAGATTGGGCGGGAACCTTTCCTGTTGGGCGCGCAGTACAAGCGGGCAGCCCGCAAGGTGCAAGAATTGTCCAGCACGCGTGCCCGGCCGAGGTGTTTCCCCATTCGCGCACAATTTGCCGCACAAGTGGGGAAAACATCGTAGTATCAAGCACTTATGATCTACAAGAAGTCTGACTTCATCCCCTTCTCGGCCGATTCTGGTCGGGTGGTCGCCAATCTGGAGACGGCCTACGAGCAATGGCTGGATGCTCGCCAGCAGCTGGCTCGGCTCCCCGTTTCCATGTACTGGAAGACGGTCGGTGGCGTCGAGTACTTGGGCGTGAAGCTCAATTCAAGCTCGGTAGGGACCACCGGTGGCGCACGATCAGCGGAAACGGAAGCGGAGTACGAGCAGTTTCATCGCGAGAAGGATGCGCTGAAGAAGCGGGTTGAAGCTGCAGACCAGCTGATCAACGAGCGGGCGGGCCTGTACCGCAATCTACGGCTGCCGGTGCTCGCGGACCGCCAGGGTGAGTTGTTGCGCGCGCTCGACATCGAGGGCGTGCTGCGTCAAGACGTGCTGGTGGTGGGGACCAACGCTTTCTGCGCCTACGAGTTGCTTTGCGGCGCCAAGTTCCCTGCGGGCAACGAGGAAACCGAGGACTTCGACCTGGCCTGGTGCCGTGGCACAAAAGTCTCGCTGGTCACCACTGCGAACGAACGGCGCCGAACGCTGCTGCAGGTGCTGCAAGGCGTGGACTCCTCGTATCGGATCAATGAGAAGAAGAAGTACCAGGCGGTGAATGGCGCAGGCTACGAGGTCGAGCTGCTGGCAGCTCCGAGCTTGGCGCCGCTGCCCAAGGAAGAAACATTCGAGCCGATGTATTCGCTGACCGAGCAGGAGTGGCTACTGAACGGCCGTCCGGTGGCCTTTGTCGTGGCCACGGTGCGTCGCCGCGCCTGCCCGGTCTACGTGCCCGATCCACGCTGGATGGCCGTGCACAAGCTATGGTTGGCGAGCAAGCCGGCCCGGCGCGACTCCAAGAAGCCAAAGGACAAACGCCAGGGCGAGGTGCTGCTCGACGCCTGCCGCCACTTCCTGCTGGACGTCTACCCCTTGGATATAGACTTTGTGCTCGATCTGCCGCCCGAGTTGCGCGACATTTTCGACGCTTGGGCCACGGAGCGAGGCTACGACCCAACCAATCCAGACGCTGGCCCGGAAGAGCCGACACCGAGCGCGCCTGTTGTGAAACGACGATTCACGCGCTGACGCCCTGCGTGATCGGCCAACGGCGAGGGCGTCGGGCACTTTCGACTCGCGGTCAGGGCGCTGCATTATGCGCAGGCTTTGCGGCTGCCGCCGCCGCATTAAGGCAAGAGCTGTGACAGCTCGGCTCTCGAACCCCTGGCGCGCGACCAGGCGATGCCTGCCGCGCTGCAGGCCCCGTCGATCAAGATTTCATCGCCCGACTGGACGCTGCCGAAAGACTTCAGCACGATCTTGATGCTGGCCTCGGTGGCCGAAGTTCCTTTGGCTTCGATGCTGCTGACCACTTTGGAAGTCTGGAAGCCTGTGGCAACCGGCAGCGACAGCTTGGCGTTGTCAGCACCGTCAAGAAAGTTGCCCGCGCAGGCCTCACCCAAAGCCATCTGTGCGGGAACAGCCATGCCGAGCGCTTCGCTGAGGCGAGCTTTGGCGGTATAGGAGGTGTAGCTGGGGATGGCGACAGCCGCGAGTACTGCCAGCACGACGCAGGCGATCAGCAACTCAAGCAGCGTGAAGCCGCGGTGTTGCAAGCTCATCGGAGCCTCTCGGGAAAACTCATTGAATGGAATAGCCCTGTAGTGAACGGCCATTAAAGAGGCCGCTCCCAGAATCATCAAATGGCTGGCCCACGGCAATTGAGTGGCTCAATACCTGCCTGAAACCAAACCACAGATGCACTGTAATTGGTGAAGGGTCGTCAACGACCAGCAGCGGTACAAGTCGGCTCGACCTTATCCCATGCCTTGATGTAGTCCCGCAGGCCACCCATTGGGCCGCGTGGCAACTGCTTGCCAAAGTCATGTTCCCAATTCGACACAGCATCTTGCTCACCGTTGCCCATGGCTGCCAGCATACCCAACACCAAGTACTGTTCGCGCAGTCGTGCCGAGGCATTACCGCCCTCGGGGCTGAGCAAGAGCCGGGCCTTTGCGGCAGCTTTGCCCCAATCTGCAGACGCAATGGCTGAGTACAACTCGATCTGAGCGAGGTGATTGCTGGTCAGGCCCGGGGCAGCACGCTGCCAGTCGGCAACATTCCACAGGCCTTTCTGCACGTCGGCATCAAGAAGCCCCAGGGTTGACCCGGCAAGCACGCCCAGCTGTTCGCGCAGTGCAACGGGATCGAGTGGCAACAAACCACGTCGGAATGCCAGCAGCATCGTGACGGTTTCAGCCAGTTCTGAATTTCGACGATAAAGCTCAGCGGTGCTCTGTTTTCCAAGCAAGGTGTTTGCCGCTTCAATGGCATCAACGTGTAACCGCGCCATTTGGCCGAATGGGTCGGGCGTTACCTTGGCTGCGGCGGGCAGAGGGTGGCGACACTCCAGTACATTGAGCACAGGCATGCCCTGCGCGACGAGTTGTGGCAGTAGCGCTGCCCTTTGCCGCTCAAATCGCTTGGCCGGCGCCGCAAGAGCGACCGTTGGATGAAAGTCTGAGTGAGGCTCGGCACCATACCTTTGAACAAAGGTCTTCAATGAAGCTGGGCCACCGATGCGCCGCACCTTCAAGTCATCGACACCGTTCAAGCCGACGCGACGCAACTCATTGGCAAGCTGGGCGTGCCGCCAGGGCTCGGCGCTCACTTCGCCGAGTTTGCCCTTTGCCCCGACCACGATCACATCGGCAAAATTTGTCAGATAGACCTCGCTGTTTGGAAACTCGACCAGCAAGGCGCCCACCATCTCAGCCAGCAGCGCATCCGACATCTCGTAGAGGTGAATCCATTGGATCAGCAGACCATCGTCCTTGAGATGGCGCTTTGCAATGGCATAGAACTCCTTGGTGAACAGGCTTGCAACACCGCTGACCCAAGGGTTGGAAGGTTCGGAAATCAGCACGTCGTAGGGCTCGACGCCCGCGCCCAGGAATCGGCGTGCGTCCTCGAAATGTACTTTCGAGCGCGGATCTTCATAGGCGCGCCAATTGCGTTCGTTGAAGAGCTTCGCCCCTTCCCACATCGCATGTTCAATCTCAATCGTGTCCACCTGCTTGGGCACCGATGAGCCAAGCACCGTATGCGTGCTCAAACCAGACCCCCAGCCCACCAATGCAATGCGCTCCGGGTTTGGGTGCAGGGCTAAGGGCAGTGAGCCCAGCATCAGCATCGTCACTTCATCGGTAGTCGGCTCGTCGCCCATTCGCGTCAAACCAGCATCCGGCTTTCCATTGGTAGCGACGGAAAGTTGCCGCCCAGTCTGGGCCACAGAAATCGAGGCGGTGGCCCCATCCTTGTAGTAGAGCAACTCCTTGGCGCTTGAATTTAGTTGTCCGTGCCTGAACACACCGGAAGCCTGATGAGCTCGATCTGGCAGGCCGATACGTACAACCGCTGCCAGCAGCAGTGCCGCCGCAAGGGCTGCTAGCAAGACAGGGGGAGTCCAGCGTCTGGGACTGACACCACGCAGCAGGGCTATGCCGATCAAAACGTCAGCAGTTGCAGCGACAACAATCGACAAACTGACGCCCAACATAGGCATCAACAGATGAACAGCGGCCAACACGCCGACGATTGCACCCAAGGTGTTCGCTGCGTAGATTTGGCCGATCGCCCTTTCACCAGCACCCTTTCGTAGCAAGGCTGTGGTGAACAGGGGTAAGGTCATACCGGCGAAGAATGCAGCTGGCACCATCACTAGGATGGCGATGACGGCTGTGGCCAGGCTGTAGAGGAGATAGCCCTGCTCGCTGGGCGCCAGCGCGCCCATGATCCAGGCCACCCAGCTGAAGCTGCTGGCCAGTACCGGCACCGAGACCAAGGCAGATGCGCCCATCGCAATCTGCACATAGCCGGCGTAGCGCGCCACATCTTGCACGGCTGCCGCACGGCGGCGCACCCAAAGGCCGCCGAGGGCCAGACCGGCGATGAAGGCGGCAAGCATCAGCTCGAAGCCGTGCAGCGTAGTGCCGAGGGCTTGGTTCAGTAGCCGTACCCAGCCAATTTCATAGGCAAAGGAGGCGGCGCTGGAAAAGAAGGTTGCGCTCAGCAGCAGTACAGCCAGACGACGAAGCTCGGTGCGGCTTGTGCCTGCCCCCGCCACACTGGTGGAGCCATGCAGCGAGGATGTATCAGACGATATCGACGAAGAGTGCCAGCGTGCCTCGCCGCTGCTTGCGCTCAGCCACGCCGTGCTCATTGCCAGCACCGCATTAATTGCCGCAGCCGCCCATAAGGCGCCAGCCATGCCCCAGAGTGGCAGCAACACGAAGGTGGCCACCAGCACCCCGACCGCAGCGCCGATGCTGTTGGTGAAATAGAGCATGCCGAGCACCTCGCCATCGCGAGCGACACCAAAGCGCAAGATGCCTGATGCAATCAGCGGAAAGGTGGCGCCCAGCAACACGGTCTGCGGGGCGATCAAGGTGGCGGCGCTGCCCCATTGCCAGGCCGTGGCCCAGCCAGTGTCTTTCAGTGCCGGCAGCACCAGCGACTGGCTGAACTCGCTGTAGGCCAGGAAAAGCGGGTGAAAGCCTGCGCCGGCAATAGCAATGAGCGCTTCGACCACCGCATAGATGCCGATCAAGCGCGAGAAGCGCAAGCTGAAGCGGCTTACCAGCCAGGAGCCTAAGGCCATGCCGCCCATGAACATCATCAGCACCAGCGTCTGCGCATAGGCTGCGTGCCCAAGCACCAGCCCCAGATACTGCGACCAGATCGACTGATAGATCAACGCCGAGAAGCCGGATAGCACGAACAACGCGTTGAGCATTGGCACAACGGTGCGTTGCGGCGACGGCACGGAGTGACTTGCTGGAAATGAATGGGTACTCATACGCGTCGGAGCTGAGAAAGCAGGGTGTCAATGAAAAAGGGCGGCCAGAGGCCGCCCCTTCACCAGTTGGTGCCAACCTAAGCTGATTAAGTCTTCGGGCGGAACTTTTCCGGCACCGAGCCACCAACCGTTGTTACACAGGAGGCGCCCTGCGCGCACTTAACCGTGTAAACAATGTTGCCGTCGTCGACATCCTTGTTGCCGGTATTGCCCATTTCGATCGTGATCGAGGCTTCTGTGGCGTCCTTTGTGGCGACAGTCACCGACTCGACGTACTTGCCTTTGATGTCCGCAGCGGCTGCCATACCAAAGGTGGCGTTGTCTTTGGCAACGGAATGGAGTTCACCAGCGTTGAAGGCCAACTGCACATTGCGAATGGCTGTGGCCGACAGCGAGGCCGCTTCAGAAACCTTGGACTTCGTCGTGTAGTCCTGATACGCCGGCAGAGCCACGGCAGCCAGAATGCCGATGATCGCCACGACGATCATCAGTTCGATCAGGGTGAAACCTTGTTGTGCGCGCTTCTTGATGCTCATATCAGTACTCCGGATGAGGGGTTGGGGGTGAAGACATCCCCCCTGAATGCAGGGGTCGTGCCAGGCTGCTTTGGCGACGGATTCGTGATGGAGCACACGAATTTCAGCGTGCTGGCTTGTCCGGGGTGACCAGATTCGTCACATCGACAGGCGCGATTTGTGAGGCCTTGTTTGAAGTGACCATTTTTGTCAGTTACAGGCTGTCACGGTTCGGCATGCGGACGGCCGAAGTGGGAGCTCAGAACTGCATCGCTTGTCCCGCCTGCAAGGCGTGGACGCGGTGCGGCAGGCCCAGGGCAGCGATCTCGCCCATCACGGCCGTTTCCTCACCCGGCTTGATGTGGGTGATATGGACATCCAGCGCCGGCTGGGCGGGCTTCAGCTGAGCCAGTTCGCGCGCCAGGCTGGCCGGGCACAGATGGCGGCTGATGCTGGCCAGTTGCTGCTCTTCGTCGCCAAAAGCAGTTTCGATGACCAGATGCGCCAGCTTGATCTCGGCCAGGCGGCGCCACAGCGCTGGATTGGGGCCAGTGTCGCCGGTGAAGACCCAATGCCCGGTGTCCGGGCCGCCGTCGACCGCAAAACCCACGGCCGGTACGGTGTGCTCGGCGCTCAGCACCTCGATCTGCCTGCCGCCCAGCTTCAAGCGTTCACCGATGGCAAAGGGCTGCAAGGCGATGACGGGCCGCTCGGCACTGGGCAGGCGGGTGAAGTCCGGCCAGATCACCCCATTGAAGAGATGTGTGCGCAAGGCGGCCAGAGTTTCGGGCAGACCATGGATCTGAATGGGCGGGCGCCCAGCCTTCTCGCGCATGCGCAGCACCGAATCGGCCAGCAAGGGAATGGCCAGCACATGGTCCAGATGGGCGTGGCTGACCAGGATGTGGTCGATCCGCGCCAGTTCGTCCAGGCTGAGGTCGCCCACGCCAGTGCCGGCATCGATCAGGATGTCGTCATCGAGCAGGAAGGCCGTGGTCTTGTAGCCGGCGGCAATGGCGCCGGAGCAGCCCAGAACGCGTATGTTCATGTGATCGAGGTCTCAGGAACCGTGAGTGTCCTGGTGGGCACCGCCGCAGCGGCATGAGGTGGGACCTCAATTTACGCGCCCTGCACTGGGGCGCAAGCGGCCAAGTTCTCGAAACAGATGAAATCGCGTCGCTGAGCAGCGCTCAGCTCGCGGCAGCGTGAATTAGTTGCTGAGCTCAGCGGTGCAAAGCCTGGCGGGACGGGGCGTCCTCAAGCCCCGGCCTGAATGAACTGCATCTGCGTGCCTGCGAGTTCAATCACATCGCCGCTGCGCAGGGCCACCGACTCGGCCGTCAGCGGTGCGCCATTGACGGTCGGCCGAGCCGCGCCCTCGACATGGGCAAAGACGTAACCGCTGGGCCGCTTGGTAATCGAGGCCACCTGCACGCCGGGCTTGCCCACCGTGGTCACCACCTTGGTCAGGCTGACTTCGCGGCCGGCCGCAGCGCCCGTCAGCACCTTGATGGTGGCCGGCATCGCTGCGCTTGCAGCGCCCGGCAAAGCGCCAAAAGAAGACGGCATTCCGAAACCCGAGGGCGTCGCGCCGGGCTTGAGGATCATGGTCTTTTCGTAGTCGCTGCCGTCTTCAAGCAGGTACTTGATCTTGTACTTGCCGACCTCGACCACATCGTTATTGCTCAGCAACTGCTTCTTGATCGCCTTGCCATTGATGTAGGTGCCGTTGGTGGAGTTGAGGTCTTCGATGAAGACATCGGCGCCCACCATCTGCAGCACGGCGTGTTCGCCGCTGACCGCCAGGTTGTCGATCACGATGTCGTTGTAGGGCCGCCGACCGAGCGTGGTCTTGTCCTTGGTGATCTGGACCTCCTTGATCACCACCCCGTCGAGCGAAACCACCAGCTTGCCCATGCTTGACCTCAAGTCCTGTTGTCCGTCTTGTGTGCTTTGCTGTGACTTGCACGCTGGCTCGTCGAGAGCTGGCGCGCCCATCCCCTGCTTCGATCACTACTGCTGCGACTTGCGGCCGAACGGCCACCAGGCGCGCCCGGCCGACCGCGCACGGCCTTCGGCGCGCGCCAGCACGATCGCAATATTATCCTTGCCACCCATGTCATTTGCCGCATCGATCAGTGCATGTGCCGCTTCCGACAGCGAAGGGTGGCTCAGGAGCAACTGCGCCAGCGCATCGTCATCCAGCATGTCTGACAGCCCATCCGAGCACAGCAGGTAGACATCGCCCGGCTGAACTTCGTGCTGGTGGAGTTCGAGCATCACGGTGTCTTCCACACCGACAGCCCGGGTCACCAGATTGCGGTTGCTTGAAAACACCGCTTCCTCAGGTGTCAGCAGGCCGGCATCCAGTTGTTCCTGCAGCAGCGAGTGGTCGCGCGTGACCTGGGTCAGCTGCCCCTTGCGCAACCGGTAGGCGCGTGAGTCGCCGACATGCCCCAGCATCAACAGATCATCGCGGAAGACGGCCAGCACCAGTGTGGTGCCCATGCCCGCGTAGCGCGGGTTGGTGTTGGCGGCGTTGAAGATAGCCCGGTTGGCGTTGTCCACGCAGATGTCCATCGCGCGGCGCACATCGGTGCTTGCGGCCCCTGAGCCCGCTTCCTTCAGCCAGCGCCCGAGCTCGGACTTGATGAAGCTGGTCAGCATATTGCTGGCCACTTCGCCAGCGTTGTAGCCGCCCATGCCATCGGCCAGGACGGCCAGCCCCACGGACTCGTCCACCGCTACCGAATCCTCGTTGTTGTCGCGCGCGCGACCCACGTCGGTAGCACTGAAAATCTCCAGGGTCATGTTGTTGTGCATGAGCTGTCAGCTGGGGGAGCGTGGATTTTGCCCCGGTTCATCGGCACTCAAGCGCAGTGTTTGCGCGAAGGGGTCCACGCTTGGTGCCGCTTTGTCGGGCGCCGCGGGGTCCAGCGGCCCCATCTGCGCCCGAACGGCCTCCAGGTCTTGCGCCATTTGCTCGCCGCCGGCATAGCGAAGTTCCGGGCGCTTTTCCAGCGCCAGGGCCAGCACAAGGGCCAGCGATTCCGGCAGTTCGGGCCTGTAATGGCGCACGTCCGGAGCCGGCTGGTTGGCGATCTGGTGCATCAGCTTGGCCATCGAGTCCGACTGGTGCGGCAGATGGCCAGTGAGCAACTGGTAGAGCATGACGCCCAGCGAGTAGAGATCACTGCGGCCGTCCACCTTCAGCCCGGCCAGTTGCTCGGGCGACATGAAGGACGGCGTGCCCAGCACCAGCCCGGTTCGGGTGCGGCTGCCGTCGGCGATGCGGGCAATGCCGAAGTCCATGATCTTGAGAGTGCCCTTTGCCCGGTCCAGCATCACGTTGGAGGGCTTGATGTCGCGATGCACGACGCCCTGGGCATGGGCATAGGCCAGGGCTCTGGCCAGGCGCACGGCCAGCGCCAGCACCTCGTTGACCGGCAGCAGCTGGCCCGGCCGGGTGTGGTGGCTGAGGTCCTGCCCCTGCACGTACTCCATCGCGATCCAGGCATCCTCACCCGCCTCCCCGGCATCGATGACTTCCAGGATGTCGGGGTGCTGCAGATGCCGGGCGGCGCGGGCTTCGCGCATGAAGCGCTGGCGCACATCGATCAGATCTTCTGCAGAGAACTCGCGCTGCAGCGCCAGTCGTTTGATGGCCAGCTGCCGGCCGCCGACGCGCTCGCGCGCCAGATGCACGGTCGCCATCGCTCCGCGGCCGATTTCAGCGCCGATCTCGAAATGATCCAGCGAGGCACCTCGCGTCGGCTGAAAGCCGGCGTCGGGCTGGGTGCTGGCGGCGGCAGTCTCGGTTCCGGCCGCCGGCTGAGCCGCAGCAGTGCGGCCCAGCAGACGATTCCAGAAACCGCTGCCGGCCATGGGCTTCAGGCGGCGGGCGCGGTCTTGCGAGCCGCCACCAGCCTGCCAAGAGCGAGCACCAACAGAGCGCCGCCGACGCCGCAGGCGTAATACAGAGCCGGCAGCACCACGGTGCTGCCCGGCTTGTCACCGGCTTGGGAAGGCACCCAGCTTGCGAGCGCCGGATCGCCCACCATCATGGTGCCGGCAATCCAGCCCAGCAGCATCGCACCCAAGGTGATGACGAGCGGGAAGCGATCCATCAGCTTGATCACCAGTTGGCTGCCCCAGACGATGATGGGAATCGAGACCAGCAGGCCGAAGATCACCAGCGGCATCTGATGGTCACCGCCCGCGCCTTCAGCGGCGCCGGCGATGGCGATGACGTTGTCCAGGCTCATCACAAAGTCGGCCACGATGACGGTCTTGACGGCGGCCCAGAGCTTGTCGCTGGCCTGGATGTTGCCGTGCTCGTCCTCATCTTCCGGCACAAGCAGCTTCATGCCGATCCACAGCAGCAGCAGGCCGCCGACCAGCTTCAGGAAGGGCAGCTTCAGTAGCGTCAACGCGAAGAAGATCAGAACGACCCGCAGCACGATGGCGCCCGCCGTGCCCCACATGATGCCTTTGGTGCGTTGCGCATCCGGCAGCTTGCGGCAGGCCAGCGCGATGACGACGGCGTTGTCGCCACCCAGCAGGATGTCGATCATGATGATCTGGCCGACGGCAAGCCAGAACTCGGGGCTGGAGAGCATGTCCATGGGGGAGAGGGCTTTTCTTGTGGGTTGGTCTGATGCGGCCCTAGGCAGACCGACTATAGCGAGGCGCGCAACAGAGAGCCGGAAATGGCGAAAGGGGCCTCGCCGGCCCCTTTCAGTCCGTACACGCGGGCTGCAGCCGCATTGTGCGGCGTTGCAGCCCCGTGTCCGGGTGCGTGAAATTACGCATTTGTTCGACAGGGCAGCAGGATCGCGCCCGGCGTCAAGCTCCGCTCAGAGCAGACCCTTGAGCAGCTTGGCCATTTCGGACGGATTGCGCGTCACGGTGAAGCCGCACTCTTCCATGATGGCCAGCTTGGCATCGGCCGTGTCGGCACCACCGGCGATCAGCGCGCCAGCGTGGCCCATGCGCTTGCCAGCCGGTGCGGTGACGCCAGCGATGAAGCCGACCACCGGCTTCTTCATATTGGCCTTGCACCAGCGCGCGGCTTCCGCCTCGTCCGGGCCGCCGATCTCGCCGATCATGATCACCGCATCGGTGTCCGGATCGTCGTTGAAGGCTTGCATCACGTCGATGTGCTTCAGGCCGTTGATCGGGTCGCCACC
>PNNH01000086.1 GCA_013824165.1 Methylibium sp. | reverse complement strand
CAGTTGGGCCCATTGCGGCGAGATAATCTGCGAGCCTGTGCTCAGATCCCATTCGGCCACGCCAATCCCGCTTGCATCCAGTGCGCCTTGCCAGCGCGCGCGGTCTTGGCGCATCTCGCCCAGCAAGGTGTGCGACAGCAGCGGAATGAAGGCGAGACCAGCGGAGTAGCTCCAGAGCAGAGCGACGTCGACGGGCATCCCTGGATGTGCGAATGGCCCGAGGCCGGAGACCGTGGCGACACTGGCCAGCATAAGCAGCGCAAGCGCAGTTCCGGCACTGAGTGCAAAGCTGGCCACGCGCAGCGACATCCACATCAAGAGCAGCGTCGGAGCGATGAGCCAGGGACTGCCGCCAAGAAGCGTTTGCGGCGGGTCGAAGACAGCCCAAGCCCCACTCAAAAGAATCGCCACGGCCAGCAGACCCGGGCCTGCCGCGCCGCGCAGGGTGACGGCCTTGGAAGAGGGCACACGGCGGCTGAGCAGCAGCGGCGTGATGGCCAAGACTGCCATGGCCTCGGCGCCCCACAGCTGCCACAGCATGGGCAGTGCGCGTGCCGGCTCGACGGTACCCAGCGCAAGCTGACTGAGCACATTGGCACCCGCGCTCAACAGTGGCGCCAGCCCGGCGCCAATCAGCAGCAGCAGCCCGAGATCACGGCGGCGCGCCAGCCGCGCGTTCAGCCCCGATCGATTCAGGATCAAAAAGGCGACGCTGGCGCCAAGCAATCCGGCGCTGGCGACTGCAGGAGTGGCCAACGCTGGCCCGCCCTGCAACGCGGCAAGTGCTGCGAGGGCCAACCAGACTGACGGCGCCACGCGCCAGCCGAACCGAATCAAGGCGGCCAAGGCAACACCGGCAGGGGGCCAGAAGACGGCGGGGGAGGAGGGCGCGGGTGTCAGTTGCATCCCGAGCCAGCCAGCGAGCAGGCAGCCCAGAAAGACAAGCAGGGTCTGTTCCAAGAGTCTGCCCGGGCCGTCGGAGGGCAAGGCACTTAAGGGGGGCTCATGTCCGGGGGACATATCGTTTTTATGTGGCAGACGGACAGAGCGCAAGCGCCCGGAATGCGCATGCTAGCAGCGGCTGAGGGCGTTGCTTCGCGGCCTCCCTGCAAATGGGTGGGGAAGCGCCGTGCGATTCAACAGCTGCGATTCGCCAAACAAAAAGGCTGCCTTGCGGGCAGCCTTAATTTTGAGATGCAGTTCAGTGAATTGTCGGACGGCCGGATGTCAGACCGTGAAATCATCGATCTTGGCGCCGCCGGAAATGGCGGCCTTCAGCCATTTGGGCTGCAGGCCGCGACCACTCCAAGTTTCCCCGGTCGCCTTGTTGCGATATTTGACCGCCACTTTGCTTGGCTTTGCCACCTTGGCGGTACGAACACTCAGGTCGGCAATGGTCAGACCATATTCCGCCATCAAGCTCTTCACCTTGGCGATGGCATCCGCGCGTTCACGGTCCTTGGTTTGTGCGATTTGCTCATCGAGCGCTGCACGCTGAGCCAACAGTTCCTTGAGAGACGACATGATTGCAAATCCTCGCTAGGTTTGTTGTGTGAGCAAGTCGGGCTGGTCAAGTTTGCGCCAAAACCCGCGATACCCGCTAGCGGTTGATTATGCTCAGAGCCTCTTGAATCTGCAATACATTCAAATCATTATCCGTGCCAATAGCCCCGGCTATGGGGCTTGGCACCACAAACCGGGGGGGTCACTGAATACTGCGGCCTATTTCAAGCCTGCCTTGTCAAGCAAGACCTGAACCTTGGGAAGATTTGCGCCCACCGCAGAAATCGGAATGGTCTCGCTCTTGAAGCTGCCCATTGCCTCGAGCGCAGGGTTGCTGGCCTGGACGCCAGGCACCGCGGGCCATTCGTTATTGCCATTCGCGAAATACGCCTGGGCGGTGGGCGAACTCAAGTACTCGAGGAAACGAATCGCGTTGTCCCGATTCTTGGCATGGCGTGCGACAGCGCCGCCAGCGATATTCATGTGCGTACCCCAGGACTGCTGGTTGGGGAACACCACGCCAAGCTTTTCGACCGCGGCCCGATCCTCCGGCTTGCTGGACCGCATCATGCGCGCCAGGTAATAGCTGTTGGTGATCGCAACGCTGCACTCGCCACTGGCGGCCGCGCGGATCTGATCGGTATCTCCGCCCTTGGGTTCGCGCGCCAGATTGGCCACCAATCCCGTCAACCAGCGCTCGGTGCGCTCAGCGCCGAGGTGTTCGTAGAGAGCGCCGAACAGAGACAGGTTGTAGGGATGGGAGCCGCTGCGCAGGCAGATTCGGCCCTTGTTCTTCGGGTCGGCAAGCTCTTCGTAGGTGTCGACGTCGGCCTTGGCGACCGTCAGCTTGTTATAGACCACCATACGAGCCCGGGTTGAAAAACCGAACCATGCGGAGCCGGCGCCGGTGTCCTTGCTGCGCAGATGTGCAGGAATCCGTTGTTCGAGCACGGCCGACTTGATCGGCAGGAATAGATTCTCGGTCTCGGCCTTCCACAGGCGGGCGGCGTCAACCAACAGCACGACATCCGCCGGGCTGTTCGAGCCCTCACTTTTCAGGCGCGCCAGCAGACCTGCATCATCGGTATCGACGCGATTGATGCGGATTCCCGTGGCCTTGGTGAAATCCGAATAGAGCGCTTCGTCCGTCTGGTAGTGACGTGCCGAATAGATATTCAGCACTTGTTCCTGCGCTTGCGCGGCAGACACCAGACCGAGGGTCCAGACCAGAAGTTGGATGGGTTTGCTAAGGAAGCGAGGGGGCAGCATGGTCAGCTCCAAGCGAGGGTCAACGATGACTGGAATTGTAGTGCAAACAAGAATTATTCTTGTTTAATCTGCAGGCTCATCGTGCCGGCTGGGCTGTAGCCTGTCCCTCGCGTGTCCGTCAGGCACTCGGCGGCACGTAGCCGGCCACCGCTTCAGCACCAGAACCAAAGAAGAACTGTTCCATCTGGCGCGCCAAGTACTGGCGGGCGCGCTGGTCGGCCAGGTTCAGGCGGTTCTCGTTGACCAGCATGGTCTGGTGCTTCATCCAGGCCGCCCAGGCCTCCTTGGACACGCCCTCATAGATGCGCTTGCCCAGTTCGCCCGGATAGGGGGCGAAATCCAGGCCTTCGCCTTCTTTCTTCAGATAAACGCATTGCACGGTGCGGGCCATAGAACTACCTCGATATCAAACAGTGGATGAAGTTGCGGCGCACTGTAGCGCGCCCCGCTTGGCCTGGTGCAGGTCGGCTTTCTCGGTGTAATCAGCCCAGTCGCTTGACCAGCACCTGTGAACGCCGGTCCCAGTTGTATTTGCGCTTGCGTTCTTCGGGCAGCCACTCGGGATCGACCGGCTGAAAGCCGCGCTTGATGAACCAATGCATGGTGCGGGTGGTCAGCACGAAGATGCTGCTCAAACCCTGTGCGCGCGCGCGCTGTTCGACCCGCTTGAGGATGCGGTCGCCATCACCCTGACCCTGCACGTCGGGCGAGACCGTCAGTGCGGCCATCTCGGCCGTGCGGGCCTCGACATAGGGATAGAGCGCGGCGCAGCCGAAGATCACGCCGTCATGCTCGATCACAGTGTAGAGCTCCACATCACGTTCGATCTCGGTGCGATCGCGCTTGACCAGGGTGCCATCGCGCTCGAAGGGCTCGATCAAGGCGATGATGCCGCCGACGTCGTCGCTGGTGGCCTCGCGCAGGCTCTCCAGTTTTTCGTCAACCACCATGGTGCCAATGCCGTCGTGCGTGTAGACCTCTTGCAGCAGCGCGCCGTCGACCGCCAGCGGCAGGATATGGGTCCGCTCGACGCCGGCCTTGCAGGCTTTGACGCAGTGCTGCAGATAGAAGGCCACATCGGTCGGCTGGGTCGGGCGGGGCAGCGCGGCCAGCATGCGCTCGGCATCGGCCAGGGCCAGCTCGGTGTCGATCGGGCTGTCCAGATCGGCAGGATTCTCGCGCACGCCGGGCACCTCGGTCAGGAACAGCAGCTTGTCAGCCTGCAGGGCAATGGCGGCATTGGTGGCCACCTCCTCCATCATCAGGTTGAAGGCCTCACCGGTCGGCGAGAAGCCGAAGGGCGAGAGCAGCACGATGGCGCCCGAATCGATGGCACGCTGAATGGCCGCCGCATCAACCTTGCGCACTAGCCCGCTGTGCTGATAGTCGACGCCATCGACGATGCCGACCGGGCGGGCGGTCAGGAAATTGCCGGAGACTACGCGCACGGTGGCATTGGCCATCGGCGTATTCGGCAGGCCTTGCGAGAACGCGGCCTCAATCTCGAAACGCAGCTGCCCGGCTGCTTCCTGGGCGCAATCCAGTGCGATCGCGTCGGTGATGCGCACGCCCTGGTGATAGCGGGGCTGCTGGCCCTTGGCCGCGAGCTGCTCATTCACCTGCGGACGAAAGCCATGCACCAGCACGATCTTGATGCCCATCGCGTGAAGGATGGAGAGGTCCTGCACGAAGGCATTGAGCTTGCCCGCCGCGACCAGCTCACCCGGCATGCCGACCACGAAGGTCTCCCCGCGGTAGGCGTGGATGTAAGGCGCCACCGAGCGGAACCAGGGCACGAAGGTGTGGGGAAAGACAAGGCTCATAGGGCGGAATTGTGCCGCAGCGCTGCAGGCCCGGCCCGGGTGCTGGACGGCACTTGTCGGCGACTGTGCGATGCGCGAGCATGAGCGCCCGCAACTGTTCTCCGTTCTCAATGGACAAGGAGCAAGCCATGGACGTCTTCACCACACCCGGTGCCTTCAGCTGGTCGGAGTTGATGACAACGGACCCCGCAGCCGCCGCAGAGTTCTACGGCAGCCTGTTTGGCTGGACCATCGAATCGATGGACATGCCCACCGGCAAGTACCACGTCGCCAAGGTCGGCAATGTGGCAGTCGCAGGGATGATGGCCTGTCCGGACCCGGAGGCACAAATGCCGCCGAACTGGGCCTGTTACGTCACGGTGGCCGACGTTGATGCTGCGATCGAGAAGTGCAGCGCGCTGGGCGGCAAGGTGTTGATGCCGGCGATGGACGTGCCCAGCGTCGGCCGAATGGCCTGCATCCAGGACCCGCAGGGCGCGGCGATCAACATCATCTGCTACGAGCCCAAGCCGGCCTGATGCGCCGGCAAGCGCCGAGGTTTTGCGGGGCGCAGATAATCCGCGCCTCGTGAATCAGAACAAGCCTTCCCCACCTTCCGGCAAACCGGCCCCGTCCGCAGGGAGCCCGCGCCCGCCTCGCCCGCCGCGACAAGAGCGTGCGCTGCCGCCGGCCAATCCGCTGCCGCCGATCAACTTTCCCGAATCGTTGCCGGTCTCCGGCCGGCGCGAGGAGATCGCGCGCCTGCTGGCCGAGCACCAAGTCATCATCGTCTGCGGCGAGACCGGCTCGGGCAAGACCACGCAGTTGCCCAAGATTGCGCTGGCGATGGGGCGCGGCAGAGCCAACGGTGGAGGCCTGATCGGCCACACGCAGCCGCGGCGCATCGCCGCCAGCAGCGTGGCCAAGCGCATCGCCGAGGAGCTGAACACGCCGCTGGGCGAGGTGGTCGGCTACAAGGTACGCTTTCAGGACCGGCTGCAGCCGGGCGCCAGTGTCAAGCTGATGACCGACGGCATCCTGCTCGCCGAGACGCAGACCGATCCGCTGCTCAAGGCCTATGACACGCTGATCATCGACGAGGCGCACGAGCGCAGCCTCAACATCGACTTCCTGCTCGGCTATCTGCGCGAGATCCTCGCGCGGCGGCCGGACCTGAAGGTGATCGTCACTTCGGCCACCATCGACGCTGATCGCTTCGCGCAGCACTTTGCCGGAGCCAAGGGTCCGGCGCCGGTGGTGATGGTCTCGGGCCGCACTTTCCCGGTGGAGCAGCGCTACCGGCCGTTTGAAGAATCGCGCGAGTACGACCTCAACAACGCGATCACCGACGCGGTGGACGAGCTCTGGCGCGAGGGCGGCGGCGATGTGCTGGTCTTCCTGCCTGGCGAGCGCGAGATCCGCGAGGCGGCGGAGGCGCTGCGCAAGCACCATCCGCCCGGCGTCGAGGTGTTGCCGCTGTTTGCGCGCCTGTCGCAGCAGGAGCAGGACCGCGTCTTCGAGCCGCATGGCCAGCGCCGCATCGTGCTGGCCACCAATGTGGCCGAGACCTCGCTGACCGTGCCCGGCATCCGCTACGTGATCGACCCGGGCCTGGCGCGCGTGAAGCGCTACAGCTATCGCAACAAGGTCGAGCAGCTGCAGATCGAGCCTGTCAGCCAGGCCGCGGCCAACCAGCGCGCCGGCCGCTGCGGCCGCGTGGCCAACGGCATATGCATCCGCCTGTACGACGAGAAGAGCTTCAACGAGCGGCCGCGTTTCACCGATCCCGAGATCCTGCGTTCATCGCTCGCTGGCGTGATCCTGCGCATGAAGGCGCTGCACCTGGGCCAGGTCGAGGACTTCCCTTTCATCGAGCCACCGCCGCGTAAGGCCGTGGCCGACGGCTACCAGCTGCTGGCCGAGCTGGGCGCGGTGGACGAGCTGAACGAGCTCACGTCCATGGGCAAGGAGCTCTCCAAGCTGCCGCTTGACCCGCGCGTGGGCCGCATGATCCTGGAGGCCAAGAACCGCGAGGCCCTGTCCGAGGTGCTGATCATCGCCAGCGCGCTCTCCGGCCAGGACGTGCGCGACCGCCCGATGGAGCAACAGCAGCAGGCGGATGAGAAGCACAAGAAGTTCGACGACGAGCGCTCGGAGTTCATGGGCTATCTGAAGCTGTGGAAGTGGATCGGCGAGTCGCGGGGCGGCGAGGGAGAACATCGCCTTTCCAATCGGAAGCAGGAGCAGCTGCTGCGCGACAACTTCGTCAGCCCGCGCCGCGTGCGCGAGTGGCGCGACATCTATTCGCAGCTGCACACCGTGGTGGCCGAGCACGGCTGGCGCATGAACGGTGCGCCCGCCACCTACGAGCAGGTGCATCTGTCGATGCTGGCAGGCCTGCTGGGCAATATCGGTTGCAAGGCCGATGAGGACGACTGGTACCTGGGCGCGCGCGGCATCAAGTTCTGGCGCCATCCCGGCGCGCACCTGTCCAAGAAGCCCGGCCGCTGGATCGTTGCGGCCGAGCTGGTGGACACCACGCGCCTGTTCGGCCGGGGCATCGCAAACATCGAACCGCAGTGGTTGCCGGGCATTGCCGGCCACTTGATCAAGACCCAGCTGATGGAGCCGCACTGGGAGAAGAAGGCCGCGGAAGTGATCGCGCTGGAGCGCGCCACGCTCTACGGCATCGTCATCTATGCGGGCAAGCGGGTGAACTTCGGCCGGGTGGATCCGGTGGCGGCGCGCGATATCTTCATCCGCGAATGCCTGGTCAACGGCGAGTGGCCGGAAGACCTGTTTCGCAAGCTGCCCTTCCTGGCCCACAACCAGAAGCAGATCGCCAAGGTCGAGGAGCTGGAGCACAAGTCGCGCCGCCAGGACGTGCTGATCGATGACGAGCTGATCTACGCCTATTACGACGAGCATCTGCCCGCCGAGGTCTGCTCCGGCGTGACGCTGGAGAAGTGGTACCGCGAGGCCAGCAAGCGCGAGCCCAAGCTGCTGATGCTCAGCCGCGACGAGCTGATGCGCCACGAGGCCGCGGGCGTCACCAGCAATGCCTTTCCCAAGACCGTGCGCCTGGGCGGCGTTGATTGCAAGGCGGACTATCTGCATGAGCCCGGCGATGCCCGCGACGGCCTGACCGTCACCGTGCCCATCTATGCGCTCAACCAGGTCAGCGAGGAGCGCTGCGAATGGTTGGTGCCGGGCATGCTGGCGCCCAAGGTCACGACACTGCTGAAGAGCCTGCACCAGAAGCCGCGCGCACGCCTGGTGCCGCTGCCGGATTTCGTGGCCGAGTTCTGCGAGCTCAATGCCTTTGCCCAGGGCAGCCTGATCGAGGTGCTGCTCAAGGCGGTGCGCGAGCGCAGCCAGCTGGCGGTGCAGCGCAATGACTTCAAGATCGAACAGGTGCCGGCGCATCTGTTCATGAACTTCCGCATCGTCGACGAACATGGCCGCCAGCTAGGGCTTGGCCGCAACCTGGCCGCGCTCAAGGCCGAGCTGGGTGCGCAGGCGCGTTCGGCCTTTCAGGCCCTGGCGGCGCTAAAGCTGCCGGCCGCGGCGGCGCCGGAGCCGGCTGCTGCGCAGGCGCCAGTCGCCAAGGGCGGTGTGCGCGCCGAGATCGTTCAGAAGGCCAAGACCGAGCCGGCAGTGGACGCCAGCGCGCGCTACACCGCCTGGAGCTTCGGCGAGCTGCCCGAGCTGATGGAAGTGAACAAGGGGCCGCAGACGCTGATCGGCTTCCCGGCGCTGATCGACCGTGGCACGCATGTGGAGATCGAGGTCTTCGACGAGCCCGAGGTCGCCGCCACCCGGCACCGGCTGGGCCTGCGCCGGCTGGTGGCGTTGCAGCTTAAGGAGCCACTGAAGTACCTGGAGAAGAACATCCCCGATCTGCAGAAGATGGCGGTGGCTTTCATGAGCCTGGGCACCTCGGAGGAGCTGCGCGACCAGATCATCGGCGTGGCGCTGGACCGCGCCTTCCTGGCCGATCCGCTGCCCACTGACGAATTCAAGTTCAAGGCCCGCATCGAGGAAGGCCGCGCGCGCCTGAACCTGATTGCGCAGGAAGTGGCGCGCCAGACCGGCATCGTGCTGCTGGAGCTCCAGGCCGCCACACGCAAGCTCAAGGACGCCCGCGCGCCCAAGGACGTGGCCGAGGACATCACGGCACAGCTGCAGCGCCTGTGTCCGAAGAACTTCGTCACGGCCACGCCGTGGAGCCAGCTGCAGCATCTGCCGCGCTACCTGAAAGCCGTCAGCGTGCGCCTGGACAAGCTGCGTGCCGATGCGGCGCGCGACGCCAAGCTGATGAGCGAATACCGGCCGCTGGAGCAGCGCTGGCAGCGCCGTGTGGCAGAGCTTAAGGGCACGAGCGACGCGCGTTTGGCGGACTTCCGCTGGCAGCTCGAAGAACTGCGCGTGAGCCTGTTTGCCCAGGAACTGCGCACACCCCAGCCAGTCAGCGTCAAGCGCCTCGACAAAGTGTGGGCGCAGCTGACAAGCTGAGCCCGCGCTTTGCGGCGCAGACTGACATCTGCCCGCAGGGCATGTCAGGTCGGAACCGCAAGGTCTGGGTTCAGTTGTCAAACTAAGGCCAGACCTAGCGGCGAGACCAGCCAGACGCCATCGCCTAGCCCCGGAAACAGGTTCAGTTCCGCCCATCGAGCAGCGCAGAATCTGTATCCAATACCGACTAACTTGCCCTAGCCCTGCCAGCTTCACAACCGTGCCGAACGAAGATTCCTCTGCCAGCCAGCCCCGCGCTGGATCGACTGCCGCCAGCGGGGCGGCGATGCGGCGCTTCGGACGCTTCGAGCTGAAGGCCCTGCTCAGCAAGACCTCGCGCAGCATGCTGTGGCTGGCCTTCGATCCGCGCGTGTCGCAGGACATGCTGCTGTGTATGCCGCGTACCGCGCCGCCCGACCCGCAGGCCCTGGCGGACTGGGTCAAGCGGGCCGGTGTCGGTGCGCGCATCCAGCATCCCAATCTGGCCCATGTTGTCGAGGTGTCGCAGGTCGAGCACTGGCCCTACATTGCTTATGACCGAGCGCTTGGCGAGACCTTGGAGGAGCGCCTGGCCCGTGAGCGTGTCGTGCTGCCGATGGACTGGTCCGCTTGGATCTGTCAGGCGCTTGAAGGCCTGGCGTTCGCCCACGAATCGGGCCACGCGCATCGGGACATCCAGCTTTCCAGCCTGCTGATCGATGGTGCGGGCCATATTCGGCTGCTGGGCCTGGAAGTGGCGCAAGAGCCGGCCTTGGCCGGCGAAGACTTCAACACCGCCACGCGGCGCGCGGTGCGCGAGGCTGCCGAGGAAGACGTGCTGCGTATGGGCCTGCTGCTGCACCGCGGGCTGACCGCCCGCCCGGTGCTGGAGCAGAACGATCTGCAGCAGGTAATTCAGCTGATGCAGCCGCAGGGTCAGGAGCTGGTCCGCCTGGGCTGGGAAACCCCGCATCCGATTGCCGAGCCACTGCGTGCCATCGCCAACCGCTCCACCGACCGGCAGGCCCGGCAGCGCTATCACAGCGCACGAAGCTTCCTTCGGGCGCTGGAAGGATGGCGCAGCGCGGCCAACGATCAGGGCGGTGCCATCGCTCTCTTGCTCGACCGCGTGCAACGCTATGGTCATCTGCCGATCAGCTCGACCCGCTTGCAGCGCGCCGTGCAGTCCTCCGGCCTGGAGAGCCAGCACGCCAGCACCTTGTCGACACTCGTGCTGCAGGATGTGGCGCTGAGCCTGGAGCTGCTGCGCCGTGTCAACAACGCCTTGAAGCAAGAAGGCCTGGAGTCAGGTGGCGGCGCTGTGCTCAATATGCAGCGCGCGATCGCGATGCTGGGGCTCAACGGTGTGCAAGCCGCAGCCCGTTCACTCAAGATCTGGCCCGGCACGCTCAACGAGCAGCAAGCCGCCTGGATGCAGACGCTGATGAAGCGTGTGCATCGTGCCGGCCAGATCGCGCAGGCCTTGCGCCCGGCCGGCTATGACGCCGAGGTCGTCTACTTGATCACGACGATGCAGAACCTGGGCCGGCTCCTGCTGCAGTATCACTTTCCCGAAGATGCGCAGCAGATTCGTCAGCTGATGCAGCCGCCCGAGCCGACCGCCGATGCGCCGCATCCCAGCGGCATGGGCGAGCAGGCCGCTTCATATGCGGTGCTGGGCTGTGACCTGGAGGCCATAGGTGCGGCGGTGGCCCGCCACTGGAGTCTCGGTGAAGAGCTGCTCCATATGATCCGCCGCCAGGGCAGCGATGCGCCGGTGCGCAGTGCCGGCACGGATGCTGAATTGCTGCGCCTGACCTGCAGCCTGGCCAATGAGCTGGTCGAGGCCCTGGTCTTGCCTGAGGAGCGGCGCAAGGCGGCCGTCGAGCTGGTGACGCGTCGCTACGCACGGGTGCTAGGCATCGGCTTGCGCGAGGTCTATCTCGCCCTTCAGCCACCCTCTTCAACGCCGGCGCCAAGCCAGGTGCCGACCCGCTCGGCCGAGGCCGAGGGCGCCGTGCAGCCGGCAGACGCGTCCACGGACGCAGGCGCGCCGGCGCCGGCCGCTGCCGTGCCCACGCCATCCCGTCTGCGAAGCAAGGCGGCCGGTGGTGATGCCCCAGCGCCCGAGCGCGGCCGCTGACAAGTTCGTCCGCGCTTAGACCATGTCCACCATCGCAGCTTCCCCGTCCGGCGCCGCCCCCACTCCTGAGCTGGGCCGTTTCCTGCTGCTGCGCAAATTGGGCGAAGGAGCCCAGGCCACGGTCTGGCTGGCCCACGACCCGCGCCTGGACCGGGAGGTCGCGGTGAAGGTGCTGCATGCCGATGTCGACGCAGACCGCATCGACAGCGGCTTGCACGAAGCGCGCGCTGTCAGCCGTCTGACGCATCCGAACATCGTGCCGGTGTTCGAGGCCGATCTGCAGGACGGCCAAGCCTATATGGTGTTCGAGTATGTCGACGGGCCGACGCTCGCCATGCGGCTGCGCAGCGGCCCGCCGATGTCGACCAAGGCGGCCGTCGACCTGATGCTGGGCGTGCTGGACGGCTTGCAGGCCGCGCATGCTGCAGGCGTGGTGCATCGCGACCTCAAGCCGAGCAACATCCTGCTGGACGCCAAGGGCCGCCCGCATGTGATGGACTTCGGCATCGCGGCGCGCATCAGTGAGTCAGCCAGCACGGGCGAGCCGGCCCGGCGCATCGTCGGCACGCCGGGCTACATCTCGCCCGAGGCGGCGCGCGGGGAGGCGCCCTGCCCGCAGATGGATGTGTTCGCGGCGGCCGTGTTGCTGGGCGAGATGCTGTCCGGCCATCGCCTGAATCACGATACCGATCCCTGGCGCGCGGTGCGCCGCGCGGCTGAGCGAGACCTGACCCTGCCGCCCGGCCTGGACGCTGAGGTTGACGACAAGCTGCGTGCGATCGTGATGCGCGGTCTGGCGCGCGACATCGAACAGCGCTGGCCCAGCGCGCGCGCCTTTCACGATGCGCTGGCCGAGTGGTTGCATCCCGAGTTGGAGCCAGGCGCCGAGGTGGTGGACGGGGTGGCGCTGGAGTTTCTGCTGCGCCGCATGCGCCTGCGCAGCGACTTCCCCGCGATGTCCGACGCTGTGGCGCGCATCCAGCGCCTGACTCAGTCCGACACCGAGAGCCTGAACAGCCTGTCCAATGAAATCCTGAAGGATGTCGCGCTGACCCACAAGCTGCTGCGCCTGGTCAATACCGCGCATTACCGGCATGCGGGTGGGGGTGGCATCAGCACCGTGTCGCGTGCCGCAGCGCTGATCGGCTTTGCCGGCATCCGCAATCTGGCCTTGTCGCTGATCCTGCTGGAGCGCATGGAAAACCGTGCGCATGCGCAGCAGCTGCGTGAGGAGTTCCTGCGCTCGCAGATGGCTGGGGCCCTGGGACGCGAACTCTCAGCCAGCGCCCGCGACGGCGAGGAGAGTTTTCTCGCCGCGATGTTCCAGAATCTCGGCCGCCTGCTGACCGAGTTCTACTTTCCCGAAGAAGCGCAGCAGGTGCGCCGCTTGATGAGCAGCGAACGCAAGGTCGAGCGCGCCAAGCCGCCGGTGAGCGAGGCTGCAGCCTCGGTGCAGGTGTTGGGGCTGAGTTACGAGCAGCTCGGGCTGGGTGTGGCCAAGCAGTGGGGGTTGCCGGAGGCGCTGCAAAGCAGCATGCGTCGCCCCAGCGGTGAGCCGCCGACCCGCATGCTGGGCAGTCCTGTCGAGCGGCAGCGCTGGCTGGCGCGTGCCGCGAACGAGATGACCGATGTGATCCTGCAGAGCGAACCGTCGGAAGCGCATGGCAGGCTCAAGGCCATGGCCCAGCGCTACTCCCGGGCGCTAGACGTGCCGGTCGAGCGTTTCGAGCTCGCGGCCGATCAGGCGCGCCAGCGGCTGGCTGAAGTGGCGCAGGCCATGGACATTCGCATTGCCAAGAATTCACATGCGCAGCGGCTGCTGGCGCCTTTGCAGCCGAGCACGGACGACAGCCTGTCGCCGCACGAGTTGCAGGCCACGCTGTTTACGGAGCCCACGCAAGGTCTGACCGAGGTCGGCCCTACACCCGAGCAGGCCGTCCAGACCCTGGCCGCCGGCATTCAGGACATCACCGATGTGATGGTTGAGAACTTCAAGCTCAACGAGATCATGCGCATGATCCTGGAGACGATTTACCGCGGCCTGGGTTTTCGTCGGGTGGTCTTCTGCCTGCGCGACCCGAAGACCGAGACCCTGACCGGCCGCTTCGGCTTGGGCGAGGGCGTCGAGGCCCTGGTGCCGCTGTTCCGTGTGCCGCTGCGTCAGCCGGCAGGCGAGCCGCTCGACCTGTTTGCAGCGGTCTGCCAGAAAGGTGTGGACACCCTGATTGCCGATGCGTCCGATGCAAAGATCGCCGACCGTCTGCCAGCCTGGTTCCTGGGCGCGCCCAAGGCGCCCAGTTTCCTGATCCTGCCGATGTCGCTGAAGGGAACGCCGTTCGCGATGATCTATGCCGACAAGGCCAGAGCCGGCAGCATCGATCTGGGCGAAAAGGAGTTGTCGCTGCTGCGCACGCTGCGCAATCAGGCCGTGATGGCCTTCAGGCAGGCCGGCTGAGCGTTCAGCCGCAGGGAAGAGGGGGGTTGACGAGCCTTACCCCCGGCACTGGTCACAACGGCTAGGGCTGCTTGGTTCCCCACCTGACCCGGTTGGCCGCGCTTCCATGCGAGGAGGCCCGTCAGAATGGATTGTAGCCGAGCGGCGGCGGGCGCCGCCCCATCTTAGAGCCCGAGCAGGACCTGACGCGTCATTGACAGGCCCATCACATAAGCCAGCATCAGCAGACCCAGCACATAGCCGACTGCACGTAAGCGGCCGGTGCCCACCGCCCAGTGCGCGCACACGCCGTAGACGACCAGCGCGATGAGCTTGGCGGCCAGCCAGTTGTCGCGCATCGGGTTGTGCTGCAAAAGTGACCACAGGCTCAGGCCGCTGACGGCCAGCAGCGTGTAGGCACCGAATGCAAGCGTCAGCACACGGCCGTCCATGCGCCATTCGGCGTCGAAGAGCGCGGCCAGACCGCGCACGACAAAGAACAGCACGCTGAACCAGGCCAGCAGCGCGTGCATCTGCAGCATCTGCGAGTAGAACCAGTCCATCCTGCGCCTCCTGCGCGGCCGGCTCGCACGGCCGGCTCCATCGGGTTGCGGGTCTGCTCAGCGCAGCTGCAGATCGTCGTCGCTGAAACGGATGTCCAGGGGTTCGATCAGCAACTGCTTAGGGCCGGCTTCCAAGGCGCCAGCCAGCCAAGCGTCGATTCCGCAGGCCTTGGCCACTTCGACCGTGCGAGCGGCGTCTTCCGCCTTGACGAAAATCGCGAAGCCGGCGCCCATGTTCAGTGTCGAATAGGCTTCGCGGTCGTCCTGCTTGGCATGCTCCTGCATGAACTTCAGCACCGGCGTGACTGGCGGCACGGTGTGGATGCGGTAGGTGAACTGGCCCGGATGGCGCAGCAGCTTGCGCCAGCCGTGGCCGGTGATGTTGGCGCAGTAGTGCGGCTGGATGCCGGCCTTGAACAGGGCTTCGGTCACCGGCGAATACAGCACGGTGGGCGCCAGCAGCGCCTCGCCATAAGTCAGGCCAGGTTCGATCTCGGTCAGGTAGCCCTGCGGCAGGCGTTCGACCAGCTTGCGCGCCAGCGACAGGCCGTTGGCGTGGATACCGCTGGAGGCCAGCAGCACGATGGCGTCGCCCGCACCCAGCTGATCGCCCACAGACAGGCGCGTCTTGGGGTTGATCAGGCCGGTGCAGGAGGCCGCCAGGTCGATGCGACCTTCTTCGACGATGCCCGCCAGCGCCGGCGTCTCGCCACCGCCCCAGGCCACCTGGCAGGTGTCGCAGGCCTTCTTCCAGCCCTCGACCAGGGCCTGCGCGCGCAGCTTGTCGCCGAACCAGTCCGAGCCGCCGGCGGCCCAGTAGGCCTGGACCACCAAGGGTGTGGCGCCGACGGTGATCAGGTCATTGATCGCCATCGCGATGGTGTCCTGCGCGATGCCGGCATAAAAACTCTTGCCGGTGAGCTTGCTCATCTCGTCGGCCACCAGGGTCTTGGTGCCCAGGCATTCGACGATGGAGGCCAGGTAGAACGGGCCTACATCCACCACATAGGCTGATTCGCCACGCGAGGCCAGCACTTCGGAGAAGCCATGACCGCCCAGGTGGGCGCCGGTGGCCGCTGCAGAGCGCTGCGCCGCGATCTTCAATGGATCGATCAGGTCGTAGTTGACCCCCGCTTGTTCATAGCTGAGGGTGTCGGGTGAGGAGGGGGCATGCGTGCTCATGGCCGGGATTATCGACGATGGTCCGGCGCCTGCCGCCAGCGCCGCATCGATCCTGTCGCGCCGCGTTGCAGCGCCCCGCTGGTGCAAGAATCCGCCGCATTGCTTCGCAGCCGAGAGCTGGATTTTCATGAATGACAAGGTGAACGTCCGACCGACCCCTGTGCTGGCCATCCATGGCGGCGCGGGCACGCTGCTGCGCGGCGCGATGAGCGCGGACAAGGAACAGCGCTACCGCCAGGCGCTCGAAGCCATCCTTCTGCATGGCCAAGCCCAGCTGGCCGCTGGTGACTCGGCCCTGGATGTGGTGGTCGAAGCGGTGCGCCGCCTGGAGGAATGCGAGCTCTTCAATGCGGGCAAGGGCGCGGTCTACACCGCGGCGGCTCGTCATGAGCTCGATGCCTGCGTGATGGATGGGCACGACCTGCAGGCCGGCGCGGTGGCTGGCGTCAGCCGCACCCGCAACCCGGTGCTGCTGGCGCGCCTCGTGATGCAACACAGCCCGCATCTGATGTTCATGGGTGCTGCAGCCGACGAACTGGCGCGCGCGCATGGGCTGGAGATGGTGGCGTCCGACTGGTTCGGCACGCCCGAGCGCCTGGCGCAGTTGCAGATGGCGCAGCAGACCGCTTCTGGCCAGCTGCTGGATCATGACGGGCAGACCCAGGCCGGGCAAGACAGCGGTCCGATCGATGAGGGCACAAAATTCGGCACCGTCGGCGCGGTGGCGCTGGATGCACGCGGCCATCTGGCCGCCGCCACCTCTACAGGCGGCATGACCAACAAGCAGCCTGGCCGGGTGGGTGATTCGCCCATCGTTGGCGCCGGTTGCTATGCCAATGATGCGACCGTGGCTATCTCCTGCACCGGCACTGGCGAGGCCTTCATCCGCGCCTGTGCGGCGCACGATGTGTCGGCCCTGATCGAGTATGCGGGCCTGGATCTGCACGAGGCCTGCCGCCGCGTGGTGATTGAAAAGCTGCCGCGCCTCGGCGGCCGCGGCGGGCTGATCGCGGTCTCGGCCAAGGGCGAGGTCTGCCTGCCTTTCAACACCGAAGGCATGTACCGCGGCCAGGTGAAGGTGGGCGATGCCGCGCCCGCAGTCGGCATCTACGGCGAGGCATTCATATAAGCTTCCCCGCTGACAGGACTGGGCCTGCTCCTTACATAGAATGGCGCCCATGAGCTACCAGGTCCTCGCCCGCAAGTACCGCCCCCACAGTTTCGAGGAACTGGTGGGCCAAGAGCATGTGGTCCAGGCCCTGGCCAATGCCTTGACACAGCAGCGCCTGCATCACGCCTACCTGTTCACCGGCACGCGCGGCGTGGGCAAGACCACGGTCTCGCGCATCCTGGCCAAGAGCCTGAACTGCACCGGGGCCGACGGCAATGGCGGCATCACCGCCACGCCCTGCGGCGTCTGCCCGGCCTGCCGCGACATCGATGCCGGCCGCTTTGTCGACTACGTGGAGCTCGACGCGGCCTCGAATCGTGGCGTCGAGGAAATCTCGCAGCTTCTTGACCAGGCGGTCTACAAGCCGGTGGTCGGCCGCTTCAAGGTCTACATGATCGACGAAGTGCACATGCTCTCGAACACCGCCTTCAACGCGATGCTCAAGACGCTGGAGGAGCCGCCGGACTATCTGAAGTTCGTGCTGGCGACCACGGATCCGCAGAAGGTGCCGGTCACCGTGCTGTCGCGCTGCCTGCAGTTCAATCTGCGGCCGATGGCGCCGCAGAACGTGCTGTCGCATCTGACCCAGGTGCTGGCCGCGGAGAACGTGCCGGCCGAAGCTGGGGCCTTGCGGCTGCTGGCGCGGGCGGCGCGCGGCTCGATGCGCGATGCGCTCTCCTTGACCGATCAGGCGATTGCCTTTGGCGCCGGCCAGCTTCAGGAAGCGGGCGTGCGCCAGATGCTGGGTTCGGTGGATCGCGGCCATGTGGTTGCCATCGTCGAGGCCCTGATCGCCGGCAGCGGCGAGGCGGTCGTGGCGCAGGCCGATGGGCTGCGCAATCTGGGCCTGTCCGCCGGTGGCACGCTGGAAGACCTGGCCTCCTTGCTGCAGCAGATGGCGGTGGCCCAGGCCGCACCGAATGCACTCGACCCGCAGGAGCCCGACAGCGCCGAGGCGCTGCGGCTGGCGGGCGACTTGCCGGCGGACGAGATCCAGCTGATGTACAGCATGGCCTTGCACGGGCGCCAGGAGCTGGCGCTGGCGCCGGACGAGTACGCGGGCCTGCTGATGGTCTTGCTGCGCATGCTGGCTTTCCGCCCAAAAGGTGCGGCAGGCCAGGGGGCAGAGCGTCCCCGGCCGGCCGCAGTGCCGGCTGCTGCCAGCGCGCCCTTGTTGCGCTCGGCGCCACCCAGCCTGGCAGTCAAACCGGCGTTGCCGGCTGCGCGTGTCGAGGAGCCCAGGCCAGCCGCCGTCTCGGCACCGACCCCGGCCCCGGCCCCGGCACCCGCGCCGGCCGCAGTGGCTGCACCGGCGCCAGTGGCCCCGCTGCCGGCGACGCCTGTCGTGACTGCCCAGCCCCAAGCGCAGCGCAGCTCGGCCGGCAAACCCGCTGACACCCACAGTGCGCGGCTCAAGCCGCGTCCGGTGGCAGCCGCGCCGGCGCCGGCCGACGACGACCTGCCGCCCTGGCTGGATGCGCCGCCGGCCGATGAAGATGGCAGCATCGTGCCGGAAGAGTTCATGGCCGATGGGACCTCGGCCGCCGCAGCGCAGGAGCCGGCCGGGGCCTATGCCTCGACCTCGGGCATGGATGTCGTGCTGCGTCCGACCGCGCTCGGCGAGCGCTGGTATGCACTGGTCAAGCAGCTGAAGCTGGTGGCGCTGCCGCGCGAACTGGCGCTGCAGGGTGAGTGCATTGCCGCCGACGAGCAGGCCCATCCGCAACGCTGGCGTCTGCGCGTCGAACGCGAGTCACTGCGCCAGCCTGCGCTGCAGGACAAGCTACAGGCCGCCCTGGCCGAGCTGCTGGGCACGGCCGTGCTGCTGGAGCTGGAAGCCGGCCAGGCGCAGGATTCGCCCGCGCTGCGCGATCAATCGGAAGTGCAGGCGCGCCAGCGGCGTGCCGAGCAAATCGTTCTCGAGGACCCGCTGGTGCAGCAGCTGCTGAGCCAGTTCAAGACGGCACGCATCGTGCCCGGGTCCATCAAACCCCACTGAATTTCCCAGGAGATAGCAAGATGATGAAGGGTCAACTCGCAGGTCTGATGAAGCAGGCCCAGGCGATGCAGGACAACCTGAAGAAGGCGCAGGACGAGCTCGGCAATGTCGAGGTCGAAGGGCAGTCGGGCGCGGGCCTGGTCAAGGTCACCATGACCTGCAAGCATGACGTCAAACGCGTCACCATCGACCCCAGCCTGCTGGCCGATGACAAGGACATGCTGGAAGATCTGGTGGCCGCAGCCTTCAACGACGCGGTGCGCCGCGCCGAGGCTGTCAGCCAGGAAAAGATGGGCAAGCTGACCGCCGGCATGCCGCTGCCGCCGGGCATGAAGTTCCCGTTCTGATGTTGCCCGCCGCTTGAGCGCGCTCGAAGCCCTGATCGAAGCCTTGCGCCGCCTGCCCGGTGTCGGGCAGAAGTCGGCCCAGCGCATGGCCTACCACCTGCTGCAGCATGACCGCGACGGCGCACTGCGCCTGTCGCAGGCCTTGGCTGCCGCAGCGCAGCAGGTGCGCCACTGCGAGCGCTGCCACACCTTCAGTGAAGCCGCGCTGTGCGACATCTGCGCCGATCCTCAACGCGATGCTGGGCTGCTCTGCGTGGTCGAGTCCCCCGCAGACCTGGCCGCGCTTGAGCGCACCGCTTCCTACCGGGGCTATTACTTCGTGCTGCAAGGCCGCGTCAGCCCGCTCGACGGCGTAGGTGCGCGCCAGATCGGCGCCGAGCAGCTGATGGCACGCGCCGCCGATGACCAGGTGCAGGAAGTGATCTTGGCCACCAGCTTCACGGCCGAGGGCGAGGCCACGGCGCATGTGCTGGCCGAGGCACTGCGCGCACGCGGCATCCGCTCGACACGCCTGGCGCGCGGCGTGCCGGTCGGCAGTGAGCTCGAATATGTGGATCTGGGCACGATTGCCCATGCCTTGGTCGACCGCCGTTGACCCCGATTTCTTTCCAGCCAAGGAGCGCGCCATGAGCGTGGCCAACTACTGCATCATCGTGGCGTGTTTGCTGCCCGTCGTCTGCGCCGGCATTGCCAAGTCCAAGGGCTTTGGCAAGCGGCGCAGCGATGGCGGGTTTGACAATCACAACCCACGCGCCTGGCTCGCGAAGCTGAGCGGCTGGCAGGCGCGCGCCAATGCAGCGCAGGAAAACAGCTTCGAGGCGCTGCCGCTGTTCATCGCCGGTGTGCTGGCGGCGCAGCAGATGGGCGCCAATCAGGAGCGGGTGGACATGCTTGCGCTGTCTTTCCTGCTGTTCCGCGTCAGCTTCATCGGCCTCTACCTTGCCGACTGGGCGACGCTGCGCACGCTGGCGTGGACGGCGGCGCTGGCCTGCAGCGTGGGCCTGTTCTTCGCCTGATCGGGCGGCGGCCCGCCCGCCGCTTCAACGGCGGCTGGGCTTCTGCTGGCTGCTGGCGCTGCGCGCCGCAGCCACCTTGCGCGCTGGTGCGGAGCGCGCCGCGCTGCTGCGCTTGGCGGGGCTGGCTGAGGCCACCCGCGTCTTCGCCTGGACCGGTGTGAAGACCACCAGGGTCTGACCGGCCTTCAGGTTGGCCTTGGCACCGAGCTTGTTCCATTGCAGCAGCTGCTCGACGCTGACCTTCTGGCGCTGAGCCAGCGCTGCCAGCGTCTCGCCCTTGCGCGCCTTGACCGTGACGCGGCGCAACTGAACGGCGGGCGTGAGCTTGATGCTGGCGGTATCGGCCAGATGTTCGGAGACATCGTTGTCGTGGCGCGCGCTGCGCGGCACCAGCAGCGTGGAGCCCTGGCCGACCAGCATGCGCGGCGGAATCTTGTTGACTTCGCGCAGCGCCGCCTCGCTCATGCCGACCTTGGCGGCGGCGTCGGCCGGCGTCATCGTGCGCGGCAGCACCCAGGCGGTCCAGCTCGCCATCTGCCCCTGGTGCGCGGCCAGTGCGCGGCTGAAGGCTTCAGCGTTGTCCCAGGGCAGCAGCAGCTGCGGCGTGCTGGCCGCCAGCAGCACCGGCTTGTTGACCTGCGGATTGAATTGCTTGAACTCGGCCTCGCTCATGCCCGCCAGGCGGGCGGCCAGATCGACGTCGATGTCGCGGTCGATGTTGACGCTGAGGAAGAAGGGATGGTTGGCCACCGGCGCCAAGGCCAGCGAGAAGGCCTCGGGCCGCAGCACGATGTTCTTCACCGCCTGCAGCTTGGGCACGTAGTAGCGCGTCTCGTCGGGCATGCGCAGGCTCTCGTAGTCGGTCGGCTTGCCGGCCTGCAGATTGCGTCGGATGGCGCGCTGCACATTGCCCTGGCCCCAGTTGTAGGCCGCCAGCGCCAGATGCCAGTCGCCGAACATGCCGTACAGCTGGCCCAGATAGTCGAGCGCGGCGCGGGTGGAGGCCAGCACGTCGCGGCGGTCGTCGCGGAAGATGTTCTGCTTCAGGTCGAAGTCGCGCCCGGTGGCCGGCATGAACTGCCAGATGCCCGAGGCCTTGGCGCTGGACAGAGCCTGCGGGTTGAAGGCGCTTTCGATGAAGGGCAGCAGGGCCAGCTCTGTGGGCATGCCGCGCTTTTCGACCTCGACCACGATGTGATACAGGTAGCGGCTGCCGCGCTCGGTCATGCGCTGCACATAGTCCGGGCGGCTTGAGTACCACTGCTCGGCCTTGCCGACCAGGGCGTTGTCCAGGTCCGGCATCGCAAAGCCTGTACGCACGCGCTGCCACAAATCGGCGCGAGCGCTGCTGTCGTTGAGATCGACAGGAACGCCAGGCTGCAGGCTGTCTTCGACCTGGGGCAGTGCGGCCGCCAAGGCAGCGCTCGTGGTCGCCGGCTTGGCCACTGCTGACGGCTGGCTCGTGCGGGCGGTGGTCATGTGCACGGGCTGCTCGGCCACCGGACTGCCGGGCTGTTGCGCCTGGGGCAGGCCGGTGCTGGCGCAGCCGCTCAGCAAGGCGCCGAGAACGGTTAGAGCCGGCAGGGCCAGGCGACGCAGGGAAAGCTGTGGGTTCATCGGATTCATCTGAAGTCGTTCTTCCATTGCCGCAGGGTGGCGAACACCGAGACGCCGTCAGCGTCTTCGGCAAGGGCTTGGTGCTGCGTGGCGGCAGCCCGCACGGCGGGCTGCGCGCAGCGCAGGAAGGGGTTGATCGCCAGTTCCTGGGCAATCGACGAAGGCAGCGTCGGCTGGCCGTCGGCCCGCTGGGCCTCGCACCAGCTGCGGTAGTCCCGCAGTTCGGCATTGCCCGGTTCGATCACCTGGGCGAAACGCAAATTGGACAGCGTGTATTCATGCGCACAGCAGACCCGTGTGTTGCCAGGCAGGGCGGCCAGGCTTTGGAGCGAATCCCACATCTGGGCCGGCGTGCCTTCAAAGATGCGGCCACAGCCGCCCGAAAACAAGGTGTCGCCGCAGAACAGGATCGGCGCACTGCCGTCGCTGGGCTCGGCCAGATGGAAGGCGATGTGGCCGGCGGTATGGCCCGGGATGTCCAGCACGCGAAAGCGCTGGCCGAGCAGCTCGACGCTATCACCTGCCTTGCAGGGCACGAAGGGCAGCGGCATGACTTCGCGCGCCGGCCCCCAGACCTGCCCCTGCAGACGCGGCTGCAGATCAAGCAGGCCACCGACATGGTCCCCATGATGGTGGGTCACTAGAATGCCCGCCAGACGCAGGCCGGCCGCATCGAGTGCAGCCCGTACCGGAGCCGCTTCACCGGGGTCGACCACCAGCGCCTGGCTGCCGTCGTGCAGCATCCAGATGTAGTTGTCGGTGAAGGCAGCCAGCGGCGCCAGGGTCAAAACAGCCATGCGGTGAGGTCGGACAGCTCGATGAGGGATGAAGCTTCAATTGTAGAGTTGGCCGACTGGTTGCAGACAGCCCCTGGCCAGTATCTGCTGGACTGGGAGCAGCAGCGTTTCGATGCGGCCGTGGCTGACTTGTTCGGCTTCCATGCGCTGCAGCTCGGCTTGCCGGCTTTGCAGGGCTTGCAGGCCAACCGCATGCCGCACCGCTGGCTGGCCTTGCAGCATCCGCAGGAGCTTGCGGCGCCGGCGACTGGCAGCGTGCTGTTGAGCGAATTCGACGAACTGCCGTTCGAATCGGCCAGCCTTGACCTCGTGCTGCTGCCGCACACGCTGGAGCTGGCGCCGGATGCCCACCGCACGTTGCGCGAGGTCGAGCGGGTGCTGCGGCCCGAAGGACGGCTGATCGTTTGTGGGCTCAATCCCGCCAGCGCCTGGGGCTTGCGGCAGAATCTCGGCCGGCTGGTCGGGCATCTGCCCGGCAGCAGTGGCCCTCGCTTCCTGCCCAGCAGCGGTGAATTCATCGGCTACTGGCGCTTGCGAGACTGGCTGCGGCTCTTGAGCTTCGAGGTTGAGGCTGCTGATTTCGGCGCTTACAGCCCACCCTGGCGCAGCGCGGCCTGGCTGCAGCGCTGGCGCTGGATCGAGCCGATCGGGCACCACTGGTGGCCGGTGCTCGGTGCGCTTTACTTCATCGTGGCGGTCAAGCGGGTGCATGGCATGCGCCTGGTCGGTCTGGCCAAGAACGGCAAGGCCAGGCGCCACAGCCGCGCGGCTGTTGCGCTGAATCGCCACAACAATCCCTCCCGATACGGAACCGAATGACCACGACAACAACAACCAGCGCTCGACCCGCGATGCCCAAGCCCAAGGTCGTCGTCTACACCGACGGCGCCTGCAAGGGCAATCCGGGGCCTGGCGGCTGGGGCGCCTGGCTGCGCTCCGGCGAGCATGAACGGGAGATGTTCGGCGGTGAGCGCAACACCACCAACAACCGCATGGAGCTGACCGCCGTGATCGAGGCGCTGGCGTCGCTTAAGCGCAGCTGCAAGGTCGCGATCTATACCGACAGCGAGTACGTCCGCAAGGGCATGACCGAGTGGATCGGCGGCTGGCAGCGGCGCGGCTGGAAGACAGCCGACAACAAGCCGGTAAAGAACGCCGAGCTGTGGCAGCGGCTGGAAGCCTTGCGTCAGCTGCATGAGGTGGACTGGCATTGGGTCAAGGGCCATGCCGGCGATCCGGGCAACGAGCGGGCCGACGCGCTGGCCAATCGGGGCGTGGCCTCGCTGTGATGTGCGAACAGCGCGCAAGAGCCGACTGTTGAAGGCCCGAAAGCCTTCTTTGGTCGCCATTCCCGGGGTGACCCGGCAGCGCGCGAGGCGGATCGCCGCTACAGTGCGCGCTCGGAGAAAAACAGCATGAGCTTCAAGAAACTGCATAGCGTTGTGGCCGTCGTGGCCCTGGTGGGTCTGAGCGGGCTGGCCTATTGGTGGCAGCATCGCGCACCGCCAGCGGGCGCGGGTGCGTCAGCCGCACCGACGGCGCCGGGTGCGCCGGGGGCGCGTCCAGGCGGCGGTGGTGCAGGCCCGAGCGGCCCGGTCGCGGTTGAGGCGGGCAAGGTGAGCCTGATGGCGATGGCTGACGATGCACAGGCCGTCGGTACGCTGCGGGCCCGTCAAGCGGTGACGCTGCGCCCTGAGGTCAGCGGCCGCGTGGTCAAGCTGGGTTTCAACGACGGCCAGCGGGTGCGCCAGGGTCAGTTGCTGGTGCAGCTGGATGACAGCCTGCAGGCGGCCCAGCTGCAGCAGGCCGAGGCGCAGGCTGCCATCGCGCGCACGCAGCTGCAGCGCAACCGCGAACTGCTGACGCAAGGCTTTGTCAGCGCCAGCGTCATCGATCAGGCCGAAGCGACCCTGAAGGTGGCGGAGGCCCAGGTGGCCTTGTCCAAGGCGCAGCTGGCGCGCATGCAGGTGCGCGCGCCGTTCGACGGCGTGGCGGGCATCCGCACCGTCAATCTGGGTGACTATGTGAAGGACGGCGCCGATCTGATAGCCATCGAGGATGCCTCCTCGATGTGGGTGGACTTCCGCCTGCCCGAGCGCTTTGTGGCCCGGCTGAAGCTGGGGCAGGAAGTCGAAGTGGCGCTGGACGCCTTGCCGGGCCGCGCCTTCAAGGCCAAGGTCGAGGCCCTGGATACGCAGCTCGACGCCAACGGTCGTTCGATGCTGGTGCGGGCGCGCGTCGCCGGAGATTCCGCTGCGCTGCGCAGCGGCTTGTTCGCCCGCGTGCGGGTGGTGTTCTCGGTGCGCGAGCAAGCCCTGGTGGTGCCGGAGGAAGCGCTGGTGCCGCAGGGTGGCAAGCAGTACGTCGTCAAGCTGGTGCCGGGCCAGGACGGCAAGGGCCTGATGTCCGAGCGCGTCGAAGCCAAGCTGGGCATGCGCGTGCCGGGCCGGGTGGAATTGCTGGGCGGTGTGAGCGCCGGCGATCTGGTCGTGACCGCAGGCCAGGCGCGCCTGATGCGTGGCGGGCCGCAGCAAGTCAAGCTGGTGGATGTCGACAAGCCAGGCGCGCCGCGCGCGCCGGCTGCGGCTTCTGCCGCGGCGTCCAAGCCTTCGAACTGAGGTCGCCGCCATGCGCATGTCGGAAATCTCCATTCGCCGTCCGGTCCTCGCCACGGTGATGTCCTTGCTGCTGCTGCTGGTGGGCCTGGTGTCTTTCGGCAAGCTCAGTCTGCGCGAATACCCGCGCATCGATGAGCCTGTCGTGACGGTCAGCACACGTCTGGTCGGCGCCTCGTCGGAAGTGATCGAGTCGCAGGTGACCAAGCCGCTGGAGGACTCGATCTCGGGCATTGACGGCGTGGACATCCTGACCTCGATCTCGCGCTCCGAGCAGAGCCAGATCACGGTGCGCTTCAAGCTTGAGAAGAACCCCGACGACGCCGCCGCCGATGTGCGCGACCGCGTCTCGCGCGTGCGCGGCCGCCTGCCCGACGCCGCGGATGAGCCTGTGGTATCCAAGGTGGAGGCCGATGCCACGCCGACCATCTGGCTGGCCTTCACCAGCGAGACGCTGAATCCGCTCGAGATCACCGATCTGGTCAACCGGGTGGTCAAGCCGCGGCTGCAGACCATCCCCGGCGTGGCCGATGTGCAGATCGGCGGCGACCGCAAGTACGCGATGCGGATCTGGCTGGATGCCGACCGCCTGGCGGCCTACAAGCTGACCGTGCAGGACGTCGAGGACGCGCTGCGCAAGCAGAACCTGGAAGTGCCGGCCGGCCGTATCGAGAGCCAGCAGCGCGAATTCAACGTCACCGCGCGCACCGACCTGAACACGGTGGCGCAGTTCGGCGAGGTGGCGCTCAAGCAGGCCAGCGGCATCACCGTGCGGCTGAAGGATGTGGCGCGCATCGAGGAGGCGGCGGCCAGCGAGCGTTCACGCGTCCGCCTGAACGGCGTGCCCTCGGTGTCCACCGGCGTGATCCGCCAGGCCACCGCCAACCCGCTGGAGGTGGCTGCCGGCGTGCGCGCGATGATGCCGCGCATCCAGGAAGACCTGCCGGCCTCGATCGAGGTGCGCCAGGCCAATGACAACTCGGTCTTCATCGACCGTTCGATCAAGTCGGTCTACCAGACCATCGCTGAAGCCGTGGTGCTGGTCGCCTTGGTGGTGTTCGTGTTCCTGCGCACGCTGCGGGCGTCCTTCATCCCGCTGGTGACGATTCCGGTCAGCCTGATCGGCAGCTTCGCGCTGATGGCGGCGGCCGGCTTCACCGTCAACACACTGACCTTGCTGGCCCTAGTGCTGGCCATCGGCCTGGTGGTGGACGACGCCATCGTGGTGCTGGAGAACATCTTCCGCCACATCGAGGAGGGGCTGGAACCGTTCCAGGCCGCGCTCAAGGGTGCCAAGGAAATCGGCTTCGCGGTGGTGGCGATGACGCTGACGTTGGCGGCCGTGTTCGCGCCGCTGGCCTTCACGCCCGGGCGCACCGGGCGGCTGTTCACCGAGTTCGCGCTGACGCTGGCGGGTGCTGTGATCGTCTCGGGCTTTGTGGCGCTCACGCTGACGCCGATGCTGTGCAGCAAGCTGCTGCGCCATAACGCCAAGCCGACGCGCTTCGATTCCGGCATGGAGAAACTGCTGGTGTGGATCAGCGAACGCTACGCGGGCGCGCTGCGCCTGGCGCTGCACCATCGCTGGTTCGTCGTGCTGGTGATGCTGGCCTCGGGCGCCGGCAGCTGGTGGCTGTTCTCGACCTCGAAATCCGAGCTGGCGCCGCAGGAGGACCGTGGCGTGATCTTCATGCCGGTGAATGCGCCCGACGGCGCAACGCTGGAGTTCACGGCCCGCTATCTGGATGCGATCGACGGCATCACGGCCCAGTACCCCGAGTTCGACCGCCGCTTCATGTTCCTGGGCGGCGGGCAGGTGTCGCAGGCCACCAGCATCCTGCGCACGGTGGATTGGAGCGAGCGCAGCATCACCACGCAGGAGCTCGCCCGCAAGCTGCAGCCACAGCTGGCTGGGCTGCCGGGCGTGACCGCCTTTCCGATCACGCCGCCCAGCCTGGGACAGGGCTTCCGCGAGCGACCGATCAACTTCGTGATCGTGACCAGCGACAGCTATGCCAATCTGGCGCGCGTCACGCAAGACTTCATGGGCGCGCTGGCCAAGAACCCGGGCTTCGTGTCACCGGACAACGATCTGCGCCTGAACAAGCCTGAGGTCTTTCTCGAGGTGGATCGCGAGCGCGCGGCAGACCTGGGGGTGAACGTCGATCAGGTGGCGCGCACCGTCGAAACCATGCTGGGTGGCCGCGCGGTGACGCGCTACAAGCGTGATGCCGACCAGTACGATGTGCTGGTGCAGACGGATGCGGCGGGCCGCACGACGCCTGAGCATATCGAGAAGCTGTTCGTGCGCGGCCGCAACGAGACCATGATCCCGCTGGCCAGTCTGGTGAAGGTGCGCGAGGCGGTGAGTCCGCGCGAGCTGAACCACTTCAACCAGCGCCGCTCGGTGTCGATCACGGCCAATCTGGCGCCCGGCTATGCGCTGGGCGAAGCGCTGCAGTTCATGGACAAGACCGCACGCGAAGTCCTGCCCGAGGGCTACACCACCGAGCTGAATGGCGTGTCGCGCGAGTTCCGGGCCTCCAGCGGGGCGCTGGGCGTGGTGTTCGTGCTGGCGCTGCTGTTCATCTTCCTGGTGCTGGCGGCACAGTTCGAGAGCTTCATCGATCCCTTCGTGATCATGCTGGCCGTGCCTCTGTCGATGGTCGGTGCGCTGGCTGCCCTGCAGTGGAGCGGCGGAACGCTCAACGTCTATTCGCAGATCGGCTTGATCACCTTGGTGGGCTTGATTACCAAGCACGGCATCCTGATCGTCGAATTCAGCAATCAGCTGCGCATCCAGGGCAAGGACATCATGGAGGCGGTCGTCGAAGCATCGGCCTTGCGCTTGCGGCCCATCCTGATGACGACCGGGGCCATGGTGCTGGGCGCCGTGCCGCTGGCGCTGGCCACCGGCGCTGGCGCCGAGAGCCGTCAGCAGATCGGCTGGGTGATCGTCGGCGGCATGACGGTCGGCACGCTGCTGACCATCTTCGTGGTGCCGGTGGTCTACACGCTGCTGGCGCGCAAGAGCATTCCGGGCGAAATCACGACGCCAGTGCTGGTGTCGTGATGGTCGCCGATGCGGGGCGCTGCGCCGGGCTTGAAAAGTCGCGCAGCCCCTGCAGATCCAGCACCTCGATGCCACGCCGACGCACGGCGATCAGGCCGACCGCTTCGAGTTTCTGCAAGGCTGCGTTGGCGCGCTGCCTGGATACGCCAGCGAGCTGCCCGACCTCGGACTGACGCAGATCCAGGAACGGCCCGGGCTGCGGATACAGCTCGGGATTGAACAGAGCGGCCAGGCTGCGGGCCACACGCTCGGTGGAGTCGAGCAGGCGGGCGTTGCTGAGCTGGGCGATGAAGCAGCCCATGCGCGCATTCATCAGCCCTTGCAGATAGTGGTTGAAGGGCAGGCTGGTGTTGCGCAGCCACTCGAAGGTTTCGCGCGGCATCAGCGCCAGCCGGCTGTCGCGCATCGCCACGCCGTCGTACTGCCAATGGCCGCGCTTGATCAAGGTGCCTTCACCGAACCAGCCGCCCGGTGCGACGCCCAGCAGGGTTGTCTCGCGGCCGCCGGGTGAGTAGATGCTCATCTTGCCGAAGCCGCTGATCAGACCCATCCAGTGCTCGGCAGGTTCGCCCATGCGCACCATGGCCTGGCCGGCCGCCACGCTGCGCTCGCGGCATTCGGCAGTCACACGCGCCAGCTCAGCTGAGCTGAGGTTGCGCCCCCAGACCGATTTCTCCAGCATCTCTTGCAGCTTCATACGTCGATTCTAGGAAGGGTGGGCGCCTAGAATCGCTGCATTGCGTCAAAAGAGCTTTCATCCCGATGAGCATCAAGAGCGACAAGTGGATCCGCCGCATGGCCGAGCAGCACGGCATGATCGAGCCCTTCGAGCCCGGCCAGGTGCGCAATGCGCCGGATGGGCACAAGATCGTCAGCTATGGCACCAGCAGCTATGGCTATGACATCCGCTGCGCGCCCGAGTTCAAGGTGTTCACCAACATCTACAGCACCGTGGTGGACCCGAAGAACTTCGATGAGCGGAGCTTTGTCGACATCGAGAGCGATGTCTGCATCATCCCGCCCAACAGCTTTGCGCTGGCGCGCACGGTGGAGTACTTCCGCATTCCGCGCAATGTGCTGACGATCTGTCTGGGCAAGAGCACGTATGCGCGCTGCGGCATCATCGTCAACGTCACGCCCTTCGAGCCTGAGTGGGAGGGCTATGTGACGCTGGAGTTCAGCAACACCACGCCGCTGCCGGCCAAGATCTACGCGGGCGAGGGCTGCGCGCAGGTGCTGTTCTTCGAGAGCGACGAGGTCTGCGAGACCAGCTACAAGGACCGCGGCGGCAAGTACCAGGGGCAGCGCGGCGTTACCTTGCCCAAAACTTGAGCGGAATGAGGGGGTGAATGCACCCCTATTTCGGACTTAAGTTTTTGCTCGGGCGCTCATCATCCCGTCATCGAAGTCATCCGTGACGAGGTTTCCGATGATTGTCCCGCTCCACCTCCTGCCTGCCGCTGCTCACGAACTGCCGACGCTTCCGGACGTCTTCCTGATGCCCGAGTCCGCGGCTGAGAGCTTTGTGCTCGACATGCCGGTGGCCGGCGCGGTGGCACTGAGCGATTTGCAGGAGTTCCAGCGCATGCTCCAGGCGGAAGGTCAGGGCTTGCAGCCAACCCGCATGCTCTACGACCGGCTGTATGCCTTTGAGCGCTTGGCCGCGGCACATGCCAGCGCCAACCCCGCGCTTCAGCAACTGGCCATGCAGCTGTTCAACCGCTACCAGCAAGCGGGCGAGTGGATCGGTTTGATACATTGATCCGGCGCTGCCCGCTCTTGAAAAGCCCCGCATGTCGGGGCTTTCGCTTTTTGGCGCGCGTTGACAGCCAAGCTACAGCGCACACAGCCAATCACAGCGCAGGCGCCCGAGCCGATGCATGCGGCTGCGCCAACGGACATAGCCCGTAGGCAGCAAGGTTCCCAGCAAGAGTCCTGGCAGCACCGCCCAGTGCTGCAGCAGAATCAGCCCAGGCAAGGCGGCCCAGCCCAGCACCCAGCAGCACAGGATCAGGTCCCAGATCTGCAACTCCACGCCATGCCGATGCCCGTGCAGCCGCATCCATTGCTTGACTTGTGCCAGCTGGATCAGTGTCATGCCACACCTCATGAACGTCAGTTTGGTGTCAGCAACTATGCATCAAGAGGTCGTGCAGTGCCAAGGGGCACTGGGCTGGTGCGACATGCCCCAGTTGGCGTCATGCCGCTGTGCTTGGCCTGTGTCAGCGGTCGACTCGCGGTGGTGGCGTAATTCCGCCCGCCGAGCCCGGACTGTCATCTACTTTAAACATGAATCCGCGAGACTCAGCCGGCGAAATTGGGCGGCTTTTGGCTGTGCACTGAAAGCAGGGTGGCACCATCCTTGCTGAAGCGGTCGGCACGCTCCAAGGCACCGTCGGTGTGCGCAAATGACTCTTGTTCGGCCGGCATGAGGCGGTTGATGGGCGCGGTCTCACAACTGCGCAGCAGAAGCAAGAGGGGGGTTTCTCGGTGTGGGGAAACTGCGATCCCAAACGTTTGCGACCAATGGCGGTGCTACATTTTTTCCAGTCAAGCCTCGGCAGGGCGCTGTGCGCTTTCTCTTTCAGGAGTCATCAGGATGAACAGCAATCGTTGGAACTTCACACGGACTGCGCTGAGCGTGGCTGTGGCCATCGTGGCCGCAGCGCCGGTCATGGCGCAGAACACCACGGCCGCGGTCGGCGGTCGCATCGTCTCGAACGACGGCAAGCCCGTCGCGGGCGCTGCGGTCGTGATCCTGCATCGCGAGTCGGGCTCGGTGACCAACCTGGTGACCGATGCGGAAGGCCGCTACTCGGCACGCGGCCTGCGTGTGGGCGGGCCCTACACGATCACCGTCAGCAAGGGTGCCGACAAGGAAACCCGCGACGGCGTCTTCCTGGCCCTGGCAGAAAGCCTGGCGCTGGACGTGACCCTCGGCGCTTCGCAGCTGGCCACCGTGACGGTGACCGGCTCGGCGGCTTCGGTCGGTCGCTTCAACGCCGGTGCTACAGGCGCCGGCACCAATATCGGCCGCCAGGAACTCGATGGCCTGGCCTCGATCCAGCGCAACCTGCAAGACTATGCGCGTATCGACCCGCGCTTGTCGCAGACCGACAAGGAGCGCGGCGAGATCTCGGCCATGGGCCAGAACACGCGCTACAACTCGATCACCATCGACGGCGTCAACATCAGCGACACCTTCGGCCTGGAGTCCAACAACCTGCCGACCGCCAAGCAGCCGATCTCGATCGATGCGATCCAGTCGGTCCAGGTCAACGTCTCGAACTACGACGTGACGCAGAAGGGCTATACCGGTGCCAACATCAATGCCGTGACCAAGTCCGGCACCAATGAGTTCAAGGGCAGTCTGTATTACGTCTGGCGTGATGAGGCGCTGGTCGGCAAGCGCCTGAATCGCACCACTGGCGAGTACACCGATGCACCGGCCTTCGTTGAGGACACCAAGGGCTTCACGCTGGGTGGCCCGATCATCAAGGACAAGCTGTTCTTCTTCACCAGCTACGAAGAGCTGAAGAGCTCCAAGGCCTCGCCGGACTTTGGTCCGATCGGCGGCAGTCTGACCAACGTCGGCATCACGCAGGCAGCCATCGACGGGATTCGCAATATTGGCAAGAACACCTGGGGCATGGACCTGGGCAGTTCGGCCATCCCGACCGGCACGGCGCTGACTGTCAAGGATCAGCTGATCAAGCTGGACTGGACCATCAACGAACAGCACCGCGCCAATGTGCGCTACACAAAGACCGAGCAGAGTGAACCCTTCTTCACCAACATCGGTTCGCGTTCGCTGTCCCTGAGCTCGCACTGGTACGCACAAGACAAGACGGTTGAGAGCGTCGTTGCGCAATGGTTCGGCGACTGGACCCCGAACTTCTCCACCGAGGTCAAGCTGTCCAAGCGCCAGACCGAGAGCCTGCATGTCAACAACAGCAAGTTGCCGACAATTGCCTTCGACTTCGGCGGCACCGTGCCGGCCGGCGTTGCTTCCGGCGAACGCACGCTGTGGGTTGGCACTGAGCGCAGCCGCCACTTCAATGAACTGCGCACGGACGCGGTTGACGGCTACCTGGGTGCGACCTGGGTGCGCGACAACCATGAGCTGAAGTTCGGCACCGATTTCAGCCAGAACAAGATCTTCAACGCCTTCCTGCAAGACGTGAACGGTCAGTACAAGTTCCAGTGCGAGTCGGGCTACAGCTACACCTTCGGCGCGATCAACTGCGCCACCGCTTCGGCCGCGCAGATCGAGGCCGCCGTGCTGGAGAACTTCCAGCGCGGTCGTCCTTCCGCCTATCAGGCACAGCTGCCTCTGGCAGGCAACACGCTTCAGGACGGCATCGCACGCTGGAACCTGAACAATGTGGGCCTGTTCCTGCAGGACACCTGGGAAGTCAGCGACAAGCTGACCGTGACGATGGGCGCCCGTGTCGACCAGACCGGCATGCCTGACAAGCCTCTCTACAACGCTGCGGCCGCCCAGCCCATGGTGGCGGGCAACGCTGCCACCAACACGCGCCAGAGCGGCGGATTTGGTCTGGACAACACCGTCCGCCCGGATGGCGTGTCGCTGGTCCAGCCACGCTTCGGCTTCAACCTGAATCTGGGTGAGAAGACCCGTCGCATGCAACTGCGTGGCGGCTTCGGTCTGTTCCAGGGCGCCGCTGCCAACGTCTGGCTGTCCAACCCCTACTCCAACACGGGCAATGCGCTGGGCTTCATCGGCTGCGGCTCTGCCAGCGAGCTGGTGTCGGGCTCCAACCGCGCTGCCTGCCTGAACAGCGTGGTGTTCTCGCCGGATCCGCTGAACCAGCCGCGTCCTGCCGGCACACCGCCGGCAGCCAACGTCGACTTCCTGTCCGGCAACCTGCGTCAGCCTTCGATCTGGAAGATGAACCTGGCCCTCGACGCCGAGCTGCCTTTCGGCGGTTTGGTCGCAGGTGCCGAGTGGGTGCACAGCGACGTCAAGGACGGCGTGTTCTACCAGCACCTGAATCTGGGCGCGGTCACCCGCACCGGTGTCGACGGTCGCAATCTCTACTACAACGCCAACGGCTACAACACCAACTGCTGGACAGCAGCTGGTAGCGTCAATGCCACGGGCGCTGGTTGCGGTGGCTCGGTGAGCTCGCGCGCGCTGAGCAACTCGGCCTACAGCAATGTGCTGCTGGCCACCAACAGCAGTAAGGGTGGCGGCGATGCCTTGACGGTGAGCTTGTCACAGCAGCCGATGCCAGGCCTGAACTGGATGGTCGCCTACACGATGACCAAGGCCACCGAAGTCAGCCCGCTGACCTCGTCGGTGTCCAACTCGAACTTCAACGCCCGCTCGATCTTCAACCCGAATGAAGAAGTGGCAGCGAACTCGGCTTACACCGTGCGCGACCGCTTCAGCGGTGCCATCAACTGGTCGCGTGCCTTCATCGGCAAATACAAGACCACAATGGGTGTGTTCTATGAGGGCCGCCGCGGCAAGCCTTACAGCTGGACTTACTACAACGACCTGAACGGCGACGGCCTGGCCGGCAACGACCTGATGTACGTCCCCAAGGCGCCGGGATCTGGCGAGGTGGTGTTCGCCGGCGGCGCGGCCGAAGAGGCGCGCTTCTGGCAGATCGTCGATGCCAATCCGGATCTGGACGGTGCACGTGGCAAGGTTGTCGGCCGCAATGGCAGCACCTCGCCCTGGGTCAACAGCTTCGACGTGCGTCTGAGCCAGGAAGTCCCCGGCTTCACCAGCCGCCACAAGGGTGTGGTGTCCTTCGACATCCTGAACTTCGGCAATCTGCTGAACAAGCGTTGGGGCCGTGTCGACGAAGTGGCCTTCCAGTCGGCCGGCGGCGCAGCACGCAGCTTCGTCAACTACAAGGGCCTGGACGCGCAGGGCCGCTACATCTACAGCCTGGGCAGCGTCGAGGACTACACGACCCGCCAGGCCAAGGGCGAGTCGCAGTGGGCGGTTCAGATCACGGCTCGCTACGAGTTCTGATCAGGCGCTGAAACGTTTCTTTCGCCATACCAAGCAAGAGCGGCCCCTCGGGGCCGCTCTTTTTTTTACAGCGGTGCTCAGCCAGATGAGCGGTGTCTTGCTCAGCCGCGCCGCTGCTGGCGCTCGCGCAACTGTTGCAGCTCCTTGTCCATCATGCGCTCGCGTAGACCCGAGCCCTGCAGCGCAATCAAGGTCACGATGCCGTGGATGGTCAGGCCCAGCCCCCAACCCCACAGTGGAAAGTGGTGCCAGCGCTGGGAGCCAGTGAAACCGTTGAGCAGGTACAGCCCGCCGTTGACCAGCACGAACACCAGCAGATGGGTCAGGAAGCCCATCTTCATGTCAACGCGGCGCTTGGCCTCGCGCATCAGGCGCTGTTCTTCGCTCACTGGGGTGTCTTCCATCGTCATCTTGATCTCCTTGGTTGCGTCAGGGTTGGCCTCATGATGTCGCCTGCTGCAAGCGCCTGCCAGCACGGCGCGACGAATGGAAGCTGTGCGGCGCGATTGGTTAGCGGTGCGTCGCGGATGGCGTGGGCCTCACAGGCCTTTGAAAAGGTGGGTATGCATGCGGCTCACACTCAAGCGCTCGGGCCGCTGGCGCAGCTGCAGGCTGAGCCTGCCGGCTTCATCGCGCTGCGCCCGCTCCACCGCGTCGATGCGCACCACCACGCTGCGATGCACCTGCCAGAAGACTTGCTGGTCCAGCTGGGGTAGCAGTTCGCGCAGCGAGGCGCGGATCAGGTACTCGCGGTCCGCGGTCAGCACCCGCACATACTTGTCGGCCGCCTCGAAGAACACGACGTCGCCGATCGGCACCATCTGGATGGCGCTGCCCACGCTGACCTGCAGCACGCGCAATGGTGCCGCCGCCTGTGGCACCTGCTGTCCCAGTGCCTGGGCCAGCCCGGGTGCGGCCAGCAGCTCTCTGAGCTGGGCCACCACGCCTTGCGTTCCCAGCGACAGCTCGCTGGCATTGGGCGCGTCCGGCGCTGTGGACAAGGCCCCGCGAAGCCGCTCGCAAGTGCGTGCCAGCCGCTCGGTCTGCACGGGCTTGAGCACATAGTCCACCGCGGCACGCTCGAAGGCCTGCAGCGCATATTCGTCATGGGCGGTGACAAACACCAGCAGCGGGAACGGTGCCGCCGTTTCGTCCGGCCAGTCCTCGGCCAGCGCCTGGGCAAGCTCGAGGCCGGTCATGCCCGGCATGCGGATGTCGAGGAAGCAGATGGCGGGCTGCAGCTTCAGTGCCGCGGCCAGGGCCTCGGGGCCGCTGGACGCCATCGCGATGATGTCCAGCTCGGGCCACAGCGCGGTCAGCTGCTGGCGCAGATGCTCTGCCAGCAGCGGCTCGTCCTCGGCGATCAGGGCGGTGGGCTTTCGATTCATGAGAGTCTCGCGGGTTCGGTTTGCGGCGCTGGGGCCACGGGGAGTCGGATCCGCACCAGCGTGCCGCCGGCGCTGTCGCCGGCCGCGCTGATGCTGACGCTGGCCGCGTCTCCATATTGGGTTTGCAGGCGGTTGCGCACTTGCTCCAGGCCGAAGCCTGTGCCACTCAAGCCCGGCGTGCTGGCGAGACCCGCACCGGTGTCGCGCACCTCCAGCAGCAACTGCGAACCATCGAGAGCGGCCGTCACCTTCAGCAGGCCGCCTTCCACATGCGGCTCCAGCCCATGCTTGATGGCGTTCTCCACCAGTGGCTGCAACAGCAGCGGCGGCACCGGCAGCTCGGCCAGCTCGGCGGGTAAGCTCAGCTCGGTGCGCAGGCGCGCACCCATACGCACCTGCATCAGGGCCAGATAGTCGCCCAGCCTCGCGAACTCATCGCGCAGCGGGTGCGACTTGCTGCGCGAGGCTTGCAGCGTGGCGCGCAGAAAGGCGATCAGCCGATCCAGCATGTCCTGGGCGCGAGCCGGGTCCATGCCGATCAGTACGCGCAGATTGGCCAGCGTGTTGAACAGCATGTGCGGCTCCAGTTGCGAAGCCAGCAGGCTCAGCTGTGCCTCGGCGGCCTGACGCTGCAGGC
>PNNH01000021.1 GCA_013824165.1 Methylibium sp. | reverse complement strand
TGCGCTCGGGCTCCCTGATCACCGCCAGACTGGCGAGCGAGGCGGGCCGTGAGGTGTTCGCCATTCCGGGCTCCATCCACTCCGCGCAAAGCCGTGGCTGCCATGCACTGATCCGCCAGGGCGCCAAGCTGGTCGAGAACGCTGAGGACGTGCTGGAGGAACTGCGCCTGACGGATCCCGTCGGTACGCGGCCCTCGGCCGGGCCAGCTTGTTCAGCCGACTCAGGCAGCGAGCACTCCGTGCCCGGCCTGGGCGGCGAGCATGTCCGGCTGCTGGAGGCAATGGGGTTCGACCCCGTCGGGCTCGATGCGCTGCAGGCGCGCGGCGGCTGGCCAACCGCCCAGCTGAGCGTGCTATTGCTAGAACTGGAGCTCGCCGGCCGGGTCGCAGCCCTACCCGGCCAGCTGTTCCAGCGGCGTCAGCAAGGCTGAAAGACCCCCGCTGCGCTGCGCTTTTCCGCGATTCGGCGCGTCGGAGCCCTGGGTTATCATGACCGCATGTTTGACGTGCTCGTCTACCTCTATGAAACGTACTGGCGGCCCGACGCCTGTCCGGATCATGTCCAGCTGACGCGCAAATTGTCGGCCGTTGGCTTCGAAAGCGACGAAATCCGCGATGCCTTGTCCTGGCTGAACGGTTTGACCGAGGCTACCCAGTCGTATCACGGTGAGCAAGGCGCTCAAAGCCTGCGCGTGTATTCAGCCGACGAACTGGAGCATCTGGGCGAAGCCTCGGTGGGCTTTGTCAGCTTCCTTGAATCGGCCGGCGTGCTGCCCCCGCCGATGCGCGAGATGGTGATTGACCGTGCCATGGCCATTCCCGGCGCCCCGATGGATCTCGAAGACCTGAAGATCATCGTCCTGATGGTGTTCTGGAGTCTGGGCGAAGAGCCCGACGCGCTGATCCTCGACGAACTTTTCGTCGCCCCCGAAGACCGGCTGATTCACTGAATCACAGCGTCGGCCCGACGCGCTCAGTTCAGCAGTCGCGTCGGATCCACATCCAGTTTGGCCAGTGCGTTGCGCGTCGCGCGCACCGTCAGGGTCTCGTCCTGCGCCGGCAGCAGCAAGCCGGCCTGCAGGAAGGCTGCCAGGCGGCTGAGCTGGAACAGCACGCCCCGGCCTGACGGCGCCACGAACAGGATCAACTGATGGCGCATGCCGCGCCAGGCCAGCTGCACCGGTTCATTGCGGCCGCGGTAGTCCAGCATGTACCAGCCGCCCACCTGCAGCTCGCGCGCCCAGGACAGCATGGCCGGCGTCGGCGCCGATCCGCCCTCGGCCACGACTTCCAGATCCTCGGTCTCGTGACCGGACAGGTCGCGCACCAGCGACTCGTTGACTTCCAGGCCACCGGCCTCCGGCAACATCGCGTCCAGCGCCTCCAACTGATCCATCAGCTCTTCCAGGCGCTCGCGCGGGATGGCGGCCGTCTTGGCGGTGAAGGCTGCGGCCAGCGCATTGTTGAGCGCGCGGATCTGCTCATCCTGCTTGGTGGCAGACAGGCCGGCATGGCCCATGCCGTCGCGCAGCGTCTTCAGTAATGGCGGCAGGCGGCGAATCACCTCGGCGCGCTCCTCACGCGACACCTTGGCACTGGCTGACCAGATCAGATCTGCCGCCGCACGCTTCATCTGCCGTGTGATTTCGGACTGGGCTCCGCTGCGCACCGCAGTGACGGCCAGCACATCGGCCCAGATCTGGAACAGGAAGTCGCGCACGCCGTCCTGCACCGGCACCTCGTTGAGCATCTTGCGCAGCTCGATCGTGTACTGGATCGCCAGCGTCTCGCGCTGCTCGACCTGCTGAGCCAGCGAGACGCCGCGCACGCTGGCCTGGTTCTCGTTCTCGAAGTAGTGACTGAGGAACTTCTCGAACTCGGTCAGCACAGTCTGGAACACGCGCCGACCGGTGTCGGGATAGGCCTCGACCACCTGCACGATGCGCTTGATCTCGCGCTCCAGCGCCTCGCCGCCGCCGACGACCGTGGCATTGGAGGTGTTGAAGCCCATCACGCAGGCGCCCATGCGGTCGATCAGGTCGCGCGCCGGATGGTCGGCCGCAGCAAAGAAATCGGGTTCACCGATGGCCACGCGCAGCACCGGCATCTGTAGACGCGCGAACCAGACCCGCACCGACGCCGGGATCCGCTCCTCCTGCAGGATGCTCTGGAACAGCAGGGCCACGATCTCAATGGTGGCGCGCTCGGCCGGTGTGTCAGCAGCCTGCTTCAGCACCTGCTTGAAGGCCTGGTTGCGCGCCTTGATCTCGTCCAGTGCGGCCTGGGGCGCCAAGTCTGCGGCGAGTCCGCCCACCCCCTCCGTCGCAGTTGGGGCCGCGCCAGGGCGCCGCTGCAAGGCATCCTGCGCATGGGTGATCGCAGCCCGCAGTCGGGCCGAGCCCTGTAAAGGCGCTGCCGCCGCCATTGAGGGCGCTGTGCCAACGGGTGCTGGCGAGGTGGTCAACAGAAAGTCCGGCACCTGGCGGCCGACGACACGCTGCAGCTGCTTGAGCACCTCGTCCGCCTGAGCGTTGTGCCGACTCAGCGGGGCCGACTGCGTCGGCGTGATCTGGCGCGGCATGAAACGGGTTTCGTCCTGCCAGCCCTCTGCGTCGGCGCGGGCGCTGGCACCGGTGTTCGCGGTTGCGCCAGCCGGTGCGCGGCGGATGAAGGGCCGCAGATCCACCTCCGGCATCACACCCTGCTGAACCAGCCAGTGATTGGTCTCGTGGTAAGCCTCGCCCAGCAGCAGCGCGAACTCGGTATGCAGCACCTGCTGCAGCATCTGCCACTCGGAGGCGCTCAGGCCGCTGCGGTACCAGGCATCGAGCGCCAGCTTGGCCACCACGGGCGCCCGCATCAAGTCATCAGTGGGCAGCTCATCGCGCTGCTCCAGCAGATGCATGCGGGTGCGCAGATCGGTGAACTCCCAGCTGGCCTTGTCCATCATCGCCAGCGCCAACCGTGAACTCGTGATCTCGCGCTCGATCGTGTCGTCATCGACCAGGCTCAGCGGCGCGCGCTCCTGAGCGCGGCGCTCGGCCCGCTCAGCGGCCGTCGGCGGCACCTGCCGCGCCAGCTCGATGCCGTGATCGGCCGCATGCCGCAAGGCGTTGATCAGCGCAGCCTGCCAAGACGGGCCATGGCGGCTCCAGGTGTTGACGCCGTCACGGCGCGCCACCATCACCGGGTATTCGGCGGGCAGCGCAAGCAACTGCTGGGCGGCCTCGCCAACCGCCATGCCGAGCGACGCCAGGCCGCGTACCAAGCCCTCAAGATAGACCCGCCGCGCGCGCGAGGCCAAGGCCTTGTTGCGTTCAGCAGTCATGAGGTCGGCGGGTCAAATCAGCATCCTGGTGCAGCGTCGAATTGACTCTACACCAGCGCCCCGGCGTTGGGATCGTCCGGATCTTCCTTGTTGATCGGCTGCTTCACCAGGTCCTCGCGCTTGACACCCAGCCACATCGCGATGGCCGCAGCAACGAACACCGACGAATAGATGCCGAACAGGATGCCGATTGTGAGCGCCACCGCGAAGTAGTGCAGCGTCGGACCACCGAAGATCAGCATCGACAACACCATCAACTGCGTCGAGCCGTGGGTGATGATGGTCCGGCTCATCGTCGACGTGATCGCGTGATCGATCACCTCCGCGGTGCTGAGCTTGCGGTACTTGCGGAAGGCCTCGCGCACCCGGTCGAAAATCACCACCGATTCATTGACGGAGTAGCCCAGCACGGCCAGCACCGCCGCCAGCACGGAGAGCGAAAACTCCCACTGGAAGAAGGCGAAGAAGCCCAGGATGATGATCACGTCGTGCAGGTTGGCGATGATGCCGGCCACGGCAAACTTCCACTCGAAGCGGAAGGCCAAGTAGATCATGATGCCGACCACGGTGAAGGCCAGTGCCTTGGCCGCATCCTGTGCCAACTCGGCACCGACCGCAGGACCCACCACTTCACTGCGCGAGAGCTTGATCGGCTCAGCCTGCGCTGCGGTCAGACAGAGCTGCTTGCTGATCGCCTCGCCCTTCTCGGTGATCACTTCACGCGGCGTGATCGTGCCGGACTCGGCCTTGCACAACTCGGCGAACACCCGGCCGACCATCTCGGTCTGCTTGATATCGCCGCGCAGCGGCAGGCGGATCATCACGTCACGCGAGGTGCCGAACTTCTGCACCTGCACTTCGCCAAAGCCCATCGCCTCGACCACATGCCGGGTCTTGTTGATGTCGGCTGGCTGTGAATACTCGACCTCGACCACTGTTCCGCCGGTGAACTCGATCGAGAAGTGCAGACCGCGCGTCGCCAGGAAGAAGACGGCCAGTGCAAAGGTGATGAAGGAGATCGCGTTGAAGATCAACGCGTGCTTCATGAGCGGGAGATCCCGTTTGATTCGGAAGAGTTCCATGATGTCTTGCTTCCTCAGGCCTTGGGCGCGTCGCTGACCGCGTCGCCCTCAGGCTTCCAGATCTGACCGATAGACAGGGACTTGAGCTTCTTCTGGCGGCCGTACCAGAGGTTGACCAGGCCGCGCGAGAACATGACCGACGAGAACATCGAGGTCAGGATGCCCAGGCAGTGCACCACGGCGAAGCCTTTCACCGGGCCGGAGCCGAAGGCCAGCAGGGCCACACCGGCAATCAGCGTGGTCACGTTGGAGTCCAGAATGGTCGCGAAGGCCCGTTCGTAGCCGATATTGATCGCCGCCTGCGGCGCCGCCCCAGCACGCAATTCCTCGCGGATGCGCTCATTGATCAGCACGTTGGAGTCGATGGCCATGCCCAGCACCAGCGCGATGGCGGCCATGCCAGGCAGGCTCAAGGTGGCCTGCAGCATCGACAGCGCCGCCACCAGCAGCAGCAGATTGAAGGCCAGCGCCAGCGAAGAGAAAACGCCGAACAGCATGTAGTAGATCGACATGAAGACGGCGACGGCAATGAAGCCCCAGATCACCGACGCGAAGCCCTTGCTGATGTTCTCAGCGCCCAGGCTCGGGCCGATGGTGCGCTCCTCGATGATCTCCATCGGTGCGGCCAGCGAGCCGGCGCGCAGCAGCAGCGCGGTGTCGTTGGCCTCGGCCGTGGTCATCGCGCCAGAAATCTGGAAGCGGTTGCCCAGCTCGCCACGGATGGTCGGCGCCGTCACCACCTCGCCCTTGCCCTTCTCGAACAGGATGATGGCCATGCGCTTGCCGATGTTCTCGCGCGAGATGTCCTTCATGATGCGCGCGCCCTTGGCGTCAACCACCAGGTTCACCGAAGGCTGCTGCTTGTCATCGAAGCCGGCCTGCGCATCGATCAGGTTGTCGCCGGAGATGACCACCTGGCGCTTGACGATGATGGGGCCGAAACCGCGGTCGACATAGCGCTCGGTGCCGAAAGGCACCGGACCGGAGCCGGCAACCGCCGCCTGTGCTTCCGTGCTCTCGTCCACCATGCGCAGTTCCAGCGTGGCGGTACGGCCGATGATGTCCTTGGCCTTGGCGGTGTCCTGCACGCCAGGCAACTGCACCACCACGCGGTCGAGGCCCTGCTGCTGGATCACCGGCTCGGCCACACCCAGTTCATTGACGCGGTTGTGCAGCGTGGTGATGTTCTGCTTGAGGGCGGCTTCCTGCACCTGCACCAGGGACTGCGGCTTGAGCGTACCCACCAGACGCAATTCGCCACCTGCGGCTGGCGACCACTGCACATCGACCACCTGCTCGGTGAGCAGGCTCTGGGCCTTGTTCAGCAACTCAGCCTCGCGGAAAGCCACGATCACGCTGTTGCCATCGCGGCTGATGCCGGCATGGCGGATGTTCTTGTCGCGCAACAAGGTGCGCACATCACCGGTCAGCGATTCGGCCTTCTTCGTCAAAGCGGCCTTCATGTCGACCTGCATCAGGAAGTGCACGCCACCGCGCAAGTCCAGGCCCAGGTACATCGGGAAGGCGTGCAGCGACGTCAGCCACTGCGGCGAGCGCGACAGGAGGTTCAGCGCCACGATGTAGGAGGGATCGGCCGGATCGCGGTTCACCGCCTTGCTGATCGCATCCTTGGCTTTGATCTGCGTGTCCGTATCGGAGAAGCGCGCCCTGACCGAATTGCCGTCCAGCTGGACAAAGTCGGGCTTGATGCCGGCGGTGTCAAGCGCCTTCTCGACCTGCTCGCGCAGAGCCGCGTCAACCTTGACCGTGGCCTTGGCACTCGAGACCTGAACGGCAGGCGCCTCGCCGAAGAAGTTCGGCAGCGTGTAGATCAGGCCGATCAGCATCGCGACCACAAGTGTCACGTACTTCCACAGCGGATATCGATTCATGATGAAGGCTTCCTCCGGCCGGCATGCCCGGGCCTCGCGACCCGGCAGCCAAACCCTGAAAGGCCCGGCACGCGTCGAGCGCGAGCCGGGCCTGTAATTGCGAGCAGGCCCATGAGGCCTGCCTCAGCGCGTCTTACTTGACGGTGCCCTTGGGCAGCACTTGCACAATGGCGCCACGCTGCACCTGCAGCTCGACACCGGTGGCCACTTCCAGCGTGACGTAGCTGTCGCCGAGCTTGCTGACCTTGCCCAGCAGGCCGCCGCCAGTGACGACTTCGTCGCCCTTGGCAAGGGCCTCGATCATGGCCTTGTGCTCCTTCTGACGCTTCATCTGGGGCCGGATCATCACGAAGTACAGCACCACGAACATCAGCACCAGCGGCAGCATGCTCATCAGGCTGGACTCAGCACCGCCGGTAGCAGCAGCCGGAGCGGCCTGAGCAAAAGCGTTGGAAATAAACACGTCGAAATCCCTTTGGTAAACGCCGTCCTCGGCGGACAGAAGAACGGCGGATTGTATGCGCGCCCTCCGGTGCACCTCATGCGCGCTAACACCGGGATTGACGCCAAAGGGCAATCCAAATATTCTTTAAATATATTTATTGTTCGCAAACTCACCAAGCACGCCAGCCACGCCTGCCAAACGACATCTGCACAGCCCTTCCATACAGCAGCCACCGCGCGACCAAGGGCGGGCTGCGATGATGCCCCCATGATGACCGCAGACAATGACAAGCAGCGCCGCGTCGCCGACCAGGCCTATGACGCGCTTGAGGCCATGATCGCCACCTTGGTGCTGCAGCCTGGCGCACCCATCGTCGAAGCCGATCTGATCGCGCGCACCGGCCTGGGCCGCACGCCCACCCGCGAAGCGCTGATGCGCTTGGTCTCCAACGGCCTGATCGTGCAGCAGCCCCGTCGCGGCCTGAGCGTCAGCGAAATCCGCCTGGCCGAGCACCTGGACCTGGTCGAGGCCCGACGCGTGCTGGAACGCCTGATTGCCTCGCTCGCCGCCCGCCGGGCCACGCCGGCACAGCGCGCGACCTTGCTGGAGGCCGCCGAGTCCATGGCCGCCGCTGGCGAGCGCGAGGACCTCAGCGCCTATATGCAGGCCGACCAGGCGCTGGACCATGTGGTGCATGCCGCCTGCCGCAACCCCTTCGCCGTCAACGCCGTCATCCCCCTGGTGATCCAGTGCCGCCGCTTCTGGTACGCACATCAGCACCAGGGCGACATCCGCCAGGGCGCGCAGTGCCATCTGAGCCTTGCGCGCGCCGTCGCCGATGGCGACCCGGAACGCGCCGCCGTCGCCGCGGACTCATTGATGGACTACCTGCGCCAGTTCACCCAACAGGTCATCGACCAATGACAACAGCCACCCGCATCATCGACTCGCACACCGGCGGCGAGCCCACCCGTCTGGTCGTCTCCGGCGGGCCGGACCTCGGCACCGGCAGCATGGCTGACAGGCTGCAGCGCTTTCGCGAGCAGCACGACCACTGGCGCCGCGCGCTGGTCAACGAGCCGCGCGGCTCGGAAGTGCTGGTCGGCGCCCTGCTGTGCGAACCCGAGCTGCCGGACAGCACGGCCGGCGTGATCTTCTTCAACAACGTCGGCTACCTGGGCATGTGCGGCCATGGCAGCATCGGCTTGATAGCCTCGCTGGCCTATCTGGGGCGCATCGCGCCAGGTCAACACCTGATCGAGACACCCGTCGGCCGCATTGCAGCCACGCTGCATGAGAACGGCAGCGTCAGCATCACCAACGTGCCCGCCTATCGCCTGACGGCGAAAGTCGCTGTCCAGGTCGAAGGCCGGACTTTGCATGGCGATGTCGCCTGGGGCGGCAACTGGTTCTTCCTGTGCGAAGACCATGGCCTGGCGCTGGACTCCAGCAACATCCCCGCCCTCACCGCCTTCAGTGCGGCCCTGCGCCAAGCCCTGCCGCGTCAGAACATCTTGGGCGCTCAGGGCGCCGAGATCGACCACATCGAACTGATCGGCCCACCGGCCGACCCCGCCAATCAGGGCCGCAACTTCGTGCTCTGCCCCGGCCTGGCCTATGACCGCTCGCCCTGCGGCACCGGCACCAGCGCCAAGGTCGCCTGCCTGGCCGCCGACGGCAAACTGCTTCCTGGCCAGACCTGGCGGCAGGAAAGCGTGATCGGCAGCGTCTTCGAAGCCAGCTACAGCCGCGGCAGTGAGGGTCAGGTCTTGCCGACCTTGCTGGGCCGCGCCCATGTCAATCTGGATGCCACGCTGGTGTTCCAGAGCGACGACCCGTTTGCCTGGGGCTTCGGAAGCGCCGCTTGAGAAGCGCCGATGTGCTGATCATTGGCGCAGGCATCGTCGGCGCCGCCTGCGCGCGCGAGTTCGCCCGGCGCGGCCTGAGCGTTGCAGTGATCGAGCCGCATGCGCCTGGGGGTGGTGCCAGCGCGGCGGCCATGGGCCATCTGCTGGTCCCCGATGCAGAAGGCGCCGCCCCGCAAGGTGCCGAGCAGGCCGAGCACGCGCTCGCACAGCGCTCGATGCAGCTGTGGCAGCAATGGCTGCAGGAATCGCAAGAAAACGCGGCGCTGGCCGAGTACCAGCGCTGCGGCAGTCTCTGGTTGGCTGCCGACGACGAAGAGATGGCACTGGCCGCGCGCAAGGCCGAATGGCTTCAGCAACACGGGCTGCAGGCGGCGCTGATCGACGCGCCGGCACTGGCGCGTGCCGAACCGACGCTGCGCCCCGGGCTGCGCGGTGCCCTGCACGTGCCGGGCGACGGCCGCGTCTATCCGCCCAAAGTGGTGGCCAGCTGGCTGGAAGCATCGCGGGCGACGCTGATCCGCGCCGAGGTGAGCTCGATCGACGCAGCCGGCGCGGTGCGCCTGGCCGACGGCCGCCGTCTGTGGGCGGCCATGGTGGTGCTCGCGGCTGGACTCAGCAGCCAGCGCTGGTTGCCGCCAGGGGTTTTGCTGCCCAAGAAAGGCCAGCTCGCAATCACACAGCGCTACCCAGGCCTGGTGCAGCATCAGCTGATCGAGCTGGCCTACCTGAAGAACGCGCACCTTAGCGACGTGGACAGCGTCTCCTTCAATCTGCAGCCGCGCCCCGAAGGCCAGTTGCTGATCGGCTCGTCGCGCCAGCCCGGGCGCGATGACCGGCTGCTGGATCACGCGTTGATGGGACGCATGCTGCAGCATGCCTGCAGCTATCTGCCGGCGCTCTCCAGCCTGCAGGTCTTGCGCTGCTGGACTGGCCTGCGCCCGGCCACGGCCGATGGCTGCCCGCTGATCGGCGCGCATCCCGAACGCCGCGGCATCTGGCTGGCCACTGGCCATGAAGGCCTGGGCATCACGACCGCGCCCGCCAGCGCCGAATTGCTGGCCGACCTCAGCCTCGGCGGCACGCCGTGCCTGGACGCACGGCCTTATGCACCTGCACGATTCTTCAACTGATGCCGATGACTCAAGAGATAGAAATCGTCATTGACGGCCAGCCACAGCGCGTGCCGGCTGGCATTACGGTGGCCGCAGCGCTCGCACGCAGCGGCTGCACGGCCAGCCGCACGTCCCGCAGCGGCATGCCGCGGGCCGCGTTCTGCGGCATGGGCGTGTGCCATGAATGCCGCGTCACCATCGATGGGCAGGCGCATCAGCGCGCCTGCATGTGCTGGGTTTCAGCCGGCATGCAGATCGTCACCCAGGTGCAGTCATGAAGACCCGACGCTTGACGGCCGATGCCATCGTGCTGGGTGCCGGCCCGGCCGGCATGGCCGCGGTGCAACGCCTGCTGGAATCGAAAGTCAGCGTCATCTGGGTCGACAACCAGGCCCGGCCGGGAGGCCAGATCTGGCGCGGCGGGCCACAGGCTGCGAGCGGCGCGGCTCTGCTGCGCCGCATTGACGCTGGCACCGGGCTCACCAAGCTGCACGGACACGAGCTGATCGCGGCCGACGGCAAGCAGTCCTTGCTGCTCCATGATGGCCAAGGTCAGCGCGTCGAAGTCAGCGCGCCCAAGCTGTTGCTGGCGACTGGCGCCAGCGAGCGCCACCTGCCGCTGCCCGGCTGGACCCTGCCTGGCGTCCATGGCGCTGGCGGCCTGCAAGCCTTGGTCAAAGGCGGCTGGCCGATTGCCGGGCAGCAAGTGGTGCTTGCCGGCAGCGGCCCGCTCTTACTGGCCAGCGCGGCCACGCTTCAGGCGGCCGGCGCAAGGCTGCAGCTCATTGCCGAACAGGCCGCGCTTGCCACGCTGATCCGCTTCACGCTGCAGCTGCCCCTGCGCCAGGCCGCGCAAGCCGCGGCGCTGCGTCTGCAGCTACGCGCCACGCCCTACCGCAGCGGCTGCTGGCCGGTGCGCGTGCTGGGCCGTGAGCGCGTGCAGGCGGTGCTGCTCACGGATGGCCAGCGCGAATGGGAGCAGCCTTGCGATGCCCTGGGCCTGGGCTTCGGATTGCGCCCGAACACCGAGGTCGCCGAGTTGCTGGGCTGCCAGATCAGCGCCGGCGCGGTGGCGCTTGATGATCAGCTGCAGACCACGCAACACGGCATCTATGCAGCGGGCGAATGCACCGGCATTGGCGGCGTCGGCAAGGCCTTGATAGAAGGCGAGATGGCGGCCGCCTCGCTGTTGGGACAGGACCTGGCCCCGCTGCGGTCGCGCCAACGAAACGCCCAGAAGTTTGCGAAGCGCCTGGCTGCCGCGTTCACCTTGCGGCCGGAACTCTTCAAGCTGGCCGATGCCCAGACCCTGATCTGCCGCTGCGAGGACGTTAGCCTGGGCGCACTCAAACCCCATCCCGACTGGCGCGAGGCCAAGCTGCAGACCCGCTGCGGCATGGGCGCGTGCCAGGGGCGCATCTGTGGCCCCATCAGCACTGAATTGCTGGGCTGGCAGGCGCGCGGCCTGCGTGAACCGCTGAGCCCGGCGCCCGTGTCGTGCTGGCTGCCTGACTAGGGCTGCGTCTTGGCTGGCAGACCGGCGGCGCGCCACTCTGGGAAACCGCCGCGGAACCAGTGCACCTTGGCGTAGCCGGCCTTGAGCGCCGCCCGGCTGGCCTTGAAGCTCTTCCAGCATTCGGCGCCGTTGCAGGCGAAGACTAAGGCGGCGGATTTGTCGGGCGGCAGCTTGCTCAGGTCGAACTGGTCGTCGTCGGACTTGTAATCGGCATCCTTGGCGCTTTTCTCGATATAGGGCACGAGCTTGGCACCCGCCACATGGCCGGACTTGAACTCGGCCTCGGTGCGGGTGTCGATGTAGTGCGCGCCGCTCTGGAGCAGTCGCTGCACGGCCGCTGCGTCGACAACGCTGGCGCCCGGCAGGCTGCGCGGTGTGAAGTAGCCCAGCGTCGCCACATAGTCGAAGGCCTCAGGCGCCAAAGCAGTCAAGCGCTGGCCACCCACGCCGGCGCCGCCCACCAGGGCCGAACGCAGTCCTTCGGCGGAGAGCCCGCTGCCCGGTTTGACGGCCACGCTCAGCCCCGGCACTGCCTTGCTCTGAAGCACCAGCTTCAGCGACTCGCCAGCGGCCACCCAGCGCTCATAGACCACACGCTCGACGGCCACCACATCGCAGCGCCGGATCTGCAGACAGACCAGCAGCGCGTCTTGATAACGACTCTCGAAGACAGCGGAGAAGTGGCGCTTGATCGTGCTGTTGGCGGCATTGACCTCCCCACGCACCAGGTAGGTCACGATGCTGTCCTGCATCGGCAGGCCCAGGCGCTTGCCGGAGGCGTCGGCCAGGCTGTTGATCGGGCTGGACTGCGGCGCCACCAGAACGGCCTGCACCGGCTTCTCCAGTCCGGCCACCGGCTGGTAGCCGTAGCGCACGGCGCTGCCGATCACATGGGCCGGCGCGATATAGAGTTCATGCAGACGCGAACGGGTCGTCGCGAGATCCGCACTCGCGTCGCTGGACTGGGCCAGCTTGGGCGACGCGACACGCTCGCGCCGCAGCGCCGCTTCCAGCGCCGTCTTCCACTCGGCATAAGCCGCGTAACGCGACTGTTCGCCCTGATCGCCTGGGTTGACCAGCACACTGGTCTGCGCGCGAGCCGATGCGCTTGCAAGCAGCAAACCAGCTGACAGCAGGGCCAGGCAGCGGGCCGCGCCGGCGATGGAGACTTTGCTTTGTGTATTCATGGCCGCTCAGTCTAGGCCCGCCACGCGGCTGCGCCGCGAGCCGCGGAGCGCCACGTGAAATCGATCACGAAATCAAGCGGCTGACTTCTTGGCGGCGCCCAGATAGGTTTCGATCACACGCGGGTCCCGCGCCAGCTCGAAGGCCGGGCCTTGCAGCCCGATCTCGCCGGTCTCCAGCACATAGCCGTAGTCGGCCACCTCCAGCGCGGCGCGTGCGTTCTGCTCGATCAGCAGGATGGACACGCCGGTTTCACGCAAGCGCGCGACGATGCGGAAGATCTCCTTGACGATGAGCGGCGCCAGTCCCAGGCTGGGCTCGTCCAGCATCAGGACCTTGGGCCGGGCCATCAGCGCACGCCCCACCGCCAGCATCTGCCGCTCGCCGCCCGACAGGGTGCCGGCCAGCTGCGTGCGACGTTCCTTCAGCCGCGGGAACAGCTCGAACACCTTCTCGAGCTCGTCGCGCCAGTCGCGCTGGCCCAGCCGCATGGGTCGGAACCCGCCCAGCACCAGGTTGTCCTCGACGCTCATGGTGGTGAACAGCTCGCGCTTCTCAGGCACCAGCGCCAGGCCGCGCATCACACGTTCTTCCAGGCTCAGGCTGGCGATGTCCTCGCCATCGAAAAGGATCTGTCCCTTGGACGGCAGCACGCCCATCAATGCATTGAGCGTGGTGGACTTGCCCGCGCCATTGGGGCCGATCACGGTGACGACGCTGCCGCGCGGCAGCTCCAGGCTCAGGCCGCTGAGCACTTCGGCTCGGCCGTAGCCCGCATGCAGGCCGCTGACTTTCAGCAGTAGGTCCTTGGTGCTCATCGATCAGTGCTCCGTTCCAAGATAGGCTGCCCGCACCTCAGGGCTGGACTGCACGTCTTCCGGCGAGCCCTCGATCAGCTTGGTGCCGAACTCCATCACCACGATGCGGTCGGTCAGCCCCATCACGAACTCCATGTCGTGCTCGACCAGCAGGATGCTCATGCCTTCCGCCTTCAGCTGGCGCAACACATCAGCCAAGGCCTGCTTTTCCTTATGGCGCAGGCCGGCGGCCGGCTCGTCCAGCAGCAGCAAGGCGGGATCAGTGCACAGCGCGCGCGCGATCTCCATCAAGCGCTGCGGTCCCAACGCCAGGTTCCCGGCCAACTCGTGCATCTTGTCGGCCATACCGATGCGCTTGAGCTGGGCCTCGGCCTCTTTGAACAGGCGCCTTTCCTCGTCGCGGTCCAGGCGCAGCATGGCCCTGGCCGTGCCGCTACCCGAGCGCAAATAGCCGCCCAACGCCACGTTCTCCAGCACCGTCATGTCGGCAATCATCTTGACGTGCTGGAAGGTGCGCGACATGCCGCGGCGCGCGATCTCCCGCGAGGGCAGGCCGCCGACCGGTTGACCACGGAAGATGACCTGGCCGCGAGTCAGCGACAGCACGCCGGTGATCAGATTGAAGGTGGTGGATTTGCCGGCGCCGTTGGGGCCGATCAGGCCGACGATCTCGCCGGCGCGGATCTGGAAGCTCACGTCGTTGACCGCCACCAGACCGCCGAACTGCTTGCGCACCGCCTGCACATCCAGCAGCAAGTCCCCGCCTTGCGGCTTGTCACGTGCCGGCAGCGCAGCGGCATCTTGCCAGTCCCGACTGCGTTGGGCGGCTGGCAGCCAGCGACCGAAGACCGCGCTCAGATAGGGAAACATCCCCTTGGGTGCGTACTTGAGCATCAGCACAAGCACAACGCCCAGCACGATGATTTCGAAGTTGCCGCTGCTGCCCAGCAAGGCGGGCAGCACTTCTTTGAGCTGATCCTCGATCACCTTCACGACGCCGGCGCCGACGAAAGCCCCCCAGACCGTGCCGATGCCGCCCACCACCGCCATGAACAGGTACTCGATGCCCATCTTCAATGCGAAGGGGCTCGGATTGACGGTGCGCTGGAAATGCGCAAACAGCCAGCCGGACACCGACGCCAGCATGGCTGCCAGCACGAAGATCACAACCTTGTAGCGGAAGGTCGACACGCCCATGGCTTCGGCCATCGTGGTGGCGCCGTTGAGGGCGCGGATGGCGCGGCCTGGGCGTGAATCGAGCAGATTGCGCACGCCGATGGCAGCCAGCAGCGCAATCACCCAGATCAGGTAGTAAAGCGCACGCCCATCCTGCAGGCTGATGCCCATGAAGCTCAACGCCGGTATGCCGAGCAAGCCGTCGTACTTGCCCAGAAACTCCATGTTGGCCATCGTGTAGTTCAGGCTCAGCGCCCAGGCGATGGTGGCAAGCGGCAGGTAGTGGCCTGACATGCGCAAGGTCAGCCAAGCGAGCAGCAGGGCCACTGCGACGGTGATGAGCAGGCCCACCACCAAACCGAACCAGGGAGAAATGCCGTAACGGGTGCTGAGCAGGGCCGTGGTGTAGGCGCCGAGCCCGACGAAAGCCGCCTGCCCGAAGGAGGTCAGACCGCCGACACCTGTCAGCAGCACCAGGCCAAGCGAGACCAGGGCGAACATGCCGGTGTAGTTGAGCTGGGTGATCCAGAACTCGGGCACCGGTAGCAGGGGCAGTGCGAACAGCAGGACAAGGCCTGCCAGCGGAAGGATCTTGCGCGCTTGCATCGCTTCTTACTCCTCGTCTTTATGCGGATCGCGCAAGGATCGCCACAGCAACACCGGCAGGATGAAGGTGAACACGATCACCTCCTTGAAGGCGCTGGCCCAGAAAGAACTGAAGGACTCCAGCAAGCCGACCAGCAGCGCGCCGACGGCCGCCAGCGGGTAGCTCGCCAGCCCGGCAAACACGGCGGCCACAAAGCCCTTCAGGCCGATCAGGAAGCCGCTGTCGTAGTTGATGGTCGTGGTCGGGCTGATCAGCAAACCCGACAGCGCGCCGATGAAGGCGGCCATCGAAAAGGACAGCTTGCCTGCGCTGGTGCTGGAGATGCCCATCAGCTGGGCGCCCAGGCGGTTCACCGCCGTGGCGCGCAAGGCCTTGCCATACAGACTGCGCTCGAAGAACAGCCACAGCATGACGATCAATGCGACGGCGCTCATGAAGATGATCAGCGTCTGGCCGGACAGCATCAGCGGGCCGAGGTTGAAGCTCGCCTGCCAGAAGCTGGGATTGGTCGAGCCCTCCGGCCCGAAGAACACCAGGCCCAGGCCGGTCAGCGCGAAATGCACGCCCACCGAGACGATCAGCAGCACCAGCACCGAGGCATCCGCCAGCGACTGATAGGCCAGACGGTAGATCAGCCCGCCCATTGGCGTAACGATGGCCAAAGTCAGCAGCGCCTGAAGTACCAAGGGCAGTTGCTGCGGCGCAGCCCACAGGCCCAACAGACCGATCGCAACCGGCGGCACGGCCCGCAGCAAGACCGTCTTGACCAGTCCAGGCAAGGCCTTGCCGGCGCGCCAGCCCGCCCACAGATCGAGCACGGCAACGCCGACCGCCAGCACCAGCAGGAACCAGATCGTCAGCGGCGTATGGCCCAGTTGCAGGCTCGCCATCGTCAGGGCCCCATAGGCCACAAACTCGCCCTGGGGGATGAAGATGATGCGGGTCACCGTGAAGACCAGGACGAGGCTCAAGGCCAGCAGCGCGTAGATCGCGCCATTGGTCACCCCATCGAGCATCAGAATGCTTGCAATCGTGAAATCCATGGATGCACAACTCCGCCACCACAGGCTGGTGGACTGCGACGCCGACTCTAAACAAAAACCCTTAGCTCGCCCCTAGGAGGAGGCCGCATTGACAAAGCGCAAATTCGTCCGACCGTTCGGTCGAATTTGCGCAAGTGCAAGCAATCTGCGGCAGGCGGCGCAAAGCCCACCGCCGAGTAAGTCCCCCAGCGCCTGGAGAAACAGGCGCCGGCCAGCCCTAGACTCCCAGCAATCGTCTCTTGGGCAAGAAGCCCGTCTGCCGCCATGCCAGAGTCCCCACCCAGTCTAGAAATCGACGCCACCGTTGCGCGGATCACACTGCAGCGACCGCGCCACGCCAACCGTTTGGAGCCCGAAGATCTCGAGATTCTGCTGGGCCATCTGGCTGAGGTAGAGCGCACACCCGATGTCCGCGTGCTGCTTCTGCAAGCCCGCGGCAAGCACTTCTGCAGCGGCTTCAATATCCGCGCAGTGCCCGGTCTGGACGCCGGCGCCTTGTTCGAGAAGCTGAGCAATGCCTGGGCCGATGCACGGCCGGTCACCGTGGCGGCGATCCAGGGCGGCGTCTACGGCGGCGCCACGGACCTGGCCCTGGCTTGCGACTTCCGCCTCGGCACACCGGCCTGCGAGATGTTCGTGCCTGCGGCACGCCTGGGCCTGCACTTCTATCGCGGTGGCATGGAGCGCTACGTTTCTCGGCTGGGTTTGTCGGCGGCCAAGCGCGTGCTGCTGGGCTGCGAGACTCTCGATGCGCAGGCCATGCTGGACTGCGGCTTCCTGGATCGTCTGCTGGCGGACAACCAGGCGCTGGACGAGCACAGCCAAGCCTTGTGCGAGCACCTGTCCGGCCTGGCGCCGCTCGCGCTTCTCGGCATGAAACGACACTTGAACGCGATGGCCGAAGGTCGCCTGGACGTGGAAGCGTTGCGCCGCGACATCAGCCGCGCGAATGCATCCGAGGATCTGGCCGAAGGCGTACGCGCATGGGAAGAGCGTCGCCCACCGCGCTTTGTCGGGCGCTAGGTTCGCCCCTCCAGTCGGCCTATCTCAAGCCATTTTGCCGCGGCAAGCAGCGGACCACCGACTTACCCGAAGGCGTGCTGCGCCAACATGGTGGAAAATAGAGGTTTCGGGGTGCGCCGGCACAACACCAAGACCCAGGGGCCCAGGCCCGGTCGGCGCAAGCTTTCTCTCTTCACTACCCAGGACAAGCGTGGCCAAGGATAGTACCAAGACAACCATCGAGGCAGATGGTCTGCGTTACCGCTCAAAAGCACCGGGCTCGCCTTTCGCGGCGACCTCTTCATTCGGCGCGGCCACGATGTCGTGCTTTCTGTGCGGCAAGCATCGCCCTCGTGCCTTGCTGAAGTCCAAGAAGCTGCTCGGCAAGTCGCAGCCGGTGTGCGCACCTTCCTGCAAGGAACTCGACGAGCAACTCAGCAACAAGGGCTGATCCAGCCCCGGCGGTTCATGCCTGACGAAAGCAGCGCCCGCATACCGCGCGGTAGCGCGCATTGCCGCCGATTTCCACCTGTTCGCCCTCGGTGACCTTGCGATTGCTCGCATCGACGCGCATGTTCATCGTCGCCTTGCGTCCGCAGTCGCAGATGGTCTTCATCTCATCCATGTCGTCGGCCAGCGCCAGCAAGGTCGCAGCGCCCTCGAACAGCTCGCCGCGAAAGTCGGTACGCAATCCGTAGCAGATCACCGGCAAGTTGCGCACATGGGCCAGTTCGTGAAGCGCCCAGACCTGCGCCTTGCTCAGGAACTGCGCCTCGTCGACCAGCACGCAGGCCACACGCGAGGGCCCCTCCGGCTGGATCGAAAAGTCTGTCTGGGCATCGAACACCTCGGCCTCACGTTGCGGCCCGAGGCGGGATGTAATCCGCCCGTGCCCATAGCGGTCGTCGACGCCGGCGGTGAAGATGCGCACCCGGTGCCCCCGCTCCTCATAGTTGTGCGCCACCTGCAGCAGCGCCGTCGACTTGCCGGCGTTCATGGCAGCGTAGCGAAAGAATAGTTTGGCCATATCGAGATCATCGTCTGTCCGAGCGCCCCGCCCGGCTGCGCCATTCTGCAAGCTCCCGCGTGGATTCCAGCAACATACCCGGGCAAGCGAGCTATTGCTTGTCACGCGACTGGCCTAGTATCTGCTTCAGGAGTGAGACGTATCTGACCGAGCATCCCATGTCGGGGCGCCGGCTGAACGTGGAGTCAGCACAACAATGAGCAAAGACACCTTCACCGCCGTCAGCGACGATGGCCTGCGCTACGAGTCAAAAGTGGGCGGCTCGCCATTCCTGGGAAGCGGCCACACGCGCTCATGCTTCAAGTGCGGCAAGCATCGCACGCCAGCCAACCTGCAGTCCAAGCGCGTGCTGGGGCGCACCGAACTGGTGTGCAAGCCAGCCTGCCAGACCAAGCCATAGGCTGACCGAGAAGAGGCGCAGCGGAGCCCATCCGACACGGCGCCTTGCGCCGTAGGCTCTGCTATGGGCACAATCCAGCCCTTTGCTTGCCGAGTTCATCTTCATGACTTCTCCTTCCGCGCTGCCGCCTGTCGCCAGTGAAATCGCACCGGCCGCCGTGATGCAGCAGCTGAAGACGCTGTTCCCGGCACTGTTCAGCGGCGCCAAGCCGCTGAAGCTACGCATCCAGGCCGACATCCAAGAGCGTGCGCCTGGGCAGTTCACCAAACAGCAGCTGTCCGCAGCCCTGCGACGCCTCACGGGCAGTACGGCCTACCTGATTGCCTTGAGTAAAGCCACCCACCGCTACGACCTGGATGGCGCAGCCGCAGGTGAACTCGCTGACGAGCATCGCCAGGCAGCCGTCGCAGAACTCGCCCGCCGCCGTGGACTGCAACAAGAGCGTCGCGAACAAGAGTTGCAGCAGCGCCGTCAACGCGCAGGCCTGCTGCGAGCCTACGAGAGCACAACGCTGACGCGCGCCAACTTCTGCGCCCTTAAAGGCGTCGCAGAAAACGATTTGGACGCACTGCTGGCGCAGGCCCGCCAGGAGGCCGAAGAGGACCGACAGTCGCGCATCGACCCGCCGCACGGGCATAGCAAGCCAGCCCCACGCGATGCCCGGCGGGAAGGCCCGCGCGGACCGCGCCAGCCTGGCAACAAATCTGGCCCAGGCCCGAATCGCCGGCCCTGAGGCCTGCGCTCAGGCTCCTGCGCTAATTTGCCAGCGCTTCCCGCAACACCGCCGGACTGAGGATCTCCGGCAGCAGCTGCGGCGCGGAAGCGCCGGGCTTCATCAGCAGGTAGACGGGCACGCCGCTGCGTCCCAATCGGTTCAGCTCTTGGCTGATGGCAGGATCCCTGCGCGTCCAGTCCGCGCGCAACAGAACAACGCCTTTAGACTTGAAATCGGCGACGACTTCTGGGTTCGCCAGGGCGCCCCGCTTGTTGAACTGGCAGGTGACACACCAAGCGGCCGTGAAGTCGACGAACACCGGTTGCCCGCGTTCAAGCGCCTGCTGGACCGCCTCGGGCGACCATGGCTGCCATTCACCTGAGGCGACCTGGCTCGTCGGCGCTGCACTCTGCTCGCGCAAGGCCGGCAGCGCCCAGACAAGCGTTGCAGCACACAGCAGCAAGCTCGCTGCGCGGAACAGAGGCCCTGAACGAGGACCGAAGTCGCGCGTCGACCACACCCACGCCAGCAAGGCCAAGGCCAGCAACACGCCCAACAGGGCCGCAACGCCATCAATGCCGACCTGCTGGCCCAGCACCCACACCAGCCACACCACGGTGGCGAACATCGGGAAGGCCATCAGCATCTTGAAATGCTGCATCCACACGCCTGGACGCGGCAACAGGCGGCCCACGCCTGGCCACAAGGTTGCGGCAAGGTAGGGCGCCGCCATTCCAACCCCCAGGCTGGCGAAGACCGCGAGCGCCTGCGGAGCAGGCTGCGTGAGCGCCACGCCAAGCGCGACCCCCATGAAGGGCGCGGTGCAGGGCGATGCCACAGCCACCGCCAGGACGCCCGTCAGTGCGCTGTCCAACGCCGGATTCTTGGCCCGCACAGCGGCAAGATTGCCGGGCAGCACGGCCCCGAACTGCAGCAGACCCAGCAGGTTCAAACCGATGACCGTGAACAGGACCGCCAGTGCAGCGACGAACTCAGGCGACTGCAGCTGAAAGCCCCACCCCAGCTGGCTGCCACTGGCACGCAGCAAAAGCAGCAAGCCCGCAAGCGCAACAAAACTCAGCACAACGCCTGCTGTGTAGGCGAAGCCGCCAATCCTCAGCTGTCGCCTTGATTCCTGATGGCTGGCGAATCCCAGTACCTTCAGAGACAGAACGGGGAAGACGCAAGGCATCAGGTTCAAGAGAAGCCCGCCGCCAAAGGCCAGCAGCAGCGCGACCCAGATCGAAGTTTCAGCGGCAGCTGGCGGCAGCGCTGCGCGGGCGTGCTCGGCTGACGGGAGCGCCCCGCCCTCAATCACCGCCGGCCACGGGCCTGAAACCCCCACACGGACCCGCAGGCCCTCCACACGTCCGCTTTTGTCAGTGCTGCGCAAAACAAGATGAATCGACTCCGGGCTCTCGCTACGCTGCGCCGACAGCGGAACCTGCACAGTCAGGTCCCGTGCACTCCACTCCTGCAGAGCCACTGCAGCATGGTCGAAAACGCCAGCGTCCTCCGGGAAGACCTGCACGCTGCGCTGAGCCCACGACGGCGGCAGGTCCCTGATCGGCACAGCGAGGAATCCCGAAGGCTCAAATCGTCCCGTTGCGCCTGGATTGTGCTCAATCGGTAGCGCAGCTTTGGCCGCATCGAACAGCCTGCCGTGAGCCACCTCCGGCTGCGCAGAAAGCTTGATGGTGAATCGACCGCTCTCCGGAATGCACACCTCTTTGCAGACCAACCAATCCGCCTGCAAGACTACATCGCGCGAACCAGGATTGAAGCTCTCGGCCACGCTCACCGCCGAAGTCAGCAAGACCTCGCCCTCATAGCCATAGTTGACCATCGGTCCGATAGGCAAGCGCTGCGGCACGGGCCAGTTGATCACGCCCACCTGAAGCCCGTCCGGCAGCTCCCAGGCAAGACGCGTCGGCAGGCCCGAGTCGCCTGGGTTCTTCCAGTAGCTGTGCCAGTGCGGCCGATGCTTGATCAGAAGTCCGAACCAGACCGTTTTTCCGGCTCGCACCCCGTCAGGCGCATGCACCAGCAACTCGGCTTCGACTTGATCGGTTTTGATGCGGCTGCCATCTGCCAACACAGCCAGCGGCGAGAGGAGAAGGGCGACAAGCCAAACGATAAGGAATCGAGACATCCTGGCAATTCTCAACATGGGTGGGCCGCAAATCAGCGCGAAGGCATGGACTCTAGGCGCTTTTGGGAAGCTGCGCTTGCTACCGGCCGCTCATAGCGAGAGGCCAAGCTGACTTCAGGAAAAGGTCGCCTTCAGAATGCAAAAAACCGCCAACAGCTGATTGCCGTTAGCGGTTTCTCTCGCGAATTACTTGGTTGCGGGGGCAGGATTTGAACCTACGACCTTTGGGTTATGAGCCCAACGAGCTACCAGACTGCTCCACCCCGCGACTGAAGCTGTGACTATAGCATGAAAAAGCACTCGCGCACAAGAAATCCCAAAAGATCGCTTCTGTACGCGCAAAGAAAAAGCCGGCCAGAGGCCGGCTTTTTCTCGCACAAGAGCACGCAGATTACTCAGCGGCGGCCACTGCCGTCTCTTGGGCTTCTTCAGCGCGATCAACCAATTCCACGTAGGCCATCGGCGCGTTGTCACCAACGCGGAAGCCCATCTTCAGGATGCGTGTGTAGCCGCCCGGACGCGCCTTGAAACGCGGGCCCAGTTCGTTGAACAGCTTGGTGACGATGTCGCGGTCACGCAGGCGGTCGAAAGCCAGGCGGCGATTGGCCAGCGTGGGTTCCTTAGCCAATGTGATCAGGGGCTCAACGACGCGACGCAGTTCCTTGGCCTTGGGGACCGTGGTCTTGATGGCTTCGTGCTGCAGCAACGACACGCACATATTGCGCAGCATTGCCTTGCGGTGTTCGGAGGTACGGTTCAGCTTACGGAGGCCGTTACGGTGACGCATGGTGCTATTCCTTTCCTAGAGTAATCCCAGCAGCCGTATCAGGTACTGCCCGGGTGCACCGGAGGGAGCTGGTCAGAGCCCTCCTCCTTCTTAAAAAACAAATTAACGCTTGTCCAGACCTTGCGGCGGCCAGTTCTCAAGGCGAGCACCCAGAGTCAGACCACGGGAGGCCAGGACTTCCTTGATCTCGTTGAGCGACTTGCGACCCAGGTTCGGCGTCTTCAGCAGTTCGGTTTCAGTGCGCTGAATCAGGTCGCCGATGTAGTAGATGTTCTCGGCCTTCAGGCAGTTGGCCGAACGAACGGTCAACTCCAGCTCGTCGACAGGGCGCAGAAGGATCGGATCGAAGCTGCTGGAACGCTGGGCAGGCTGGTCGAACGCGTCCACCAGGTCGGTGCCTTGCAGTTGTGCGAACACGGCCAGCTGCTCAACCAGGATCTTGGCCGACGCGCGGATCGCTTCCTCAGGCGAGATGGCGCCGTTGGTTTCGATCTCCATCACGAGCTTGTCCAGATCGGTGCGCTGCTCCACACGAGCGTTCTCGACTGCGTAGCTGACGCGGCGCACCGGAGAGAACGAAGCGTCCAGCACGATACGGCCGATGCTCTTGGTCGGCTCGTCGCCATAGCGGCGCATCGTGCCGGGCACATAGCCGCGACCCTTCTCGACCTTGATCTGCATGTCCAGCTTGCCGCCCTGCGACAGGTGGGCGATGACGTGCTCGGGATTGATGATCTCGACGTCGTGCGGAGTCTGGATGTCGGCCGCAGTGACCGGGCCTTCACCTTCCTTGCGCAGAACCAGAGTCACTTCTTCACGGTTATGCAGGCGGAACACGACGCCCTTGAGGTTCAACATGATGTGAACCACGTCCTCTTGCACACCATCGATGGCCGAGTACTCGTGCAGGACGCCAGCGATTGTCACTTCCGTCGGCGCATAGCCCACCATCGAGGACAGCAGCACCCGGCGCAGGGCATTGCCGAGGGTGTGGCCATAGCCGCGTTCGAACGGCTCCAGCGTAACCTTGGCGCGATGGCCGCCGAGAGGTTCCACATTGATGGATTTGGGCTTGAGCAGATTTGTTTGCATGAGGTCTTTCTTTCAATACCCTCGGTTCGTTACACCGATAAGGCTGAGGGACCAACCGGTAGCCACACAGCACGCGCCGCTACCGGACGAAGAAACGGCAAAGCCGAGCAAGCCCTGAGAGGGCTGCTCGGCCAACACGCGGCGATTAACGAGAATACAACTCAACGATCAGCGACTCGTTGATCTCTGCGCCGAACTCATCGCGATCAGGCGTCTTCTTGAACACGCCTTCCAGCTTGCTGCCGTCGACTTGGACCCAAGCAGGCATGCCGATGGACTCTGCCAACTTGAACGCGTCCAGCACGCGAAGCTGCTTCTTGGACTTTTCCCGGACCGCAACGGTATCGCCAGCCTTGACCAGGTAAGAAGCGATGTTCACGACCTCGCCGTTGACCGTGATGCCCTTGTGCGACACGAGTTGACGTGCCTCAGCGCGGGTAGAGCCGAAACCCATCCGGTAGACGACGTTGTCAAGACGCGACTCCAGCAACTGGAGCAAATTCACGCCAGTCGAACCCTTGCGGCGCTCCGCTTCCGCGAAGTAGCGGCGGAACTGACGCTCCAGCACGCCATACATACGCTTGACCTTCTGCTTCTCGCGCAGCTGCAAGCCGAAGTCAGAGGTGCGCTGACCGGAAGTGCGGCCATGCTGACCGGGCTTGGAGTCAAACTTTGCCTTGTCGCTGATGGCGCGACGTGCGCTCTTCAGGAAAAGGTCGGTGCCTTCGCGGCGGGAGAGTTTGGCCTTGGGGCCGAGGTAACGTGCCACTTTGTGTGTCCTTGTTCAATCTGACGCACTGCCCGTCGGCGAGTGCGCGAGTCTGTCCTGATCTTGCGTAGGCTCAGACGGTGGTCTTAAAAGCCGGACGGCTTCAAAAAGTACGGCCAGCGTGGCGCAGATACGCCAGCTGGCTTAAAGATCGAGCGCGAGATTATCGCACCAAAGCAAGCCGCCTTAGATACGACGACGCTTCTGGGGGCGGCAGCCGTTGTGCGGAACCGGCGTCACGTCCGAGATGGAAGTGATGCGAATGCCGAGCGCGGCCAAAGCACGCACCGAAGACTCGCGACCAGGGCCAGGACCCTTGATCTTGACGTCCAGGTTCTTGATGCCCTGCTCTTGAGCTGCGCGGCCGGCAACTTCGGCTGCCACCTGCGCAGCAAACGGAGTCGACTTACGCGAGCCCTTGAAGCCCTGGCCACCAGACGAAGCCCAAGACAGAGCCCCGCCTTGACGGTCAGTGATCGTGATGATCGTGTTGTTGAACGACGCGTGAACGTGCGCAACGCCGTCGGCAACGTTCTTGCGAACCTTCTTGCGAACGCGCTGGGCAGCCGAATTATTGGGTGCTTTTGCCATATTGACCTTCTTTCAATGCCTGCCGCAGATCACTTCTTACCAGTAGCAGCCGACTTACGAGGACCCTTACGGGTACGCGCGTTGGTACGGGTACGCTGGCCGCGCATCGGCAAACCGCGGCGGTGACGGAAGCCACGGTAGCAACCGAGGTCCATCAAACGCTTGATGTTGATCGACATCTCACGGCGCAGATCGCCTTCGATCGTCATACGGCCGACTTCTTCGCGGATCTTTTCCAGATCAGCGTCAGTCAGGTCCTTGACCTTCTTGTCGAACGGAATACCGCAAGTCGTGCAGATCTTCTGCGCCGTCGTACGGCCAATGCCGTAGATCGAAGTCAGACCGATCTCAGTGTGCTTTTGCGGCGGAATATTGATACCAGCAATACGTGCCATGTGCGTCCTCTAATTCGCTCAGTGTCGTGCAGCAGCAATCAGCCTTGACGCTGCTTGTGTCGCGGATCGGTACAGATCACACGCACCACACCATTGCGGCGGATGATCTTGCAATTGCGGCACATCTTCTTCACGGATGCCGAAACTTTCATGGTCTGCTCCTTGACCTACTCTTAAATACTCAAACTTCGCGTCCGGGGAACGAATACGCTCACTTCGCCCGGAACACGATGCGAGCACGACTCAAATCGTAAGGCGTGAGCTCCACAGTCACTTTATCTCCTGGAAGGATGCGGATGTAATGCATCCGCATCTTGCCGGAAATGTGACCTAGAACTACATGCCCGTTTTCCAACTTCACCCGAAACGTCGCGTTAGGAAGATTCTCAAGAATCTCACCCTGCATCTGAATGACGTCGTCTTTCGCCATGCCTGCGTTGCTCTGTCGGTTGGAAAACCTATCAATGGTTCAGCTCTTAGCTGGCCTTGAAGTTTGCCTTCTTCAGCAGCGACTCATACTGCTGACTCATCACATAAGACTGCACCTGCGCCCAGAAGTCCATCGTCACAACAACGATGATCAACAGCGACGTGCCACCGAAATAGAACGGCACGTTGTACTTGAGAACCAGGAACTCCGGCAGCAAGCAAACCGCAGTGATGTACACCGCACCTGCCAACGTCAAGCGTCCGAGGATCTTGTCGATGTGCTTGGCCGTCTGATCACCTGGCCGAATTCCAGGGATGAACGCGCCACTCTTCTTCAAGTTGTCTGCAGTCTCACGGCTGTTGAACACCAACGCTGTGTAGAAGAAGCAGAAGAACACGATCGCAGCGGCGTACAGAAGCACATAGATCGGCTGACCGGGGCTCAGCGCTCCTGCCAGATCCTTGAGCCAACGCAGGCCATCACCAGTTGCGAACCAGCTCACCAGCGTCGTCGGCAGCAAGATGATCGACGAAGCGAAGATCGGAGGGATCACGCCGGACATGTTCAGCTTCAGAGGCAAGTGGGACGACTGACCACCGTAAACCTTGTTGCCGACCTGCCGTTTGGCATAGTTCACCAAGATCTTGCGCTGACCACGCTCGACAAAGACCACAACGTACGTAACCAAGCCCACCAGTGCAACGATGAAGATCGAGGCAATGATGCTCATCGCACCGGTACGAACCAACTCCAGCAACCCGCCAATGGCGCTCGGCAAACCAGCCGCAATACCAGCGAAAATCAAGATGGAGATGCCGTTGCCGAGGCCCCGCTCAGTGATCTGCTCGCCGAGCCACATCAAGAACATCGTGCCTGCCACCAGGCTGGAAACTGCAGTCAGCCGGAAGCCAAATCCGGGGGCAATCACCAAGCCTGCGGAGCTTTCCAGGGCAAGCGCAATACTCAGCGACTGGAAGATAGCCAGCCCCAAAGTACCGTAGCGCGTGTACTGAGTGATCTTGCGACGACCCGCCTCGCCTTCCTTCTTCAGCGCTTCCAGGCTCGGCACCACATGCGTCATCAGCTGCATGACGATAGAAGCCGAGATGTAGGGCATGATGCCCAGCGCAAAGATGGTGAAACGAGACAGCGCTCCACCCGAGAACATGTTGAACAAGCTCAGGATGCCGCCTTGCTGGCCCTTGAAGAGCTGCTGCAACTGTGCAGGGTCAATACCAGGCACCGGAATATGCGCTCCGATGCGGTAAACAACCAGAGCCAGCAACAAGAACACAAGCCGACGACGCAGGTCGCCGAACTTGCCACTCTTGGCCAACTGGTTTGGGTTGGTTGCCACGCGCCGCTTCCTATGAATGCTTAAGCAACAGAGCCGCCAGCGGCTTCAATTGCCGACTTGGCACCAGCCGTAGCGCCAACACCCTTGAGCACAACCTTACGGCTGATCTCGCCGGACTTGATCACCTTGACTGACTTGGTCAGCTCGGAAACCAAGCCGACAGCCTTCAGCGTCAGCATGTCGATTTCGTCACCGGCCAGGGCTTGCAAGTCGCTCAAAGTCACTTCAGCGTTGAACGGACGAGCCAGAGACTTGAAGCCACGCTTGGGCAGACGACGCTGCAGCGGCATCTGACCGCCTTCGAAGCCCACCTTATGGTAGCCACCAGCACGCGACTTTTGACCTTTGTGACCACGGCCGGCAGTCTTGCCCAGGCCAGAGCCAATGCCACGGCCAACGCGACGCTTGGAGTGCTTGGCACCAGCTGCCGGCTTGATGGTATTGAGTTGCATGTTCTTTTCCTCAGTTCGCGCGGGCCTTACAGCACCTGCACGAGATAGGCGATCTTGTTGATCATGCCGCGCACCGCAGGCGTGTCTTCCAACACGCTGGTGCTGTTCAGCTTGCGCAGGCCCAGGCCGACCACGGTGGCACGGTGCGAAGCGCGTGTGCCAATCGGGCTGCGGACCAGCTTGACCGTCAGAGTTTTCTTGTCAGACATCAGTCTCTCCAGTGCAGCTTCAGTTGAAGATGTCTTCAACAGACTTGCCGCGCTTGGCTGCGACTTCCGCGGCCGTTGTCGAACGCTTCAGAGCGTCCAGCGTGGCGCGAACCATGTTGTAAGGGTTGGTCGAACCGTGGCTCTTGGTCACGATGTCGGTCACGCCCATCACTTCGAAGACTGCGCGCATCGGGCCGCCAGCAATCACGCCGGTACCGGCAGGTGCCGGAGCCATGATCACGTGAGCGGCGCCGTGCTCACCCACCACATTGTGGTGAATGGAGCCGTTCCTGAGGTTCACCTTGATCATGTTGCGGCGAGCAGACTCCATCGCCTTTTGCACAGCAACGGGCACTTCCTTAGCCTTGCCCTTGCCCATGCCGATGCGTCCATCACCATCACCGACAACAGTCAGCGCAGCGAAAGACAGCGTACGGCCGCCCTTCACAACCTTGGTGACGCGGTTGACCGCAATCATCTTTTCCTTCAGGCCGTCGTCATTGCCTTCGGTCTGCGCGCGGGGTTGAAACTTTGCCATTTCGAAATCCTTTAAGCGTCAGAACTGAAGACCGGCTTCACGCGCAGCCTCAGCCAGCGCCTTGACACGACCGTGGTAGGCGAAGCCTGCACGGTCGAAAGCCACCTTCTCGACGCCAGCAGCCTTGGCCTTCTCGGCAATACGCTTGCCGATCAGGGCCGCAGCGGCCACGTTGCCACCCTTGCCTGCGGTGCCCAGTTGCTCGCGGACTTCCTTTTCGGCAGTCGAAGCGCTGGCCAACACGCGTGCACCATCTTCCGAGATGACGCTGGCGTAAATGTGCAGGTTGGAGCGAAACACCGTGAGGCGAGCAACACGTTGCACGGCGATACGTGCACGGGTCTGACGCGAGCGACGGATGCGCTGTTCTTTCTTCGTCAACATGGCGCTGCTCCTTACTTCTTCTTGGTCTCTTTGAGAGAGACCTTCTCATCGGAATAGCGGATGCCCTTGCCCTTGTAAGGCTCCGGGGGACGGATCGCGCGAACTTCAGCAGCGATCTGGCCCACCACTTGGCGGTCCGCACCCTTGATCAAGATTTCCGTCTGGGTCGGGCACTCAACCTTGATACCAGCCGGCATGTCCTTCACCACAGGGTGAGAGAAGCCGATCTGAAGGTTGAGCTTCTGACCCTGGGCCTGTGCGCGGTAACCCACGCCGACCAGGTTCAGCTTGCGCTCGAAGCCCTTGCTCACACCGCTGACCATATTGGCCACCAGGGCGCGCAACGTACCACTCATCGAATCAGCGTCAGCGGATTCGTTGACCGGCACAAAGCTCAGCTTGCCGCCATCGTTCTTGATCGTGACCAGGGGATGAACCGGACGAACCAGCGTACCCTGAGCACCCTTGACGCTGATCTGCTCAGCAGAGATCGCCACTTCCACGCCTTGCGGGACGGCGACCGGCATTTTTCCAACGCGGGACATTGTCTGTCTCTCCTTGCGCTTAGGCGACGTAGCAGAGCACTTCGCCGCCGATGCCGGCTTGACGTGCTTTGCGGTCGGTCATCACGCCCTTAGGCGTAGTGACAATCGCCACACCCAGGCCATTCATGACCTGCGGAATATCGTGGCGGCCCTTGTAAATGCGCAGGCCAGGTCGGCTCACGCGCTCAATGCGCTCGATCACTGGACGGCCTGCGTAGTACTTCAACGCAATCTCCAGCTCCGGGCGGGCTGCTTCACCGCGAATCGCGAAACCGTCGATATAGCCCTCGTCCTTGAGGACCTTGGCGATCGCAACCTTCAGCTTCGAGGAAGGCATCACGACGCTGGCCTTCTCAACGCTCTGCGCGTTGCGAATGCGAGTCAGCATATCGGCGATAGGATCACTCATGCTCATACGAAATCTCCTAAACCTGCCGATTACCAGCTGGCCTTGACGACACCGGGGATGTCGCCCTTGAAGGCCAGCTCACGAATCTTGTTACGGGCCAGCCCGAACTTGCGGAACGTGCCGCGAGGACGACCCGTCAGTTCGCAACGATTGCGAAGACGCGTCGGATAGGCGTTGCGGGGCAGCTTCTGCAGCTCCAAGCGGGCGAGGTAACGCTCTTCATCGGACTTCTTGGAGTCATCGATGATGGCCTTCAACTCGGCATACTTCTTGGCGTACTTGGCGACCAGTTGTTCGCGCTTCAGCTCACGCTGCTTAATCGAGAGTTTTGCCACAGGTCACCTCAGTTCTTGAACGGGAACTTGAATGCAGCCAACAAGGCCTTGCATTCGTCGTCCGACTTTGCAGTCGTCGTGATGCTGATGTTCAAGCCACGGAGAGCATCGACCTTGTCGTACTCGATTTCCGGGAAGATGATCTGCTCTTTGACGCCGATGTTGTAGTTACCGCGACCGTCGAACGAACGGCCAGAGATACCACGGAAGTCACGAACGCGCGGCAACGCGATCGTCACGAAGCGGTCCAGGAATTCGTACATCTGGATGCCGCGCAACGTGACCATGCAGCCGATAGGCACGCCGTCACGAATCTTGAAGCCGGCAATAGCCTTCTTCGACTTCGTGATCACCGGCTTCTGACCTGCGATCTTGGTCAGGTCACCGACCGCGTGGTCCATGACCTTCTTGTCAGCCACCGCCTCGCTCACACCCATGTTCAGGGTGATCTTCGTGATACGGGGCACTTCCATGACCGACTTGTAGCCGAACTTCTCAACGAGGCCGGGCACAACTTTTTCGCGATAAACCGCTTGCAAACGAGCCATGTCGAACCCCTTAAGCCTTGATCTCTTCGCCGGTCGACTTGTAGACGCGCACCTTCTTGCCGTCGGCGAGCAGCTTGATGCCCACGCGATCGGCCTTGCCGGATGCAGCGTTGAAAATCGCCACGTTGGATTGATGAATGGGCATCGTCTTGTCGACCACACCACCGGTGGTGCCCTTGAGGGGATTGGGCTTGACGTGCTTCTTGACGACATTGACGCCATCGACAACGATGTGGTCGACGTCAACGCGCTGCGAAACGGTGCCGCGCTTACCCTTGTCGCGACCGGTCAGGACAATGACCTCGTCGCCTTTGCGAATCTTGTTCATGGCAGTACCTTTGACTGTGGCGATGCTTAGAGCACCTCGGGCGCCAGCGACACGATCTTCATGAAGCGCTCGGTACGCAACTCACGCGTCACCGGGCCGAAGATACGGGTGCCGATAGGCTCCAGCTTGGCGTTCAGCAGCACGGCAGCATTGCCGTCGAACTTCACCAGCGAGCCATCCTGGCGGCGCACACCCTTGGCCGTACGAACGACCACAGCGCTGTAGACCTCGCCCTTCTTGACGCGACCACGCGGAGCAGCTTCTTTGATGCTGACCTTGATGATGTCGCCAATGCCGGCATAACGACGCTTGGAACCACCAAGCACCTTGATGCACATGACGGACTTGGCGCCTGTGTTATCCGCGACGTCAAGTCGCGATTGCATTTGAATCATGTCTGTCCCCAACTTTTCCCGCACCAATCGTCGCAACGCTTGGGCGGTCAGTCTTGGGCCCGTAAGCCTAGCGCCACGCCTGAAGGCACAGCGCCCAGCGATTGAGGGCGGATCCGAGGCCACATTCAGTCACGCGACTGAACTAGCGTTCGGCGAAGCTGTGGATTATGAAGCCATCCACTCGCCGGTGTCAAGCACCGGCGGCGATAAATTCGTTGCGCCCGCAAAGCACGCGGCGTCGGGCGCACACGCTCAACGCAGAGCCTTGGCCTGCTCAAGCAAGGTAGACGCATCACTCACGGCGAAGGCACCCGGCGCCTCGACGTTGAGTGTTTTCACCTGTCCGTCTACGACCAGCATGGAATAGCGCTGAGAGCGCAACCCCATGCCACGCGACGTCAAATCGAGCGTAAGCCCAGTCGCTTTGGTGAAGTCAGCACTACCGTCGGCCATCATGCGCACCTTGCCGGCCGTTTGCTGATCACGCCCCCAGGCACCCATGACGAATGCATCGTTGACGGAGATACACCAGATTTCGTCAACTCCAGCGGCACGCAAAGCATCGGCCTGCTCGACATATCCAGGAACATGCTTGGCGGAACATGTCGGCGTATAGGCCCCAGGCAACGCAAAGACTGCGATCGTCTTGCCTGCAGCGGCTTTGCTCGTCTCGAATGCATTGGGGCCCAGCGAGCAACCGTTCCCTTCTACTTCGATGAACTCCTGCAGCGTCGACGACGGCAATGTCTCTCCAACCTTCAACATGGTGCACTCCAATCAAGTTCTGTGTTGCCGCTGTGCAATAGCCAGCGGCCCAAAATGAAAAACGGCCGGACGCTAGTATTCCAGCGTTCCGACCGTTCGGGCGTTTCGAGGCTAAAGCCCCTTCCGCCGTCGGCGTATCAAGCCAAGCCCTTAAACGACCTGAGCCTTTTCAACCAAGCGGGTCACGACCCAGTTCTTGGTTTTCGACAGGGGACGACCTTCGGAGATCTCGACCACGTCACCCATCTTGTACTCGCCCTTTTCATCATGGGCGTGGTACTTGCGGGAACGAGCAACGATCTTGCCGTACAACTCGTGCTTGGCACGACGCTCAACCAGGACGGTAATCGTCTTGGCGCGCTTGTCGCTGACAACACGCCCCACCAGGGTGCGCGTGTTCTTTTCTTGAGCTTGCGTCATTATGCGGCTCCCTTCTTCTTCTCGGCCAAGACAGTCTTGACGCGAGCAATGTCGCGACGAGTCTTGCCCAACACCGAGTGATTCGTCAGCTGTTGAGTCGCCTTTTGCATGCGAAGACCAAAGTGGGCCTTCAGCAAATCAGTCACTTCCTTCTCCAAGGCGGCGACATCCTTGCTACGCAGTTCAGATGCTTTCATGGTGTTCTCTCCAATCAGGCGCCGACCTGGCGAGCCACGAAGGTGCAACGCAGCGGCAGCTTTGCAGCAGCCAGCGTGAACGCTTCGCGAGCCAGGGCTTCCGGCACACCGTTGATCTCGTAGAGCACCTTGCCCGGCTGGATTTCAGCGACGTAGTACTCAGGGTTGCCCTTACCGTTACCCATCCGGACTTCAGCCGGCTTCTGGGAAATCGGCTTGTCAGGGAAGATGCGGATGAAGATACGACCGCCGCGCTTGATGTGGCGCGAAATCGCACGACGCGCAGCTTCGATCTGGCGGGCCGTCAAACGGCCACGCTCAGTAGCTTTCAGGCCGAAGTCACCGAAAGACACGGCGGCACCACGAGTTGCGACACCCGTGTTACGTCCCTTTTGCTCTTTGCGATATTTGCGACGAGCAGGTTGCAGCATGCTTATTCTCCTTTGGCCTCGCCAGCAGCGGGGGCCTTGCGGACCACACGCTTCACGGCGGGCTTGGCTGCGTCGCCAGCGGCGGCGTCAGCGGGCTTATCTGCACCATCACGCGGACCACGGTCGCTACCCGGACGGCCACGGCCACCAGGAGCACCCGGGCGGGCGTTGCGGCGGGGGCGACGATCATCTTCAGCGCCAGCAGGCGTGTTGATCACCGGAGCCTCGCCATTGGCCAAGCGGTCACCGCGGTAGACCCACACCTTCACGCCAATCACGCCGTAGGTCGTCTTGGCTTCGGAGAAGCCATAGTCGATGTCAGCCTTCAGAGTGTGAAGAGGCACGCGGCCTTCGCGATACCACTCGGTACGAGCGATTTCGATTCCGTTCAGACGGCCTGCAGACATGATCTTGATGCCTTGGGCGCCCAGGCGCATCGCGTTCTGCATCGCGCGCTTCATGGCGCGGCGGAACATGATGCGCTTTTCCAGCTGCTGGGTGATCGAGTCGGCGATCAGTTGCGCATCGATTTCAGGCTTGCGCACTTCCTCGATGTTGACTGCCACCGGCACGCCCAGACGCTTGGTCAGCTCGGCCTTCAGGTTCTCGATGTCTTCGCCCTTCTTGCCGATCACGACACCCGGACGCGCCGAGAAGATCGTGATACGGGCATTCTTCGCGGGGCGCTCAATCAGAATGCGCGACACGGCGGCATTCTTCAGCTTGGCCTTCAGGTATTCGCGAACACGCAGGTCTTCAGCCAGCATCGTGGCGAAGTTCTGATTGTTTGCGTACCAGCGCGAAGCCCAGTTACGGGTGACAGGCAGGCGGAAGCCGGTCGGATGAATTTTCTGTCCCATAGTCTTCCTTCAGCCTTCAGTTGCCGACCGACACGAAGATGTGGCAAGTGGGCTTGCTGATGCGGTTGCCACGGCCCTTGGCACGGGCAGAGAACCGCTTCAGCGTGGCGCCTTGCTCCACATAGATCGAAGTGACCTTCAGCTCATCAATATCAGCGCCGTCGTTGTGCTCGGCGTTGGCGATGGCGCTTTCCAGCGCCTTCTTGATGATGAGTGCTGCCTTCTTCTGGGTGAATTCCAGGATGTTGAGCGCCTGGTCCACCTTCTTGCCGCGGATCAGGTCCGCCACCAGGCGGCCCTTGTCACAGGAGAGGCGAACACCGCGAACGATTGCTTTGGTTTCCATCGTTGGCATCCTTACTTTTTCCCGGCCTTCTTGTCGGCCGGATGGCCTTTGAAGGTACGGGTCAGTGCGAATTCACCCAGCTTGTGGCCAACCATCTGGTCAGACACATAGACCGGCACGTGCTGCTTGCCGTTGTGCACAGCGATCGTCAGACCGATGAACTCAGGCAAGATCGTCGAGCGACGCGACCAGGTCTTGATGGGCTTCTTGTCCTTGTTGGCAACGGCCTTGTCGACCTTCGCCATCAGGTGGTGATCCACGAAGGGACCCTTTTTGAGGGAACGAGCCATTTGGTCTACCCCTTACTTCTTGCGACGCGAGACGATGAACGTCTGCGTGCGCTTATTGTTGCGAGTGCGGTAGCCCTTCGTGAGGGTGTTCCACGGCGACACAGGCGCCTGGCCCTCACCGGTACGACCTTCACCACCACCGTGCGGGTGATCCACCGGGTTCATGGCGGTACCACGAACGGTCGGACGGATGCCCTTCCAACGGATTGCACCGGCCTTGCCGTACTGGCGCAGGCTGTGCTCTTCGTTGCTGACTTCACCAATGGTGGCGCGGCAGTCGATATGGATCCTGCGGACTTCACCCGAGCGCAGGCGGACCTGAGCGTAGGTGCCTTCACGGGCCATCAGCACCACGGAGGTACCGGCGGAGCGCGCGATCTGAGCACCCTTGCCAGGCAGCATTTCGACGCAGTGAATGGTCGAACCCACCGGGATGTTGCGGATCGGCAGCGTGTTGCCCGCCTTGATCGGAGCCTCGGCGCCGCTCAAGATGGTCGAACCCACTTCCAGGCCACGCGGCGCAATGATGTAGCGACGCTCGCCGTCGGCATAGCACACCAAAGCGATGTGGGCCGTCCGGTTGGGGTCGTACTCGATACGCTCGACCTTGGCCGGAATCGCATCCTTGTTGCGCTTGAAGTCGACGACGCGGTAGTGGTGCTTATGACCACCGCCCTTGTGGCGCATCGTGATGTGACCGTTGTTGTTACGGCCCGACTTCTGCTTCTGCGGCTCCAACAGCGACGCCTCAGGCGCGCCCTTGTGCAGGTGCTTGTGCACCACCTTCACGACGGCACGGCGGCCAGGCGAGGTCGGCTTTACTTTAACGATGGCCATTACGCAGCCTCCCCGGAGAAGTTGAGCTCCTGGCCCGCCTTCAGCGAAACATAAGCCTTCTTCACGTGATCGCGACGGCCGATCGAGCGACCGAAGCGCTTGACCTTGCCCTTCACATTGACCACGGAAACCGACTCGACCTCGACCTTGAACATCAGTTCAACAGCGGCCTTGATCTCCGGCTTGGTGGCATCACGCAAGACTTTGAACAACACTTGGTTGTGCTTCTCGGCAATTGCCGTGGCCTTTTCGGACACGATAGGAGCCAGCAGCACCGAAGCCAGACGGCCTTCAGAATATTTCACGGCGCTCATGCCAGCATCTCCTTGAGTTGCTCCATTGCGGCCTTGGTCACCAGCACCTTCTTGTAGAAGACCAGCGACAGCGGATCGGCATAACGCGGCTCGACGATCAGCACATTGGCCAGATTGCGCGAAGCCAGCGCCAGGTTGTCGTCGACTTCGTCGGCGATCAACATCACACTGTCCAGACCCATGGCCTTGAACTTGGCCGCCAGCAGCTTGGTCTTCGGCGCTTCCAGAGCGATCGAATCCACAACTGCCAAACGACCTTCGCGTGCCAGCTGCGAGAGGATGGCGGCCATACCGGCGCGATACATCTTCTTGTTGAGCTTCTGCGAGAAGTTCTCATCCGGCATGTTCGGGAAAATCCGACCGCCTCCGCGCCACAGCGGCGACGACGTCATACCAGCACGGGCACGACCCGTGCCCTTCTGGCGGAACGGCTTCTTGGTCGAGTGCTTGACCTGCTCACGGTCTTTCTGGGCGCGGGTGCCTTGGCGTGCGTTGGCCTGATAGGCCACGACCACCTGGTGCACCAGGGCCTCGTTGTAATCACGAGCAAACACAGTGTCAGGAGCGTCCACCTTGGCGGTGGCTTGACCCTGCTCGTTCAGGAGCTCGAGCTGCATCAGTTGGCCCCTTTCTTGATCTTGACCTTGACTGCGGGGCGGACGACCACATGGCCGTTCTTTGCACCAGGCACAGCACCACGGACCAGCAGCAGTTGACGAGCTTCGTCAACGCGCACGATGTCCAGGTTCTGCACGCTCACAGTCACGTCGCCGCGGTGACCCGACATCTTCTTGCCCGGGAACACGCGACCCGGATCTTGCGCCATCGAGATGGAGCCGGGAACGTTGTGCGAGCGGCTGTTACCGTGCGAAGCACGCTGCGAGCCAAAGTTGTGGCGCTTGATCGTGCCGGTAAAGCCCTTACCGATCGATGTGCCTTGCACATCAACCATCTGGCCAGCCGCAAACAAGGACACAGGCACTTGCGCACCAGGCTTGTACTCGGCCGCGACATCAGCGCTGACACGGAATTCACTGAGGACTTCGCCAGCCTCAACACCCGCCTTGGCGAGGTGGCCAGCTTCAGGCTTGGTGACGCGCGAAGCCTTGCGCGCACCGAACGCCACTTGAATGGCGCTGTAGCCGTCGTTCTCTTCGGTCTTGACCTGGGTCACGCGATTGTTGGACACATCCAGCACCGTCACAGGGATGGCGTCGCCATCGTCCGTGAAGATGCGCATCATGCCCACCTTGCGGCCCAGCAATCCGAGACGATTGCTAAGACTCATGGTTTTTCTCCAGCCCTCTCGCGAGGACCATTTACACACACCCGACATCGATTGGCCGGGCTGACCAGCTACACCCCAAAAAACTCACGCCTCTTGGGGTGCGACGAACCCACGCACAGCAAAGCAATGCGCGGAAAAGCTTGCGAGTATAGCGCTGCGGCGGCGCCACCGCAAGCAGCAGGTGAATACAAAAGAGGGGCAGCCTCTCGGATGCCCCTCTTTACGCTGAACGAACACTGCTCAGGTGCAGCTCGCCCAGACGCTTATTACTGCAACTTGATTTCGACGTCGACGCCTGCCGGCAGATCGAGCTTCATCAGTGCATCAACCGTCTTGTCCGTCGGATCAACGATGTCCATCAGACGCTGGTGAGTGCGGATTTCGAACTGGTCGCGCGAAGTCTTGTTGACGTGCGGCGAACGCAGAATGTCGAAACGCTCCATGCGCGTCGGCAGGGGCACCGGGCCCTTGACAATCGCACCGGTACGCTTGGCAGTCTCAACGATTTCCAGAGCGGACTGGTCGATCAACTTGTAGTCGAATGCCTTCAGGCGGATGCGGATCTTTTGCTTTTGCATGACTTTTCCTTCAAAGAGCGAGCGGCCGAGGCCGCGGAGTTGGTGCGGCTTGGCGCTTGAGCGGACTCAAGCACCAAGCCGGTCACGCAAAAGA
>PNNH01000036.1 GCA_013824165.1 Methylibium sp. | reverse complement strand
TGTGGCCCATGCTCGTGCAGCCACAACTGGCCCTGGCCGTCGAGTGTGGCGCCCTGCGGGTTGCGGTGGCCGTAGGACCAGATCTCGGGCAGCGCGCCGGGACGGCCGACGAAGGGGTTGTCGGCCGGCACGCTGCCGTCCTTGCCGATGCGCACCACCTTGCCCAGATGGTTGTCCAGGGTCTGGGCGCGCTGCATGCCGGCAAAGCGCTCACCCAGGGTCAGGAAGAGCTTGCCGTCCGGCGCCTCGACGATGCGGCAGCCGTAGTGGTGGCGGCCGGCCATCTTGGGGTTCTGGCGGAAGATCACCTCCGGCGCTTCCAGGCGGGTCTCATCCTCGCTGAGCCGGGCACGCGCCAGCGCGGTGCCGTTGAGCTTCTTGTCTGCATCCGGCTCGTTGAAGCAGAAGTAGACCGTGCGGTTGCGCGCGAAGTCGCTGTCCAGCTGCACATCGAGCAGGCCGCCCTGTCCCACGGCATCCACCGCGGGCAGGCCCAGCAGCGCCGGGCCGGGCTTGCCGCCGGGGCTGGCGATGTGCAGGCGGCCGGGGCGCTCGCTGATCAAGAACTTGCCCGAGGGCAGAAAGGCCATCGCCCAGGGCGACTCCAGGCCCTCGACCACCGTCTCCAGCCGCGGCGCGGCCGGCGTCTGGGCGATGGCACTGGCGCTGACGCTCAGCAGGGTCAGCAGCAGGGCGGGGAGGGGCAGGGCTTGAGTGTGAAGGCGCATGGTCGTTGGGCGGAGTAGGCGCAGGAGCAGCCATCATCGCAGCCCCGCCGAACACCTGCACAGCGAGGTCTATTGCACGCCTGACCGCGCGCAGCGACGTTTCACTTCGCGCGGCACTGCGATGGATTGAACCTGGAGCCTGAAGCCTTGGAGAAGCCGGTGCCGCGGCAGATCGAGTCGGCGTTCTCGTCAATCATCCGGGCCACCTCGTCTCGATCCGGGCCTTTGAATTCCCGCTCGATGCGCGGGCCGCTCGAACTGTTGCAGTAGATCGTGCAGACAAAGGTTTTCTGCGCACTGCTCTTTCCAGCCTTTGTGGAGGACGACGATGAGCTCGATGAAGATGAGGACGAGTTGCTGCTGCTTCGGCGTGCGTCTCTCTCGACATTGTGGGACCGGCCGAGTCCGTCGACCAGCTCATTGACCTGATGGGCTACGCCTTGTGCGCGGAAGCTGGGCGTCGGATTCAGACCGGCGCGGGCCAGGTCGTCGAAGTTCAAAGGCTTGTCGGCCGGGGTTTGCGCCAGCGCTGCGCTGCCTGTGATGGCCAGCAAGATGATCAAGCTGGCGCAGCGGCTGCGCCTTGAGCGCAGGTGGTTCGGGGATGGCGTCATGGAGGGGAGCTTTCAGACGGGATTCTTGGGCCTTGGTGTCAGGGCGGCTGCTGCGCTAGCCGGATCGACCTCAGTTCAAGGGCTTGAGCGAAACCACCTCCAGCGTGGCCACGGGCTCGCCGGTCAGTTGAATCGCGGTGTAGCCGCCCGCCGATCCGCTTTGGAAATAGCCGAGTGACTGCACGCCCAGATCAAACGGCAGGCTCGCCTGGTAATGCGGCGGCGAGAGGCTCACTTTGACCAGTTGGCTGCCGTTGGCATGCGAGTCGTCATCGCGGCTGCCCAGCACGGCGGAGCGCAGACTGCGCTTGCGATCGACGCGCCAGCTGATCTTCACTGTGGCTTGGTAGTGACCTTGCCGCAGGCGCAAGGGGCTTTGGGCCTGAGGCTTGATGCGCAGCGTGCCCTTCAAGCGCTGGTTCACGCTGGCGGTGAAGTTGGCGAAGAAGCCGGCGTTGCGTTGCAAATCGCTGTTCGGGGACACCCGATCGAATTCACCACTGACATCGAACAGCCGGCCGGGCGACTTCAGCACATCGACCGCTGCCTGTTCCAGCAAGAGTCGGTCTTCGTCTGACCGGGCGTAGGTCTGGCCCGCCTGCAGCAGCGAAACGTCCTGCGTCAGCTGATACAGGCGGTGCAAGGGGGCGAACTCGCGCCGCGGCAGGTAGTCCTGTCGCAAGCGCTGAATGGCCAGCTGACGCAGTTCAGGCGTGGCGTGCTGATCCGCAAGAACCGCTTCGCGCTGCGTATCGCTGCCCTTGGCGATCTGTTCACGCAGATGCTGGCGCAGCAACTCCAGCGCCCTGCCCATACCTTGCTCGGACGCTTGCTTCTCGGGCTGTTCGGCGTTGACGCTGTGTTCGCTCAGAAAGCGCCGTAAGCCATCGGCCTGCATTGCGCTCAACAAGGCCATCTCCTCTCGTGGCGCCCGTTCCGAAAGGATCTCTTGCGCTGCCTTTGTCCAGGCCGTCGGCTCGCTCGCCTTGCCTTGCGCCAGCCGCTGGCGCAGGCCCAACAGGGGCATCTCGCCCAGGCGCTGCAGTTCAGCCTGGCGCAGCGCGTCGCGCCGCGCGCGAGCCTGAGGCAGCAGCTGGCTGCGAGGATCGGCCTCGAAGCGGGCGAGGAAGCGTTCCGCGTCCGGCCAGCTGCTCACCGCTGCCAGGGCGCGGCGCTCCTGTTCGGCCCACAGGGCCGTGGCCTGGCTGCGGGCCTGTTCCAGGTAGCCATCCGGGTCGGCCCCGGCATGCTCGGTCGGCAGCCGCGTCAGCTTGTCATAGTCGCCAGCCGCGTCGCGCAAGGCCTGGCGCCTGAGCACGCGTTGGGCCATTTGGCGCTGTGGCGCGCAGTGCTCGGCGCCCAGCATGGCGAAGCTGTCCATCCACGTGGTGGCGGCCTGCGTCGTGCTCTCCAGCGTGACCCCGGGGCCGCAGCTGCGGGCCAGTTGCAAGCGCACCTCTTCCACCAGTTTCAGGCCATCCTGCCGCAGGTTGCGGACGATGAACCTGCGCCGTTCGTCGTCGGTCTTGATTTGCTCGAACTCGCGGTACTGGCGGGCCAGGGCCATGGCTTGCGCGAAATCCACGTTGTTGCGCACGCACTGCTCGACTTCGGCGCGGCTCTTGCGGGGGGCGCTGCGCTCGCACTCCTGGCGGCGCTCCCGGATGAAGCGGCCGACATCGCGGCGGCACTCGTGCCGCGATTGGTTCTGCACCTCACGGCTGTTCCAGCGCAGGGCCTCGAAGTCGCAGAGCTCGGTCACCTCCCGGTCGTTGCCCGGGATCACTACCGGCCGCTTGATGGCCGCGCCGCTGCTGGTGCGGACCTCCGGCGTGCCGCAGCCGGTCAGCACGGCGGTGGCGGCGACCGCGGCTGTGAGCAGCCATGTCTTGGAGAGAGTCATCAGCTTTCCTTTGCTCCTGGAATCAGCCACAGCGATCCGCTCACTCGAATTGCAACTCGACGCTGAACTTCACGCTCAGCGCCGGGAGCACCCCGGGTGCCGAGGACCACAGCCCAGCCCAGGTCTTGCCGGTGACGGTGCCGGTCCAGACCGAGCCATTGCCGTCGATCAGCTGAAGCGCGGTCGGTGTTGCTGCGCCGGATGCGCTGAACGGCGCGCCGGCCAGGGCAACTAGGAATACATCGCTGCGACCGTTGCAGCTGAGCTTGTTGGCCTCGCTGGGCGTGCAGACGCTGTTGGTGGTCTTGTCGAAGTGGGTCGAGTAGCGACTGCGGTTGCTCTTCACGTCGACCTTGCCGCCGGCATCCAGGGCCAGCCAGACGCGTAGGGCGGCCGGGTTGTCGGTGGGCGGGCCGCTCCAGCTGGAGCCAGGCGCCTGGCCGGGCACCTGGCCATCTCCAAAGACCACCGGCACGGCGAAACTGCCGGCGCCAGTGCTGCTGGAGCTGGCCGTGGCCGCCTTGATCCAGGTGCCGGTCCAGCTCAAGCCCGTCAGCGTGCCGCTGAAGGTGTAGCCGGTGGCATCCGGGCCGGCGATCAGCACCGCGGGCGTCGCGGCGCCTTGGGCGCTGAACTTGCCGTGCTGCGAGCTCAGGGTGATTCGGTTGGAGGCACCCACGCAGTTCTCGGCATTGGCGGAGCCGTAGGTGCAGAGCGTCGACATCGTGCCCTTGATCTTGTGGAAGTCATAGCCGCCGCCGTTGATCAAACCCGTGCTGTCCAGGCTGAAGCTCACGCGCAGCGGGTAGCTGTCGCCGCCGTTGACCGACAGGGTGCCGATGGCAGGGCGGGGCGCAGGTGCAGGCGCGGCGCCGCCAGGGACGGCGAAGCTGCTCAGCCGCTTGAGGCTGAAGGGCAAAGCGTCAGGGTCGATTCCGGCGACGCTGCTGCCGTCGGGCGCAACGGTGGCGGTGAAGGTGCCGGGCGCGTTCTTGCTGTTCAAGGCCAGGCCCTGCAAGGTCAGCGTGCCGTCGGCAGTCCGGCTGGCCCCCATCACCGTGGCGAAGTCGCTCTGGCTGTTGTGCGTGTCCGTGCGCTCCGCATAGCTCGTGCTGGTGCAGTTCGCATCGGTGTGCTCACGCGAAATCGAGCGCGCGAACTGCCAGCGGTTGGCGCTGACCTTCTGAATGTCCCAGACCGCGATGCGGCCCTTGCCGTCGCAGGGCATCTGCCAGAAGCCGACCATCTGGTCGAGGGCGCTCAGCACCAGCGGATTGGGTTTGAGGCTCGCGGCCTGGCTCCAGAAGTGCGTCAGCGCCGCATCCTTGGCCACCAGACTGAGCGCCGGCAGGTCCTTGCTGAGGCTGCTCAAGTTGCTGCCCGGCATGGACAGATCGGCCGCGCTCACCAGCTTGGCGGCGGTGTCGGCGGCGATGGTGATGCCGTTGGCCGGATTGCGGTCGCTGTCCAGCGATTGCAGCGCGACCAGGATGTTCTGCACCGAGACCGGGTCGGTACTCAAGTCGGCCGGGGTCACGACGGAGGGGGCACTGGATGTGCCCAGCGTCAGCGCCCCGATCCTGAAGGTGACGGTCTTGCCCTCGGGGTAGTTGAACTGGCCTTGCGCATCGGTGAGGCCGGCCTTGACGCCGTCGATCCACACCTCCAGGCCCTGTACAGGCGAGTCGATGAACACTCCGACCTTGGTGATGGGGGGCGGGGCCGGCGTGGGCACCGGGGCAGGAGAGGGTGTAGGCGCAGGGCTGTCGCCACCGCCACCGCCACCGCAGCCAGCGAGCAGGACCAGCAGCGAACTGCAGATCAAAAGTCTGGGTGTGACATGACGCATGGGGTTTCCCTGACGGTTCATCTTTGCCTTACGGGGTCAGTTCTTGATACCCCGCGGAGGCTGTGAGGCTAGGGCCGGCACCGAGTGCTTGCAAATGACAGTTGTGACACATTGGCCCGGCGCTTTTGCACGCCACGGCTGGGGATGAACGGTATTGAATGCATGCTTGTGCCTTGAGTTGGACCCGGATGGGCGACGCCTGATGCTGAATGGCGTGAATGCGGGATCGACACGCAGCGCCTGGGCCTTGCCTGTCTTGCACGCATTGACCCAGCGCCCCGGCGTGGCGCTGTCGAGGGCCGATCTGGCTGACATCCTGAAATCGAGGGGGCTGCGTGGCGACTTGAGCGCGCGGCAGATCCTTCGCGTGTGGTCAGCCTTGCAGTCCATGTTTGCCGAGGCAGGGGTGGGCGACGCGCTCAGTCAGCGGCTGCAGCATCGACCGCGCGGCCGAACCAGCGGACCCTGGTCCTGGCTGTTGCAGCCGGGCGATGAAGTCCGGCTTCATGCCGGACGGGCTGCTGAGCAGCCTTCTGACGGCTGGTGCTTTTCGCATGTGCCCGACGCGGACCGGACGCAGACCCTCTTTCGAAATCTTGGCGAAGTGATGGCCTTGCTTTGGAAGGGCTTGCCCGAGGAGGCGTGGCGCTTGCTTGACGAAGAAGCGCGTTGGACGGGTGCCAGCGCCGCACTGCTTGCCCTGCTGTCACTGCTGCGCGGCGAGGTTCAGGCAAAGCGCAGGTGCTTCGCCGAGGCTTATGCGGCCTTTGATCTGGCACAGGCGCAAGTCAACGCAGGCCCGCCGTCACTGGCCTTCTTGCTGGAGCAGATCCGCGTGCAGCGTGTCCGGGCTCGCTACGCCGAGCAGCCGGCGGCGGTCTATGCCGGCTTGCTGCCTGAGCTGCAAGACTTGCAGCGGCGCAGCCGTGGCTTCGATCCCACGCCCTTGGCTGAACTGCTGAACCTGGAGTTGCTGTGTCTTCGTCGCAAGCTGGAGGCCGGCGGCGATCTCTGCGCCAGTGATCGTGCGGCCCTTCTGGGCGCGATGGAGCGGGCGGCCATGGCCAGTCTGTTCGGCTTCATGGCGGGGCGCCAGTTTGAGCGCGCGCAATGCGTCAGCTCGAACCTGGCCTATGCGTATCAGCGCGTTGCCCCGGCGCAGGACGCCCTGTTGATCGGTCGGGCTATGCGGTGGTATGCCGCGTCCACGCAGTTGCATCTGTCGCTGGACCTGAGCTGGAACTCTGCCTGGGAGTACATCTTCATCGGCGAGTTGTGGCTGAGTTCAGTCCATGCAAGGGAAACGGCGGCAAGCCTGTCCTGGCAGGGAGAAGGCCCCGGGCAGGCTGGTTTCTACAGTGCCGGCGTTCAGGAGGCGCATCGCAGTGCCGACCCGCGCCAGCAGGCTCATGCCTGGCTGAATCTGCATGGCTTCGCGGTGATTCAGCGGGATTTTGATTGCGCGTCCGCGGCCGTGCAGTCGCTTCATGCGCTGCTGGCGAGGCATCCGGATCTCGAGACCTTGCTTCGTGTCGAAGGCTACACACTGCCGTGGGTTTCACAGGCGAGTTGGCAGGCTGAGGCCTTGTAGGCGGTCTGGACCGTGCGAGGCCAGGTGTCGCCGCGGGCGCGGTGGCGGGCGACCCCTAAGCTGTGGGTCCCGACAAGGGCAGCAAGCCCAGGGGAAGTTCATGAAACCAGAGCGTAGGACCCTGTTGCAGCGGGCTGTGCCGCTGGTTTGTGTTGGGCTTGGTCTTGCCGGTCTGCCCCCCTCTTGGCCAGGCCCAGCCGCCCGAAGGCAAGGGACATGGCAAGGGCGCCAAGCCTGGCAAGGGCGAGGACTTCGGCAGCGGCGGCGATGCCGCGCTGGTCAGGGTCTCCATCAGCGTTCAACAGGCGCGCGCATTGGCGGTGCAGGGCGGGCATACCGGCTACAAGGCGCTGCCGCCGGGCAACCGCAAGAGTCTCGGCCGCGGCAAGCCACTGCCCCCGGGTATCGCAAAGAAAGTGGCGCCGGCCGGCATGCTCGGCCAGCTGCCGCACTATGCCGGCTACGAGTGGCAGGACTGCAGCAGCGATCTGGTGTTGGTGGTGATCGGCAGCCTGATCGTGGCCGAGGTGCTGCGCTCGGTGCTCGATTGAGTACGTGACCGGGCTGTGACCCGGGCCTGAATCTCCGAACGATGCATTTCAGCCCGCCAGCTGTGTGCTGGTACGCGCGCGCTAGCTCCACGCTATTCCAGCCAGTTATGTGCTGCTGCCGAATTGGAACCGCACAGCCGGACTAACCCGATGCTGACGTGGATGCCTTGTCCTTGAACATGCGCCAGTCCCGCCGCGCTGCGCGCTGCGCCTGTGTTCAAACTCGGAAATCCTGGACCATGAACATGAAGAAATCGCTGGCCTGCATGGCCTTGCTGGGCCTGCTTTCATTGAGCTCCGCGTCGCACGCGGCCTTGCTGCTGCGCGGCGGAGGCACCATGGTCTACGACACGCAGAGCAACCTCACCTGGCTGGCCGATGCCAGCGCCGGCGGCGCGCGCAGCTACGGCGACGCCAAGGCCTGGGCCGAGGGCCTGGTGCAGGGCGGCTTCGACGACTGGCGCCTGCCGGGCGTCAGCCCGGTCAACGGCCTAGCCCTGCAGCTCGACTACTCGGAAGACGGCAGCACCGACGTGGGCTTCAACGGCAGCGGCATCAATGCCGAGCTGGGCCATCTGTTCTACAGCAGCCTGGGCAACGCGGCCTGGAGCCTCGCCAACACCGGCCCCTTCAGCGGGCTGCTGGATGCCGACGACCCCATCGGTCCGGCCTTCTGGACCGGCACCGAGTCGCAAACTGGCTGGTCGCTGGCCTTCTTCATGGGCATCGGCGATCAGGAGGAGCTGGCGCAGGACACCCTGGCGCGCGCCTGGGCGGTGCGAGTCGGCGATGTCGAGGCCAGCGTGCCGGAGCCCGCCACGCTGCCGCTGGTGCTGGCCGCGCTGCTGGGCGTGATCGGCCTGAGTCGTCGTTCCCGCCAGGCCTGAGCGCCGCGGCCGGACCCGTTGCACACCGAGGGGAGATTGATCCAATGAAGACACTCGCGATCCGACTTCTGGGCGTGCTCGCCCTGGGCCTGGGCGGGCTGGGCAGCAGCCATGCGGCCTACAACGCCACACCCGACTTCTGGGAATGCGCCAACCGCGTCGGCGGCACCTTTGTGCATGGCCGCATCCCGTCCGGCTGCGACGTCGCAACCTTCGGCCCCGACAGCTTCGTGCGCGGCAATTACGGCGGCACTGTCTTCAACGACGCGGCTTACAACACCGCCAATGGCTCTGACCCGATCAGCGTGGCCGAGCGCAAGCGCTATATGCAGGAGATGTATCCGGTCATCCGCGATGCCAGCCAGCGCTACCTGAATGCGCGCAAGCCCGGCGTGCAGGAGCGCGAGCTGCAGGCCTTCCAGCGCGGCGTGTTCGCGCTGCTGCGCCAGGAGAGCTTCTGGTCGCACTACCGTGACGCGCAGACCGCCACCGGGCAGCCCTTCCTGCTGAAGATGATCCGCGGCGACAACGGCCATGGCCACGGCATGATGCAGGTGGACGACCGCTATCACTTCCTGCCCCTGCAAGAAGGCAAGGGCTGGAACATGATGCAGAACTTCAGCTATGCGATCGACATTTACTACGACGCCTGGCAGAAGGCCCCGGCGAGCTGCCTGGGCGGCGCCACATCCGGCGATGACGAGTACTGGCGCAGCCGCGCGCGCTCGGCCTGGTCGGCCTACAACGGCGGCCCGACCCGGGTCTGCCGCTGGCAGAACACGGCGGATGTCAACGTCGCCAAGGACAACGGCTACCGCGACAACTACGACTTGCGGCGCTGGCTGACCGATGTGGCCGACCTCAGCAAGCCGGCCAGCATCGATGTGGCCTGTCTGATGGACAACGGTGCGCAGTGCCCGCAGCCGGTGGGCGCGCCGCTCGGCCCGAACCGCTTGATGAAGCTCGGCAACTCGGCCTGCGTGCTGGTGGGCGAGACGCTGGAGTGCGTGGACACCGTCGGTGATGCCAGCTGCCTGGGCGGCCGCAGCGCCTTCGATGAGAGCGTCATCGCCACCATCTACGCTGTACAGGTGACGGGCCGCACGCGGGTCGATCACAACCGCCACCAGCTCTGCCGCGGCTTCGTGCCGGGTCTGCAGTCACTGGGCAGCGCGATCACCACGCTGGCGCCTCTGGCGCTGCGCTCATCCATCGACGGCATGGTGCTGGGCCAGGCCCCGGCCGGCACTTACCAGGTGCTGGACTTCGCCGTCCGCGGCGTAGCCGCCAAGCAGCGCTTCTATCGCATCCGCGCGTCGCTCAACGGCGTGCTGACCGATGGCTGGGTCGACGCCGGCACGGCCGCCACCCACGCCTCGCTGGCAACGGCCGCGGCGCCGTCCGGTGCGGGCGCGCTGCCCTATCCGGGCGACTGGGTCAGCGTGGTGCCCAATCTCAATATGCGTGCGACGCCCGGCGGCGCGCTGCTGGTGACCATCCCTGCCGGCCGCGTGGTGCAGATCAAGGAGCTGTTCGGCACCGCGTCCGCCAACAACCTCTACTACCGCATCGAGTACACGCACAGCGACGGCGTGACGCGCGAGGGCTGGATATTCGGCGGCAATCTCTACCCGAGCTCCACGCTCGCCAACTGGGTGCTGCCGGCTGCGGCCCCCTCCGCGCAGAAGCACGCGCGTTGCCCGAACGGCACCCGCTACGACATCCACAGCCGCCAGTGCATGAGCGCCAGCTCGGTCTACGGCCCCTTCACCGCGGCTGCCGTGCAGGCCTGCCTGGACAGCGGCGCCGGTGCCGTGTGCACCGCCAACCGAGCCACCGTGGTGGACGGCGTGGCGCTGACGCTGCCGATCTGGAGCAAGGCCGTCGCGGCCCAGGCCGTGGGCAACGGCGACTGCCCGCGCGGCGCGGCGCGTTCAGCCGCGCATCGCTTCCACTGTGTCGAGAACGTCAGCCGCGATGGCGTGCCGCAGAACGACGTCTACGGGCCCTTCAGCTCGGCGATGGTCAGCGCCTGCCTGGCCAGCCAGGGCAATGCGGGCTTCTGCCGCAGCAACCGCTGGCCGGCCACGGTGTTCCTAGCGCAGCAGCCTTGAGATGAGCGGAGCCGTCAGTGGCTGATCGAAACCGGCCCGCGAACTGGCGTGCCGCCGCGCTGCTGCTGCTGGCGGCCGGCGCGCTGGCATGGCTGTGGTGGATGCGCGATGCGCCTGCGGCCGATGCGGCCACGCCGACTGCGGCGGCGCTGCCAGCGTCGGCCGCTGTGCTCGCAGCCGCCTCCGGGCCGGCGAGCGCGCTTGCGGCAGCGGCCAGCGAGCCTGGCGCCAGCGGCTTCCTGTCAGCCGGCCGGCAGGCGCTGGCTCAGCCACATCCCGCGCAGGCCCTGCGCGGCCTGAAGACTTGCTATTTCCAGGGCAACTGCCAGCTGGCCGGCCCCGAGGGCCTGGACGAGCATTTCGCCGATTCACGCGCCATCGTCGAGCAGCTCAAGCGCCTGGGCGAGACCGGCAGCGCTGCCGAGCAGGCGGACTGGGCGCGCGAGCTGATCGGCTTTCCCGACGGCCATGTGCAGGCCGCGGCCCTGGCGCTGGCCGCCCGACTACCGCCCGCGGCCGAAACAGTGTCCGCCACCGTTGCGGCCTTGCGCGAAAGCTACGACGCCGTGCTGCTGCGCCAGGCCTATCCGGTGCTGCAGCAATGGCAGCAGCTCGGCCTGACCGCTGGCTATGACGAGATGTTCCTGCAGCTAGTGCACACCGGAGGCTGGCAGGCAGCGCAATCGGTGGCCGAGAACATCGGCCCCTTTCTGAATGCCGGCAATGTGGCGCGCTTCGAGCAGCTGGTCGGCCAGCTGCAGCCGGGCGCACGGCAGGACGCCCTCAAGCGCGCGCTGCGGGACTATCAGTTGTTGCGCAGCGGCGGCTGAGGTTTGCGGGGGCCTTGCTCGGTGCGACCTCAACCATCCAGCTGGTTCTGAACACCAAGCCAGTCAAGCACAAGCCGCGGCACTATCGGTCCAGCCAGGCCGCCCGGTCCATCTGGTAGACCTTGCAGTCCAACTCATACCAGCGCTCCACGCCCCTGAAGCGCATGCCGAGCCGCTCCATCACCTTGGCCGAGGGCAGGTTCTCGACATGGCACACGGCGCAGAGCAGCGGCACCCCGAGTTGATCGAAGGCGAAGGCCGCCATGCACTGGGCGGCTTCAGAGGCATAGCCCTGGTGCCAGTACTCCGGCCGCAGGCGCCAGCCGAGTTCCAGCGGGTTGGCCGGGTCTCGGGCCAGGTGTTGCACGCAGCCCATGCCGATCACCTCACCGCTTCGGATCTCGACAAAGGCCCACCAGGAGTAGCCCAGCTCGATCCAGCGCTGCTTGATGCGCTCGATCATCGCCACCGTTTCTTCGCGGGTCTCGGGCTTGCCGGAGATATAGCGCATCACCTCGGGCTGGCTGTTGAGTGCGTAGAGCCCTTCGAGGTGCTCGTCGCTGACTGGCTCGAGGCGCAGGCGGGCGGTGGTCAGGATGGTCATCGTCGGGGCTATCCACGGTCGTCGAACGGACTCGGCCCGGGGCCGAGTGCTACGCGCTTCCTGGCCGCGGTGTCAACGCGGCGCCACCTCTGCAAAGCTGGAAATCAGCCATCCAGCCGGTTTTGGAAAACCAGGCCCGCGTGCTCGCGCAGGGCGTGGAACTTGATCTTGGGCCAGTTGGCCTCGATCGCGCGCAGCTCGGGCGCGTATTCCACCAGCACGGTCGGCGCGTCCACCGCGTCGTAGGCCATGCGGTGGTCGTTGGCATCGATGAAGCGCTTGAGCTCCTTCTCGTCGTCGCAGGTCACCCAGCGCGCCACCTGGAAGCGGCTGGGCATGATGCGGGCCTTGACGCCGTATTCATGCTCCAGGCGGTGCGCCACCACCTCGAACTGCAGCTGGCCCACCGCGCCCAGCAGCAGCACGCTGCCGGCCACGGGACGGAAGACCTGGATCGCACCTTCTTCGCCAAGCTGCTGCAGGCCGGCCTTGAGCTGCTTGGTCTTGAGCGGATCGGCCACTTCGACCGAGCGGAACATTTCCGGTGCGAAGAAGGGCAGGCCGGTGAACTGCAGCGCCTCGCCCTCGGTGATGGTGTCGCCCAACTGCAGCACGCCGTGGTTGGGGATGCCGATGATGTCGCCGGCAAAGGCTTCGTCCAGCAGCTCGCGGCGCTGCGACAGGAAGCTCACCACCGTGTTGGGCCGCAACTCCTTGCCGCTGCGCACCACCTTCAGCCGCATGCCGCGCTCGAAGTGGCCCGAGGCCACGCGCAGGAAGGCGATGCGGTCGCGGTGCGCCGGGTCCATATTGGCCTGGATCTTGAACACCACGCCGCTGAACTTGGGCTCTTCGGGCTTGACCACGCGCTGCATCGCGGCGCGGTCTGAGGGTGCCGGCGCCAGCTCCACCAGCGCATCCAGGATCTCCTGCACGCCGAAGTTGTTGACGGCCGAGCCGAAGAACATCGGCGTCTGCTTGCCCGAAAGGAACTCATCCAGATTGAATTCAGGTGCGGCCTCGCGCACCAGCTCGATCTCGCCCTGCGCGTTGTCGTACTGCATGCCGAAGCGCTCGGCGTAGGCCGGGTTGTCCAGGCCGTCCAGCACTTCCTCGGTGCCGGCCACGCGGTCTTCGCCGGGGGCGAACACGCGCATGCGCTGCTGGCGCAGGTCCATCACGCCATGGAACTGCTTGCCCATGCCCACCGGCCAGGTGAAGGGCACGACGGTCATGCCCAGCTCGCGCTCAATCTCGTCCATCAGCGCCAGCGGCTCCTGCACCTCGCGGTCCATCTTGTTCACGAAGGTGAGGATGGGCGTGTTGCGCGCGCGGCAGACCTGCAGCAGGCGCCGCGTCTGCGGCTCCACGCCGTTGGCCGCGTCGATCACCATCAGCGCCGCGTCCACCGCCGTCAGCACGCGGTAGGTGTCTTCCGAGAAGTCCTGGTGGCCCGGGGTGTCGAGCAGATTGATCACGCAGTCGCGGTATTCCATCTGCATCACCGAGGAGGCCACCGAGATGCCCCGCTGCTTTTCGATCTCCATCCAGTCCGAGGTCGCATGCCGCGAGGCCTTGCGCGCCTTCACCGAGCCGGCGATCTGGATAGCGCCCGAGAACAGCAGCAGCTTTTCGGTCAGCGTGGTCTTGCCCGCGTCAGGGTGGGAAATGATGGCGAAGGTGCGGCGGCGGCGGACTTCGCTGTCGATGCGGGACGAGGTTTCGGTGGACATGGCGGGCAGGCGTGGAGCGAACCGGCGATTATCGGCCCAGCCCACTGCCGGCCGGTCACTGTCTGTCCCTGCCACCCGCCGATGTGGGTGGAGCGCCCATAAGCGGAGCCTTTTCAGGCGATTCCCGGCTGGACCTTCAGCCGCGGCAGGACGTAGAGTTGGCCGTCGTTACCGATAACAAGCAGTTGGGAAAGTCCTGCCGCCGCGCGCGGACGCGACTTTGAGCGAGGGAGGCCGATGTCCCCTGGGCGCCGATGGTCTGGAGCCCTGCCACGGGGTGTGCCGACCAGCTTTGCCCGCATGGGGCAGGAGCGTGCTCATGTTTCGACAGCTGAAGTCCTTGCGCGTGCAGGTGGTGGTGATCTCGGTCGGGGCGCTGATGCTCGGCCTCTTGGCGCTGGCCGCCGCCAATTACCAGACCGCGCGCGGCCATGTGCTGGACACCTTGCGCGACGACACGCGGGCCCTGGGGCTGAGCCAGGCCGGCACCATTGCTGACTGGGTGGCCAGCAAGGCGGCCGTGGTGCAGTCCACGCTGCCGGCGGTGGCCGAGGCTGACCCGGTGAAGTTCCTGGTGCAGGCCAAGGATTCGGGCGGTTTCGACACCAGCTACATCGGCTACGCCGACAAGCGCATCGTCTTCAACACGCCGCAGGCCGATCTGCCCAAGGACTACGACCCGACGGGGCGCCCCTGGTACCAGCAGGCTGCGCAGGCCAGCGGCCCGGTGCTGACCCCGCCGTACAAGGACGCCGCCACCAACCGCATGGTGGTGACCTTCGCGGTGGCCGCCAAGTCCGCCGGAACGGTGGCGGCGGTGACCGCCGGCGATGTCTATCTCGACAATGTCGTGGCCGTCGTCAAGTCCATCCAGCCCACCCCGGGCAGCTATGCCTTCCTGGTCGACAAGGCAGGCAAGTTCGTGGCGCACCCCGACCCGAAGCGGGGCGGCCAGGCTGCCACTGAGTTGGCCGCAGGGTTGAGCGCCAGCGCGCTGAATGCGCTGCCCGACCAGACCGAGTTGCAGGCCGTGGAGATCGAAGGCTCGGCGCGCCTGCTGCAGGCCAGCAAGGTCAAGGGCACGGACTGGGTGCTGGTGATCGCACTGGACCGCTCCGAAGCGCTGGCCAGCCTGACGCGGCTGGCACTGACCTCGCTGGTGGCCACCGCGCTGGTGCTGGTGATTTCGGCCAGCGTGATTGGCAGCCTGGTGGCGCAACGACTCAAGCGCCTGGCCCAATTGCGGGACGCGATGCAGGACATCGGTTCGGGCGGCGGCGATCTGACCCGCCGTATCGACGAACGCGGCGAGGACGAGCTGGCGGAGATCGGCCGCGGCTTCAACAGCTTTGTCGACAAGCTGGCCGGTGTGCTGGCCGAGATTCGCGACACCAGCGAATCGGTGCGCGTGGCCTCGCAGGAGATCGCCACCGGCAACCAGGACCTGTCCTCGCGCACCGAGCAGACCGCCAGCAGCCTGGAGCAGACGGCCAGCTCGATGGAGCAGTTGACCGACACCGTGCAGCAGAACGCGGAGCGCGCATCCCAGGCCAACCAACTGGTCCTGTCCACTTCCGAGGTGGCGGCGCGAGGCGGCGAGGTGGTGGGCCGCGTGGTTCACACCATGCAGGACATCAGCAGCAGTTCGTCCCGCATCGCCGACATCATCGGCGTGATCGACGGCATCGCTTTCCAGACCAATATCCTGGCGCTGAACGCGGCCGTGGAGGCAGCGCGCGCAGGCGAGCAAGGCCGCGGATTTGCGGTGGTGGCCAGCGAGGTGCGCAGCTTGGCGCAGCGCTCGGCCGAGGCGGCCAAGGAGATCAAGACGCTGATCTCGGCCTCGGTGGAGAAGGTCGATGGCGGCACAAGACTGGTGAACGAAGCCGGCAGCACGATGAATGACATCGTCAGCTCGGTGCGCCAGGTCACCACCATCATGCAGGAGATCGCCGCGGCCAGCAGCGAGCAGAGCGGCAGCATCTCCGAGGTGGGCTCGGCCGTGAACCACCTCGACCAGCTGACGCAGCAGAACGCTGCGTTGGTCGAGGAGTCGGCCGCCGCCGCGGAGTCGCTCAAGGAACAGGCGCAGCGCCTGGCCAGCGCGGTGGCAGCCTTCAGGCTTCAGCGCTGAGGCTGAACCCTGCGGAAACAGCCGCGCCCCGATCGTTGTCCAACGCTACTGAGCCGGCGATCTGGATCGCGCCGGAGAGCGACGCGGCGTGCTGGGCTGTCCACGTGGACCGAGCTTTCGATGGGCAGGGCGGGCAGGCGCGGAGCGCGCGATGGCCTCGTCCTACATGCCCTTGAAGCGCCCGCGCTGGCTGCGGCTGACCTGCACCCCCTGGCCCAGGCCTTGGCCGTGCACCCACAGTTCTCCGTCGTCGCGGCGCTCGACCCGCTCGATCGCGCGCACGTTGACCACGGCGCTGCGGTGGATCTGCCAGAACAGCTGCGGGTCCAGCTGGTCCAGCAGCTCACCCATGGGCGTGCGTAGCAGCAGGCTTGCCCCTTCCAGGCTGATGGCGCGGGTGTGCCGCAGCTCGGCGCGCAGCAAGGCGATCCGCTCGACCTCAAGCAGGCGCAGGTTCTTGCCCACCCAGGCCTGCACGAAACGCAGACCGTCCTGAGCGGCAGCGGCTTTCGGCGCCTTGCGGCTTTTCAGCCGCTGCACCGTGAGCGCCAGCCGCGCCGGGGTCACCGGCTTGTGCAGATAGTCGACCGCCGCGTGCTCGAAGGCCTCCAGCGCATGCTCAGCATGGGCGGTGACGAAGACCAGCTGGGTTCCGGCCGGCGCCAGTCGTGCCAGCTCCAGGCCATCGATGCCGGGCATGCGGATGTCCAGAAAGGCGATGTCGGGCCGCAGTTGCTGGAGCAGGCGCTGGGCCTCGGTGCCAGTGCTGGCGCGCGCGACGATCTGCAGCTCGGGCCAGGTCTCCTGCAGCAGCGCCTGTAGCTCTTCCAGAAGAACGGCTTCATCATCGGCAATCAGTGCGGTGCTCATGGGTTGTGGGTGGGTGCGAGCGGCAGCTCGATCAGCGCCTGCGTGGTGCCAGCCTGGGCCTCAAGCGCGAAGCGGGCCTCGCTGCCATGCAAGGCCTGCAGACGCTGGCGCAGGTTCTCCAGGGCCAGACCCTGGCCCGGCTTCGTGCCGGCGCTGTCCAGCGGCGCGCCGGTATTGATGACGCGCAGCTGCAGCATGCGGGCCTGGACCAGGGCCTGCACCAGGATATCGCCGCCAGCCTCGCTGGGCTCGATGCCGTGCAGCACCGCGTTCTCGACCAGCGGTTGCAGCAGCAGCGGTGGCAGGCTGAGGTCACCGAGATCGGTAGCGCATTCGATGCGATAGCGCAGGCGCGGCGCCAGGCGTAGCGCCATGATGGCCAGATAGTGCTCAACGATGTCCAGCTCGCGCTGCAGCGTTGATTCAGGCGCGCGCACCTGGGGCAGAACGGCTTCGAGAAAGGCCGTCATGCGGTCCAGCAGCGGCAAGGCCTGCTCGGACTGTTGGCGCACCAGGCTGCGCAAGGTGGCCAGGGTGTTGAACAGAAAATGCGGCTCGATCTGTGCCTGCAGCATCTGCAGCTCGGCCCGGGTGCGGGCACGGTCGGCCTCGACCAGGCGCAGCGCCCGCTGGCGCAAGGCGGCCTGCGCCAGCGGCAGCATCAGCAGCAGACCGACGAAGCCGAGGTACAGGCCGGCACGCGCGAGGCCCTTGCCGGGCAGCGGTTCACCCATCGCCGACTCCGCGCTCAGGCCGGCGGCAGCGCCGATGACTGTGCAGAGCGCCGCCGCCGCCAGCGCACCAGGCCAAGGCCAGGCCCGGCGGCCCGCCCGGCCCAGCGCGGCCAGCAGCCCGTAGCCGATCACGTAGCCCAGCCAGAGACCCATCGCAAGACGCCAGGCCGGCTGGGCCGTACCGAGCAGGGCTGCGCTGAGGCCGAAGCCAGCCGCGCTGAGCAGCAGCACCGGCCAGCGACCCCGCAAGGCGAACTCAGTGCGCAGCGCATCCAGGGCATCCGAGTTCGCCGCGACCGGATTCATGGCGGCGTCATATGGGTTGGACGGGTCGGCATGGTGGCCTTCGGTCCTTCGGTGAGCGGCACCGAGGCGTCGACCACCTCCAGCCTGAAGGCCGTCGCTCTCAGACGGCCCGGGCCGCCAAGCAGCATGCCAAAGCTCAGCGTGTCGATGTCCGCCGGGAATTGCAGCACGACGCTGGCTTCCCGCCATGCAAAACTGCCCTTGAGCGGGCGCGTCTCCATATTGTCGAAAACACGGCCGACGCTTGCGCCGGCATCGCCGCGCAGCCACAGGCCGGCCCAGGTCTGCACGGCTTCGCCCTGCACCTGCGCGGCCAGCCGCACGCGCTTGCCGGCGAATTCGGCGGCCGAGATGGTCTGCATGGCCGTGGCGAAGCCCTCGGCCGACTTGGGGCAGGCGATCTCGAAGCTCTTTGCTGCGGGTGCCCCCGGTGTGGCGACGGTCTTCACCACGCAGCTGCTGGCATTGCCGGCGCGGGTCCAGCCTTCCGGCAGCGGATCGGGTGCGGCGGACAGCGCCGTCACCAGCAGCGCCACGATGGGCGCGGCAATCAGTCCCTTGAGTTTCATTGCGGGTCTCTCCCTGGCTTGGTTTATTGACCAACAGCGGTCAATGCTAAGCCTAGGCCTGTGCGGTCGGCTCATTGCGGCAATGGGCTCAAGTGTCTGGCAACCGGCATCAGCGGTGCCGGGTCGTGCATGAATGGCGTCAGGCCGGCCCGCAGAACGGCTGCACCACGGCCATCAGCCGCTGCACGTATGCCACTTTCTCCCCCACCGGCGCCACGTAATGCAGCGCCTCGCGGGTGGCGGCTTCACCGGCCTTCTTGAGCATCACCCAGGTGGCCAGGTATTGCGAGGCCAGGCAGCCGCCGGCGGTGGCGACCGGACCCTGGGCGTGGAAGGGCTCGTCCAGCACGCGCACGCCGGCCTCCACCACCCAGGGCTTGGTCGTCAGGTCCGTGCAGGCCGGGCAATCGCCGATCAGGCCCAGGCGCGCCAGAAGCAGCGTGCCCGAGCATTGCGCGCCGATCAGCTGGCGCGTCGGGTCCAGCTGCAGCCGGTCCAGCAGCGCGCTGTTCTCGGCGATGGCGCGGGTGTAGAGGCCCGAGCCGAACAGCACCACCTCGGCCTCGTTGGCCCATTCCAGCGGGCGCTGCAGCTGCACCGTGACGCCGTTCATCGAGGTGATGTGGGTGCCGGGGCCGCACAGCTCGGCGCTGAAGCCCAGCGGACGCAGCCGGTTCAGCAGGCCCAGCGCGATGAAGCTGTCCAGCTCGTTGAAACCGTCGAAGCTGAGGATGGCGACGCTGGTGGGCGTCGCCATCGGGCTCACTCCTCCAGCAGGCTGCGCAGCATCCATGCGGTCTGCTCGTGAATGGTCAGACGCTGGGTCAGCAGGTCGGCGCTGGGCTCGTCGCTGGCCTTGTCGACCAGCGGGAAGAGGCTGCGCGCGGTGCGTGCCACGGCCTCGTGGCCTTCGACCAGGATACGCACCATCTCCAGCGCCTTGGGTGGCGTGGCGGGCGCGTCTTTCAGCGAACTGAGCTTGGCGAACTGGGCGTAGGAGCCCGGCGCCACGTGGCCCAGCGAACGGATGCGCTCCGCGATCGGGTCGACAGCGTTCCACAGCTCGGTGTACTGGGCCATGAACATCGCGTGCAGCGAGTTGAACATCGGGCCGGACACGTTCCAGTGGAAGTTGTGGGTGGTCAGATAGAGGGTGTAGGTGTCAGCCAGCAGTTTGGACAGGCCAGCTGCGATGGCGGCTCGGTCCTTGTCACTGATGCCGATATTGATGCTGGCCGGGCCAGCGCTGCTTGTCTTCTTTGCCATCTTGATCGCTCCTTGTGGACGAGGTCGGGATGCAGCGACTGTACTGAAAGCGCAGCGCTGCGGCCACCAGCGCGCAGGCCTGCGCTTGCGCGAAAACAAGGGCCGGCCTCACTCCGCTGCCCGGCGCCGCATCTCAGACGCTGGTGTGGCGCATCCAATCCACCAGATGCTGCGCATTCAGCGCGCTACCGGCCACCACCAGTGCCAGGCCCAGCAGCCGGCGTGCTCTGCGTGTTGTCATTGAAGCCTCCTTGTCGAAATGGGCGCCAGCGCTGCTGGCAAGGAGAGCACTTTAGGGAGTCGCGCTGCGCAGGTCCATTTGAATGCTCAAAGCGCCGCGATAGCCAAAATCTCTCCCCTGCGTGAGCGGGCTCAGCTTAGCCGCGTCACCCCGTCCAGCGGGCAGTCGTAGATGGCGTTGCGCAGCGCGGCAATCGCCTCATAGCGTGTGAAGGTGCGGCGCCAGGCCAGCACCACGCGGCGTGTCGGCACCGGCTCGGCGAAGGGCACGAAGCGCAGATGCGCCTGCAGCTCCTTGGGCACCGACAGCGCCGGCACCACGGTGACGCCCATGCCCGAGGCCACCATATGCTTGATGGTCTCCAGCGAGCTGCCCTCGAAGCTCTTGCGGATGCCCTCGGCATCGCTGGAGAAGCGCGCAAATTCCGGGCAGACCTCCAGCACATGGTCGCGGAAGCAGTGGCCGGTGCCCAGCAGCAGCATGGTCTCGCTCTTGAGTTCCTGCGCGCTGACCGTCTCGCGCTGGGCAAAGGGGTGGTCGGTCGGCACCGCGACGACGAAGGGCTCGTCGTACAGCGGCGCAATGGCCAGGCCGGTGTCGGGGAAGGGCTCGGCCATGATGGCGCAGTCCAGCTCGCCGGTGCGCAGCATCTCCAGCAGCTTGACGGTGAAGTTTTCCTGCAGCATCAGCGGCATCTGCGGGTAATGCTCGATCACGCTCTTGACCAGCTTGGGCAGCAGATAGGGGCCGATGGTGTAGATCAGCCCCAGGCGCAGCGCGCCGGCCAGCGGGTCCTTGCCGCGCTTGGCGATTTCCTTGATGGCGCTGGCCTGCTCGATCACCGACTGGGCCTGGCGCACGATCTCCTCGCCCAGTGGCGTGACCGAGACCTCGCTGGCGCCGCGCTCGAAGATCTTCACGTCCAGTTCTTCTTCCAGCTTCTTGATCGCGACGCTGAGGGTGGGCTGCGAGACGAAGCAGGCCTCCGCCGCGCGGCCGAAATGGCGCTCGCGGGCGACGGCGACGATGTAGCGCAGCTCTGTCAGGGTCATAGGTCCTCCGGCTTCTGGGGAGCGAAGCCTACATTGTCCCTGGCCGGTGTCGATCCGGAATCGCACGGCTACACTGCGGGCGCCCTGATTCTGGGGCCCCAAGAAGCCAGCCAAACCATGACGAGCGAACGCAAACCCATCAGCCTGCATCGCCTGCAGGACATGCATGCCAGCGGCGAGAAGATCGCCATGCTGACCTGCTACGACGCGGCCTTTGCCGGCCTGCTGGACGCCGCCGGCGTGGACGTGCTGCTGATCGGCGATTCGCTGGGCAATGTGCTGCAGGGCCGCGGCTCCACCGCGCCGGTGACGCTTGAGGATATGGTCTATCACACCACCTGCGTGCGGCGTGGCGTCAAGACCGCCTGGGTCGTCGCCGACCTCCCCTTCGACAGCTACCACGTCAGCAAGGAAGAGGCCTGGAAGAGCGCGGCCGCGCTGGTGAAGGCCGGCGCGCATATGGTCAAGCTTGAAGGCGGTGGCTGGACGCCGGAGACCGTGCGCTTCATCAGCGAACGCGGTATCCCGGTATGCGCCCACCTGGGCTTCACGCCGCAGACCGTCACCGCGCTGGGCGGCTTCAAGGTGCAAGGCCGCGACGAGGCGGGTGCGGCGCGCATCAAGCGCGAGACGCAGGAGCTGGTCGACGCCGGCGCCGCGATGCTGCTCTACGAGATGGTGCCCGCAGCGCTGGCCGCCGAGATCACCGCCGCCTCACCGGTGCCGGTGATCGGCATCGGTGCCGGCGTCGGCACCTCGGGCCAGGTGCTGGTGCTGCACGACATGCTGGACATCACGGCCGGGCGCAAGCCGCGCTTCGTCAAGAACTTCATGGCCGGCGCAGCCGCGGTGCAGGATGCCGTCGGCCGCTATGTGGCCGAGGTCAAGGCCAAGACCTTCCCGGTCAACGAGATCCACGGATTCTGAGAGCGACGATGAAAGTCATCCACAGCATCGCCGAGCTGCGGCAGGCGCTGGGCAGCAGCCCGCGCGGCTTCGTGCCGACGATGGGCAATTTGCATGAGGGCCACCTCTCACTGGTGCGCCAGGCCAAGGCGGCAATGGCGGCCGATCATGGCGGCGGCCCGGTGGTCGCCAGCATCTTCGTCAATCGGCTGCAGTTCGCGCCGCACGAGGATTTCGACACCTACCCGCGCACGCTGGAGCGCGACTGCACGCTGCTCGAAGGCGCGGGCTGCGACTTCGTCTTTGCGCCCAGCGAGGCCGAGCTCTATCCCGAGCCGCAGGGCTACAAGGTGACACCGCCGAACGAGCTGGCCGACATCCTCGAAGGCCATTTCCGTCCCGGCTTTTTCACCGGCGTCTGCACCGTGGTGCACAAGCTCTTCAACATCGTGCAGCCGACGCTCGCGGCCTTCGGCAAGAAGGACTACCAGCAGCTGATGGTGATCCGCCGCATGGTGGCGCAGCTGGCGCTGCCTGTGCAGATCATCGGCGGCGAGACCACGCGCAGCGAACTGGGCCTGGCGCTGTCATCGCGCAACGGCTATCTGAGCGAGGCCGAGCGCGCGGAGGCATTGCGCCTTTCCCGCACGCTGAAGGCCATGATCGCGCGCTGGCAAGGTGGCGAGCGCGACGTGGCCGCCATCGAGGCGGCTGCGCTGCAGGCCCTGCGCGATGCAGGCTGGGCGCCTGACTACATGGTGCTGCGCCGCCAGCGCGACCTGGGCGCGCCCGCCGAGGACGCGCCGCTGGTGGTGCTGGGTGCGGCCAGGCTGGGCACGACCCGGCTGATCGACAACCTGGAGTTGTGACTCCAGCTTGCCGTCTGGTTTACTGAACGCTGATCAGCTCGACTTCGAAGATCAGCGCCGCATTGGCCGGAATCGCGCCGCTGCCGGCGCCCTGTGCGCCGTAGCCCTGAGCGGCCGGAATCAGCAGCGTGCGCTTGCCGCCAGCCTTCACGCCGGCGAAGCCCTTGTCCCAGCCCTGGATCACAGCGCCCGCACCCAGCGTGAAGGCAAACGGCGTCTTGCCGACGGAGCTGTCGAACTGGCTGCCCTTCTGATTTGTGGCGCGAACGTCGTACAACCAGCCGGTGTAGTGCACGGTCAGCCGCTTGCCGTTCAGCGCCTCGGCGCCGGTGCCGGCCAGCGTGTCGGTGGTCTTCAGCGCTTGCACTGCATTCGAGCCAGAGATCTCGGCCCAGCTCTGGCCGCTGTCGCCGCCACCACCGCCGCCACAGGCGCTCAGGCCCAGCAAGGAAACAAGACTCAGGGCCAGCAGCTGGCGGCGTGTAGAGGCAATCTTCATGGTCAGAGTAATCAGCAATTCAGCAAGGGGAGTGAATGCAAGCGAGCCGCTGCCAGCATGAGGGCATCGGCGCCTGCGCCTGTGGCGCGCGAGTGTAGCGGCGGCCTGGCGCGCTGACGTTTTGTTGCATTTGCGGCCAGGCGGCGTCATCGCTGCAGGCTGACCACCCGTTGAGCAGCCATGCCGCCTGGAGAAGCCGCGATGCGTTCCCTGTTCAAGCTTGCCCTGCCTGCCCTGCTGACCCTGTTGCTGAGCGCCTGCGGCGGCGGCGGTGGCGACGGCCCGCATGACAACGGCCCTTGGCCGACTCCCAACCCGAACCCCTACCCGCCTACCAGCAGCTGCAGCAGCACCGGCCTGCAGGCCGCGGCGCAGAGCAGTTGGCCCAGCGTCTGCATGCTGACCAGCAGCGGTGAGCTGGTGATCGAGCTCTACGACCTGGGCTACGCGCCGGCCACCGTGGCCAACTTCCTGCGTCTGGTGGCCGATGGCTATTACCGCAACACCTTGTTCCACCATGTCGACCGCGACTTCATCGTGCAGGCTGGTGGCTACACCAGCGGCCAGTATCTGAAGCCGCCGCCCTATGCGCCCATCGTGCTGGAGAGCAACAACGGCCTGTCGAACCGGCGCGGCACCCTCGCGATGGCCCGGCGCAGCGCCGCCAACAGCGCCACCACGCAGTTCTTCATCAACGTCGTCGACAACCCGGGCCTGGACTACAAGAGCGCCGCCGATCCCGGCTATGCAGTATTCGGCCGCGTGATCTCGGGCATGAACACGCTGGACGCGATCAATGCCGTGCCCATCTACTACTACAGCGCCAGCGACATCCGCCCGCGCCAGGAAGTGCTGATCTACTGGGTGCAGCGGCTGAAGTAGGCGGCCTTTTGTGAATTGTCGAAAATACGAAAAACCGTGTAATATGAGTTCATGGATGAGCTTGAACTCGAACACAGGCTGGCGGCGATAGAGGCACGGCTCAGCAGCCTGGAGAACGGCAGCCCAGCGCAAGACCCGGCGCTGCAGCTGCCGCGTGCCGCCTCTCGCCGCGATGGCGCGCTGTGGGTGCTGGACGGTCTGCAGCGACGCCTTGCGCCCGGGCAGGGCGGCGTGGTCTATGCCGGCCGCTTCTGCGACCCGGCCGGTGGCGAGCTGCAATGGCAGATTGGCCGACCCCAGCAGGACCTGCTGCAAGAAGACTGGAGCGAACTTGCGCCGCGCCTGGCAGCGCTGGGCCACCCTGTGCGTCTGCAGCTGCTGCAGTGCCTGCTGCAGGGCATCAGCGCGGTGGCCGAACTGGCGGCTCAGCCCGGCATGGGCACCAGCGGCCAGCTCTATCACCACCTGCGCGAGCTTGAGTCAGCCGGCTGGCTGCATGTGCCGCAGCGCGGCAGCTATGCGGTGCGCCCCGAGCGCGTCATTCCGCTGCTTGCCATGCTGGCCGCGGCGCGTCAGTGAACCCTTTGGTCAGGCGAAAGGACTGCCTTGTGGAACAGCATCAATGCCAGCCGTTCGCGCGGCTTATTGCATGGCTTAGCGCCCAGATGATCGCTGTGCTGCTGGCAATGCCTGCGAGCGTCCAGGCGGCCGAAGCCTTCGCCGGTCAGCGTGATCTGCTGCAGCGCCAGCTGCAGCCCCTGCCCGGCGCAGAACTGCCCAAGGCGAGCGGTCTGGTGGTGGCACGGCTTGGTGCACAGCCGGGCGAGCCTGAGCTGCTGTTGCTGGGCACCAGCAGCCACGCTGGCGTCGCACTGACGCCGCAGTCGCGCTTTGAGCTGGGCTCGGTCACCAAGGCGCTGGTTGGCAGCTTGCTGGCGCGCATGGATGCGCAGCAGCAGCTGCGCCTGGACGACACGGTCGAGCGCTGGCTGCCCGAGCTGGCCGGCACCCCGGCCGGGCACCTGACGCTGCGCAGCCTGGCCACGCACCACTCGGGCCTGCCGCGCCTGCCGCTGTCGCTGCGCTTCCTCGCGTCGATGCTGCGCGATCCGGGCGATCCCTATCGCCGCTACAGCCAGGCCGACATGCTGGACTGGCTGCGCGACTGGGGCGGCGAGGCCAAGCCCGAGTTCAGCTATTCCAACCTCGGTTTTGCACTGCTGGGCCAGGTGCTGGAGCGCGCCGGCGGCCAGCCGCTGGCGGCCTTGATGGCGGCGCAGATCCTGCGGCCGGCCGGCGCTGACGGCGCAGGCCTGGAGCCGCAGCTGGCCTCGGCCCAGGTGCAGGGCCATGACGAAAAGGGCCGGCCCACGCCGGCCTGGACCATTGGCGCCTTTGCCGGTGCCGGTGCGCTGCGGGCCGATGCGCAGCAGATGCTGGCCTTGCTGAACGCCGCGCGCCAGCGCCGCGCGCCCTTCGACGCTGGCGCCGAGCGCGAGCAGGCGCGGCGCAACAATGCCCATGGCGCCGTGGCGCTGGGGTGGATGCGCACCGAGAAGCATGGCGATCGCATCGTCTGGCACAACGGCGGCACGGGGGGCTTCCGCAGCTATCTGGGCTATAGCGAAGTCAGCGGCCGCGGCGTGCTGCTGATGGCCAATGGTCAGCTGGAACTGGACAGCCTGGGCATGCATCTGATCAACCCCGCGTTTGCGCTCGACCCACCTGTCCAGGCCGCGCGCAGCGCGCCAGGCGGCTGGATCGGTGCCGTGATCGCGCTGCTGACGCTGGCCGGCATGGCCTGGCGTCTGTGGCGCCCGCAAAGCCGCACGGAGCAGTTGCTGGAGCTGCTGGTCGGCTCGGCCTTGATGGCGCTGGCCTGGCGCATGCTGCTGGCCGCAGCGAATCCCTGGATGGCGCATTCGGCCGCCGCTGTCGCGCTGCTGCTGGGCTTGGCCACACTGGCACGCCTGCGCCGCCAGCCCATCTGGCCTGGGGCGATGCGGCGCAGCCTGACGGCGCTGCTGAATGCGGCAGGCGGGCTGCTGCTGGTCTACTGGCTCTGGTGAGCGTCGTGGTGGCGCAGGCCTTGCCGTCTGTCCGGCTCACGCCTTCAGGAACTCGACCTTGCTGCCGAGCCAGCGCGTCACCTGCGCCTGGGCCGCGGCCGGGTGCTGGTCGAGCAGCTGCGGCGCCAGCGCTCTTGCCGCCTTCAGCAGCGGCGCATCCTCCTGCAGATCGGCGAAGCGCAGCAGCTCTGCTCCGCTCTGGCGCGCACCCATGAACTCGCCGGGGCCGCGGATGTCCAGGTCGCGGCGCGCGATCTCGAAGCCGTCGGTGGTTTCGGCCATCGCGCGCAGCCGGTCCTTGCCGGTGATGGACAGCGGGCCGGTGTAGAGCAGCACGCACACACTCGCCACCGCGCCACGGCCCACCCGCCCGCGCAGCTGGTGCAGCTGGCTTAGGCCGAAGCGCTCGGCATGCTCGATCACCATTAGGCTGGCGTTGGGCACGTCCACGCCGACTTCGATCACCGTGGTGGCCACCAGCACGCTCAGGCGGTTGGCACTGAATTCGGCCATCACCGCGGCCTTCTCGGCGGGGGGCATGCGGCCATGCAGCAGGCCCACGCCATGGCCGGCCAGCGCCGCGCTGAGCTCGGCATGTGTCTCGGTGGCGTTCTTCAGGTCCAGCGTCTCGCTTTCCTCGATCAAGGGGCAGACCCAGTAGACCTGTCGGCCCTGCTCGACTGCATCGGCGATCTTGGCGATCACCTCCAGCCGTTTCGTGTCGGCGAACACCTTGGTAACGATGGGGCTTCGGCCCGGCGGCAGCTCGTCGATGGTGGAGACGGCCAGGTCGGCAAAGTAGGTCATCGCCAAGGTCCGTGGAATCGGGGTCGCGCTCATCATCAGCATGTGCGGTTCCATGCTCTGGCCGCGTCCGCGTGAGGCCTGGGTTTCGAGCTTCTTGCGCAGCGCCAGCCTCTGCGCGACGCCGAAGCGGTGCTGCTCATCGACGATGGCCAAACCCAGTTGCTTGAACTGCACCTTGTCTTCGATCACCGCATGCGTGCCCACCACCAGGCCGGCGCTGCCGTCGGCCACCGCGTCTAGCATCTTCTGGCGCGCCTTGCCTTTCACCGAGCCGGTCAACCAGGCGACCTTGATACCGAGTGGCTCCAGCCACTGCACCAGCTTGCGGAAATGCTGCTCGGCCAGGATCTCGGTGGGCGCCATCAGCGCGCACTGCCAGCCGGCATCCATGCACACCGCCGCAGCCAGCGCGGCCACCACGGTCTTGCCCGAGCCCACATCGCCCTGCAGCAATCTATGCATCGGTTGCGGCAGGGCCAGGTCTTGCGCGATCTCCTCGACCACGCGCTGCTGCGCGCCGGTCAGCCCAAAGGGCAGGGCGTCGAGCAACTGCTCGTGCAGGCCGCCGCGCGCGCCGCGCAGCGCCGGCGCCTTGAGGCGCGCGCGTTCGCGCTGTGCCTGCAGCTGGCTGAGCTGCTGGGCCAGCAGCTCCTCGAACTTCAGGCGCTGCCAGGCCGGATGGCTGTGGTCTTCCAGCGTGGCGAGGCTGGCGCTGGGGGGCGGGTGGTGCAGAAACTCCAGCGCCTCGCGCAGCGGCGGCAGCTGGCGCGGCACGGTGCCGGCGGGCAGCAACTCCTGCAGCGGCGCGCGCTTCATCACGGCCGCCACGGCCTTGCGTAGATAGGCCTGAGGCAGGCCGGCGCTGGCCGGGTATACGGGGGTCAGGCTTTGCGCCAGCGGCGTGTCCTCATCCACCGCCTTGAAGGCCGGGTGCACCATCTCGCGGCCGAAGAAGCCCACGCGCAGCTCTCCGCGCACGCGCAGCCGGGTGCCCACGGCCATTGCCTTCTGGTGCGAGGGGTAGAAGTGCAGGAAGCGCAGGAGCAGCGATTCGCTGTCGTCCTCGATGCGCACGATCAGCTGGCGCCGGCCGCGCAGCTCGATACGGCATTCGCTGACCACGCCTTCGCACTGCAGCGTGTCGCCCTCGCGGCCGCTGCCAATCGGCACAATGCGCGTCTCGTCCTCGTAGCGCAGCGGGATGTGCAGCGCTAGGTCGATGTCGCGCAGCAGGCCGAGCTTCTCCATTGCCTTCTGAGGCGCGGACTTCTGCTGCAGGGTGGGGGACTTAGCCTCGGGCATGGCGAGATTTTGCCCCGCCGATGCCTTGCTGAGCGCGGGCCGGCTCCGGTGCGCGTAGCTGCATTGCTAGTATTCTGCGTTAAGTAGCACATACAAGCTGCAAACCCAAGGGAGGGTACAGAGATGGATATTAGACACGTTACCGGTTTGCTCGGCATTGCGGGAGTCCTGCTGACGGCTTGTGGTGGCGGAGGTGGCGGTGATGCCACGCCAGCGACACCGATCCCCGAAGCGTTGATGGTGTCCGCACCAGCCGATGCGGGCCTGTCCAACGAAGTCCAGTTCAGCAGCAGCGCAGCTGCGCTCGCGGGCCTGAGCTTTGAATGGAGTTTCGGCGACGGCACGACCAGCACCGAAGCAGCGCCAAAGCATCTGTACGCCAAGGCGGGCAGCTATCAGGTGCAGTTGAAGGTCAGCAATGCGGCCGGCCTCAGCCGTCAGGCGCAGCTGCAGCTCGGCGTCGCCAACTGGTCGCATCTGTATGGCGCGGCCTGCACCTCCGGCGCTGCGGGCGGCTGGTGCAAGCTCAAGCCCACGCTGGATGAGCAGGAACTCATGGGCTTCTCTTTCATCGACAGCCAGCGCGGCTTTGCCGCCACGGTCAGCGGCGATGTCGTGAAGACGGTCGACGGTGGCGCCAGCTGGCAGCGCACGCTGCTGGGCCTGCAGCTCAGGCCTCTGGAGCTCAGTTTTTCCGACGCCAATAACGGATGGGTAAGGGGCTACGGTCCAAGTGTGGGCGAAGGCGTGGTGCCACTGCGCACACGGGACGGTGGTGCGAGCTTCCAGCGCCTGGCGGCCTTGCCGCAAAGCCCCAGCAAGGGCCGTCCGTTCTATGAGGTGTATGTGATGGGGGCGGCCGGCCTGCTGGCCACCGACGGCGATACCGAGGCGCAGATCAGCACGGATGGCGGCGCGACATGGCGGCCGAGCAGCTTCAGCGGCTGGACGACCGTCTACTTGCACGAGGACGGGCGCAGCATGGGCGGCATCCGTGCCTCCTCGCGCCTTTGGCGCCTTGGTGTCGCCTCAGTGGAGTTGTCCACTGACTTGGGGCAGAGCTACCAGAGCTTGCCCGCCCTGCCGACGGCTTGCCGCAGCGGCTGGCTGCCCTACAGGAGCCTGCAGGTCCATGGCGAGCAGCGCCTGCTGTTGCTCGGCTACGAGCGCCTGGCCGATGATCCGAGCCTGGTCACGCGGCGGGCCTGCGCCAGCCTTGATGGTGGCTTGAGCTGGACGGCCTACGCTGTCGACGCGCGGCTGCGCTCGAGCTACTACGAGTCCTATGAGCTGGCACGCAGCACAAGCGAGCCCGACAAGTTTTGGCTGTTCGCCGATGGGCAGGCCATCGCCGCTGCGTCGCTGGGTACGCAGCAGCAGGTGCTTCGTGCTCGGCAGCCCGGAGCGCCATGGGAGGCGGTCTCGTTGGCGAGCGACTCGGCGCGCAACTCCTTCTTTACCGGCCGTCATGCGGATACCTTGGGTCTGTGGCAGCCCCCGCTTCTGTCGGCCATTCCAAGTCGCTTTTTTCACAGCGTGGATGGTGGCTTGAGCTGGATCGGCGATCTGGACGATGACCAACGTCTGAAGTTCTACGGTCCACTGGCGCGGATCAGCGATATGAGCTTGCTGCAGCAGCGCAGCGGGGGCGGACTCTATCGGAGCAATGATGCGGGCAAGACCTGGACGCTTTTGCGCGCACCGGTGGCGGCTTCCCCATACTTCGGCGGCGCATGGCTCGTCAATGGACGGCGCGGAGTGGCGGTCTCCAGCTCGGGCGTACTGGGCACGGAAGATGGTGGCAAGACTTGGGTGGCGAATACGAGCGCCGGTTTCAAGTCGCCACAAGCCATCGTCTCGGCTTCCTCGAAGCGTGCCTGGTTGTCCGACTGGAACGGCAGTGCCTATGACCTCTACCGCAGCGACGATGGTGGCCGTACTTGGGCCCTGTTGAAGGGAGGCACGCTGGAGCAGGTGAAGTACTTCCTCGATGAATCGCGTGGCTGGTCCGTCAGCAGCTCGGGCGACCGAGTACTGGTCAGCAGCGATGGCGGCGTGAGCTGGACGCCCCAGGGCAGCGCCAGTTTCTCAATCAAGCGCTTGCACTTCACCGATGCTTTTCGGGGCGTCGGGCTGTCGGAGCGGGGCTATGCAGGCGCGCCGGCCTGCATCTCCCTGAGCAACGATGGCGGGGCGAGCTGGGGAAGCTGCAGCAGCATTGCAGGTGTCAGCGAGTTCAATGCGGTGACGGGCAACGCGGGTGAGCTGTGGGTCGTTGGCAGTGGCGGAGCCATTCTGCGCAGTAGCGATGGCGGCGGCAGCTGGACAAAGGTTGCGAGTGGCACCACCAATGCGCTCAATGCCATCGCCTTTGCCGATGCCTCGAACGGCTGGATCGTCGGCGAGCAAGGCACGGTGCTGTTGACGCAAGACGGCGGAAAAACATGGAAGCGCCAGCTGGTGCCCACGGCGCTGGACATCCATGCGCTGGCCGTGATCGACAAGACCACCGCCTGGTTGTTCGGCAGCGCAGGTCTGGTGTTGGGCACGGCGAGTGGCGGTGTCTGAAGGCTGTGCTTCTTGAGCTATCGCTGGTGTCGAGTGAACTGAAGCACGAAGGCGTCGGCGGAGCCGTTGCCGGTCAACGGCCCATGTGCCCGGTGCGTTCCAGTTCTGACAAACCAGCCGCGCCCAGCGCGATCCATGCAATGAAGCTCTCGAAGAATTGGCACGCCAGACCTGGCCTGGCCGTCGCGGCACTGGCGATGGCGCTGCTGAGCGGGTGCGCGAGCATGAGCGAAAAGGAATGCCTGAACGTTGACTGGACCGACAAAGGCCAGCGCGATGGGCGCAGCGGCGCCCTGCCGGATCTGTTGGAGTCGCACGCCAAGGCCTGTGCCAAGGTGGGCGTGCAGCCGGACGTGACGGCTTGGCAGGACGGCTGGTCGCGCGGCATCCGCAGCTTCTGCCGCCCTCAGCGGGGCTGGCAGCAGGGTTTGCGCGGCGAGTTCTACAACGGCGTGTGCGCCGATCAGCCGGATGGCGATGAGTTCGAGCGCAGCTACGAAGCTGCCAAGCGCATCCACGAGATCGGTCAGCGCATCGACCGCAACTACATCGAGATGCAGCGGCTGGAGCGAGCGCTGGCGGATGCCAAGACGGACGATGAGCGCAAGCAGCTGCGCGCGCTACTGCGCGCGCTGGACCTGGAGCAGTTCCGGCTGCGCAGCCAGCAGCAAACCCAGATGCTGATGGCACCACGCCCCTGAGCGGGGCGTGGTTTCTGACTCAGAGATCAGCGGGGTGCGCCGGGATGGCGCGACCGCAGGCGCTTACAGCGGCTGTGGCGTGGTGCCGTTCATGCGGTCGTACTTCAGGAAGTACTGGCGCGCCAGCGCCAGCAATTGCTTGTCGCTGGGGTGGTCGACGGTTTCATAGCCGACCACGCTCGCCACCTGATTCGGGCGGTGCTTTTCCAGGTAGTGCTTGAAGTCGGCCTGGGCGGTCTTGGAGCCGGTCACCAGGATCTCGCCAATGCCCTTCAGTGCCTCGCAGACATCCGCGAAGAACTCATGCTCGGTGCGCACCTCGCTGCCATGCTGGCGGGTGTGGCGGCTGCTGGCCTTGACCTTCTCGGCCTGCACATGCTCGGCATCGAACTGCATGATGTTGGCGGTGTGGTGGTCCAGCCAGACGACGGCGTGAAACATGGTCATGTAACTCTCTCCTTGAGGGTGTTGGTGGTGTGTGTTCTCAGATGCTGCGGTGCGAGACCGAGCCGCTGGATTTCTCTAGGGTGCTTTGGCAGTCGATGCAGCGCAGCACTTCGGGGCTGTGCTGCAGCCGGTCGAAGGCGATGCCTTTGCCGCAGTCGATGCACACGCCGTAGTCGGGGCTGCGCAGGCGCAGCAGCGCCTCGTTGACCTCGCGCAACGCTTCCAGATTGCGATCACTGCGGGCCAGATCCACCTCGCGCTCGGCATCGTGCTCGCGCGCGTCGTCGGCATCCTGCAGCAGTTGCTCGCGCGCATGGGTCACGCGATCTTGACCGCCCAGCTGGGCTTGCAGCGACTGTTCCAGGCGCTGTTGCTTCTGGACCAATGCGGTCTCCAGCAAGGCGTGCTGTCCTGGGGTGAGGGCTTGGCTCATGGTTTGTTCTCCTTGAGCTCATGCTCTCACCGCGGGGTGCTGTCCGTCTTGAGATGAATCAACTCTGCAGCAGGCCTGCAGCGCGGTCGGTCGATCGCTCGCTCGCTAGATCGATCAGCGGAAGTAGCGCTGGCGCAAGCGCTCGTAGCGTCCGTCGCGACGCAAGCTGTCCAGCGCGGCTTGCAGTCTGCGCACCAGGCTCTCGTCCGCGCGCGGGTTCAGGCCGAACCAGTAGCTGCGGTCGACGTCGTAATCCAGCACCGGCTGCAGTGTTGAGTAGGGCAGGCCCACCTGTTGCAGTTGCCAGGCTGCAGCCCAATCGAGCATGGCCATGTATTCCATCCTGCCGGCGAGCAGCTTGCGCAGGTTGTTGGTGTCGTCCAGCGCAAGGTCGAGCTCCTGGCCGGGGCTCAGGCCGTCGGCTTGCATCTGCCGGGCGGTGGCGGACTCGCGCACCACGCCGATCTTGGCACCCGCCAGCCGCTGCAGATGGGGTGTGCCGAGATCCTTTCGTGCCGCCAGCTTGAACAAGACGATGCGTCGAGAGCTGATCGGCCCCACCCACTTGAACTGGGTTTCGCGCTCTGGCGTCCGGGTCAGGGAGAACAGGAGGGTGCCGGGTCGGTCCTGCACCTGTTGCATGGCCCGCACCCATGGCAGCACCTCGATCGTGATCGGGATGCCGGCTTGTTGGCCCATCATCTGCAGCAGTTCGGTGCTGAAGCCCTTGGCTTCCCCGCCTTCTGCGTAGTTCAAGGGGGGCAGGTTCTCGGTGAAGGCCTGCAGCCCCAGCTCCTGGCTGGCGCGGGCCCCGCCAAGCGCCATGCCGACGCACAGGCCGGTGCCCAGTGAGATCACGGTACGTCGCTGCATGCTGCCGCTCTCCAAGCTCTCGGGCTCCCTGTGGAGCAGTCTAACGTGCCGGGCCGGGTCGCGCGCAGGCGGCATCGCAGTGCTGGCGGCACTCGCGCGTGGGACAATTTCGGCCTTCCCCTCCCTACTGCATTGGCACGGGTCTGTCCGGCCCTCAAGTCTCATGAACACACGCAGCTTCACCGTCGCGGATTTCGATTTCGCGCTGCCCCCCGAACTGATTGCCCAGCATCCGGCCGACGAGCGCAGCGCATCCAGGCTGCTGGATGGCCGCGCCGCGGCACCGGTGGATCGCATCTTCCGGGACCTGCCCGCCTTGCTGAACCCCGGCGATCTGCTGGTCTTCAACAACACCAAGGTCATCAAGGCGCGCCTCTTTGGCCACAAGGCCAGCGGTGGCGCGGTCGAGGCGCTGGTCGAGCGCGTGCTGCCAGGGACGCACGAGGTCTGGGCTCATCTGCGCGCCAGCAAGAGCCCCAAGCCGGGATCCCTCGTGCACTTCGCCGATGGCGCCTTCGATGCTGAGGTGCTGGGCCGTTGCGGCCCCGATGGCGGCATGTTCCATCTGCGCCTTGCGGGCGAACCCTTCGCGCTGCTGGAACAGCACGGCCATGTGCCGCTGCCGCCCTATATCGAGCATGCCGACGCAGAGGACGATGTGCGCCGCTATCAGACCGTGTTCGCCAAGGAGCCCGGCGCAGTGGCCGCGCCGACGGCGGCTTTGCATTTCGATGAGGGCGTGCTGGCTGGTCTCGCCGCACGCGGGGTGGAGACGACGCACGTGACCCTGCATGTGGGCGCCGGCACCTTCCAGCCGGTCCGTGTGGACCAGATCAGCGAACACAAGATGCACAGCGAATGGTTCGAGGTCAGCGAAGCCACGGTGGCGGCCATCGCGCAGACCAAGGCGCGCGGCGGCCGTGTGGTCGCGGTGGGCACCACCACCCTGCGCGCGCTGGAGTCAGCCGCCCTGTCCGGCACGCTGCAGGGCGGCGCGCGCGAGACCGATATCTTCATCACACCGGGTTTCGAGTTCCGCGTGGTCGATCTGCTGGTGACGAACTTCCACCTGCCCAAGAGCACCTTGATGATGCTGGTCAGCGCCTTCACGGGCTATGAACAGATGATGGCGCTGTACCGCCACGCGATCGCGCAGCGCTATCGCTTCTTCAGCTATGGGGATGCCATGCTGCTGGAGCGGGAACAGGCTTGACGCCTGGCTGCAGTCCCCGTAGAACGCCTCGAATTCGGTCGTCGCTTCATGAGTTCACGCATGGCTGCTTCACGGGCTTGGCTCTGCACTCTCGTCCTGGGCTTGGCGCTGCCGGTTCTGGCTCGAACTGGCGAATCCACCGTTCGCCTAACCACGCATGAACTGCCGCCTTACAGCTATCGCGACACAGCGCAGCAGCGTCTCGCCGGCATTGCGGTCGAGGTGGTGGACTGTGTGATGCGCCGGATGGGCCAGCCCTACGACGTGCAGGTGCTGCCCTGGGCGCGGGCGCAGAAGCTGGTTCAGCAGGGCGAAGCCGACGGCTTCTTTGCCGCCTCGCGCAATAGCGACCGCGATGGCTATGCGGTGCAGTCGGCCATCATCGCGCCGCAGCAGTGGCGCTGGTACCTGCTTGCCGGCAATGCCGCTGACCCGCAGTCCCCGGACTTTCGTGCGACGGCCCAGGTCGGCAGCTTTGTCGGCGCCAACATGCTCGACTGGCTGCGCGAGCAGGGCTACCGCGCGGTGGCCACGCCACCCACCACCGAAGGTCTGCTGAAGATGCTGCGGGCTGGGCGAGTCGATGCCATCCTGGCCAACAACCTGGTGATGGAGCGCTTGATACGAGAACAGAGCCTGGACGGCCAGCTGCGCAGCGTGCTGCAGGAGGACAGGCCGCTGGGGGTCTATTTCTCCAAGGCCTTTCTGGCCGGCCGCCCTGGCTTTCTGGAGCGCTTCAACGCGCAGCTTGGTGCCTGCCGCAGCACCGTCCGCTGAAGCTGTCGGCGGGCTGCTGCTGGGCCGTCGGCGCTCAGTCCTTGAACCACCCCACCCGCCCCTGTCCGCATTCATTGACGCGAGCCACGAATCCACCTGCCGCTGGCTCGGGCAGGCTGAGCGTCAGCTCCACCAGCGCGCCATGCTGCACGTCCAGTAGCAGGGCGCCCGTCTGCTGCTCGATCTCGCGGCGAAGCAGGCCTTCCAGCGCATAGGGCACGCTGCAGCGCAGCTGCTGCATGCGCAGCTGTGGCACTTTGTCGGCGCTCAGCAGGGCCTGCGCCACGCTGTCGGTATAGGCGCGCACCAGGCCGCCGGCGCCGAGCTTCACGCCACCCCAGTAGCGCACCACGCTGGCCAGCACGCCTTCCAGATCCTGGTGGCGCAGCACCTCCAACATGGGGCGGCCCGCCGTGCCGCTGGGCTCGCCGTCATCGACGGCGGCGGATTGGCCACCGGCCATCAGCGCCCAGCACACATGAACAGCCCCTGGGTGTTGCTCTCGCAGCTCGGCCACGCGGCGCAGGGCCATCGCCCGGTCTGCGCAGGGCTCGACGCAGGCGATGAAACGGCTCTTCTTGATGATCAGTTCGCTGTGGACCGCGCGGGCAAGGCTGTAGGGCATCGTGCCGGCATTTGACCTCAGCTTGGGCGCCGCATTGAGCGGTTGGTGCCTCAATGGCCGGGCCGCCGAGGCGCCGCATGCGCGAGCATCATGCCGGAGGCCAGGGTGACGCCCACATGGCGGCTGAAGATGGACTTGACCGTGCCATCGCTGACCATGGCGTTCAGGGCTTGGCGCAGCCGCTCGCGGTCTTCGGCACTGACACGCTGCCGCGACATGATCAGTCCATGCACCAGCTGGTCCTGCGGGGCCCAATCCATCACCTGGAACTGCTGTGCCAGGCCCGGGTCGTGCAAGAGCAGCGCCCAGCTGGTGGGCAGCGCGATCAGGGCATCGACGCGCCCGGCCCGGAACAGCCGAACCCCCTGGTCGAAGTCGGCGACATCGACGACCCGGTTCTGCGCCCGCAACTCGGCCAGCCAGGCGTCGTACAGCGCGCCATGCTTGAAGCTCTTGACCGCAGCGACCTGGGACTGGCCTTGTTTGACGAAGGCCTCAGGCGTTGCCAAGGCGGGCAGCAGCGTCCGGCGCAGCAGGGCGTAGTTGCGCGTCTGGAAGTAGGGGATGAACTCGGCGAACTCTTCGCGTTGCGCCGTGGCGATGCCGGAAACGCTGAGATCGAGCGCATGGCGCGAGAGCTGGTCCCAGATGCGAACCCGGGACTCCAGCACGGTGTTGAACGGGCAGCCGCTGCGGCGCGCCAGTTCTTCGACGATGTCCTTGTCGATGCCCTGCGGCTTGCCGTCAGCGCTGCGGTAGTAGAGGACGCCCAGCTCGTAGAACGCCAGGGTGTGGCGGTGACAAGTGGCAGAGGCGTCCAGCGAGGCACAGAGGAGCAGGCCCAGGAGGAAAAAGAACGGTCTTGATCGAAAACGCATGGACGCAAACCCAACGGTTGCGATGGCGCCTGCTTGTGATGCAGGTCTGGCTCCCTGGCGTGCCTGCAGTCTATGCCAGCGCCGAGCTGCAGCTCAAGGCTGGCGGCTGCTCCGGCCGGCCTCGTAGCGCACCTGTCTGGCCATGTCCGGCCCGAGATGCTGGCGTAGGATCTGGTCGAACTCACCATCCGACAGCATGTTTTCGAGGTGGCGGCGCAGCAGCGACTGGTCGGCCGCAGAAACGCGGCTGCGCGACAGCACCAGGCCGGCGACAACCGTGTCCTCAGGCGCCCAGTTCAGCAAGACGTGCTCGCTCAGCATCTGCTTGCGCCAGGGCTCGATCACCATCGGATGGGCAAACACCATCGCCACTCGGCCGGCCATCAGCACCTTGAAGGCGGTGGGGAAGTCCGCCACCTCATCCACGCGACCCTGGGCGCGCAGCTGTGCCAGCCAGCCGTCGATGCGGGGGCCGTACTTGAAGCCGCGCACCGCGGCCACGCGCAGCGAGGGGTCCGCCAGAAACTGCGCCGGGCTGCCGGCTGAGGCGGCCAGGCTCCGCCCGATCAGCGCATGGTTGCGGGTGGAGAGGTAGGGCAGGAACAAGGCGAACTGCTCACGCTCCGGGGTGGGAATGCCGGAGACGGTGATGTCCAGCGTGCCGTTGCCCAGCTGCTGCCAGATGCGCAAGCGCGACTCCACCCGGGTCTGCAGCACACAGCCGCTGCGGCGCGCCAAGACATCAATCAGATCCTTGTCGATGCCACGCAACTCGTCGGAGCCCGCCCGGTACAGCAGGGCGCCGAATTCGTAGAGGCCGACCGAGTAGGGGCCGCAGGCCCAGCTGGCGTGGCTGGACAGGCTGAGCGCCGCCGCCCACAGCAATCGGCGCGCGAACACGCGTGGATGCACCATTCGCCTTGTCTCATTAAGCGCCTGCTTGTTGCAGGTCTGTTGCCCTGTTTCGCCAGTCTACAGCGCGCCCCAGCGCCGTCGGAGCCGCCAAGGCGGCCTGCGCCTGAGACAATTGCGCCCATCATGCTGAAGTTCGAACTGCTCAAGACCGAAGGCCGCGCCCGCCGCGGCACGCTCACCCTCAACCATGGCGTCGTGCAGACGCCCATCTTCATGCCGGTGGGCACCTATGGCACGGTCAAGGGCGTGATGCCGCGCTCGCTGGAAGAGATGGGCGCGCAGATCATCCTGGGCAACACCTTCCACCTGTGGATGCGGCCGGGCCTGGACATCATGCGACAGTTCGGCGGCCTGCATAAGTTCGAGAGCTGGAACAAGCCCATCCTCACCGACAGCGGCGGCTTCCAGGTGTGGAGTCTGGGTGAGATGCGCAAGATCTCGGAAGAAGGCGTCAAGTTCGCCTCACCGGTGAACGGCGACAAGCTGTTCCTGACCCCCGAGATCTCGATGCAGATCCAGACGATTCTGAACAGCGACATCGTCATGCAGTTCGACGAGTGCACGCCCTACGAGACCAAGGGCCACATCACCACCGAGATCGAAGCGCGCAAGAGCATGGAGATGAGCCTGCGCTGGGCCAAGCGCTGCCAGGACGAGTT